>NZ_CP121121.1:1457363-2186045 GCF_029581415.1 Thiomicrospira sp. R3 | reverse complement strand
GGTTTTTTTGCCTAAAATATACTTATTTATAAATGAATAGCATATGATGGTTTTGCTCTTTTATTTAAAGCATATAATAGATGGCCTTCGTCAAGCAATTATCAACGGTCAGGTGTTCAATGAACGAGAAGAAAAAGACGGTATTCATGTTCATAGAATCTTTTCAAACTATGTAACCTTAACCACCCTTGGTCAATGGGGTAGGCTTGAATTAGGTATGGCTTATGAGTTATCCGCTTGGCCGAATCGACCTGAAAACACTATCAGAGTCGGCAATTAATTCAGGGTTTTGCTTTTTGACTAGGTTTATTTCGTTTGAACAATCCATTATTAACCACATCGGTACCGCCTACTAAGGCGGGAGTACAGCTATGTTTTGCGGTTCTGGCCGGAGGTCAGGGAAAACGAGTCGGTAAACAAAATAAAGGGCTTTTAAAATGGAAGTCTAAGCCGTTAGTATGCCATGTTCTAGACTGGGTTTTTAGTGAAGCTCAAGATATAGGTTTGACTTTTGAAGTGTTGGTTATTTCTAATGATCGCTTGGAAGAATATCAGTCACTCCTTTTAGACTATAATTATCCAATAAAGCTTTTATCGGATCGTCTCAATGGTTTTTTGGGCCCTTTAGCTGGAATAGAAACGGTTCTTAGTAATACCTCAGCCCCATTTGTACAGTGTCTGCCTTGCGACTGTCCTACGCCACCACCAGGCCTGGTGAAACGTTTGATTTCTTATCAAGATCAAGCTTCTATCATAGTTCCAAGAGATGCGCATAGAGAACAACCTCTTTTTTCTCAAATAAGCAGAAACCTCCTCCCAGATATTGTTAAAGCCATAGAAAAAGATCAGCTAGCAGTCTATAAGTGGATGAAAACACATTCATGCTTAGTTGTCGATGCATCAGACTTATCAGAAACCTTTATAAATTTTAATAAAATTTCGGCTGAGCAGGGTTTGTTGTAGGGTGAAACTCAATCCAAATCATTTAAAAATATAACTCATTTTTATTTAAGGAGTTAAACAATGAAACACCAAGTGATTGATTTTTTCGATGCGAGAGCGCGTTTGTTAGCGCAGGCGCAACCTATTTGTAAGCTGTTAAATCTGGGTATCGGTGATGCGCTGGGTTTTGTATTGGCGCAGGACCTGGTCAGCCAGCAAGCGATTCCACCGCAAGATAATAGTGCGATGGATGGGTATGCGATTTGTGCAAGTGATCTAGTCGGTGCTCCGCCTTATCGTTTACCGATTAGTCAGCGGATTGCGGCGGGCAGGGTTGGCGAAGCTTTGCAGTCAAATACGTGTGCGCAAATTTTCACAGGCGCGCCCGTGCCGGATGGTGCGGATACGGTGGTTATTCAAGAAGATGTAATACGTGATGGCGATGAGATAGTGATTGAGCAGCCTTTGAATTTGGGGCAACATATTCGTAAATTGGGTAGCGATATTGCACCGCAAACCTTGTTGCTTAAATCCGGGCGCAAGCTGCGTCCACAAGATATTGCTTTACTTGCATCAGCCGGAGTGTCTGAATTGCGCGTTTACCAGCCGTTAAAGGTTGCTTTGTTGAATACCGGTGATGAACTGGTTGAACCAGGCCTGCCTTTGCCCAAAGGCGGTATTTATAATTCAAACAAATACTTAATCCAATCGCAAGTTAAGGCGCTGGGATTTGAGTGTGTTTTAGTAAAGCCTGTAGCGGATACATTAGACGCAACCATCGATGCGCTGAAGCAAGCGAGTGAGCTGGCGGATGTTATTTTGACTACTGGCGGGGTGTCAGTCGGCGGTGAGGATCATCTTCTCGCGGCGATTAATCAGTTGGGTGAGCTGCAGGCCTGGCAGGTGAAAATGAAGCCGGGAAAGCCGTTTGCTATTGGCAAAATTGCATCGAATCAAACACCAATCTTAGCCTTACCGGGTAACCCCGTGGCCGCACTGATTAATTTTTCGCTTTTTGCGCGCCCATTTTTGTTGTTATGCCAAGGGATTGAGGACGAATGCTACATGCCACTTTGGATTCAAGCGGATTTTGATTGGCTCAAGCCCAGTGCTCGAATGGAAGTATTACGTGGTCGCTTGGAGCCGGGTTATCAAGCAAGCCGTGCGGTTCAGCTTTATCCGCAGCAGAGCGCCAGCTCTTTATTAGCGTTTAATTGGGCTAATGGGTTGGTAATTCTGCCGCCAGAAAAAACAGTCAAAAAAGGCGACTGGGTGGAGTTTATCCCACTTGCCTCGCTTAATATGTTTTAGCTTAAAATGGTTAGTGAACGGGTCTAATAGCAACGGACACTTTTATAAGACACACTAGAAATTGTCGAACTAGGAGCGGTCATGACTGAAAACAGAACTTATAAAACCTGTAGCGATGAGTTTAAAAAAGAAGCCGTCGTCCTAGTGACCGAGCAAGGTTATTTACTACATGCGCTACTACAACTTAATTAGGCTTTATACATCGAACGGTGATTTAGCGCCTATTGAGTATGAAAATTGTAAAACCCAAAATTGTAAAACTCAAGTGTCCAAAAAAGCTTGACCAGAACAATTAAGGATGGGTGTTCTATAACCTGGCGTAACCCTTTAACCTTGTAATTTAGATTCTAGGTTTTCCCAACGCTCAAAGGCCTTTTCAAGTTCACTTTCCTGGAGTTGCATTTTAGCCAGTGTTTTATCAATGAGTGTTTGGTCTTGTTGATAGAAGTTTGTATCGCCAATTTTAGCGCTCAGTGCTTCCAGTTCGGATTCAAGTTGTTCGATAATGCCGGGTAGGGCATCGTATTCACGTTGGTCTTTAAAGCTCAGTTTTTTAGTTGGTTTTTCGGCTTCGGATGCGGCCACTCCACCAGGTTTGGAATCAGGTTCATTAGTGGATTTGTTTGCTTTTTTAGTAATGTTATCGATTTGCGGGCGCTGACGTAACCAGTCGTCATAACCTCCCACATACTCATTCACCAGGCCTGGTGCATCAAACACAATTGAGCTGGTAGCGACATTGTTTAGAAAAGCCCGGTCATGGCTGACAATCAGAACGGTGCCTTGATAATTCATTAGTAGGTCTTCAAGCAGTTCGAGGGTTTCAACATCCAAATCATTCGTCGGTTCATCCAAAATCAATAGGTTGGAGGGCTTAGCAAATACCTGTGCTAGAAGTAAACGATTGCGCTCGCCACCGGACAGGGATTTAACCGGTTGTCTGGCACGATCCGGCGCGAACAAGAAGTCACTTAGATAGCCAATAATGTGTTTACGTTGACCATTGATTTCCACATGGTCGCTTGAATCCATCACGTTTTGGGCAACCGATAGCTCCTCATTTAACTTGGCGCGATGCTGGTCGAAGTAGGCAATTTGTAAGTTGGTGCCCAATTCAACTTCACCGCTTTGTGGCTCCTGCTGGCCAAGCAAAATCTTGAGCAGGGTGGATTTACCACAGCCGTTAGGTCCAATTAAACCTACTTTATCGCCACGCATGATTATTGTTGAGAAATTCTCAACAATAACCTTATCAGGCCATGCAAAGGAAAGATTGGACAACTCTATTACTTTTTTACCTGAGGTATCCGCAAGGTTAACCTGCAAATTCGCACTACCTTGTTGGCTGCGGCGGGCTTGACGCTCTAGGCGGAGTTTTTCAAGCGCGCGAACCCGACCTTCGTTGCGAGTGCGGCGGGCTTTTATACCTTGGCGAATCCAGACTTCTTCTTGTGCAAGTTTTTTATCAAACTCTGAGTTAGATTTGGCCTCGGATTCAAGTTGCGCCTGTTTGCGTTCAAGATATGTCAGGTAATCGCAATCCCAACTATAAAGTTGAGCGCGATCAACCTCTACAATGCGCGTGGCGAGCGCTTGCAAAAAAGCACGATCATGGGTGATGAATACCAGCGCACAGCGCAGGCTTTTTACAAATCCTTCGAGCCATTGAATCGAGGGAATATCGAGATGGTTGGTCGGCTCATCAAGTAATAATATATCAGGCTGCTGCACCAAGGCTTGAGCCAGTAAAACACGGCGCTTCATTCCGCCGGATAAGGATGAGAATTCATCATCTGGCGCTAAATCAAGCTTAGATAAAATCGTGTCAACCTTTTGATTCATTTCCCAGCCATTTTTCGCTTCAATTTGATGCTGTAATTCGCCTAGCTTATCCATGTCGCCATCAAGTGCGGCATGGTGATAGTCCTTAAGAATGCGCCCAATATCGCCTAGACCCAATGCCACCACATCAAACACCGAGCCTTGAATATCATGCGGTACATCCTGGCGTAGTTTAGCAATCTTGACACCATCTTGAACAATACGCGTGCCTTCATCAGCGGGCTGTATACCTTCAATGATTTTGAGTAATGTGGATTTGCCTTCACCATTACGGCCAACAATACAGACGCGTTCGAGCGGTTCAACTTGAAAATGAATTTTATTAAGCAGTGGTGCCGCACCAAAGCTAAGGGAGATGTCGCGTAAAAATAACAGAGCCATAATCTAGATTTACTTTAATTTGAGTTGGAATTTGGCTATTTTAACAGTAATCAACAACGAGTCCGCAGGTGAATAATCAGAGATATTAAAAAACTAATAAAATTCATGATTTTCAAGGCTATCAAAAAGAGAATTCGGATAAACCAGGTTTTTTATAGTCCTTAAATTTATTATGGTTAAGTTAAAATTAAAAAGGATTATCTATTTTAAGTGTTTTAGTTATTGAAGATCAGTCGTTATTGCGCGACATACTGGGTACTGGTCACAAGTCTTCGATCAGAAGGTTATCAGGTGCATCAACGGTTTAGCTTTGTCATCTCACTTAAGGTAATCGTATCTAAACTTAGTGATAATTATTTTAACCATGCACAACGAACTTGGCTCCAAATTTAAAAGTCTAGAAGGGGGGGGGAGAACCTCCACCATACTAAGCCTGTTGTTCTTAAAGCACTTAGTCAGGCGATTATGCAACTAAAACAAGTCTCTATTCTGAAAAAGTTCTCTATTTGAAAAGCTCTCTATTTGAAAAGCTCTCTATTTGAAAAAGTCTAAAAAATGGCTTGATTGAGAAGTAAAGTGGAAAAACCTGCAAAAATAGTGCGTAAAATACATCAATTCCCTAATATTCTGAAGGGTTTCACAAAAAAAACTCTGTTATTATTGTGTGTAATAAACTTTTACATTGAGTAGACGGTTAATAGGAGTTTTGCAAGTGCGTAACAACCAACCCACAAATCAAACTGAATACAAGCTCCTTGAGGGACAAACACTGGTTTCTAAAACCGATCTCGTCGGCACTATCTTAGAGTGCAACGATGCGTTTGAAGCGGCGAGTGGTTTCACGCGTGCCGAATTGATCGGCCAGCCACACAATATGATTCGCCATCCTGATGTGCCGCCAGTGGTGTTTGCCGATATGTGGGCCGATTTAAAAAACGGCATCCCTTGGACACAATGTGTTAAAAACCGCCGCAAAGACGGTGGCTACTACTGGGTGCGCGCAAATGCAACGCCGATTTACAAAAATGGTGAGGTCGCGGGCTATATGTCGGTAAGAACCGCCATCTCCGAAGCAGAAAAACAAGCTACCGCCCAAGCCTATCAAGACCTTAACGCAGGCCGTGCAAAAATTAAACACGGGCGCGTATATCTTGGCACAAACCTACAAAAACTTAACCTGTTTGCGTATTTAGCGCCGCCTGTTCAGCTTGCTTTATCAACCGGTTTGTTTGCGGTTATTCCCTTAGTGATCAATCTAATGATGCCCCAGTTGATGCCCGCTTGGTTACTGATGAGTTTGGTGCTGCTACTGCTAGTAAGTCTAGTGATTTATGGTGTAAAACTGCAAGCAACAAACCAACACACCATACGCTCATTAAGAAAAGTGGCGGCGGGTGAACCACTCATTGAGCATCAATACGACCCAGAATCCTATGCGGGTAAGATGCACAATGTGGTAATAGCCGCGAGTATTTCGTCAAGAGCCGCCGCTGAAGAAAGCGCCTATCAACTTGACCAAGCCGGCCAACTCAAGCTTGCGCTTGACAAGTTAAACAGCAATGTGATGATGGCTGATGCAAACTTAAATATCAGCTACATGAACGACAAAGTCAAAAAATTTCTTAAAGATCGTGAAGCCAAACTCAAACAAGTTCTGCCTAACTTCAGCGTCAATAAGCTCATCGGCCAGAACATTGATATATTCCATAAAAATCCAGCCCATCAGCGTCAGATGCTTAAAGGTTTAAATCAGGCCATGGTGGCCAGAATCGAAGTCGCTGGTTACCATTTTGAGCTGGTGGTGATGCCGATTAAAAACCGAACTGGCGCTCAAGTCGCGACAATGGTGGAATGGATAGACCGTACCCAAGAGGTTCAGCTGCTCGAAAATGTCGGCAAAACGGTTGCCAAGGCGAGGGAAGGTTATTTAGCTGAACGAATCGATGCGAGCCAACTTGAAGGCATCGCCGCAAACCTTGGTCAATCGCTGAATGAGCTGCTAGACGGTATTCAAGCAGCGATTTACGATGTCGTCAGAGTCACAGGCGCAATGGCTGAAGGGGATTTAACCCAAGTCATCAACACTAATTATGAAGGTGAACTTGGCGAGCTCAAGGATGCAATCAACGCCTCCGTTGCGCGCCTAGCGAAAGTCATTGATGTGTCAGTCTATGCGGCACAAGTGGTGGATGGGGCGGCGCGTGAGGTTTCGCAAGGCTCGCATGACCTCAGTGACCGTGTACAAGAACAAGCGGCGGCGCTAGAGCAGACCTCGGCCACCATGGATCAAATGAACTCAACCATTCAGCACAATACCGCCAATACTCAACACGCCTCAGAGATTGCAAAAGGTGTGCAGGCCAAAGCACAACAAGGCTCAAAAGTAATGAGTCAAACTATCCAAGCCATGCGTTCGATTCAAGAGTCAAGTCATAAGATTGCTGATATCGTCAGCTTGATAGACGGTATTGCCTTCCAAACTAACCTGCTCGCGCTGAATGCGGCGGTTGAAGCCGCTAGAGCGGGTGAACATGGTCGTGGGTTTGCGGTGGTTGCGGGTGAAGTGCGTGCATTAGCTCAAAAATCTGCCGATGCCGCCAAAGACATCAAAAAACTCATTACCGAAAGTGTTAATCGAATTGATCAAGGCACCAAGCTCGCGGACGAGTCAGGAAGTGTGCTCAAAGAAATTACCACATCGATTGATGAAGTGTCTAGCATGATTCAACAGGTCGCCAAAGCCACAGAAGAGCAAGCAGCGGGCATACACCAGGTGCATCAAGCCGTTACTAACATTGATAAAGTAACCCAGCAAAATGCCGCGTTGGTGGAAGAAACGGCAGCGGCTTCAGAGAATATGCGAGACCAAGCTAAGAATCTCAGCCGTGAGATGAGTTTTTTTAAAACCGATTCACAGCGGGAAACGACTCATCACACGGCAGGACAGCGCAAACTTATCAGCCCAAAGCCTAACTCTAGCCCAGTGAAAAACCCAGTCAATAAACATATCGCCTTGCCAAATAAGACAAATAAAACTGTGGCGACTGACAAGTGGGCTGACTTTTAAAAAAACCTATTCTTGCTAGCAAAGCAGATTAAAATATACTAAACGGCACTAAGCCCCTATCCGACAGGCTCTTAGAAGAGCCGTTTAATATTTATAGCATCTAGGAGGGTACATGGATCTAAATATAATCGACAAAACTGCTAATTTAAGCAAAAACAACTCGATGAGTTTAATGGTGTTTAAGCTAGTTGGGCATCAGGATGAGCAGTTTGGTGTGAATCCGTTTTATGCAATGAATATCTTCAAAATAAAAGAAGTGTTGAATGCCTCAGAGTACAAAATCACTAAAACAACGATGAATGCGGCCGATTATTACAAGGGCGTGATTGAAGTGCGTGGCGACTATATCAATGTTTACGATACCGCGCAATGGTTTGGTCATCAGATACATCATGCCAATGAGCGTAGCGTGATTGTGATCTCTGAGGTGAATAACCAAACAATTGGTTTGCTGGTGGCCTACATTCATGGCGTTGCTGAAAAAGATTGGAAAGAAATTCAAAGCTCGGGTGAAAATAGCCAAAAAATCGTCTCACAAACGCGAGTGGAAGATGAGCTATGCCTGATCATGGATGTTGAACAAATGATTGCTGAAATAACCGGTACTGACCTTGAAAAAGAAGCCAAGGTGAAATCGCTGGGAGAGAGTTTTAGCAAAATAATCTTGTTTGCAGATGATCAAGGCAGTATTCGTGGTTATGTTAAAGCGGTATTGGAAAATTTAGGTTTCGAGCATCAAATCTATGAAGATGGCTCAGGAATTATCCAATTCCTTGAGTCGAAAGAAAACCACAAGAAAGTGGGTCTAATCATTACCGATCTTGAAATGCCGAATGTATCTGGTCATACGGTTATCCGAACCGTCAAAGAAGTTATGAGGCTAGATATACCGGTGGTCGTGCATTCCTCAATGACTGTTGGTGATTCGGTGCGTCAAGCTAACCAATTGGGCGCAGACGGATTTATTGGCAAAATCGACACTGCAGAGCTGGTTAAAGCTATCAAACAATACTATAAAGCATAAATCAAAAGGGGGGCAAAGATGAATTGCCACAATCTAGGATTAGATCTTAAAACCTCCGCGATTTTGGTGGTAGATGATAACCAAACTAACATTGATATCATCGAAGCCACACTCGATAGTGCTGATTAACTCCAAACTACCGGCGTGCCCCAGCCGCTATATCTGATACAACTGTTGTCGAAAAAAACCGTTTTACTTAGTGTTGCTCGATATCAATATGCTGATTATGAATGGTTTTGCGCTCTTGTCGTTGATATGGCAAATGCTCGAACCCGCCAAACGTCCGCCAGTGATTGTGCGTACCGTGCAAGCCGATGAAGATGGTCATGTTAAAGCGCTTGAAGGCGGTGAATCTGACTAGATCACTAAACCCTTTAACTGAGTTGAACTGCTCAAGAGGGTTGGGATTCACATAAAAAACCATCAGGTTAAGCGCATGCTGACCACAGAAAACCAACTTCAAGAGCAATAGGTTAAAGAGCGTACTCAAGCGCTGGAAAACGCCAAGATGGAAATGTTTTATCCTCACCAAGATTAATTGAGTTAGCGGAAAAAAACCCACAACACATCATTCAGGAGCAAACAACCGTGTTAGACATTCAAGCTGGTCTTATTCAATTATTGGGCAACGAAGCTCTTTTAAAAAAACTGTTGAAGAAGTTTTCACTACAAATTGATAGTGATTTTTTAAAGGTGGTGGATTTGGTTGAGGCGCTAGAAAACGATAGCGATGAGGCGGCCTTTGACGAGGCGCATAAACTCAATCACGCACTGAAAGGCGTGGCGGGTAATTTAGCGGCGCAAGGGGTGTTTGAGATTAGCTTAGAAATTGATTTATTACTCAAGGATCAACAATGCCCAAGTGCGCAACAAATTGAAACCTTGCGCAATGCGTTAATTCAAACCAAGCTTGAAATTGGCGCTTATTTGGGCGTGCAGGATGTGCCAGTTGTTACAGAGTATTCGGCTGAAAGTGATAAGCGAGACAGTGGCATTTATCAGCGTCTTGAAAGCCTTAAACCTCGCATCGAAGCTAGTGAGTATATCGACGACCAAGAGCTTGACCAACTGCAAAGCGGCTTACCAGCGGCGCTTCAACCGATATGGCAAACCTTGGTAAGCGCCTTAGATGATTTTGACTTTGAAGCTGCACAAGATAAGTTGACCGAGCTACTGAACGAACTATCCTGATGTAAAAATAATGCGTAAAACAACCCCTCATCCCAGCGAAGATCGGGATCTTTTAAGGGGGCGTACAGCGTGGAAGTTAGATTATTTTAATGATCAATAAAATAAAAAAATAATAGGATAAAAATGAAGCGAAAATCATTAAAACTAAAAACACGCATTGTCATCTTGGCTACGCTGGTATTTTTATTGGTAGTTGCCACAAGTAGTTTCTTGTCGGCGCGCATGGTATTTAACCATTCGCAAGCGGTGTTTTTGCAACACCAACAGCTTATGCAACAATTGGCCATCAATTACATTGAAGAGGGATTGCAAACTCGTATCGACAGTCTAAAGCAATTTAGCGTTCAACTGCAGGACGGTGATGGGTTGATAGGCAAGCATGCGTTGCAGCTTGCGTTAAATACTCGGGTGATGCTGCAGCATCAGTTTAATGGCGGCTTGGTGGTAATGAATGCCGATGCGCAAATTATTGTTGATTCGCCGATTGTGGAGGGGCGCGCTGGCATTGACCTGTCTGATCGCGACCATGCGATACAAGTTAAAGCCACCCGTCAACCGGTAATCACCCATCCACTCATGGGGCGTGGATTGCAGGAACCGGTGTTTTTGATCTCAGTGCCGATTATTGCTGATAACGCTGAGTTTGCTGGCTATTTGTTTGGCGTTACCCGTTTAGCCGATGACAATCTAATTAGCAAGCTGACTGAAAAAGTGCATGGCGGGGTGGGTCATTTGCATCTGGTCGATTTTAAAAACCATCTATTTGTCACTTCTAGCCGCACCGAACTGGCGATGCAGCCGTTACCGAGCTTAGATAAAAGTGAGATTTTACAGCGGGTGTATGCAGGTGAAACCCTTGGTATTGCACAAAACCATCATGATCAACGCACAGCCTTTAGCGCCAAAAAACTGGACTTAATGGATTGGCATGTGATTCATACTATTCCTGTCTCGGTTGTTAACCAAACGGTTTGGGCGCTGTTAACAAAAATGGCCTGGTTGGTTTTTTTCGCTATGCTGGTATTTGCGGGGTTGATTTATCTGGTCATGCGTCGTCAGCTCAAAACGATTGAACATAGCGCACAACAAATCGATGCAATGACTTCCGGCGCAAAACCCTATGCGCGTTTGCCGGTGGATAGCGCAGACGAAGTGGGCACCCTCATCCACGCCTTCAGCCAACTTTGGCAACAACAACTTGAAGGCCAGAAGCAGGCTGAAGCGGCGAACAAAGCTAAATCAGAGTTTTTGGCGAATATGAGCCATGAGATTCGCACGCCGATGAACGGCATTATTGGCATGAGCGAGCTGGGAGTTAAGGAGAGCAACCCTGAAAAAATGCGCCATCAACTCAAACGGGTAAATCAGTCGGCTCGTTTGTTGTTGGGGATTATCAACGACATTTTAGATTTATCGAAAATTGAAGCGGGGATGTTGACGCTTGATCCGCAGCCGTTTTGGTTGATGCAGCTAAAAGATGAGCTCAATATTTTTTTTATCGGTATGGCGCAGGATAAGGGGCTGGATTTTAGCGTGCAATGTCAGTGTGATTGTAATGTTTGCTTGTATGGTGATAACTTGCGCTTGCGTCAGGTTTTAACCAACTTGATTGGTAATGCGATTAAGTTTACGGAGCGCGGAGAGGTACGCTTAGAGATTAAGCTTACAAGGCCAAAACAAGCGGATGAGATTGTGCAGTTGGAGTTTTTTATCAAAGATACCGGCATCGGCATGACACCCAAGCAACAAGCCAAATTATTTTATGCCTTTACCCAAGCCGACACCAGCATTACCCGCAAACATGGCGGCACCGGTCTGGGGTTAACCATCAGTGAAAAGCTGGTGCGCTTAATGGGTGGCGATGACATTCAGATTCAAAGTGAGCTGGGCAAGGGTTCGGTGTTTAGCTTTAGCCTGCGGATGCCTTTGTGTAGAGCAGGTCAGCAGGGGCAAACGATGCTCAAACAGCATTTTACAGATCATGTGAAATTGTCAGGGTGTGTGCTATTGGTTGAGGATAACGAAATCAACCAAGAAGTCGCGGGTGAAATGCTGCGTCAAACCGGCGTGCATTTTGAGCTAGCAGAAAACGGTCAGGTGGCGGTGGATAAAGCTAAAACGCAACCATTCGACTTGATTTTAATGGATATTCAAATGCCGGTAATGGACGGCTATTTGGCAACCAGGGCGATTCGCGAGTTTAACCCAACTATACCGATTATCGCGCTCACCGCCGCGGCGATGGTGGAAGACAAAAACAAGGCTTTGGCGGTCGGGATGAACGACCATCTCGCCAAACCACTTGATTCAGAAGCCTTATACCGGGTGTTAAGACGTGAGTTGATAGCCAAGGCGCCAATAGAAAAGCCCGTGCTGCTAATCCTATGTCCCGATAAACAACAGCTCAAAGCCCTAGCCCAAAGCGCGCAGGCGGATTATCAAGTGAAAGTAGCGGCAACCTATGACCAAGCCACAAAGCTGATTAAAGCAGGCTCTATCAACCAGGCCTGGTTGATAGAGGGATGGGAAGCGCAAACCGATGAATTAATAAAGCAGTTAAGGGCAGCAAAAATCGAGATACACCTAGGTTAAAAACAATCCGTCAAAACAATCCGTCAAAATAAACCGTCAAAATAAACCGTCATTGCGAGCGAAGCACGGCAATCTCCAGCCGCCACTTTCGATTGCACGCTCCGACGGTTTATCACTAGCAATGTAGCAGTTTTGTCTTTAGAATAGACTGTTATTTAAACGAACTTCCTTGCCCATGTCCCAATTTATTCACCTGCATGTTCACTCAGAGTTTTCAGTGGTTGATAGCCTTTTGCATATCAAACCCCTGGTCACCCAGGTTCAAGCTTATAACCAACCTGCGCTTGCGCTGACGGATCAAAGCAATATGTTTGCGCTGGTTAAATTCTATTCGGCAGCGCGTGGCGCAGAAATTAAACCTATTCTGGGTGCGGATTTGTGGGTAGAGTCTGCAGAGGGCGAGGTTTTTAGCATTACGGTACTTTGTCAAAATAAACAGGGTTATCTTAATCTTTCTCGTTTAATTTCTAAAAGCTACCTAACCAATCAAAAGCTTCATGCGATGCAGCAGCTGCCTTTGGTTGACCAGGCCTGGTTGGAAGATCACAACGAAGGGCTAATTATTTTATCAGGCGCGCGCATGGGTGATTTAGGCCAAGCGATACTCGCCGAACGGCCCAATTTGGTCGCAAAAAGAGCAAGTTGGTGGCAAAAGCATTTTGCGGATCGTTTTTATTTAGAGTTGGTGCGTACTGGGCGTACTGATGAAGAGCGTTATATTCATGGCGCAATTGAGGTCGCCAACCGTTACGACCTGCCGGTGGTAGCGACCAATGATGTGCGGTTTATGCAGCGTGAAGATTTTGAAGCGCATGAAGTGCGTTGTTGTATCCACGGCGGCTATGTGTTGGATGATCCAAACCGTCCTAAACCCTATTCCGATCAACAGTATTTACGCTCTACTGACGAAATGCTGGCGCTGTTTGCGGATATTCCTGAGGCGATTGAGAATACGCTGCATATTGCACGGCGCTGTAACCTAACGCTGGAGTTAGGTAAATATTATTTGCCAAATTTTCCGGTGCCTGAAGGCCTGACGATGGATCAGTTTTTTGATCTGGAGTGTCGCAAGGGCTTGGATGAACGCTTGGCCTTTTTGTTTGGTCATCTTTCGCAAGCAAAGCAGGCTGAGAAAAAGGTTGAGTATGTCGCGCGTTTAGAGTTTGAACTAAATACCATTTTGCAAATGGGTTTTCCTGGTTATTTTCTTATCGTTGCTGACTTTATCCAGTGGGGCAAAAATCATCAAATCCCCGTCGGTCCTGGGCGTGGATCGGGCGCGGGTTCTTTGGTGGCTTATGCGCTCAAAATTACCGACCTGGATCCGATAGAATACGATTTGCTCTTCGAGCGTTTCTTGAACCCAGAAAGGGTGTCGATGCCTGACTTTGACGTTGACTTCTGTATGGAGCGCCGCGATGAGGTGATTGATTATGTATCGCGTCATTACGGCCGCGATCATGTGTCGCAAATTATTACCTACGGTACGATGGCCGCCAAGGCGGTTGTGCGCGATGTTGGGCGGGTTTTGGGTCATGGTTATGGCATGGTCGATAGTGTCGCTAAGCTGATTCCGCTCGAACTAGGGATTAAACTAAAGGATGCGCTCGAAAAAGAAGAGGAGTTGCAACAACGCTATAAAAACGATGAAGATGTTAAAACACTCTTGGATTTAGGTTTAAAGCTTGAAGGCACGGTGCGTAACGTCGGTAAGCATGCGGGTGGGGTGGTGATCGGCCCGAAACCGCTGGACGAGTTTTGCCCGATGTATTCGGAGGCCGATGGTCGGGGTGTGGTCACCCAGCTGGATAAGAATGATGTTGAAACCATTGGTTTGGTGAAGTTTGACTTTTTGGGCTTGCGTACCTTAACCATTATCGATTGGGCGCTGCAGGCGATTAATGCCGGCAAGCAGCCAGGTGATGAGGGGTTTGTCGATATTACGCGGATTCCATTGGGTGATCGTGCGGTATTTGAATTGATTAAAACCGGGCGCACAACCGGCGTATTCCAGCTTGAATCCAGCGGGATGCAGGATTTAATTCGACGCTTAAAGCCCGATTGTTTTGAAGATATTATCGCGTTAGTGGCCTTGTTTCGTCCTGGGCCGCTTGAGTCGGGGATGGTGGATAACTTTATCGCACGTAAACATGGCAAGGAAGCCGTGTCTTATCCCGATGCGCAATATCAGCATGAAAGCCTAAAAGAAATTTTAGAGCCAACTTACGGCATTATTCTTTACCAAGAGCAGGTTATGCAAATTGCGCAGGTGCTCTCGGGTTACACGCTCGGCGAGGCGGATATGTTGCGCCGTGCGATGGGTAATAAGAAGCCGGAGGAAATGGCCAAGGAGCGCGGCAAGTTTGAGCAGGGCGCGATCGATAATGGCGTCGATGGTCAGCTGGCGATGAAGATTTTCGATTTGGTTGAAAAGTTTGCAGGCTATGGTTTTAACAAATCTCACTCAGCGGCTTATGCCTTGGTGTCTTATCAGTCGGCTTGGCTCAAAACCCATTACCCGGCGCATTTTATGGCGGCACAGATTTCCTCGGATATGGATAACACTGAAAAAGTGGTGCATATGATTAACGAGTGCTATGCCATGGGCTTGGAGGTGGTGCCGCCTGATATTAATCGCTGTGATATTAAATTTAAAGCCAGTGATGTTAAAACGATTTTATATGGTTTAGGTGCCATTAAGGGCGTGGGTGAGGCGGCGTTAGACGGGGTGATTTCTGAGCGTCAAGTGCAAGGGGTTTTTCGTGACTTGTTTGATTTTGCAGCGCGATCAGGTAAAAAGGTCAATCGTCGTGTGATGGAGGCATTAATTCGCGCGGGTGCGATGGATTGTTTACATACTAATCGTCAGGCTATGTTGTCAAGCGTTAGCCTGGCTTTGCATCAAGCGGAGCAGGCGTTACAGAATGAGGCATCGGGTCAAGATGATTTGTTTGGTGCGTTGATGGCGGACGAGCCAGATCTTACGCCCCAACCAGGCCTGGTTGATATCCCCGAAATGATTGAGCGTGAACGCTTAAAGGGTGAGAAGGATACACTAGGTTTGTATTTAAGTGGTCATCCGATTGAAGCTTATCGCCAAGAGTTGAATCATTATGTGAGTCAAAGTTTAGCTAAGCTTACGCCGAATAAATATGATAAACGCTGGGTAGCAGGCCTGGTTGTGGGCGTGCGTGCAAAAAATACCCGTGGCGGCGATAAAATGGGGTTTGTTACCCTTGATGACCGCACCGCACGTTTAGAAGCCGTATTGCGCCCAGCGGTGTTTAGTAGTGTTAAGGATTTAGTCCAGCTAGATACCGTGTTGTTGATGTACGGCACGGTAGAGGAAGATAGCTTTAATGGTGGTATTAAACTAAGTGCCGAACAGGTTGTTACTCTGGCAGAGATGAGAGTTCAGCAGGCTCGGGCATTAAAACTTATTGCAATGGAATCGGGTTTTGACGCTAAAAAATCTCAAGAACTGAATGCCTTGGTGGTGAGTTATCGCGTTGAAGAGGGTCTGCCTCTTGTTATTGAGTATCAGAATCGGTTCGCAAAAGCGCAGTTTAAGTCCTATTGGTCACTCAAGCCCGACGATGAATTGATTGAATTACTCCACTCACAGGGTTGGCAGCCGCAAGTAGTGATGAAGTAAGACTGAAGTAAGACTGAAGTAAGACTGAAGTAAGACTGAAGTAAGACTGAAGTAAGACTGAAGTAAGACTGAAGTAAGACTGAAGTAAGACTGAAGTAAGACTGAAGTAAGACAGGCTTTTAATAAAATTGAGAAACCGAGAAGGTCCAAAAACGGTAGAATATCGAAACTTTATGTTTATACCATTATTTATTAAACAAGCGGAGGCGTGAATGTCAACGAATATTGAATCCATTTTAACCGAAACCCGAGTTTTTGAACCTTCAGAAGCCATCAAAGCCCAAGCCACAATTAGTCAAGCCAAGCTCGCTGAAATGTATGCCAAAGCAGAACAAGATCATGTTGGTTTTTGGGCAGACTTGGCTAAAGAAAAACTAAGCTGGCATAAGCCCTTTACCCAGGCCTTAGATGATGCTAAAGCACCGTTATACCGCTGGTTTGCAGATGGTGAAATGAATGTGTCTTATAATTGTATTGATCGTCATTTAGACACTAAGAGTGACAAGTTAGCGATTATTTTTGAAGGCGACAAGGGTGATGTTCATCATTATACCTATCAAGAATTGCATGATGAGGTGTGTCGCTTTGCTAATGCGCTAAAAGTTCAAGGCATTAAGCCAGGTGATCGCGTTATTATTTACATGCCGATGATTCCGCAGGCGGTCATTGCTATGCAGGCCTGCGCACGTATCGGCGCGATTCATTCGATTGTGTTTGGTGGATTCTCGGCTGAAGCCTTGCGTGATCGGGCTGAGAACGCTGGCGCTAAGATGATTATTACCACCGATGGTGGCATGCGTGGCGGGAAATCGATTCCGCTTAAAGCCGCCGTTGATCAAGCCCTATCTAACGGCTGCGATCATGTCAAAAAAGTCATCGTCTATCAGCGCACCAAACAGGATGTGAAGATGCAAGAGGGGCGCGATATCTGGTGGCATGAGGCCGAAGCGGGAATGAGTAATTATCATGATCCGGTTATGGTAGCCGCTGACCATCCGTTATTTCTGCTTTATACCTCAGGGTCAACGGGTAAACCAAAAGGCGTGCAACATGGTTCGGCAGGGTATTTACTGAATACACAGTTGACTTGTGAGTGGATGTTCGATTTAAAAGATAACGATGTGTTCTGGTGTACTGCGGATGTCGGTTGGATTACCGGCCATTCGTATGTGGCCTATGGCCCTTTGGCGATGGGCGCGACCATTCTAATGTTTGAAGGGGTGCCTACTTATCCCGATGCCGGTCGTTTTTGGCAGGTGTGTCAAGACCATGGCGTTACGGTGTTTTATACCGCGCCGACCGCGATTCGTGCCTTGATGAAATTTGGCAAGGATATTGCTGCGCAATATGATCTTTCAAAACTGCGTATTCTTGGCACAGTGGGCGAGCCGATCAACCCGGAAGCCTGGATGTGGTATCACGAGGTGATTGGTCGTGGCGAATGCCCGATTATAGATACCTGGTGGCAAACTGAAACAGGTGCGCATATGATTGCACCTTTCCCTGGTGTGACACCGTTAAAGCCGGGTTCATGTACCCGTCCATTGCCTGGTATTGATGCCGCTGTGGTGGATGAGGAAGGTAATGAGATCGAAAATAATCAAGGTGGCTACTTAGTCGTGCGCAAGCCTTGGCCGTCTATGTTGCAAACCGTTTGGGGTGATGATCAGCGTTATATTGATACCTACTATGCCAAGTTTAATAATAAATACTACGTGGTCGGTGATAGTGCGCATAAGGATGCCGATGGTTATATTTGGATTTTAGGGCGTGTTGATGACGTATTGAATGTGTCCGGTCACCGATTAGGTACCATGGAAATTGAATCCGCCTTAGTCGCCCATCCAAAAGTAGCGGAAGCCGCGGTCGTTGGTAAGCCGCATGATGTTAAAGGTGAGTCGGTTTTTGCGTTTGTCGTATTGAATACCGATTTACCCGCAGGTGATGAGCGCAATGCCATGATTAGCGAGTTACGTAATTGGGTGGCGCAAGAAATCGGTCCGATTGCCAAGCCGGATGAAATTCGTTTTGGGTCCAACTTACCAAAAACCCGTTCGGGTAAAATTATGCGCCGTTTGCTGCGTACCATCGCGAAGGGTGAGCAGATTACCCAAGATACATCTACTTTAGAAGACCCGTCAGTGTTGTTGCAATTGCAGCAACAATAAACGGTTTAAACTATTCTTTTGCACTTTTTGAACATAATTAAAATTTGGCGTTACTAAGTATAATGTGGCTAAAAAGTGCAAATTAATGCTTGCAGGTTGAATGGATTTTTGATCATAATAACCCGCTGTAGGGGTTCTTCGCTTAGAAGAGCTAAGTTTTAACGAGGATAACAAAAAAAGGAAATCCTATGAATGACGGTAGAATTAAATTCGCTGGCATTTTGTTGGTGATCTATACCGTGCTCTACTTTGGAGTGGCGTTAATGACGTCAGCCAGCTTCAAAGATATTGCTGCGTTAGAGATCATTGGCTTACCGCTTGCTGTTTGGGGTGGCTTGTTGATTATCGTATCGGGGGTGATTATCACGCGCCTATACCTTAGAAAAATAGAGCAATTAGAAGAAGAGGGCGCCAACTAATGGAAAATATTGTTGCTCTGGGTGTGGTGATTTTGGGTATCGCCCTGTCGCTCTATATTAGTTATTATCATCGTCGCTCGACCTCATCAACCGCAAATTTTTATGTGGCCGGCGGCGGTATTTCGCCTCGTATAAACGGAATGGCGATGTTTGGTGATTATGCGTCTGCCGCCAGTTTCTTGGGTGTGGCCGGTGCGGTGGCCTTGATGGGTGTCGATGGCTGGTGGTTAGCACTGGGCTTTTTTGCCGCTTGGATTGTGGTGTTGCTGATTATTGCTGGCCCGTTAAAGAATGTGGGTAAGTTTACCGTTGCCGACGTATTGAACGCGCGTTATGAAGGCTCGGAAAAAGGCATTCGCATGATTGCGATGATCTCTACCCTGGTATTGTGTGTTATGTATTTGGTGCCACAGATTGTTGGCGCGGGCTTGTTATTTAACCTGTTATTGGGTTGGGACTACCTTTACACGGTTATCGTAACCGGTTCCTTAATGGCGATTTTCGTTATCATGGGCGGCATGAAAGGTACAAGCTATAACCAAGCCGTTCAGGGAGCTATCCTGTTTGGTGCGTTAATCTTCTTGTTGATTTTCGGTATTATTGCCTTCTTTGGCGGCAACCCAGTCGGTATGGTCATCGAAGGGAAAGATATTGTTCCGCCATTAGTGGCCGCAGGTAATGCGGAAGCCGTGGCCGCAATTGCCGGTATGACCAATGCGCAAAGTGCGGTGGCGATTGAAACCGTGCGTGGCATAATGACCGATGCACCGAATGCGATTTCACCGGGTGTTGGTTTACGTGACCTAATGAATAACGCGAGTTTGGTGTTGGCTTTGTTCTTGGGTGTTTTAGGTTTGCCGCACATTTTGATTCGTTTCTATACGGTGTCTAACGCCAAAGATGCGCGTAAATCAGCTGAGTTCACTATTTGGGGCTTGGCGGTTTTCTACGGCAGCGTTTTCTTTGTTGGCTTGATTGCGATGTATGCTTTATACCCAACATTGGTTCAGTTGCTAGCAGATGGTCAGCGTGGTGTTGCAACCAACATGACCATGCCGATGTTAGGTGAATTGATGGGCGGACAGTTGTTAATGGGTGTGATTGCAGCCGGTGCTATGGCCGCGATGCTAAGTACCTCGGCGGGTTTATTGATCTCAGCCACAACTAGCTTATCGCATGATCTGTATAAAGGTGTATTGCGTCCTAACTCAACCGACGAAGAGCAGGTTCGTTTTGCGAAAATTGGCGCGGGTGTGTTAGCGCTTAGCGCGATTGCAATGTCAATTTGGTTAAAAGAGCAAAACGTGGCGATGTTGGTTGCCATGTGTTTTGGTATTGCCGCCAGTACCTTTGCGCCGGCACTGGTATTTGCAGTGTGGTGGCGTAAGTTGACCAGCCAGGCGGTGATTATTGGTATGGCAGCAGGTTTAATCTCGTCATTGATCTTTACCTTTGCGGCCTTCTTCGGCACCAAATCAATAATGGGCATTGATGTATTGGTTAACCCTGCGTTATATTCTGTACCGTTTGCGGTAATTGTCACGGTCGTTGTGAGTTATTTAACGGCTGACCGTGGTAATACAGAAGAGTTTATGGCACAAGCACACGGTAAATAGGTTTTTGATACCAGAAACCTAAACCCAGTGTTTAGACTATAATAAAGGGAGCTTCGGCTCCCTTTTTTTGTCACCAACTTTTGTCACCTATTTTTTGTTTTTTTACAATCTTGAGGATGGTCTATGTCAATATTAGAGCAAACCCGTTTTTTGCACAGCCTGCATCCTTTTGACCGGCTTGACCAGGCCTGGTTGGAGCAGTCGGCCAGCGCTTTAGATGTGGTGTATTTTGCCAAGGATGACAGGATTCCATTAGATCTCGCTGAGCATGCCTTTTTGTATATTGTTATGAAGGGGCGGGTATCGGAGTGTCAGGATGATGAGGGCGCAGGACAGTGTGCGATTTATGGTACCAATGCGCAGTTTGGGGCATCCACACTGTTGGATCAAAAAGCCAAACTTAACTATCACGCGATTGAAGAAACCTTGGTTTATCGTTTGCCAAATGCGGTGTTTAACAAGTTGTTGAAAAATAACCCAGATTTTGAGGCTTTTTATTTTAATGACATCACCGAAAAACTCAGTCGTTTTCACCAGCAATTGCAGATTGAATCTTCCTCTGAGGCGATGATGGATGCAGTGAAAATTGCGCCTTTGCATGCGTTGGTAGAGATATCCTGTCAAACCTCGATTAAATCTTGCGTAGAGCAGATGGAAGCTAATAAAACCGATGCCTGTTTAGTTAAGGATGGCGATAAGTTGGGGGTGATTACTTCGTCTGATTTGTTACGCGGCCTGGCGATTCATGGTTTTGATTTGGCGAACCCGATTGCCGATATGGTGAGTTATCCGGTTATATCCATTCACCAAAATGACTACTTGTTTAATGCTTTATTAAAAATGACGCGTTATGGTGTTGATCGGCTGATGGTACGAGATAAACAAGGCTTTGTTGGTGTGTTGCACCAAAAAGAGTTGATGAGTTTGTTTGCCAATCAATCAGGCCTGGTGATGTTGACGCTGGAGCGAGCAGATAGTTTTGAGGATTTGAAAAAAGTCACCCAGCAAATCGACGACCTGGTCGCTGGGTTATCAAATAAGGGGGTTAAAACCCACTATATCGCTAAGCTAGTTAATGAATTACATCGCAAGTTGCAAGCAAGATTGTGGGCGATTTTGGATCAGGACGGTCAGTTCGCGCAGGCTAGCTTTATTGTGATGGGAAGCGAAGGACGTTCTGAGCAGGTGGTGCGTACGGATCAGGATAATGCGGTGGTCTATGACGATGCGCTTGATGCTAATGCCTTGGCTGTGTTTTGTCAAAATTATTCAGCTAAGTTGATTGAGTTGGGTTTTCCGCCTTGTCCAGGCGATATTATGATTTCAAACCCTGCTTGGCGTATGAGCCAAAGTCAGTTTGAGGCTCAGATAAGGGAGTGGTTTGAAAAACCCTCGTTAGAGAGTTTTATGAATTTATCGATTCTGTTTGATGCCCAGGCAGTACAAGGCGATGCGATGCGCTTAAATCGGATTAAACAGGTATTACAGCATCAGGTGAATAAGCGTCAAATGTTTTTGCCACAGTTTGCGCTCAGTGTGTTGCAGTTTGAAACACCGATTGGTTTATTTGGTCGACTGATTACTCAAAAAGATGAGGGCCATTCGATTGATATTAAAAAGGGCGGCATTTTCCCTATTGTGCATGGCGTGCGTTGTTTGGCATTAGAAAAAGGCATTGAAAAAACCAACACCCATTGGCGCATCCGCGAATTAATTAATTGCCATGTATTTGATGAAGCCTTTGGTATTGAGCTGGGTGAAACTCTAAACTTTTTTAACACCTTGCGCTTGCAGGCAATGTTAGATAAAAAAACACGTGCAGAGCCGCTGGATAATTTAATTCAAACTGACCAGCTCACCCATTTTCAGCAAGATTTGCTCAAGGATGCGTTTGGCGTGGTGAATAAGTTTAAAAAAGTGATAGAACAACATTTTAAAATGGATGTCATACGCTAATGTTAAATTTACTCAACCAGGCCTGGTTGAAATGCCGGCTAAAAGACCCTGAGTTTAGTTTTTTGTTTGATCGACCCTTGGATCACGATCTGGTGTGTTTTGATTGCGAAACAACAGGGTTAGATACCAAGCTTGATAAAATCGTGTCCTTGAGTGCGATAAAAATTCGCGGTGCAGAAATCTTGTCAAGCCAGAGTTTAAACTTAAGGTTTAAACAGCAGCAAGGGATCAACCCAGAAAGTATTGTGATTCATGGTCTGCGTAATATGGATGTGGAGCAGGGATTGGATGAGCAGGCGGCGATTCGCCAGTTTGTTGAGTTTATTGGTTCGCGTCCGTTGGTCGGTTATTATTTGGAATTTGATATAGCGATGGTGAATGCGGTGATTAAACCTTGGCTGGGGATTGAACTGCCCAACCAACGGATTGAAGTGTCTGAGTTGTACCATAAAAAGTTTTATAAAGATTGGTTGCAGCCTGAGCATGAAGTATTTGATTTAAGTTTCAAAACGATTTTATCAAAACTTAATCTACCCCATTTAGGGCAGCATGATGCGTTTAATGATGCCTTAATGAGCGCTATGATTTATGTAAAGCTGAATAGATTGCTGCTAGCTAAATAAAGTGTTGCTTAAGAGCTACCGTCAAAACGGCTAAAGAATGAAATCGCAATTAACTTGACAGCAAAGTCTTATATCTGTATGCTTTGCGAAGTTTTTCTGAAATGAATTTTATATGAGCCAACCTTTGATCGCGTATTTAGGGTTAGCTCGTGCTTAGAGAACCCCGTTTTTACGGGGTTTTTTATTGGTTTTTTTCACCTAGTTTTCTGATAGAGGAAGAAGCGTGAGGCTTGAACAAAAAATTGAAGAGCTTGTTGCACCGGCAATTACGGCAATGGGTTTAGTGTTTTGGGGTTGTGAATATATTGCCGCAGGCAAGGATTCTACATTAAGAATCTATATTGATCGTCCCGAAGTTGGCGTAACTGTTGATGATTGTGCTAAAGCCAGCCGACAAATAAGTGCCATTATGGACGTTGAAGACCCCATCTCGTCCGCCTACCTGTTGGAAGTTTCGTCACCTGGCATGGAGCGGCCCTTGTTTAAGCCAGAGCATTACACTCTCTATATCGGACAAAAAATAAATGTGCGTTCGCGCCTGCCTATTTTGGGGCGTCGTAAATTTAAAGGTGAGCTGATTGAGGCGAGTGCCGAGCAAATTGTGGTCGAAGTGGATAGAGAAAGTTACGAAATTCCATTTTCAAGTATTGATAAAGCAAATTTAGTTGTTGAACTGTAAGGCGGTTGAATCATGAGTAAAGAAGTATTGTCCGTTGTTGAAATCATGTCGAATGAAAAGGGCGTCGATGAGGAGGTTATATTTGAGGCGATTGAAACAGCTTTAGCTATGGCAACCATTAAAAACCATGATGACAAAATCGATGCTCGCGTTGAAATTGATCGTCGTACGGGTAACTATACGACCTACCGTCGTTGGTTAATCATTGAAGATGACATGGCGATTGAGGGTGAGCCTGGTTTATACATTCGAATGATGGATGCAATAGACGAGGATCCAAACGCACAACCCGATAACTATATCGAAGAAGAAATTGAATCAATCGGCTTTGGTCGCATTGGTGCGCAGACGGCTAAACAAGTTATAATTCAAAAAGTACGTGAAGCAGAACGTAAAAAAGTAGTTGAAGAATACTCCGCACGTGTAGGTAATATTCTTACCGGTCAGGTAAAGCGCATCGACCGTGGTGATGTGATTTTGGATATGGGAGACAACGTTGATGCGATTATCCCACGCAGTGAACTGGTTGGGCGTGAAAGCTTTAGAATGGGTGATCATGTACGTGCCTATTTAAAAGAAGTCATGTATCGTCCTCGCGGTGCTCAGCTTTTTATGTCTCGTGCTTGTAAAGAAATGCTAATTGGATTGTTCAAAATTGAAGTGCCTGAAATCGGTGATGATTTGATTGATGTGATGGCCGCTGCGCGTGATGTGGGTTTTCGTGCCAAAATTGCTGTACGTGCAAACGATCCACGTTTAGACCCGATTGGTGCCTGTGTGGGTATGCGCGGTGGGCGTGTTCAAGCGGTCACTAACGAACTAAATGGTGAGCGTATTGATATTATTCAGTGGGATCCAAATGATGCACAGTTTGTTATTAACGCAATGGCTCCAGCGGAAATTACATCTATTATGGTTGATGAAGATCGCCATGAAATGGATTTAGCGGTCGAAGACGATCAACTTTCAATGGCTATTGGTAAGGGTGGGCAAAATATTCGCCTTGCATCCGAGCTGACTGGTTGGGAGCTAAACGTCATGAGCAAAACCGTTATGGAAGAAAAGCATAATTCCGAAGCAAGTAATCAAGTTGAAAAGTTTGTAGGCGCACTTGAGGTTGATGAAGATTTAGCTCAGTTGCTAGTTGATGAAGGGTTTACATCGATTGAAGAGGTGGCTTATGTACCTACAGCTGAAATGCTTGAAATCGATGGTTTTGATGAGGATTTGGTTAACGAGCTAAAGCAGCGTGCAAAAGATGCGCTTTTGACTCAAGCGATTGTCAGAGAAGAAAAAACAGTTTTAGCTGAACCGGCAGATGATCTATTAGCATTAGAGGGTATGACCGACGATATGGCTAAACAATTAGCAATAAATGGTGTGCTAACACAAGAGGATTTAGCCGAGCTAGGTACAGATGAACTTCTTGATCTAGTCGATCTCGATGCAGATGCGGCCGCCGCGTTAATTATGAAAGCACGCGCACCATGGTTTGAATAACAGTACAAGGG
The DNA here is from genome assembly GCF_029581415.1 of Thiomicrospira sp. R3. GTDB lineage: Bacteria > Pseudomonadota > Gammaproteobacteria > Thiomicrospirales > Thiomicrospiraceae > Thiomicrospira. The sequence goes on along the minus strand of NZ_CP121121.1, from coordinate 2,161,068 downwards.
AGAGGCAAGAATTATGGCCGATGTATCAATATTAAAGTTTTCAGAAACACTCAACCTTTCTGTAGATAAGTTATTAGCACAGCTTAACGCCTCTGGCGTTAAGGGAAAATCGAAAAACGACACGATTAGTGAGGGTGAAAAACGCACATTGTTAGCTTATCTAAAAAGCTTACACGGTGATACTGCGGATGAACCTCAAAAAGTAACGTTACAACGTAAAGAGGTTAAAACACTCAATCTTTCGACTGGATCGGGTAAACGCACAGTCAATGTTGAAGTGAGAAAAAAACGTACTTATGTAAAACGTCCAGAAACTGAAGTGGTTGCTGAAGCTGTTACAACCGTGGCACCGATTGAAGTGCCTAAGCCAACTGAGCCTGTTCGACAGGCAGAGCAGTTTCAAGCTGTAGCTGAAAAAGTGCAATCTCCTGAAGCAGCTGTACCTGTGGAGGTTAAGTCGGCTGAACCCCAAGACTCGCCTGCGTCAGTCAAACAAGACAAAGAACCACGTAAACCAACAGCCGGTGAGATTGTTAATAAAGCCATCGAGCAAAAACCAAAAGGCGAGAACAAAGCCAAAGGTCAAAAGGGTAAAGAAGGTAAGGCGCAAGAAAGTAAAATGGAAGACGGCCGTCCTAAGTCCAAAAAAACAATAAAAACAAGAATTGTGTCCGATGAGTCGCCTGCGGGTCGTCGAAGAAATAAAAAGCATGCTGGAAGCAAGCATGCATCACCTGATAACCAGCATGGTTTTCAACGCCCAGCGGGACCTATGATTCGTGATGTTACTATCCCTGAAACCATCCAAGTCGCTGAACTCGCAGATAAAATGTCGGTTAAAGTCGCTGAAGTTATTAAGTATATGATGACGCTTGGCACAATGGTAACCATTAACCAAGTTTTAGACCAAGACACGGCGACTATTGTGGTCGAAGAGTTTGGCCATAATCCTATTCTTTTAAAAGAAAATGCCTTAGAAGAAGAAGTGTTGCAGCAGGCGTATCATGGCGAATACGTCCACCGTGCGCCGGTTGTAACGATTATGGGTCACGTAGACCACGGTAAAACCTCATTACTTGACTATATTCGTAAAGCTAAAACAGCGGATGGCGAAGCGGGTGGTATTACACAGCATATCGGTGCTTATCACGTTGAAACGCCAAATGGTGATATTACTTTTATTGATACACCGGGTCACCAAGCGTTTACAGCAATGCGTGCACGTGGAGCTAAGGTAACGGATATTGTTGTTATTGTTGTTGCAGCAGATGATGGCGTGATGCCACAGACCAAAGAAGCGATTCAGCATGCTAAAGCCGCTGGTGTGGGGATTGTTGTTGCTATCAATAAAATGGATAAAGAAGGTGCTAACCCAGATCGTGTAATGCAAGAATTAGTGGCTGAAGAAGTGGTTCCTGAAGAATGGGGTGGTGATGTTCAGTTTGTTCACGTTTCAGCTAAAAAAGGTACTGGCATCGATAAATTATTAGAAGCCATTTTGCTGAGTGCTGAAATGCTGGAATTAGACGCGCCGACTGAAGGTCATGCTAAAGGTGTGGTTATTGAGTCGCGTCTTGATAAAGGGCGCGGTCCGGTTGCCACGGTTTTAGTTCAGTCGGGTACCTTGAGAAAAGGCGATATTGCCCTTTGTGGAATGGAATTTGGTCGCGTACGTGTGTTAGTGAATGAGCAAGGTAAGACGGTTGATTCAGCCGGTCCGTCTTTCCCTGTCGAAATCTTAGGTTTGTCGGGTGTGCCTGCTGCGGGTGATGAAATGATCACTGTTGAAAGCGAACGTAAAGCGCGTGAAGTGGCGTTATTCCGTCAAGGTAAGTTTAAAGAAGTCAAAATTGCGCGTCAGCAGAGTTCTAAGTTGGACAATATGTTTAACAAGATGGCTGAAGGCGAGGTGAAGTCAGTGAACATTGTATTAAAAGCCGATGTTCAGGGTTCGATTGAAGCCATTTCAAATGCATTAACTGATTTAAGCAACGAAGAAGTTAAGGTTAATGCAGTAAGCAGCGGCGTGGGTGGCATTACGGAAAGTGATGTTAACTTGGCGATTGCTTCTGATGCGCTTATTTTTGGTTTTAACGTGCGAGCTGATGCAACCGCGAAGCGTTTAATTGAGCGTGAAGGTGTTGGCTTGTACTATTACAGTATTATTTACGAAGTCGTTGATGAAGTGAAACGCGCGATTGAAGGTAAGCTTTCAGCTGAAGAGCGAGAAGAGATTATTGGCGTGGCTGAAGTACGTGATGTATTTAAAGCACCGAAGATTGGTCAAATTGCTGGCTGTATGGTTATTGAAGGTTCGGTACAACGTAGTCAACCCATTCGTGTACTTCGTGATAACGTAGTGATATACCAAGGTGAACTTGAGTCGTTACGTCGCTTTAAAGATGATGTTAAGGATGTTCGTCAAGGAATGGAGTGTGGTATTGGCGTTAAGGACTATAATGATGTTCGCGTTGGTGACCAAATTGAAGTATTTAAGCGTTACGAGGTTAAACGTACCTTGGATTAAGTGATAACTTAGTTAAGGTTTAAGATATACCCTAGAATGCCCGAATGGGCATTTTTTTATAACCAGGCCTGCTGGTCTGATGGATGATATAAAATATGAGTCAAGACTTTAGTCGCACCGATAGGGTGTCGCAAGAGATTTTTCGTTTGTTATCAAATTTGTTACGCCGTGATGTTAAAGATCCACGTTTACAAGGTTTAACATTGACCGAGTGTAAAGTTAGCAAGGACTTAAGTGTCGCCAAGGTTTACTTCACTGTAATGGGGTGCAAGGAAGGGGATCAAGCTATCCTAGATGCTAAAAAAGCCTTGGAAAAAGCGAAGGGTTTTTTTCGCTCTGAACTAGGCAAGCAATTACGTTTACGCATTACCCCTGATATTCGTTTTCACTACGATACTGTACCCGATCATGTTGATCATATTGAGCAATTAATTAAAAAAGCCCTTTATTAGTCTATGCAGAGAAGAAGTCGTCGCCGTGCAGTGAACGGTATTGTATTAGTTAATAAAGCACCGGGTTTGACCTCAGCGGATGTGGTTAAACAAGTTTCAAAGCTTTACAACGCAAAAAAAGCGGGGCACACCGGCACACTAGATCCATTTGCAACCGGATTGTTACCTGTTTGTTTGGGTGAGGCAACCAAGGTTTCCAGTATGTTACTTGCCTCGGATAAGCGTTATACCGCCACCTTGCTGTTGGGTGAGGCAACGGATACGGGTGATCACGAGGGTGAGGTTATTGAGCGTGCTAGTGTCCCAGAATTGACTTTGGAGAGTGTAGCGTCTGCACTGGCTAGGTTTTCAGGTAAGATTATGCAGGTTCCACCGATGTATTCTTCTTTAAAACATGAAGGGCAGTCTTTGCATGTTTATGCCCGTCAGGGGATTGAAATCGAGCGCGAACCGCGCGAGGTGGAAATACGGGCTATTGAGCTGATTGATTTTGATCAAAATCAAATTCGTTTTGATGTGCATTGTTCTAAAGGGACTTATATTCGTGTTTTAGGCGGAGATATTGCCCAATCCCTAGGCACGGTGGGGCATCTGGTGGCACTGCATCGCACCCAAACCGGTGTTTTTCATTCGCAGATGATGCAGCCAATTGAAGAAATAGCTCGTTACCGTAATACTAATTTATTGCCTCTTGATATTGCGCTAACTGATTATCAATCCTTGTATCTGACATCAGAGCAGAAAGATCATTTATGGATGGGTGGGTTTTTATTTGATGTAAAACCCAGTGATCCTGAGCAAAGCTGTTTAGTTCGTTTGTACGACGAACAACAACATATCTTTGCGGTGGGCGAATGGCAAGCGGATAAGCAGCGGTTAAAAATTAAGCGTGGATTTAACCTTGCTACACCGGTTTAAACAGGTTTACGACCATGCAGCCTAATCTTGTCTGGGTCGATTTGCGCGATAAAGCATCCTACCTGAAAGCACATCTACCTTATTCTATAAACCTAAATTGGCCGTACTTGCAATCCTGTTTGAATGCTCTACCGGATCGAACCCAGCCTTTGGGTTTAATTGCACCAAGCGATAGCCTACAGGCAGCGGCAAAGTATTTGCTTGAAAAGGATTATCGCGTTGCAGAGATGAAAACGCCGGATTATCTTCTGCAACCAGGCCTGGTTATCCGATCAGGAGAAAATCGCTTTAAAGCCTGGAGACCTAATTCATTACTTATTGAGCAGTTAAGCTATTTACAACCCAAGTTTAAGCATGCGTTGGACTTAGGTTGCGGTGGAGGGCGTGATGCGATTTATTTAGCGCAGCAGGGTTGGCAGGTTAGTGCAATTGACGAACAGCAAAGAGTGTTGAACTGCGCAACAGCCCTTGCTGAGCTGCATCATGTTAAGGTGGATTGGCTTAAAAAAGACCTGCGTAAACCAGCGTCTTTACCCAAAGAATCCTTTGACTTGATTATGATGATTCGGTTTTTGGATCGTGATTTATTTGAATTTATGCGCAAGCATTGCCGTTCAGATGGCTATGTTTTAATACAAACCTTTGTTCAAGGTGTTGATGCCTTTGGTTCGCCAAAGAATCCTAACTATATTCTACGTTTTGGTGAGCTGGCAAAAGAATTTAGTGAATTTGATGTGATAGTTGATAAAATAGAGTCACTTAACGATGGCAGGCCTGTGGCGAGTTTTCTAGCCAGGCGAAAATAAGGAATAGGTAGATGATTAGCATGACGGCAAATGAACTTTTTGAATACTTTCAGCAAAACCTGATTTGTGAATCCCTCACTTTGTCTGAGGTCGATACTTTAACGCACTATCTTCAAGATAAAGCCTTTGAGCGCAATCAGATTATCTCTGATATGGGCGATGTAGGTGACTGTATGATGTTTGTTATTAAGGGTAAAGTGGGTTTTAATAGTTTTGATGGTCAAGACGATGTAAACGTCGGCATTCAAGGCGTTGGAAATCTAGTCGGTGAAATGTCGTTTTTTGACCGTAAGCCTCGTAATTTAAGGATGTATGCGGCCTCGAAGAAGGTTAAAATCTTGGCGTTAACTCGACCTATGTACGATCGTTTAAAAATTGAACAACCTTTTATTGCGGTTAATATTCTTGAAAATGCTGTGGTGAGCTTGGATCACCTTGTGCGCTCGATGAGCGAAAATATGGCTCAAATTGAGCATTATGTTCGTGGTTATGGGCGCCATTGATCATTTTGGAATTCTTGTATTTTTTTAAAAAATATGGATAATAGGTTTGCTGTTTCTGCTATCGGTTGCGGAGACAAAATTTTAATTATTTAACCGATCTCAAGGAGAGAAAAAAGATGGATGCAGCTACTAAAGCGTCAATCGTTGCTGAATACGGCGCGAATGCACAGGATACCGGTTCTTCAGAAGTTCAGGTGGCCCTATTAACTCACCGTATCAAGCACTTAACTGAGCATTTTAAATCTCACAAACAAGACAATCACTCACGTGTAGGTTTGTTGCGTTTAGTTAGCCGCCGTCGTAAGTTATTAGATTACTTACATCAAAAAGATGGTCAGCGTTATTTAGATTTAATCGGACGTCTTGGTTTACGTAAGTAAATTAAAACCTCTGAACAAAAAAGCCCCGCTAGTCGGGGCTTTTTTGTAGGTTTAAATGTTATCAAGCGTTACAATACAAAGGCTTTATTTTTAACATTGTTTAACTGCGAAACCTTAACCTGAATCCTTAAACCAACCAGGCCTGGTTGGTTTAAGGATTCAGGTTTTCAGTTAAACCCAAGCATAATAGGAAAATCTGATGGCAAAACATGTAAAAACATTCCAGTACGGGCAGCATACAGTGACATTCGAAACCGGTGAAGTCGCAAGACAAGCAGACGGTGCAGTAATAGTGGGTATGGGTGATACCCGTATTTTAGTGACCGTAGTTGGCGCTAAAAAAGCCAGCGAAGGGCAAGATTTCTTTCCGTTGTCTGTGCATTACCAAGAAAAAGCCTATGCAGCAGGGCGCATTCCGGGTGGTTTTTTAAAGCGTGAAAGCCGTCCGTCTGAGTTTGAAACACTCACTTCACGTTTAATTGATCGCCCGATTCGTCCGTTATTTCCGAAAGGTTTTATGAACGAAGTGCAAGTGATTGCGACTGTGTTAGCGCTTGATCCTGAAGTGGGCACGGAAGTGGCGGCGATGTTGGGTACATCGGCCGCTTTAGCGATTTCAGGGATTCCATTTAACGGCCCAATTGGTGCGGCGATTGTCGGTTATATTGATGGCGCTTATGTGTTAAATCCTTCTAAATTAACGTTAGAAAATTCTGATTTGGAGTTGAGCGTTGCGGGTACCGAATCAGCGGTGTTGATGGTCGAATCAGAAGCTAGCGAATTGCCAGAAGATGTGATGTTAGGCGCGGTGATGTTTGGTCATCAGCAGATGCAAGTGGCGATTCAAGCGGTGCGTGAGTTGGCGGCAGAGGTTGGCAAACCACGTTGGGATTGGCAGCCTGTGGCTGAAAACACCGAGTTAAAAGACCAGGTATTCGGTTTAATTCGTGCTGAGGTTGAAGCAGCCTACCAAATAGCTGATAAAATGGATCGTTATGCGGCTTTGGATGCGGCTAAAGCAAAAATGATTGTAACATTAACAGTGTCAGAAACCAACCCAGACGGCGCAGCCGAAAAAGCCTTAGAAGGCTTGTTTGGCAAGTTGCAAAAAGATATCGTCCGTGGACGTTCAGTAGCCGGTCAACCGCGTATTGATGGTCGCGATAATCACACCATTCGTGGCATTCAGTGTCAGGTGGGCGTGTTGCCAAAGGTGCATGGTTCAGCGTTGTTTACGCGTGGTGAAACGCAAGCATTGGTTGTGACCACGCTTGGCACCGAAACCGATGCGAAAATTGTTGATGAGTTAATCGGTTCCTACAAAGACCGTTTTATGTTGCATTACAACTTCCCTCCCTATTCGGTCGGTGAGTGTGGGCGTATGGGTGGACCGGGTCGCCGTGAAATTGGTCACGGGATGTTGGCGCGTCGTGGTATTGCGGCGATGTTACCTACAGCAGAAGAGTTTCCTTACACGGTGCGTGTGGTATCTGAAATCACCGAGTCAAACGGTTCAAGCTCGATGGCGTCCGTTTGTGGTACGAGTATGTCGTTGATGCATGCGGGTGTGCCAATTGCTGCACCCGTTGCAGGGATTGCCATGGGCTTGATTAAGGAAGAGGCTGGCTTTGCGGTCTTGTCTGATATTTTGGGTGATGAAGATCACCTTGGCGATATGGACTTTAAAGTAGCAGGAACCGATCAAGGGATTACCGCGCTGCAGATGGATATTAAAATTGAAGGGATTACTGAAGAAATCATGCGTATCGCGCTTGACCAAGCGAGAGCAGGGCGTTTACATATTTTAGGTGAGATGTCAAAAGTGATTAGGGCTTCAAATGCGGATGTGGCGACAACCGCTCCGCGTATCACTACGATTAAAGTTAAACCTGAAAAAGTGCGTGAAATCATCGGTAAAGGTGGCGCAGTGATTCGTGCTTTAACCGAAGAAACTGGCGCGGTGATTGAGTTGGATGATGACGGTACCGTGCGTATTGCTTCGTCTGATCAGGCTTGCTCGGATGATGCGATTGCACGAATTATGGCGATTGTCGCTGAGCCTGAAATTGGCAAGGTGTATGAGGCCAAGGTGGTGAAGATTGTTGATTTCGGTGCGTTTGTGTCTTATATGCCGGGTCGTGAAGGTTTGGTGCATGTATCGCAAATCTCTGAAGAACGCGTTGAAAACGTCGCGGATTATCTACAAGAAGGCCAAGAAATTAAAGTGCGCCTAACTGAAGTAGACAAGCAAGGGCGCGTTAAACTGTCGATTAAAGCCGTTTAATGGCGTGTTGAGCATTGAATTTTGTTTAGGCTTAATGGATGGCTAGTTTGTACGTCATCCCGGCGTAGGCCGGGATCTCTTCAGGTTGTGCGCTGTCGGTTTGGGATTCCGGCCTTCGCCGGAGTGGCCGTGACCTACAGCGTGGGAACGAGGCTTAAAATTAAAAACTAACAAAAATCCGTTGCAAGACGGTTTTTTTATTTGTGAGGTGTTATGCAAAATTGTTATGAAACGTTTGAATTTATTAATGAACAAGCTATAGACAGTCTGTCTATCAAGGTACAAACCTTTCGCCACAAAGCGACGGGCGCGATGCATTACCACTTGGCCGCCGATGACGAGCACAAGGTATTTATGGTAGCTTTGCGAACCGTGCCAGAAGACTCAACGGGCGTGGCGCATATTCTTGAACACACTACCTTATGCGGTTCAGAAAAATACCCAGTGCGTGATCCGTTTTTTATGATGATTCGCCGCTCAATCAATACCTTTATGAATGCCTTTACGTCTAGTGATTGGACGGCCTATCCGTTTGCTACTGAAAACGACAAGGATTATCAAAACCTGTTGCAGGTCTATATGGATGCGGTGTTTTTCCCTAAACTCGACCCGCTAGATTTTGCGCAAGAAGGTCATCGCTTTGAGTTTGAAAAAATGGACGATGCCAGCTCGCCCCTTACCTATAAAGGCGTGGTGTTTAATGAAATGAAAGGGGCGATGAGTTCGCCGGTTTCGACCCTATGGCAAGCCCTCACCACCGAGCTTTACCCAACCTCGACCTACCATTACAACAGTGGCGGTGAACCCGAAGCCATTCCGGATTTAAGCTACCAACAACTGATCGATTTTCATAAAACCCATTATCACCCATCCAATGCGGTGTTTATGACCTATGGCAATCAAGATCCAGCCAAGCTGCAAGCCGATTTCGAAGCACTGGGTTTAGCAAGCTTTAATGAGCAGATTGCCCCGACTTTTGTGACCACAGAACAGCGTTTTAGCGCACCCAAAGCGGTCGAACAAACCTATGCGTTAGATGAAGAAGACACGGCGAATAAAACCCATATTGTGGTTGGCTGGTTACTGGGTTTAAACCGTGACCCGATGGATGTGCTTAAAGGTCATTTGCTGTCATCGGTATTGCTTGATAACAGTGCATCGCCTTTGCGATTTGTATTGGAACAAACCGAGTTAGCCACCGCACCCTCACCCCTGTGTGGTCTTGAAGATTCCAACAAAGAAATGGCGTTCGTTGTCGGTGTGCAGGGTTCAGAAGCGCACCATGCGCAGGCGATAGAAGATTTAATTATCAATGAGTTAGAGCGCATTGTTAAGGAAGGGATTGATCAATCGCATGTTGAAGCTATGTTACATCAACTTGAATTAAGCCAGCGTGAAGTCGGTGGCGATAGCCATCCTTATGGTTTAGAGCTGATGCTGGGTGCCTTGCCAGCCGCTTTGCATCAAGGTGATCCTGTGGCGATGTTGGATGTGGATAGGGTATTGGTTGAGCTGCAACACGAGATTGAAAAGAGCGATTTTATTCCAAATTTAATCCAGACCTGGTTGTTAGATAATCCGCATAGGGTGCGTTTAACGCTCAAGCCAGATGCCCAATTAGGCGCACAACGTGAAGCGGCAGAAAAAGCCAAATTAGCCCAGATTCAAGCGGCGTTAACAGAGGCGCAAAAACAAGCCATTATCGATCAAGCTCAAGCACTTGAGCAGCGTCAAGCACAATTAGATGACGCAGATATTCTGCCTAAAGTTACCAAAGACGATGTGCAGGTTAGCTTGGCGCAAATTGAACCTACACACCAAGCTAAAACCATGACTGGCTATATGCGCGCTACTAATGGTTTGGTGTATCAACAACTGATTATACCGACTCCTGATTTAACCCCAGACCAACAAGCGATGATGCCGTTGTTTAATGCTTGTTTAACCGAGGTGGGCAGTGGGGGGCGTGATTATTTGCAAACGCAATCGCTGCAGGCAGCACTAACCGGAGGGCTGTCGGCTCGCTCAGTCGTACGCGCGGATGGCGATGATGCTTTACGCTATCAAACTCACGTTATCCTCAGTGGCAAGGCATTGAATCGTCACCAACAAGACCTCAGCCAATTGATGCAACAAACCCTGCATCAGGTTGACTTTAAAGAAACCGAGCGGTTAAAAGACCTTGTGGCGCAAATTCGCTCGTCAATGGAACACCGGATTACCGGCGCGGGACATAGTTTGGCGATGAGTGCGGCTTGTCAGAGTTTTTCAGTGGCGGCAAAATGGAATTTTGAACGCTCTGGATTGGCAGGGATTCGTTTTATCAAGCAATTAGATAAAGACCTTGCGGATGACACAAAACTTAATCACTTTGCTGAACAGCTTGCGCAGATTCGTGAAAAAATCGCACAATCGAATAAACACGGATTATTAATCGCAGATGAGCAGGGTTATCACCAGGCCTGGTCAGGTTTTGATGGTTTAGTTGGGCAGGTTGATACAAATTTAAATGGATTAAACCTAGCAAAACCCCAAGCGATTAACCACCAGGCCTGGTTGACATCTACTCAGGTTAATTTCTGTGCGCAAGCCTATCCAGCGGCAATGTGGGGGCATGAGGATGCGCCGATTCTTTCGGTATTAGGCGCGTGTTTGCGCAATGGCTTTTTGCATAGCGCAATTCGTGAGAAGGGCGGTGCCTATGGCGGCGGCGCAAGTTTTGATAGTGAATCAGGCGCATTCGTGTTTTATTCCTACCGTGATCCGCGTTTAATGGATACCTATGCGGATTTTGAACGTGCGCTTAACTGGTTGATGAGCGATGCCACTCAAGCACAGGTTGATGAAGCGGTGCTGAATGTGGTGAGTGCGATGGATAAACCCGGTTCACCCGCTGGCGAAGCTAAAAAAGCCTTCTATCATGAACTCTATGGTCGTAGCCATTCAAAACGCATGGCCTATCGTCAAGCGGTGTTGAAAGCCGATCTTGCCCAGTTACAAGCGCTCGCCCAGCGCTACCTTAACGCCCAACCCACCCGCGCCGTCGTTACTCAGTCCAGTCAATCTGAACTGCTAAGCGCCAATGGTTTTGAGTTGATTAAGCTTTAGCTTTCTATCCTAGCGGGTTTGAGGTTTTATCGAGAACTTGAAACCCGCTTTAGTCTTGTTGTTGCTTTGGCAGCCAGTCGCTGGTTTTGCCTGTCCAGTAGTAAACGGTTAGCCCAATCCATTCACGCCATCCGGGTTCTAGTGCTTTTAGGTGATCAAAGAAGTCAAAGTTTATTTGTCGTAACTCGGCGCTATTGCTGCGATAGTCAACGGGATAGGCGATGAGGTTGATGTTTTGTTTCTGTGCGATGCCGACAGCGCGCGGCATGTGAAATGCGGAGGTCACTAGGAGATAAACGCCATCGGGCTTTAGAAGGGGTTGTATATTGCGAAAGTTCTCATAGGTATTGCGTGATTCGGATTCGATAACAAGACGAGTTAAATCCAATCCCATGTCGGCAAATAATTGGCGAGAAATTTCGCCTTCGCTACCGGTATTTTGCAGTTGAATCGAACCGCTGCCACCGCTAAATATAACCGGTGCATTGGGGTAGATGTCGGCCAGTTTTTTGGTGGCAATGTAGCGATCGCCGCCTAAACCTAGTTCGGCGACATTCCAACTTAGCGAGCGTTTTAAATCTTCACCGCCACCCAGAATAATGATGCCATCAATCTGTTGGGGTAGATGCTGCGGCTGTGCGAATCGGCTTTCTAGCGGTTCAATTAACTTGTCGCCAACGGGATAGACCAGCACCAGGCCTGCCAGCAGCGCATTGGGAATTAAAACCCATTTTGCCAGCCTATAGCCCTTGAAAAGAACCAGCAGTGTGCCCAATATAAAAACCAAGATTAAAAAGTTACTCGGGCTTAATACCGCCCAACTAAGTTTTGATAAAACGAAAAATAGATTGTCCATTAGTTACTCTTTGGTTTATATTTCATATGTTTGAATAAAATTTTTAATACATTACTTGAATAAAAAAATCACGTCCCTATAACCTTAACAACAATCAATTAAGAGGACGCAGTCATGATGGATAAATTCACTACCCAGTTTCAATCGGTATTATCACAAGCCCAGTCGTTGGCCAATAGCCAAGACAATCAGTTTATTGAGCCCTTGCATATTCTAGCGACTTTAATCCCTGAGCAGACACATTTGTTAGTTTTGGCGGGTGTGGAGGTGAATGCACTGAATCAAGCCGTGCAAACTCGGCTGAAAACCCTGCCGCAGGTTAGCGGTACGGGCGGTGATGTGCAAATTTCGCGTCAAACAGGCGCGATCTTAAATTTAATGGAAAAACAAGCGCAGAAAAACCAAGATGCCTATATATCAAGTGAATTGTTTTTTCTGGCGGCGTTGCAATCGAAAGATCAAATAGCCGATATGTTAAAACAAGCAGGCCTGGTTGAAACAAAACTCAGTCAGGCGATTCAACAAGTCCGAGGAGGCGAGAGCGTGCAAGATCAAAATGCCGAGTCAACGCGTCAAGCGTTGGAAAAATATACGATTGATTTAACCTCACTGGCCGAATCAGGCAAGCTAGACCCGGTAATAGGACGTGATGATGAAATCCGCCGTGCGATTCAGGTTTTGCAACGTCGTACCAAAAACAATCCGGTGTTGATTGGCGAGCCAGGTGTGGGTAAAACCGCGATTGTCGAGGGCCTGGCCCAACGTATTGTCAATGGTGAGGTGCCAGAAGGTTTGCGTAACAAACGCGTGCTGTCACTGGATTTGGGCGCGTTATTAGCGGGGGCGAAGTATCGCGGAGACTTTGAAGAACGCCTCAAGGCGGTGCTAAAAGATCTGTCTAACAACGAAGGTCGGGTGATTTTATTTATCGACGAAATTCACACCATGGTCGGCGCAGGTAAAGCTGAAGGCGCAATGGATGCGGGCAATATGCTCAAACCAGCCTTAGCGCGTGGCGAATTACATTGTATCGGCGCGACCACGCTCAATGAATATCGCGACAATATCGAAAAAGATGCCGCGTTAGAGCGTCGTTTCCAAAAAGTATTGGTGGATGAACCGAACGAGGAAGATACGATTGCGATTTTGCGCGGTTTAAAAGAGCGTTATGAAGTGCATCACGGTGTAGCAATTAGTGATCCGGCGATTGTCGCGGCGGCGCGTTTGTCGCAGCGTTATATCACCGACCGCCAACTGCCGGATAAAGCGATTGACTTGATTGACGAAGCCGCATCACGTATTCGGATGGAAATCGATTCCAAACCCGAAGAAATGGACAAGTTGGATCGTCGTTTAATCCAGCTCAAAATGGAGCAGGTGGCACTCAAGAAAGAAAAAGACGATGCCTCAAAAAAACGCCTCGCAATTTTAAAAGACCAAATCAAAGAACTGGAAAAGCAATATTCTGATTTTGAAGAAGTCTGGAAAAAAGACAAGGCCGCTTTGCAGGGTGCGCAACAATTCAAAGAAGCACTCGATAAAGCGCGCACTGAAATGGAAGCCGCCCGTCGTGAGGGTAATCTGGCGCGTATGTCGGAACTGCAATATGGTGTGATTCCTGATTTAGAAGCCAAAATCAAAGCGGCTGATGAAATGCAAATCAGTGACGGCGAAAAAGGCGAAATGCACCTATTACGCAACAAGGTGTCTGAAGAAGAAATCGCCGAAGTGGTGTCGCGCTGGACCGGCATTCCAGTCGCGCGCATGATGGAAGGCGAGCGTGACAAACTGCTGCGCATGGAAGACAGCCTCAGCGCTAAAGTGGTCGGTCAAGACGAGGCGGTTAAAGCGGTGTCGGATGCGATTCGACGTTCGCGCGCTGGCTTGTCTGACCCGAACAAGCCGAATGGATCATTCCTATTCCTTGGCCCAACAGGGGTGGGGAAAACCGAGCTGACCAAATCCTTGGCGGATTTCTTATTTGACAGCCAAGATGCGATTGTACGTTTGGATATGTCTGAATTTATGGAAAAACACTCGGTCGCCCGTTTAATCGGCGCGCCACCCGGTTATGTCGGTTACGAACAGGGCGGTTATCTAACCGAAGCCGTACGCCGCAAACCTTACTCGGTGATTTTGCTAGATGAGGTCGAAAAAGCACATCCGGATGTGTTTAATATCCTGTTGCAAGTACTGGACGACGGGCGTTTAACCGATGGCCAGGGGCGTACCGTGGATTTCCGTAACACGGTGATTGTGATGACCTCGAACCTGGGTTCACAGATTATTCAAGAGCTGGCAGGGGAGAGTAATTATGATGCGATGAAGTCGGCGGTGATGGAGGTGGTCGGTGGCCACTTCCGCCCCGAATTTGTTAACCGTATTGACGACATCGTGGTGTTTCATCCGCTTGGAAAAGGACAGATTCGTGCGATTACCGATATTCAGCTCGAAAGCCTGCGTTTGCGTTTGGCCGACATTGACCTAAAAATCGAGGTATCGATTGCGGCATTGGATGTCATTGGCGAGGCAGGCTTTGATCCAGTATATGGCGCGCGTCCGCTCAAGCGTGTTATCCAGCAACGCCTGGAAAACCCGCTGGCGCAACGTATCCTAAAAGGCGAGTTCCCCCCAGGCTCAACGATTCATGTAGAGTTTGAGGACGGTGAGCTTAATTTCCATTAACTAGCCAGCAACCTCGACACTCTCCAGCCTCGCTATTGCGCAATGCTGTTCACCTAAAGTGGTTCAGCATTGCGATTTATCTTATAGTAGGGTTTTTGAGCATAACCGCCCTCTGGTTTAGGACACGTTGGGTAGTTTTCAATTATGGTTTTATCAGTCGTAGAACGCAAAAACCCCAAGCAAATAAATTGCTTGGGGTTAAAAACTTGGCTCCCCAACCTGGACTCGAACCAGGGACATACGGATTAACAGTCCGCTGTTCTACCAACTGAACTATTGGGGATTGGAAATTCAAGCTACGTTGCTTGATGTGGCGTATTATAGAGAAACCTCAGACCTTTGCAAGCCTTATTTCAAAAAAAAGGTAATAATTTTTTCGCTGTTTATCAGGCTTTCAGTCAAATTCTATAAATATCAATTATTTGCGTAAAGCCTGCTGTTTAACCTAGTTTTGAACAGCAGACTCGGTTCACGAATTCATTTAGAAACTACTAGGCGAGTTAGTCCTCTACTCGATGGATGAATCGTTTTTAAGTCTCCGTTAAGCCTAACAAGAGGCGGTATCAGGATTTGTGAGCTTTTGATAGATTTCAATCCGATTTCTTCCGTGTTGCTTGGCTTGGTATAGAGCGTTATCGGCTTGGGCGAGAGCTGTTTCTATATCTTTGTAATGCCTATCTACTTCAACTACACCTAAGCTAACAGTGAATTGGATGCAGTTGCCAGCCAAGGTGAGGGCAAATTGATTCACGTTTTGGCGAAGTCTTTCGGCTAAAACTAACGCGTAATCCAATTGCGTTTCCGGTAATAAGAGCACAAATTCTTCACCGCCTAAACGTCCGATAATATCGGTCTTGCGAAGTGTGTCGCTCATCAGTTTGGCAAAGGCTTTAAGCACTTGATCACCAGCAGCGTGACCATAGGTGTCATTAACACGTTTAAAGTGGTCTAGGTCGGCCATAATTAGCACCGCGTTATGTTGGTTTCGTTTAATGCGTTCAAGTTCTTGGTGCATTTGTTCTAGCAAATAGCGGCGATTAGCTAGGCCAGTTAAGGCATCAAAGCGTGATTGGTCAATTAGCTTTTGTTGCAGTTTTTTGACTTCAGTAATATCTTGAAAAACCACAACAGACCCAACAAGTTGATCTTTTTTATGGAGTGGTGTAACGACTAGGTTGACCGGGAAACCTTCGCCATTGGCGCGTATAAACCATTCTTCGATGCGCCTAGTTTGACCGTCTTGCGTGGTTTTATGGATCGGGCAGGCACGCTGTGGGTAGGGATCGCCGCTCGGATAATGGTGGTGGAATAGGTCGTGTTGGTTTTGACCTAAAGCCTGTTCAGCCTTCTGCCAACCCAGCATCGCTAAAGCAGCAGGATTGATAAAGGTACACTTGCCTTGAAGATCGGTTCCATACACCCCCTCACCCAGGGTAGAAAGCAGTAATTCAAAGCGCTGGTGTTCGGTTTTCTCTCTTTTTAATAGGCTCAGTATAAAGAAGGTAGAAATAAGACTAGCGATTGCGCCGCCTATCAAAATCCAGTAAATAGCCGCCCACTTTTGCCAAGTATCTACAAAGGTAAAATGAGGTGCGTGCTCAAACGGCGGTAGCCGGAGAGTTCGCGCTAGCTCTTCAACCACAAGATAGTCAGCTGGAATGGTGAAGCCGTGAATGCCTGCAGCGATTGCAGCAGGGTGGTCGGGTTCGAGTGAGTAAAGCGCTGATGCAATGTGGCGCACCGCCTGTTCATCAACATGCTTTAGTGCAAATACCGGCCATTGAGGATAAAGCCGAGTCGATACTTGGTGTTTAAATTCGTCATGTTTTTTGGGTTGAATGACTTTAAGCAGGCCTGGTTGAATGAGTTGTTGTTGCTCTAGGTTTTCTAACACCCCATCACGGATGAAGCCTGCATCAACGTGCTTATTGATAACGGCTTCAACAACCGCTTGGTGCGTACCCAATTCAATAAATTGAACATCCCTTTTCAGCTTCAAGCCCGCACGATGAAGTTCATAAGCTTGAGAGCGGTAGCCGCCCATATTGAAAAAGGATGGGATACCAATACGGGTGCCTTTTAAATCTTGTAAACGGTCTAAATTAACACGATCTGCGCGTGCAATAATAGCACCACCCAGCTGAAAAACAGGGTCTCCGTTATTATCTGACTCGACTAATGTGGCGATTACCCCTGAGAGTTCAAAGTGATGCCGCGCCATTAAAAAATGGGTTGGGTTAGTAGAAACAATATCAATCTTGCCCTGTTCAATTTGTTCAAACATGACATCATGCGCCAAAACATGAAGTCTGATTTCTTCGTTTTCGAGCTGCTCGTTGATATAGTTAATAATTGGTGAAAACTTAGCGTGAGTTTGGGGTTCACCAAGATAGCTAAATACACCAAAGTTAAGCATAACTTTGCTATCTGCATGCACAAAAGTGGCTAGAAAGATTAAACTACCAAATAGTTTAAGGCGACTTAATAGACGCATAGGGTCGATCTCGAACAGGAAAAAACATTTCATTGTAATCAATATGTAGCTATTTATCAATCCCCGCTTATATCCCCGTCGTTCACCCTTGTCTATTTGCGCTAAGTTTTGTAATTAAAGTGGTCACAAGCAATAGCCCAGCAGCTACCGCCATTGATGCGGATAACGCACTATCAAGCCACCAGGCAAAACCAAAACCGATCAAAACCGAGGCCTGGGCATAAAGCACCGCGAACACCATCATCTGTTTAAGCGATTTAGCGAGTAGATAAGCGGTTGCGGCGGGAATGACCATTAAGGCGATCACCAAAATTGAACCCACCAGATCAAACGATGCGACTGCGCTAACGGAGACCAGCGTCATCAATAAGTAATGCCAGAGGGCGGTTTGAATGCCTAGGCTGGTGGCTAGGGCGGGGTGGAAACTGGTTAGTTTAAAGCGTTGATAACCGATGCCGAGCACAATCAGGTTTATCAATAACACCAGGCCTGCTAACCAAAAAGCTTGTGGGCCAAAATTTTGACCGTCGATAACCAGCGGGTTAAATGGAATAAAGGCCATTTCACCAAACAAAACATGTTCATGATCCAAGTGAACATGGTCGGCATAGAGGGCAATTAACACAATCGCTATCGCAAAAAACCAAGTGAACACCAGGCCTAAGCTGGCATCCTTGGCTAAGGGCGCTTTTTGATGAATAAACTGTGTTAACCAAGCGGTCAGCAACCCCACCAGCACCGCACCACTGAGCATCAATGTGATAGACACTTGTTGAAAAATAAGATACACCAATACAATGCCGAGTAGTACCGAGTGGCTAATCGCGTCGCCCAATAACGCCATTCGACGAAGAATCAGCAAGCTACCCACTAAGGCGCAAGAGGTGGCGACTAGGCTGGCGGTGATCAAAATCCAGAATTCATACATCTGCTTTGATCCCTGCGGTTTGGGCGCGTTTCTTGGTTAAAACCCATCCCCGTGACAAGGCCCATGACAAAGCAAACAACACACCCAGAATCACCACCATCCAGGGTCCAGTCGGCATATTGGCGATTTGCATTGAAAGCTGGGTGCTTATTAGGGCGCTGATCATCGCAAACAGCGCCGCAAGCCAAAGCAAAACAGGCAGAGATTGTGACCAAAAACGCGCAATGCTAATCGGGATGAGTAAGGCCGCCGCCATCAGAATTACCCCGACAATCTGCAAACCAATCACAATGGTGAATACCAGCACCAAGGCAAAACTCAATTCATAGCGCTTCAATTTTAGCCCTAAGCTTTGCGCATAAATGGGGTCAAAACTAATCAATCGGAGTTTGTGAAAAACAATCACTAGATAACTCAGCGCGAGCAGGGTGATGACAATCAGCCAATTGACATCGTTCGCGTTCATCGCGGCCGCTTGACCGAATAGCAGTTTATCTAAGCCTGATTTATTTTCCATCGTTGAGTTTTGGATAAACGACAATAACATTAAGCCAACCGCAAAAAACAGCGACAACACCACCGCCATCGCGGTATCGGTTTTTATTTTAGTCTTCTGGGTTAAAAACTGAATCACATAATAACCGAGTAAGCTGCTGAGTAACGCAGAAAACACCACCAGGCCTGGTTGGGTAGATTCAAATAAAATAAACGCCATCATAATGCCAGGCAGGGCGGCATGGGCTAATACATCACCAATAAGCGCGCGTTGGCGTAATACCGCCATGCCACCTATAGTCGCGGCACTTATCCCAAGCAGCAGGGTGCCTGTCAGCACCCAAATAAAATTTGCATCTTGCCACAAACTCATAGGCTAGGCTCGCTCAGATGAAGGTTTTCAAGCAGCGGCAGGCGCCCCTCGAAGGTCTTTTGTAAGTTGTCTAGGGTGAGTGCTTGGTTGATGGGTCCACTCGCGATTAGAGCGCCATTAATCATCACCACCCAATCAAAATAACGCGCAAGGGTGTTGAGGTCGTGATGCACACAAACCAGTGTTTGGTTTTGCGCTTTGAGTTCGGCGAACAAGGCAACTAGCGCATTCTCCGTTGCCATATCCACACCGGCAAAAGGCTCGTCCATCAGGGTAATCGGTGCTTGTTGAGCTAGCGCGCGGGCAATAAAAACCCGCTGTTGTTGACCGCCTGAAAGTTGGCTGATTTGACGCGAAGCGAAATCGAGCATGCCCACCTTTTCAAGGCTTTGACGCACAAGGTCGTGATCTTGTTTGTTGGGTCGTTGCCAAAATTTAAGCTGACCATGGCGCCCCATCATCACGACATCAAACACATTAATCGGAAAGTCCCAATCCACCTCTTCACGCTGTGGGACATAAGCTAGTGCAGAGGCGGGGTTTGCATCGTCTAAAAAACGCACCTGACCTTGCCGTAAAGGTAGCAGGTTAATTAGACCTTTTAAAAAGGTGGACTTGCCTGCGCCGTTCGGCCCGATAATGGCAATACGTTGCGCAGCGGGTAATTGAATAGAGATATCTTTTAAGATAAATTGGTTATAGCCTAAAGATAAGTGTTGGGTTTCAATGGCGTTCACTTTAAAGCCTTTACAAGTGTTTGGGTGTTGTGGCGCATCATGCCGATGTAGCTGTCTGTGGACGTGTTTGGTGCCCCGAGTGCGTCTGATAGCAATTTGCCGCCGAGTTTTAAATCACCGCCTTCTGCTTTAATGCCTGCAATCAGTGATTTAATCGCGCGATCCGGTACACTGGCCTCAACAAATACCGCTTTGACTTGGCGCTGTTGAATAATGTCTTTCATTAGACGCAAGTCTTTTAAACCGACTTCAGAGGTGGTGTTGATGCCTTGCAGTCCCATCACTTCTAAGCCATAGGCTGCGCCATAATAGCCAAACGCATCGTGTGCGCTAATCAGGAGGCGCTGCGCTTCAGGGAGTGTTTTGATTTGTTGAGTAATCCAGTTATGCAGCGCTTCAAGCTCATTTAAATAGTGCTCTAAACGTTGGGTAAAATAGTCTTGGTGTTCGGGTAAATGGTGAATAAGTGTTTGCGCAACACCTCTGGCGGCTTGTTTCCATAAACGGGCATCCATCCAAAAATGAGGGTCATACACGGATTGTTCTACGATAAATAACTGGTCATCAATAAACTGGCTTAATGCATAACTCGGTCTAAATGCACTTAGGTTTTTCAAGACGTCTTGCATTCGCCCCTCAAGCCCTAAACCATTATAAAAAATGAGATCAGCACGTGATAACTTGCGCATATCACCAAAGCTTGCGCGGTAGTAGTGTGGATCAATGTTCGGTCCCATTAACGATTCGGCTTGAATTTTCTCTCCACCAATTTCTTTAACCAGATCGTGGACAATATTAGTGGTACTAATCACTAGAGGTTGCGCCTTCACCCAACTTGGTAATAATAACAAGCTGAGAAGGAGTGGTAAATAGGCCAAAGAAAAATGCATAAGTCTCTAGGTGCTAACTAACGATACAAAAATTTAGTTTAACCTAAAAAGTTAAATAGCTCTAGCAAATCAGCTTTTATTACGCTTGTTTTGTTACTAAAGCAGGGTAATTAATTTATAAAATAAAAATATTAGGTTAGGCTAAATATATATTGCAATGCATTTTAAAATATTTATAATAAGTCCAATTCTTTTTTTTAGCTGGACCATTTGGAGAAGATTTATGTCATTTAAACTTAAAAAAATAGCGGTGGCACTGTCATTAGCCGCGCCTACCTCATTATTCATTGTGTCGGGTTATGCGCAAGCCGAAGCGGTTTCAACCTTAGAGCGTATTTCAGTGGTACAAACCGGTTCGATTATGAGTCAGACCGAAAACGCAGTGGTGCGCCCGATTGCGGTGATTGAAGGCGAAGAGATGGAAAAACGCCGCGCTGGCACGATTGGCGAGGCGCTTGACGGTTTGCCGGGGATTAGTAATGCGGATTTTGGCCCAGGTGTCGGCCGCCCAGTGATTCGTGGGTTGCAGGGTTCACGCGTTGCGGTACTTGAAGATGGTTCTCGGGTCAGTGACGTGTCGGGTGAAGGCGCGGATCATGCGGTGGCCAGCTCGACCTTGCGCGCCGATTCGGTCGAAGTGATTCGTGGTCCGGCCACCTTGCTTTATGGGTCAGGCGCATCCGGTGGGGTAGTGAATGTGGTATCCGGTCGGTTTAGCCCGATTATTGGCGATCAGATTAACGGCACGGCGCAAGCCTCTTATGGCACCAATAACCATGACCGTCGTGCAGGCGTTGCGCTTGAACTACCCTTTAGTGAACAAATGGCGGTGCGTGTCGATATGGATGCCCGACAAACGGGCAATGCCTCGATCAAGGGTTTTCAAACCCTTGATGGCGAGGGCAAAAAAGGTGAGCTGCTTAATAGTGATGTCGAAAACCAAAACCTTGCAATTACAGGTGTCTATGCTGGCAAACGTGGCTTTTTGGGCATAGGCTTTAGTCAATGGATCGCGGATTACGGCATTCCAGAGCCAGATTACCCTGATGACTATGATCGCATCGAAGCCGAGTCGAAGCGCTTTGATCTGCGCGCTGAACTTTATGACCCGCTGCCTGGCTTCAATACCGCACGGTTTAATTTAGCCTATACCGACTTCTATCAGGAAGAGTGGGAGTATGAAGACGGCAAAAAAGAAGACCTGGAAGCGATCTTTAAACAAAAAGAATTGGACCTACGCTTGGAATTGACCCATGACCCGATTGGGGATTGGTCGGGTGTGGTTGGTTTAAACTTTAACAATGTAAAATTTGAAGCCGAAGACGATGGCGAAGCCTTTTTTATTCGTCCAAGCGAACGTAATGCGATTGGCGTTTTTAGCGTGCAAGAACGTCCTATGTCTTGGGGGCAATTCGAAATTGGATTACGTCTAGGTTATGACCAGTTTAATCCTGAGACCGTCAAGGATAATGCGGTTGACGAAGTTGTTTATCGTGGTCAGACAATCACCTTTAATGAAAACCTATCCAATCAAAACTTTCTCACCACCGGGATTGCGCTCGGTGCATTATTTGACTTGGACAGTGCGCATAAATTACGCCTAGGCATCAGTCGTTCTGAAGCCGCACCAGGCCCGGAACAGCTGTATGCCTTTGGTCGCCACGGTGCCGCGGGCACTTTTGAAATCGGTAACCCGGATCTTAAAAAAGAAACCTACCTCAATACTGAACTAAGTTTAATGCGCCAACACGCAAGCCTGCGCTATGAAGCGACGGCTTTTGCTAATTTTGTTGATAACTTTATCTATTATCGTAATGACGAAAACAATCGACGCGTGAATGGTGATGGATTCACCGATCCAGCTGGCGAACTACTGGTTTATAATGAGCAGGCGGATGCTTTTTTCTATGGTGTTGAACTCAGTGGCGCCATAGATCTTGCCACCAGCCTACCCTTGACCTTGCGCGCCAGTGGTGACTATCTTCGTGGCGAATTGCGTGATGGCGGCAACCTGCCTCGCATGACCCCGCCGCGTGTTGGCTTGGGTGCGGATACCCACTGGAGTGACTTTAAATTGAGCGTCGATTATCGTTATAACCTAAAGCAAACCAGAACAGCCGAAGCTGAAGAAACCACTGATAGCTTTGCGACATTGGGCTTTGATTTAGCCTACCACCCTGCAAACATCAAGGACTTGCGTTTGTTTTTACAAGCTCGCAACCTAACCAATGAAAATGGTCGTTTACACCAAAGCTTCTTTAAAAACGAAGCGCCGATTACGGGTCGCAACTTCACCGCCGGTGTGCGCTACCAGTTTTAGCAATCCTTTATTCCCTGTCTTCTAGTTAACTTTCGACCAGTGCCAACCAGGCCTGGTCGTTTTTTTTGCACCAATCACAAGATTTTTGCATCAAAATAGGGCAAAATAAGTGTTTTAGTTTGTCTTGTTTTATGAGGAAATTATGTCAGCGTCGAAAGCCATCGAAGACTATTTAAAATGTATTTATAAGCTTGAAGACCCTCAGGTGCAAGACAAAGGCGTGCATACTTCAGCCATTGCTAGCCGTTTAGGGATAGCGCAGGCGTCGGTTTCTAATATGATCAAGAAGTTATCTGACCAAGATTATGTAGAGTATGAACCCTATTACGGGGTGTCTCTGACCGATTCGGGGCGTCATGTGGCATTGCAAATGATTCGTCGCCACCGGGTGATTGAGCAGTATTTGGTTGAACGGCTTAATTACCTGTGGGATGAAGTTGATGAAGAGGCTGAAATTTTAGAGCATGCTGTCAGTGATAAGCTAGTTAATGCAATGTGGCTGGCACTCGGTCAACCTTCGCATGACCCGCATGGTTCGCCTATTCCTGATGCAGATGGCTTAATAACCCCCCAAAATCTATTGGCACTTACTGAGCTTGAGGTAGGTAAACCGGCTAAATTAGCTCGAATAAAAAATCGCTCACCTGAAGAACTCAGGTATTTATCATCTATTGGTTTGGCCATGGGGGTTGAGTTAATTGTGCAATCCAAAGCGCCGTTTAATGGCCCTTTAATGCTGGAGGTAGCAGGCGCCACTCATGCGCTTGATCACCGTATGGCCTGTGCATTAATGGTTGAGGATGAGTGATTGGTATGCAATTAACCCCGAGAAATGTAGCTTGGGATGAGTTGTTAGATGGCTTAGCGACGGCGGTGATTTGGGTTGATGACCAGCAGAAAATCGGGTATTTGAATATTGCGGCTGCCCAACTGTTACAGGTCAGCACACGTCGTATTATTGGGGTGGCTTGGAAAGTATTGTTACCAGGCCTGGTGGATGATTTAACCAGTTTTGGTGAGCAGCGCTTAACCATTCATGAATATCAAATCCACTTACCCGATTTACAGCGTGTTCGAGTCAGCTGTACGTTTTCATGTTATGAAGTTGGTGGGGGTTGGCTGGTTGAGCTGTTTAATACCGAGCGTCATCATCGTATTGTTGAAGAAGATGAGCGTTGGCATCAATATGAGGCAGGAAATATATTGGTTAAAACCCTTGCCCATGAAGTTAAAAATCCACTGGCTGGCATCTATGGTGCGGCGCAATTATTGCAAAAACGGTTTCAAGACGATCAAAAAGCGATCAGTTTTTTGGACGTGATTTCTAAAGAAGTCCAACGTTTAAAAAACCTGGTGGATTCAATGCTAGGTCCGCGCCAAACCGCTGAAAAAGAATGGCACAATATCCATGAAGTCATCCGTCATGTATTACGTGTTACTAAGCCTGAACTCTCACAAAAGATTCAAGTGATGCTGGACTATGACCCCTCAATTCCCGAAATTAGAATGGATTTTGAAACCATGATTCAAGCCTTTCTCAATTTAATAAAAAATGCGATGCAAGCTATGGAGGGGTTAACTGGTCTTATCACTATTCGTACCCGTGTTGAACGAAAATTCACGCTGGGCACTCAAGCTTTTCCATTGGTCGCAGTGGTGAGTATTCATGATGAAGGTTCAGGTATTCCAAAAGAAGTATTTGATTCCATGTTCTATCCGATGGTCAGCAGTAAAAAAGCAGGCACTGGATTGGGCTTACCTGTCTCACAAAATATTATCCGTCAACACGGGGGCTTAATCGTGGCAGAAAGTGAGGTTGGTCACACTGTATTCCATGTGTATATTCCATTTGATAGAGGTGAGAAGTGATCGATAAAAATAAGAAAATAGATCAACCTAATCCGATTGTTTGGATTGTGGATGATGATGCTTCGATTCGTTGGGTGTTGGAGGCAGCGCTTGAAGATAAGCCTTTTATTATTAAATCATTTGATACCCCGACCATTGCATTAAAAAACCTCGAAGCCTTTGCGCCAACGGTCATTGTGAGTGATATTCGGATGCCGGATATGGATGGCTTGACGTTTATGGAAGCAATTCATGAATTTGATAAAACGATTCCAGTGATTATTATGACCGCACATGCAGATCTGAATACGGCCGTGCGTTCTTACCAAAGTAAAGCGTTTGAATACCTACCTAAACCGTTTGATTTAGACGAAGCGATTAGCCTGATTGAGCGCGCGATTAAGCGCCACCTTTCTGGTGGGCGAACCCCGCGAAGTCGAAAAGAGGTCGCAAGCACAAAGCAACCGCTCAAGATTATCGGCGCCGCGCCTTCAATGCAAGAGGTTTTTCGCATTATCGGGCGGGTATCACAGCTTGATGTAACGGTGCTAGTAAACGGCGAAACCGGTACCGGTAAAGAACTGATTGCTCAGGCTTTGCATGAATTGAGTCCCCGTGCGGATAAACCTTTTGTGGCACTCAATACCGCGGCTATTCCTCGTGAATTGCTTGAGTCTGAGTTGTTTGGCCATGAAAAGGGTTCGTTTACCGGTGCGCATTCGCAAAGGGTGGGACGCTTTGAGCAAGCCAATGGCGGCACTTTATTTTTGGATGAGATTGGCGATATGCCGGTTGATTTACAAACGCGCTTACTGCGGGTGTTAAATGACGGGAGCTTTTATCGCGTGGGAGGGCGTAACCCCATTAAAGCCGATGTGCGAATTGTGGCCGCAACGCATCAAAATATGGAGCAACTAGTGCGTGAAGGGCGTTTCCGTGAAGACTTGCTTTATCGCTTAAATATTATCCGCATCAAGATTCCACCCTTGCGTGAGCGCCGTGAAGACATCGCATTACTTTTAAAGTTCTATATGTATAAAGAAGCCAAGGCATTGAAATTAGAAGAAAAACAATTTGAAAAAGACGTGGTTAGTTTTTTATCAAGCCTACCCTGGCCGGGCAATGTTCGCCAACTGCGCAGCCTGTGCACCTGGTTAACCATTATGGCGCCCGATAAAATGGTGCACATGGAAGACTTACCGCTCGAATTACGAACAGGTACGCAGGGTTTAGACATGCTCGATACCGCTAATAGTCAAGATTGGCAAGCAGGCCTGCGTCTTTGGGCTGATGCGTTTTTAGCCTCAGGCAACCAAGGCCTGCATACCCAAGCCGAACCCCTATTTGAAAAAGTATTAATTGAAGCCGCGATGAAAGCTAGTCACTTCCACCGTCAACAAGCAGCGGCCATTTTGGGTTGGGGGCGTAATACCCTAACCCGCAAAACGCAAGCCTTGGGTATGGATTGACTTTTTAAATTGAGGATTGTAATGGTCTAATTTATGTAGACTTAAATACTTTATTGGTCTTATAAGGATGTTATTTATGGCGAGCTACCCAGAACTTGAAGGAAAACGTGTATTGATTACCGGCGCATCAAGTGGAATAGGTGCCGGTATGGCGAAAACCCTCGCTGAGCAGGGCGCTCAGTTAGTGCTTCATTATTGTCACAATCAAGTTGGGATTGAAAAAACCCTTGCTAAGGTTAGCGCCATCGGCGCGCAAGCCAAGGTAGTTTGGGGTGATTTTCGCGATTATGCCAGTTTGGGCAACGTCTTTAACCAGGCCTGGTTGAGCTTTAATGGGCTAGATGCCTTGGTTAACAATGCGGGAATTGTTACAAAATCCACCGCGCTGAAGGATATAGAAGGCACGGCCTTTAATGAAACCTTAGCGGTTAATTTACAAGCGCCTTATCGATTAAGTAGCTTGTTTGCCAAAGCCTGTATGGATGCCAAACAGCCAGGGGTCGTGATTAATAACTCTAGCATTCATGGGCAGCAAACGTGCGAATGGTTCAGTGCCTATGCTGCATCGAAAGCCGGTTTAGATGCCATGATGAAAGTGATGGCGGTAGAATGGGGGCAATATGGCATAAGAGTGAATAACCTTGCTCCCGGCGTTGTGCCTGTTGAACGCACGTTTGATATTCTTAACCAACCTAAGATGGCTCAAAAATGGATGAAAACCTTGCCTCTAAATCGCTATGGTTCGGTTGAGGAGATGGGGCAAGCTACGGCTTTCTTGTTAAGTGATGCCGCGGCATGGATGACAGGCAGTATCCTCACTATTGATGGTGGTCTTATCGCACGCGGTGGTTATCCTCAGCGTGATGTTTGATTTTAAAACCCGAGCCAAGGTGTTGCCAGAATAAAAAAAGGTTATTTTGATGGCTATGGTTATGTGCTTGTTAAGCGGCTGCAGCACCAAGTGCTTTTACAATAAACCTGAACAAGACCCCAAGCGCAGCCATTATCGCCGATAAATCAAACTATCGTTCGGAGCAAAGTTAACTTGTCGGGCGCAGCATTGTTTTTTCAGATTATGGCTTGCTGGCTTGCCTTAAAGCACTTTATTGGCTATTCTACAAACTAACCTGTTCCATACAAATTAAATTATAAAACCGTCTATAAGGGGTTGATTTGTTGATAAGTCTTGTATTATGAAGTTTATTAAATATCTTTTAGTAATCCTTGCTTTTATTTTAATCAAGCTGTTTGGTTGGATGTTTAAAGGTACACGTAAAACCATGGATATTGGTGTAGATGCCTACAAATCCGTTAAAAACAGCGACAGCTTTAATGAAGCCTATAAAAACTTTGCGACTAATAAATACGCCAAAGCACGCTTAAGTCTTCCTGAAGAAATCATTGCATTGATGGCTAAAATCGCTGTCAGTGATGGAAAAATTAGTGAACTTGAAGTTGAATACATGAGCGACACCATCAAATCCATTGCGCATGCAATGAAATCAGCGGGTGTCAATCAGGTGTTAATTGATCAAGTAAAAAAAAGGTTGTTTGCGCTGGCAAACCGTGCCAAACGTGATGACAATCCGGTTTCTTATTACTGTTATGCACTCAGTCGTTCAGCCGTTGAAGTGAGAACAGGGGCTTTATTGCAAATTATCTCATTTGCATCCCTTGACGGCTTATCCGAAAAAACAAAAGTAGTATTGATTGAAATAGGTGAACATTTAGCCTTTACTCCGTCTCACATTGAACATCTTATCGAGCAGGTTTACGGTTCAGCGAGAGGCTCAATTTACCAAAAAGATCCATACGAAGTACTTGGCTGTAGTGAGGGTGATGACTTTTCAACCGTTAAAAAAGTATATCGAAAACTCGTAAAACAAACCCATCCCGACTTTATGCATGGGCAGGGTTTAGACGATAAAGAAATTAAAGCAGCAACTGAAAAGATGCAAGAGATCAATGCGGCTTATGAAGAAATTAAACGACGAAAAGGTGTTTAGCCAGTAAGATGTGATGATAGAAAAGGTTAACTCTCTAACGGTTCGGAATTTATTTAGATGAATTTATTGGTAGTCGAAGATCATCAGATGTTAAGGAGTATTTGGTAAAAATCTTACTGAAGAAAACTATCAGGTTGTTGAAAACAAACTCAACACCTGGCCACAGATTGGCTTTGGACATACAATAACGAACGACCAAACTCAGCCATTGGTCGAGTACCGCCAAGGTATTTACTGGGCGCGGCTTACCCCTCTATTTTAATCTGCGGTTTTAAATGTGGGGTTGCAGTTGAAATGGTTATCTGTTGGTAACCTTACCCTCGGGGTGCTGATGGGCATGATGTAACCGTTTAAAAAGGTTTTAAGCTAGTATATACTTGAATTTAGCT
Source organism: Thiomicrospira sp. R3 (assembly GCF_029581415.1). Classification (GTDB taxonomy): domain Bacteria; phylum Pseudomonadota; class Gammaproteobacteria; order Thiomicrospirales; family Thiomicrospiraceae; genus Thiomicrospira. The sequence continues at coordinate 2,132,600 of NZ_CP121121.1, read as the reverse complement.
CAATTTAAGTTATAATTCATCCTTATTGTACTTAATTTTACACCATTCTAACCATTGAGCAGCAGGCTATGTTTAAAAAATTTAAATCCAAACCTGTGTCGAAGCAGCCAAAGAAATATTCGGGCTTTACTTTGATTGAGTTAGCGGTTGTTATGGTCATTGTTGGCATTATCACAGCTGGCGCCTTTGCTGGCTTAAGTGCCATGCGCGAAGCTAGCAAATTCACTGAAGATCAACGTAAGTTAGCCGATATCAAGTCGGCCTTATTGCGTTTCGTTGCAGTTAATCACTATTTACCTTGTCCAGATACAAGCGGTGATGGGTCAGAGGATCGGTTAGGGTCAAGCTGTAGTGCAACCTCTGGTGACTTGCCCTACCTTGATCTTGGCACTCATGGTCTTAACGCCTATGGGTTGCGATTCCGCTATATTGTTAACCATTATGCTGATAATGCTGATAAAACTCAGAATAAAGGCCAAAGCGCCAGTTATTTTGGTTTGGTTTGCCCATCCCTCCCCTGCTTTGAAAAGGAAACCCCGCCCACAGCTAATGTTGATGGTTTAGGCAATTACCGTATCGCCGAATCGAGCGCTAGCGGTGCGCGCGTGTTGGCTAATCATGTACCATTGGTGGTTATTTCACTTGGTCAAAATGGATGCAACGATGTTGTTGGCTACGAAGCGCATAACTGTAGTCCCAATGGGCATGTTATTGTTGCTGCTGCTGACCAAAATAACACCTTTTACCAGGCACAACCCAGTCGGAATCAATTTGATGATCTACTGATGTGGGTATCAAGTTTTGAAATAAAACATTATGCTGGGACATTGAACCCTTAATTTAAGAGTAATATAAAACTAACATGACAATTTAAGCCGAGCATATTATTCCTGTTTTTGATAAATACCCAATTTATATGGCGTGCAGGATAACTAATTATCTGACAAGATAATTAAATCTAGACAATGCGTTACTAATGCGGTAAGAGTAATTGCTTATACTAAATAACGGGGCTATTTAAAACCTTATAACCTCAAGGGTGTTTGATGTATTGTGAATTTTTTGGTGTCCGCGATTTCCCGTTTCGCTCAACACCTGATTTAGATTATTTTTATAATGATGCCTCACGCGGCGATATCGTGAATGCGATAATGTATTCACTAGAACGCGGTGATGGTATTGTCAAGGTGGTTGGCGAGGTGGGTAGTGGCAAAACCACCATACTTAGACAAGTATCAAAGTTATTTGATGATAAATATTATGCAATTTTTATAAACTCGCCGAATTTACCGCCGATGGACATTTTGTTGTTTATTTGCCATGAGTTTGGCATTGATGCATCAGACACACCGCAAAAGTTTGTGTTAATTCATCGATTACGAGAGTTGTTTATCAATCAACATGCGCTAGGGAAGCGGTGTGTTATCATGATTGATGAGGCGCAATCGATGCCCATTGAAACATTAGAGGAAGTTCGACTCTTGTCAAATTTAGAGACGGAACACTCAAAACTTGTCCAAATCCTGCTGTTTGGCCAGCCCGAATTGGACGATAATTTATCGCAACCTGAAATTCGTCAGTTATCTAGTCGCATTTCCCATTCAATAGTTTTGCCTAATCTAAAATCAGACGATATCCAATCTTATTTAAATTTTAGAATGCACAAGGCGGGTTATCGTGGCAAGGACGTTTTTAATGCCAAAGTTGCTAAATTAATCGCCAAGCGTTCCAAGGGAATTATTAGAGCTGTACATAGTCTGGCCGATTCAGCACTGATGGCCGCCTATGCCGATGATGCAAAGCTGGTAAAAACATCGCATCTTGAAACGGGAGGCGGGTTAAAAACTCACGGCCTTGTGTTTGGGTTGGCAGGGTTATTGGTGTTGCTTATGGTATTGGCACTCTATTTTCATTATTTGCATGACAAATCTTCGCCGGTTGCAGTAGCCCAGCAGCCGACAGGAGTTTTGTCAAAACTGGCTGACATTATTAACCATGATGAAAATAATCATGAAGAGATTTTGACTAATAACACGGTTTTAGAACAACCGGTTTTACCAGATACCTTGATTGAAAACACAGTCAAAATGAATGATGCAGCTTTGATAAATGAGACAAGCCCCATTATTGGCATAAATGGTGATATAAATGGGGGATTCGCTGAAATGCAGCAGGATGATTTGGCTGCGCTCTTAGCGAATGAAGAGCTGCTTTTGCTTAGGCAAGCTGATGTTTTGTATTTGAATAACTTGAAAGCTGAACTGTTGGCTAGACAAGAAGAGTTTTATACCATCCAAGTTATTACCGGTGGTGTATCAAATTTGAAACATGTACTGACTGAGATTAAAGCTCATTTTGCTTCGGAGGATGTGTTTTGGTTAATTAATCGACCGAGTTATACGTTATACTTTGGGTTTTTTTCCGAGGTCAGTCAAGCAACTGAAGCCCTCGCCATGTTACCAAACAGCTATGCTAGGGGCAAACCAATCGTGATCAGATCTGAACGTGTTATAAACAGGATAGACCGACTTTTGGCTAGCTTAGAAACCGAGTAAATTTGCAAGACTTATAATAACAAGGCTATAAAGGCTATAATAATGAAGTTTTTTTTAATTTTTTTGAGCATTTTTTTTCTTGCCGCCTGTACTGAGCCTTCGAGTCCTAACCTGAAAAATAGTGGGTTTAGTGGGCATATTGTGCCAAGTGACAGCCCTCAATCTGCGGCTCCAATACCTCAGTTGGCAAGAGCCAATGTTTTGAACCCGCCACCCAAAGCCGAGATTAGTCAAAATGTCTATACGCTAAGTGCCATTGAAGCACCGGTGCATGAGGTCTTGTTTCGCCTTGGTGAAATGGCTAATTATCAAGTGGACATCCACCCTGGTATTGGAGGTTTTATTACCATCAATGCTGTGCAACAAACCTTGCCAAATATTTTAGTGCGTATAGCGGATCAACTTGGATTGATTATTAATGTGGGTGATAAAACCATTAATGCTCGATTAGATCAACCCTATTGGCAGGAATATTATCTCGACTATGTAAACATAATAAGAACCAGTAGTAATGTTATTTCGATGAACATGACCGTGGGCGAAACGACAAGTGGAAGTTCATCTACTGTAAATGTCTCGTCAGAATATGATTTTTGGTCATCCTTAATCTCTAATATCGAATCTATTGTTTCCCAAGACGCTCAGCGAGCGACCAGCCAATTAGCAGAAAGCGGGGAGTTGGCGGGCATGGCCAGCAGTGCTGCGGACGAATCAGCGATGAGGCGAGTGGTCGCAAATCCTGAAGCAGGGATTTTACTGGTATTTGCACGCCAGCAGCAGCACCGGCAAGTTAGTAGCTATGTTAATTCGGTGTTGCGACGTTCAGAACGGCAAGTCATGATTGAGGCCTCGGTTGTTGAAGTTGTGCTGTCAGAAATGCATCAATCAGGTATTGATTGGAATGTCACAGGGTTTGGAAACATCCTAGCTACCGCAGTTGGCTCAGGAACCATTCGAACGGGTGTTACAACTAGTTTAGGGGCTGATTTTGGCTTTGCTTTGAAAGCGTTAGAGGAGTTTGGAAAGGTTCAGGTGCTTTCGAGCCCAAAAATTATGGCGGTTAATAATCAACCGGCTTTACTTAAGGTCGTCGATAATGAGGTTTATTTCACCATTGACGTACAGCGATCTACATCAACGGCAGGTTCGGAGACCACCTACACCACCACGGTTAATACGGTCCCCGTGGGTTTTATGATGACGGTTACCCCGTTTGTATCTGAAGACGATCAGATAACATTGAATGTTCGGCCGACCATCTCAAGAATCATTGATCGGGTCAGAGATCCTAACCCCGATTTAAGTAGATCGGGTGTTGCAAGTTTGATTCCTGTCATCCAAGAGCGTGAAATGGAAACCGTGCTCAGGTTGAGAAATAATCAGACCGCCGTTATCGGTGGTTTAATTGAAGATAGAAACGTGCGCCGGGATCAAGGCTTGCCTGGCTTGGCTAGAATACCGATATTGGGGAATACGTTGTTTGGTCATCGTGAGCGCGGCACCTATAAAACCGAATTAGTTGTGTTTATTCGGCCCGTAATTGTAGATAGACCCGATATTGATCGGGGCGACTTGATGCATTTCCGTCCTTTTCTTGAAGCGCAGCAGGGGTTTGTGCGATGAGTGTGTTGTTGAATGCGCTTAAAAAAGCGGCTGAAGAAAAGAAACTGAGAGAGGCAGGTTTGCAGGGAGCTAAGCTTGGATTCGAGCGTCAAAAGGACGAAAAAGTTCAGCACGAGTCTAAAATGCCGTTGGAACACTCAGCCAAGGACACGGGCCTCAGGCTAAGTATTTTGGATGATTCTTTGCAAGACGATTTTGTCGAAACGACCGAAACTCAGCCAACTCAGGAACAGCCAGCTCAGGAACAGCACCAAATACCACTATCTTCAAGCAGTGAATTGCCAAGCTCAAAAGATACCCCGCCTAGCGAAACAACGCCTGATGAACATTTAGACAAACCTGCGTTAGTGTTTAATCTATCGGCTATCGAAGGCCTTGAGCAACAGCCGTATCAAAGCCCGCTTAACCAAAATGAGGCGTTGGTTACGGATGTTGAGCCTGAAAAAAAAACAACCGATAATCTAGTAGACTCAGCAGAGAAACCTGTTAAAGCAGCTGCACTAATCAAAGATGCCCAGCTGAAAATGGAGCCGGAGCAAGAAGCGGATTGGTCTGATCAGGGTGACGTCAAACCCCACTTGTTGGAGCAGGCCGAGCCATTGAAGGTTAACAACCCTGCAAACAAAGACGCCATATTTTTAAAAAACCAAGCGTCCGCAGCCTTTTTAGGTTCCCAAAAAGTATCCGCTGCCGAAAAAACAACAGCAAAAAATATCAATAGCTTGTTGTTTAAAGAACACGCTGTGACAGCGAAAAAAACTAAAACAAGCGCATCTTCGAGAAGGCTAGGGTCCTATTCTTTAGTTGTGTTAATTGTTTTTTCTGCTTTATCTTATTATGGTTTTACCAGTTTTAAAAAATTACAACTAGAGCACGAACAAGATATTAATGACTTGTTGAATATTGTCCAGCAAGCTGAGCTAGAGTTACTAGAGTCGGCAGCGGCAATTGAGTACCTCAGTAAAAGTTCGTCACTAAGTGAAGCGGAATTAAGTCACGAAAGTCACACAACTACCCTTGTTCAACCCTTGTCCCATGCGCTCGAAGAATTGCAATTTGTTGCTAATCCAACCCCTGAGGTAACCGAGGTTGCGATTGAGAATATTCGGCCCACCCAACGGTTAACTCAATCAGGTCAAGCCCAGGTCTTACCGCGAGCGGAAGTGGCCCCAAGACCTGCGCGATCAAACCCGGTTATTCATGTTGAAAAAGCAGAAACTAAGTCTTTTGCAGAATTAGCACATAATGCTTTTGTTGATGGTGATATTCTGCTTGCACAACAGCATTATCAGCGTCACCTGCAAGATTTTCCTCACAGTAAAACAGCACGATTAGGCTTGGCTGCAATTTCAGTAAGACTGGGTAATATAGCGCAAGCCATTAATTATTATCAGCTAGTTCTGCGTGCTGATCCTAATGACTTAGACGCGTTAGCAGGTATGGCCGCTATTGCCAGTGACTTGGATTCCCGCTATGTGTCGTTGCATGATTTACAACAGCTTATACGTCGCTATCCCCACTCTAGTGCACTAAACTTTGCTTTAGGCAATCAATATGCGCAAGCTCGCGATTGGTTTTTAGCGCAACCGGCTTACTTTGAAGCGGTTAAGTTATCACCGCAAAATGCTGACTATCGTTTAAATCTAGCGATTAGCTTGGATCAGTTGGGCGAGTATGCGCAGGCCGTTATCCAATATAAATTTGCCTTGGCTCTAGTAGACAGCCACAAACCCAGTTTCGATTTGTCGAGTGTCAATCAGCGCGTGATGGATTTAGAACGCTTCTTGGAATCTCGTTAAGATGGCCGCCCCAATGCGTTTAGGTGATAAGCTGGTCAAGGACGGATTAATCAGTCCAGATCAATTACGTATTGCACTGCATGAGCAGCGCATTTCTGGCAAAAAACTGGGTGAGGTTATTGTTTACTTAGGTTTCATGACCGAAGCACAGGCCAGAGAAGTGTTGGGGGAAGCCACCGGTTATGATTCGATTAGTCTTAAGGGTGTTGTGCCAGATATTTCCGCTTTATCTTTGCTAGATGAGCCTTTTGCACGGGCTAACAAAGTAATTCCCATTAGTATTCAAGACGACCTTGTTAAAGTGGCAATGTCCAATCCAGATGATATTTTATTACTAGATAAAATCAAAAGGAATCTAAAAAAAGCTGATATTAACGTCAAACCTTTGTTGGTTGCAGAGTCGGAAATTCAAAATGCAATCGATCAGTTTTATGGTTACGAGTTATCTATTGATGGGATTATCCATGAACTAGAAACCGGTAAAGTTGACATCAGGTTGTTGGCAGAAACGGATGAATATTCTCAGCCCATTGTCCGGTTAGTTGATAGTATTTTAACGGACGCGGTCAAGCGGGGCGCCTCGGATATTCATTTTGAGCCAGAAGAGTTTTATGTCAGGATCCGTTACAGGATCGATGGTGTATTGCAGGAAGTTCGTTTGTTGCATAAGTCCTTTTGGCCAGGCCTGGTGGTGCGACTAAAAGTTATTGCTAATTTAGATTTAACGGATCAGCGTTTACCTCAAGATGGTCACATGGATTTATTGGTCATGGGGCGTCGTGTTGATTTTAGGGTTTCTTCCTTACCCGGTACACATGGTGAAAATTTTGTGCTGCGTATTTTAGATCGCGAAAAAGGTATTGTGCCGCTTGCGAAGTTGGGCTTGGACGACGAGTCATTTCGAATGGTACAGTTGATGTTAAACCGACCCAACGGGATTTTTTTGGTCACCGGTCCTACCGGCTCTGGAAAAACCACTACCTTATATTCAATAATGAATGAGCAAAATGACATAGGGGTCAACATTATGACCCTTGAGGATCCTGTTGAATACCCTATGACTTTGATCAGACAGACGGCAGTGAATCCAGAGGTGGGGCTTACCTTTGCGCGCGGTGTTCGTGCCTTGCTACGTCAAGACCCAGACATCATTTTAATTGGCGAGATTCGTGACAGTGAAACCGCTGAAATGGCATTTCGTGCCGCCATGACCGGACACCAAGTATTTGCAAGCTTGCACACCAATTCGGCAATCGGTGCGATTCCGCGCTTGTTAGATATCGGCATTTCTCCTTCTATTTTAGCCGGTAACATTATTGGAATATTAGCCCAGCGCCTGGCTAGACGCTTATGTAAGCATTGTAAAACACCTTACCAACCGGATGATTTCGAATCACAATTGATCGGTTTTACAGCGCAGGAGACAAAGAGAGTCTTATATAAAGCAAGCGGTTGTGAGCACTGTAATGGTGTGGGCTATAAAGGTCGATTAGCCGTGTTAGAAACACTTAGATTCACTAAAGAAATAGATAACCTTTTACTTGAGTCTGCGCCTACTAGTCATATATTAGCCTTAGCGCGCAAACAAGGCTTTAAAACGCTGGCCGAATCTGCCGTCGCTTGGGTAAAGAATGGCGAAACAACCTTAGAAGAAATTAATCGTATTGTCGATTTGTCTGAGCTTATTTAGGATAATAATTCATGCCATCATTTCAATATTCTGGAATAAATCGTTATGGAGAAAGGCTCCGTGGGGTCATTGATGGAAAAAACATTGCTGATGCTGAACAAAAACTCAAGTCATCACAAGTTGATATTCTAACTATAAAACCCAAAAAATCAGGGTTACTGTTTTTAACATCAAAAAAAATAACTCGTAAAGAAATAATCACAATCACTTTCCAGTTTGAGCAGTTAATGCGTGCTGGCGTGCCCATGATGGAAATTTTAACAGACTTACGTGATTCATTTGAAACTCATGCCACTAAGGAGATGCTGAGTTCCATTTATCAATCTATGGAAGGTGGCGAAAGCTTGGGGGCCGCCTTAGAATCTTATAAAAGTGTATTTGGTGAGGTGTATATTGCACTGGTAAAGGTGGGGGAGCAAACCGGACAGCTGGAGTCAGTATTGGCTGATTTGGGCGAAATGCTTAAATGGGAAGATGAAATCATCGCGAAAGCTAAAAAAATTATGATTTATCCCGCCATTGTTGCTACGGTCGTTATAGCGGTAGTGATATTAATGATGGTGTTTGTTGTACCCCAGCTATTAAGCTTTATTGATGAAATGGGCGGGGAAATCGGCTGGGCTACCAAGTCCCTTATTGCAACCTCTAATTTTGTCCAAAACTACCTTATTCATTTAATCATTGCGCCCTTTATAATCGTGGTGGTGCTAAAGGCTTGGCTTAAGCGTTCAGCGGCATTTCGAATGGCCTTCGATCGTTTTCTGTTTAGAATAAAGCTAGTTGGTCCGATTATTTATCAGTTGAAAATAGCGCGTTTAGCGAGCGCCTTGGCGGTTATGTATAAGTCGGGAGTGAGTTTTACCGATGCCATGAAAATGGCCGGCAGTGTTGTTGGTAACGCGTATATTGAAGCGACAATTAATACAGCGGTTCGCTTAGTACAAGAGGGTGAACCCATTCATAAAGCATTTGAGCAAGCGGGAGTTTTGCCCACATTGGGGGTTCGCATGATTAAGGTGGGCGAGCGCAGCGGCAAAATGGATGAGGCACTTAAAAACGTCAGTTATTTTTACGATCGTGAAGCAAAAGAGTCGATTGATAAACTTGAACCGGCCATTGAGCCGCTATTAACCATTATAATGGCTGTGATTGTTGGCTGGGTAATGATTGCCGTGCTTGGCCCGGTGTATGACACTATTTCAAAAGTAAGTTTTTAGGTCAAGTTATGCACTTAATTATTTATGTAAATGAAAAAAACTGTGAAGTATCCAGCTATATTCGCGGTGAGCTGCAGAGTCATAAACACTGGGATATAATGGCCTTAACCAGCTATATTGATAGCCTTCCCCAATCGACCTATATCAGTTTGGTTATCGATACGGCAGAAGAACAAATCCACACGGAATATGTTCCTTCATTATTGCCTTGGGAAAAGTTAACCCTGCAAAAAAGGCTGACTGAAAAAAATAAACAAAAAGCCGCTTATGCTCAGCACTTCTTTTGGTCGGGTATAAAAAAATCGAATGCTGATAATCGTAACCAAGAGTCGCTCATTACTTTTATCCTGACTCCGCAAGATCGACTTGCCAATTTAATTAAGGTTATTCAACAAAATCATTTAATCTGGGTTGGTTGTTATTCGGCCACGTTTCTTTTAAAACAATATTTGTTCAAAGAAGTAAAACTTAGCGCACAGCTTACCAATGCGCAATTGAAGCTGCCATTGCTGGTGTTTGCGAAGATGTCCCAAACCCAGTACCGTCAAGGTTTCTTGGTCAAGGGTAAGTTGCAATTAACGCGACTGATTGCTTATGAGACGGAGGTTGTTAATGAACAACAGCGCGTTGATTTTTTGCTCAATGAGGCGCGCCTAGCTAGTCGTTTTATTTATAACCAAGGCTTATTAGAACGTGACTTGCCAATTAGTTATATTGTTATTGATGCTCTGAGTAAAGATGCGGTAGAAACCCTAAAACAGCAATTTGTGTCCGAAAACCTAGTTACCAACTCAACAGCACAGGCTCAACAATTTATCCAGGTGCATAGTTTATCTAGTTATGGTGATGGTGAGGGCGAAGCATCTCATCCAGGCCTTGCCCCGCGATTAATTGGCAAATTACGACATGCCATGCGGCCAAGTTTTTACTCTTTACCCTATATTCAAGTCAGTAATGGATTTAGAGTGGGGCGTAGTTTGTTGGTTAGCTTGGTGTTGGTCGCTTCGCTTGTTTTTGCAATTCTGGGTATTCATGCCAGTATTCAGCATTATTTTCTCAATCAAAAAGCCGATTTGTTAGCGACAACAGAAGCGGTTTTGAGTGACAAAAAACATACGCTATTAGAGCAGGCACAAGGCCGTGAATCGGTTAATGATATGGATGCCATTGTTAGATTTACTGATGCGTTAAAGCAGATTAATGCCGCTGAAGCTTATGGTTTGGAGCTGCAGGGGTTGTCTCATGTTATTCAGCAAAATCCCAATATTAAGGTTAACTCGATAAATTGGCAACCTACCGCTACCTTCGATAGCGCACTGGTTAATCTCAACTTGCAGGGTTTAATTCATCCATTTGAGGGTCAGTTTATACCAATGAAAAGGTTATTGGATCAATTTGTGGCTGCGCTTCTGGACCTAGAGCAAGTGAACAGTGTAGTCATTGTGCAACAACCTTTCACTGAACAGCAGATGAGTAATTTTCATCTCAGTCAGCTGCCAGAAAATGCCAGTTTATCGTTTGTGCTTGAGATGCAGGTGTTAAAAAGCCTACCCAAGCTGCCGTCATTGAGGGTTGATTAAGTGGCTAGCAGTCTAACGAAACGTCAGCTCGATAAACAGAAAAGCTACTACCGCACGTTGTTTGAGCGTTGGCTCTTGGTGCCTTTCGTGGTTTTAATGTTGTTGTTAGTTAGCTTATATAGCCTTGATCGTTGGGTACTCAAGCCGATTGACCAGCAACAACAAAACCTTCAGTCACTGCAGATGCAGATAGACCAGCTAAATAACCAGATTCAGCATTACCAGCAATTTGCCGATGTTATTGAAGATGCTTCAGTAAACGCGTTAATGCAAGCTGTTCATAAAGTCGAGTGGATTGATGAGTTAAGCCGTTATGCGCTGGCCAATGGTATTGAACCGTTTAGTTTAAGCTTTGCTGATGAGCAGCCTTTAACCCGCCCACAAACGCTGCGTTTACCTCAGGATGAGGAGGTGTTTTTGCAAACGACTATAACAATTAATGCCGGCTTGCTGCATGAGGGCGACTTTGTGCGTTTACTCGATAAGCTTTATAGTATGAATCAATATCTTTGGTTACGCTCGTGTCAAATGACTCTCAATGATAGTGCTCTAGACCGCGTTGTTGAGTTTGACTCAGCACGAGCAATGATTAGCTTGCAATGCCAAATTTTGGTATTTCGTGCAGTGCCAAGACTGTTTAATGCAGAGGAATGGTAATAGTGAGTCATTTAAAGATTACCGGCGCGGTGGGTTTTTTTTGTGCGCTTGTGATGAACAGCCCCGTAGTAGCCCAGTGGCCGAGTATTTTTATGTCGCCAGCAACACAGCAAGCGTTAGAGCAGCAACGCCTGGCTTTTCAACAGGGTGCCTTAAACTCTTCAGCTCCGCCCGTTGAAGCCAGTGAAACCCTTGCAACGGGTGTGCATGTTGAATATTTTACAGTACATGCGATAGTGACTCGTAACGGTCAGCGTTTGGCGATTATTAATGGCGAAACCTATGCAGAGCGAACAGCCAAAAAGGGGATTCGTGTGCATCGTATTGATGCGGATAGAGTAACCTTAACCTTAGAAGCTAATGAACAGTGGGGGCGGGCTCGATTAGGTGTAACTTACAGCCTAGTCGCATGGCCGAATGAGGCAACAACCAATCTAGATATTAAAAAGATAGCAAATTAATCTCTTGCTAATTTTCTAATTAGTTTTCTAATTAGCGACTAATGATTTGCTACTAAGAAAACAGGTTGCCACCCTTGAGGTGGCAACCTGTAATGCTGCGAATGGTAACAATAAATTCAAATTACAGTTGGTAACAAATAGTATAGATCTGGTCATCAGAATAAACAAGAGCAGCAGCACCAGCACCAGGCGCAGTATTGTCAGCACCTTGCGTTGCTCTTAGGCGGCCAGTGTTACTATTACCATCATCCAACTGGACATCAATCGCGCGTGCATGTTTGCCAGGCACGTTACCCATACAAATTTTATTGCCGGTAAGTGCAGGTCCAGGAATAGCTGGAGTAGTTCCAGTAGCAGGTACAGCATCAGGTCCAGTCATAATAACGGCGTTGGTAAAACCGACCAGTCCGTTAAATGGATTCCTCGGTAGTGCTGCAACTCCTGCATCCGCTGGATTACCCGAAATGAAGCCTGCGGCTCTTAGGTGTTGCCATAATGCCGCGTTTTCACCTGCGCCGGTAAAGGTTGCACCAGCAGCTACCAAAATAACGCCGTTGTTGTTACCTGCAGCAGTAATATTGGCCCAGGTGCCGCCTCTCGCCTGAAGCGTGGCAAGAGGGCCATCGTCACCAGGTAAGCGATTGAATCGATCTTGATAGGCAAAAATAGCAGAGCTAATACTGTTAAACGTATTAACGCCATTTTTAACCTTGGCATTTTCAATCAATTCTTGGCCTTTTAAGATTCCGCCTAGCAGCAGGCCAATAATGACCAGTACTATCGCAATCTCAACCAGGGTGAAGCCCTGTTGTTTTTTGGGGTGGTTTTGGGTTGTCATAGCTTTCTCCTTGGTTATGACCGAATAAAATATTCCTATTTATCATAGATGCTTTCGCTGATTTTGTCTAGATTTAAACTTTTTGATTGCTGTTTTATTCATTAAATTTATTTTTCTTCGGCAAGTTATTGATTTAATGGCAGCTAAATTCTATTTAGCGTGTTTTGGGAAGCGTTTTAGTTGTATGTTGATTATGTGTGGTTTTGGTGTGCACAAAAAAATTTTTGATATTGAATGCCTTTAAAAATCCGCTGTGGTGTTGGGTTTAAGTTGTGCTGTTTTTTTAATTAAGTCACCCCAGCACTAGCCGGCCGGATAATGGTTTTATTCCACCTCAGTATGCAAATTTAAGTCGGCTTTATTTTCGTTTGTTTCGGCTTTCGGTAGTTTGCTATCAAGTTTAATTTTTAACCGCAGATCATTGACGGAATCCGCATTGCGTAACGCATCTTCGTAGCTAATCAGCTGTTGTTCAAACAGTTCAAACAGCGATTGGTCAAAGGTTTGCATGCCTTGTTCGCGTGATGCGGCTATCAGTGTTTTCATTTCATCAACCTGGCCTTTAAAAATCAGGTCGGCCATGCGTGGCGTGTTGATGAGAATTTCAATCGCGGCAACACGCCCACCGCCGAGTTTGGGAATAAGTCGTTGCGATACCACGGCTTTAAGATTGAGTGATAAATCCATTAACAGTTGGGTGCGCCGTTCTTCAGGAAAAAAGTTAATAATGCGATCGAGCGCTTGGTTGGTGTTATTCGCATGCAGGGTTGACAGACATAGGTGGCCGGTTTCGGCGAAGGCAATGGCGTGTTCCATGGTTTCTTGTTCACGAATTTCGCCAATTAAAATCACATCCGGTGCCTGGCGCAGGGTGTTTTTTAGCGCGGCCGCGTAGCTGGCGGTATCCACCCCGACTTCGCGTTGAGTAATAAGGCAACCCTGGTGGGGATGCACAAACTCAATCGGGTCTTCAATGGTTATAATGTGACCTTGCGAGTGTTTGTTGCGATAACCAATAAGGCCGGCTAGAGACGTTGATTTGCCCGACCCGGTTCCACCGACAACTAAAATTAACCCCCGCTGTTCCATAATGAGGTCATGCAGGATGCTTGGCAAACCTAATGTTTCAACAGCGGGAATGTCGCTATTAATGACCCGTATGACCAGGCCTGGTTGTCCTTGTTGCATAAAGGCATTAATTCTAAAACGCGATAAGCCGGGTAGTTGATAGGCAAAATTACATTCTTGATTGCGGGTAAATTCGTCGCGTTGTTGGTCATTCATAAGACTGAACACTAATTGACGACAAACATCGGCGGTGAGTGTTTCACGGGTGAGTTTTTCTAAACGGCCATCGACTTTAATGGATACCGGTGCTTGGGCGGTAATAAATAGGTCCGAGCCTTGTTTTGTTACAAAAGCACGTAGGAGGGCATCCATTTGCTGGCGTACTGGGTTGGTCATAACTTACTCATTAAAAAGGGTTTTGTTAACGGCTTTGCGCTTGGCTTGCTCAATGTCAATCACCTGTTCGTTGACTAATCGTTGTAAATCCTGATCGAGGGTTTTCATACCGTGTTGATTAGAGGTTTGAATGACCGAATACATTTGTGGCACCTTATCTTCACGAATCAGATTGCGAATAGCGGGGATGCCCAGCATGATTTCATGGGCAGCAACCCGACCACCGCCAACTTTTTTTAGCAGCGTTTGTGAAATGACCGCCCGTAAGGATTCGGAGAGCATCGAGCGCACCATTTGTTTTTCTTCGGCTGGAAAAACATCAATAATTCGGTCGATGGTTTTAGCCGCCGAGCTGGTGTGCAGGGTGCCAAAAACCAGATGCCCGGTTTCGGCTGCGGTTAGGGCGAGTCGAATGGTTTCAAGGTCACGCAACTCACCGACTAAAATCACATCGGGGTCTTCACGTAGTGCTGAGCGCAGGGCATTGCTAAAGCTGTGGGTGTCACGGTGAACTTCGCGCTGGTTAATTAAGCAGCGCTTTGATGTGTGCACAAATTCTATGGGATCTTCAATAGTGAGAATGTGTGCATACTGATTGCGGTTGATAAAGTCGACCATCGCCGCGAGGGTGGTGGATTTCCCCGACCCAGTAGGCCCGGTGACCAATACGATGCCGCGTGGCATGTTGGCAATATCTTTAAATATACCTGGCGCTTTTAATTGCTCTAGGGTTAATACTTCGCTGGGGATGGTTCTAAATACCGCGCCAATGCCGCGGTTTTGACGAAATACGTTGACACGAAAACGCGCGATTTTGGGCAGTTCAAATGAAAAATCCGCTTCTAGATGGGCTTCAAACTGTTTGCGTTGCGCATCATTCATAACGTCGTAAATCATTTTTTGGATGGCATCAGCAGGTAGGTCGGGGGTTTCAATCCGTCTTATATCACCATGGGCGCGGAGCATGGGTGGCAGACCTGCTGAAAGATGCAGGTCGGATGCGCCCTGTTTGACGGTAAATTCAAGCAGTTGAGTAATGTCCATAATAACTTCTGTAAGTAGTGCTAGGTTGAAGCGGTGATATTATAACCACCATCGACATAGGTGATTTCGCCGGTAATGCCTGAGGCGGCAAGGGTACGAATTGGGCCGGCCGATACCGCGTTGACACGAATGCCGTCTTGGCCTAAATCAGCCGCTAGATAGCGCACAGTCGCTTCCAATGACGCTTTGGCAATCCCCATCACATTGTAGTTTGGCACCGCGCGTTCTGCGCCTTGCTCATGCATTTGTTTTGCTATACCATAGGCGATGGATTTGTTATTGGCGACGCCTACAATTAAGGCACGTTTGCCGGTTAGAAAGCCCATATTTCCCCCCCCCCATTTTGGCTAAGTGTGACTCATTAAGATGCCGATATTATACCGGAATCTTAAAGGTGAACCAAACAATGCTCGTAAACAAGACTGGTAAGTCTTGCACATTTTTATCAAATAGCGCTTAGGCTGCTAGCTTAATCAATTCGAATGCTGGTATAACCTTGGTTTAAGAGTGGGTTAATCTTTGCTCAGAGCGGCTTGCAAGCGCAGTTTTAGATATTCAATTTGGGTTGGATCCGCAACGGAAAGTGCTTTTTCACTTAGCAAGGCTTCAATGGTTGGCCAGTCGTTTTCTAGGAAGGCATCTATACCTTCACCGATTTCATTAAAGTATTCAGCTGCAACCTCAATATCTCGCTTTAAAATTTCTTGAACCTGTTCGAGTTCGTGCTCAGTCAGCACCTCAAGGGCTTGACCTTTTTGTTCAATATTGACAATTTCCTCGCCTAACCATTGCAGGCTTTTATCTTCAGCTGTTTTTATTTTAAAAGATAAGGTCTCTAGCAACGCACTGTAAGCGTTCTGAAGTTTGTCGGATAGCGTCATTGCGATCTCCTTTTCGAGAGGGGCTTTGGTATAATGCATTAATTGGAATTTTGATCTAATCATACACAAATTTTAGGAAATTGTACAAGATGACCGCATTTAACGCATCAAGTGACAGAACGAAACAGAACAGCTACCAACCTCAAATACTTGAAGCTGCTATTCAACAGGTTTGGCAAGAGCAAAAAGCCTTTGAAGTCACTGAGGACCCAAGCAAAGAGAAATACTATTGTCTGTCGATGTTTCCTTATCCGAGCGGGCGTTTGCACATGGGGCATGTGCGTAACTATACGATTGGCGATGTGATTTCACGTTATCAGCGCATGTTAGGCAAAAATGTATTACAGCCCATGGGTTTTGATGCCTTTGGTTTGCCAGCGGAAAATGCGGCGATGCAACACAAGGTCGCGCCCGCCGCCTGGACTTATGACAATATGGAGTATATGCGCAAGCAGTTGACCCAGCTAGGTCTAGGTTACGATTGGTCGCGTGAAGTGGCGACCTGCTCACCGGATTATTATCGCTGGGAGCAGTGGTTGTTCACCAAGCTCTATGAAAAAGGCTTGGTGTATCGCAAGTTATCGGTGGTGAACTGGGACCCGGTGGATCAAACCGTATTAGCCAATGAGCAGGTCATTGACGGCAAGGGCTGGCGTTCGGGTGCGCCGGTGGTGCGTAAAGAAATCGCGCAGTGGTTTTTAAAAATTACCGATTATGCCGATGAATTGCTAGCCGATTTGGATCAGCTCGAAGGTTGGCCAGAGCAGGTCAAAACCATGCAACGCAATTGGATCGGCAAATCAACCGGGATAGAAATTGAGTTCCCGTTGCTTGAGTCGATTGAGGGTTTTGATGCGACGCTAAAAGTCTATACCACGCGCCCCGATACCCTGCTGGGTGTGTCTTATGTCGCGGTGGCGGCGGATCACCCGTTAGCCAAGCACGCCGCCTTAATGAACGAGCCGCTTGAGCATTTTATTGAGGAATGCGCGCATATCTCCACTGCCGAAGCGGATATGGAAACCATGGAGAAAAAAGGCGTGGATACCGGTTTGCGGGTGCGTCATCCGATTAGCAACGAGGTTGTGCCAGTATGGGCGGCGAACTTTGTGTTAATGGGCTATGGCACCGGCGCGGTGATGGCGGTGCCGGCGCATGACCAGCGTGATTTTGAATTTGCGAAAAAATACCGTCTGCCGATTAAGCCGGTGATTCGTCCAGCCGATCAAGATTCGGTGGATGTGTCGGCACAAGCCTATACTGAAAAAGGCGTGTTATTTAATTCTGCTGAATTTGACGGGCTGGACTTTAGCGGTGCGTTGGAAAAAATGGCGGACGTGTTGAGCGCAAACGGCCTAGGGCGTAAGCAAACCAATTTCCGTTTACGTGATTGGGGCATTTCACGCCAGCGTTATTGGGGTTGCCCGATTCCGATGGTTTATTGTGCTGAGTGTGGCCCGGTGCCGGTGCCTGAGCAAGATTTGCCGGTACGCTTGCCGGAGGATGTGGTGCCGGACGGCGCCGCTTCATCCTTAACAAAACTCGACAGTTTCCAAAGCTGCACCTGCCCGAAGTGCGGTGGGGCCGCCAAGCGCGAAACCGATACCTTTGACACCTTCTTTGAATCGTCTTGGTATTACGCGCGCTATGCCTGTGCGGACAATGATCAAGCGATGCTGGATAAGCGTGCGGATTATTGGTTGCCGGTGGATCAATATATTGGTGGCATTGAACACGCGATTTTGCATTTGCTTTATGCGCGGTTTTTCCACAAGTTGATGCGTGATGTGGGTTTATTGAATTCAGATGAACCGTTTAAAAACCTGCTTACTCAGGGCATGGTGTTAATGAATGGCGCGAAAATGTCCAAATCAAAAGGCAATACCGTTGACCCGCAAGGTTTGATTGAAAAATACGGTGCCGATACCGTGCGCTTGTTTATTATGTTCGCCGCGCCGCCGGAGCAGAGTTTGGAATGGTCGGACTCGGGGGTTGAAGGCGCGCATCGTTTCTTAAACCGCGTGTGGCGTTTGGTGCAACAGCATAGCGAGCAATCACCAGGCCTTTATGCCCGTCGGGGTATGGTGGCCTGCCAGTCGAATGACGGCTTAACCAAAGACCAAAAAGCGTTACGGTTAAAGCTGCATGAAACCCTACAAAAAGTATCCGACGATATGGGTCGTCGTTTGCAGTTTAATACCGCGATTGCCGCCTGTATGGAGTTATTAAACGCACTCGCCAAGTTTGAAGACGACAGCGAGCAGGGGCGCGCGCTGATGCAAGAGGCGTTGGAATTGTTGGTATTAATGCTATCGCCAATGGTGCCGCATATTGCCCAGGCATTATGGGAACAACTCGGCCAAGCATACCCCGACGGGCATAAAGGCCTGGTGCTGGATGTGGCTTGGCCGAAGGTCGATCAAACGGCGCTAGTGCAAGATGAAATTGAGCTAATGGTGCAGGTGAATGGTAAATTACGCGGCAAAATTTTAATCGCCAAAGACGCAGAAAAAGGCGTGATTCTCGCGGCGGCTAAAGCAGAAACCTCGGTGCGAAAGTTTATCGAAGGCAAGGCGTTGGTAAAAGAAATCCTGGTGCCGGGTCGCTTGGTCAACTTGGTGGTGAAAGGCTAACTATGGCAGCCAGCCGAATTTCAAGACGCCACCTATTATCAGGCCTAGCAGGCCTGGTTGTCGGCGGGCTGTTATCAGGTTGTGGCTTTAAATTACGTGGAACAGGTTTAACGCAAACGGCTTATCAAACCGTTTATTTGCGTTTTGATAGCTCAATGCCTATTGAGTTACAGCAGGCGATAACACAGCGTTTTCAGCAAGCAGGCGTTCAGGTTTTGGAGGCCTCTGCGACGGCAGAACTGTTGATCGAATTTGGGTCGTTTAAACGTGATATAAGTCGGACATCACGAAGCGCAACTGGGCAAACTACCGCTGAGCTTATTCGTTTAACGCAAGCGTTTAAGGCCTATTGGATGCAAGATGAACAGCTTATTTTGGATACACAAACGCAAGTAATGCGTGATCGCCAACTAGATCCAAGCCAGCTTGTGGCTGCAGAACGTGAGCTGAATACCATTATTCAAGCGATGCTCAAAACGCTGTCTGGGCAAGTTTTTGATCGTGTAAATCGAGCGTACACACGGGGTCAGGCATGATTCTGGCTCCTGCGTTGCTAAAGCAGCTTGCACAGGGGCGTTTTAATTTGCCTCCGATCTTATTAATCTATGGTGAAGAGCCTCTTTATATTCGGCGTGTAACGGATAGTTTGCGCCAGGTTTTAAATCAACAAGGGTTTGAGCAACGAGATCGTTTTGATATTGATGCGCAGTTTGATTGGCAAGGCCTAGCCATGGAAACCCAAACTGGTTCATTGTTTGCCGAAAAACGTTTAATTGAATTAGCCCTGCCAACGGGTAATCCTGGCAAAGAAGGCACCGCGTTTATCCAGGCCTGGTGCAAGACAAGATCGAAGACTGAGTTAGAGATGGCAGTGGTGATTTATTGTGAACGTTTAGATTCGCGCCAAACTAAATCCAAATGGGTACAAGCGATTGAATCAGCAGGCCTGGTGGTACAGGCCAAACCGCTGGCACAGCCGGAATTAGTGCGCTGGTGTCAGCAAGAAGCCCATGCCCAGCAGTTGCAACTCGATACTGAGGCGGCGGCGTTGCTAGCGGAACGTGTTGAAGGCAATATGCTGGCCGCGGAGCAGGAGCTGATGAAGCTGAGCTTGCGTTATCCGGCTGGCCAGGTGATTAGTGCGCAAGACATTGCCGAGCAGGTGGTGGATCAAGCCCATTACCAACTTTTTGCGCTGAGTGGTTTGTTATTAATGGGTGAGGCCAAGCAAGCGTTGCATGTGCTGCACCGATTACAGCAAGAAGGCACCGAAGCGCCGATTGTGTTGTGGTTGCTCACCAAAGAGTTGCGAACCTTAATTGAGTTGGCGCAAGCCAACAACCTAAATTTAGCGATGAAAGAACAGCGGATTTGGTCTGCCAAACAGGCCGAATACCGCCAAGCCTTATCGCGCCATCCGCTGAAAATTTGGCATCGGTTGTTAATCGATGCCTATCAAATTGACCGCCAAATCAAAGGTTTGCAACTCGGTGATCCCTGGCTGGGGCTGGCTGATTTGGTGATGAAAATCGCGCGTTAAATAGTTGCTTTATAAGTCCGGTTGAAATAATATATGTTTTAACATTGTTATCACGCTGTTATCATTCAAGAGGTGGCAAAATGCAAACAACACTCAGAAAAATAGGTAATTCTCGCGGAATTATTATTCCATCTTCCATCATTGAGCAACTTCATATTGAAAATGAGCTGGAAATGAGTGTTCAAGATGGCGCTCTCGTTTTAAAGCCCTCCAGCCTACTCAGAAAAGGTTGGTTTGATAACTACAACCCAAATGAAGATGTAGAACCTTTATCAGCAATAACTGATTTGGAGAGTGAACAAGAGGATTGGGAATGGTAAGCCGAGGCGATGTTTATTGGGTGGAATTAGACCCGACCGTTGGCAGTGAAATCCGAAAAACCCGCCCCTGCTTGATCATCGCACCGAATGATATGAACAGTGTTTTGCCTCGGGTGATTATTGCTCCAATCACATCAAAAGGGCAGGCCTTAGGTTGTCGCCCAGAAGTCGTTTTTAACGGTAAGCAAGCTCGAATTCTTTTGGACCAAGTCCGTACCGTTGATAAAAAACGTTTAAAAAACCAAATGGGTTCCATTCCGCTGGAAATTTGGCACGATACGCTCATTCAAATGCTGTCCTAGCATCGTTTTAACCCAAAAGTTCTGCAACTCGGTGATCCCTGGTTGGGGCTGGCTGATTTGATAACTTGTTAACTTGTTAAGTTGTTAAGTTGTTAAGTTGTTAAGTTGTTAAGTTGAATATTTTGCACTCTGGGTTGGCGAGCGCTAAAATGGCAGGATTCGTATTGGACACAACAAAAAGAGAAGGCAATGAATATTAAAGACTATATGCAGAATTTAGGTCAGCAAGCGCGAGCGGCGTCGCGGGTGTTGGTGACGGCGACCACTGAGCAGAAAAATAATGCCTTATTGGCGATGGCGTCGCAATTAGAAGCGCAAGCCGCATTTTTGAAAGCCGAAAACGCGAAGGATTTGGCAGCGGGCAAAGCCAATGGACTCGATGATGCCATGCTGGATCGTTTAACTATTACCGATCAAGGCGTGGCACAAATGGCCGAAGGCTTGCGTCAAATAGCCGGCCTGGTGGATCCGATTGGTGAAATCACCGACTTGCGTTACCGCCCGTCCGGTATTCAGGTGGGTAAAATGCGTGTGCCGCTGGGTGTGGTGGGGATTATTTATGAATCACGCCCGAATGTGACGATTGATGCGGCGGCGCTGTGTTTAAAATCGGGTAATGCGGCGATTTTACGTGGCGGTTCCGAAGCGGCTCATTCAAACCGGGCGTTGGCGAACTGTATTCAAGCTGGACTTGAACAAGCCGGCCTGCCGAAAGCCTCGGTTCAGGTGGTGGAAACCACCGATCGTGAAGCGGTGGGCGAGCTGATTGCGATGCCCAAGTATGTGGATGTGATTATCCCGCGCGGGGGCAAAAGCCTGATTGCGCGTATTAGCGAACACGCGCGCGTGCCAGTGATTAAGCATTTAGATGGCATTTGTCATGTGTATATTGATGATGATGCCGATAAGGAAAAAGCGATAAGGGTTGCTTATAATTCGAAAACCCATCGTTATGGCGTGTGCAATGCCATGGAAACCCTTTTAATTGCGCAATCGCGTGCCGCTGAGTTACTCCCGGAGCTGGCACAGCTTTATCAAGAAAAAGGCGTTGAGTTACGCGGTTGTGCCAAAACCTGCGCGCTGATTGACGCGAAGCCCGCAACCGATGCGGATTGGGCAACCGAATATTTAGCGCCGATTTTGTCGATTCGTGTGGTCACCGACATGCAAATGGCGATTGAACATATTGCGCAATACAGTTCGGCGCATACCGAATCCATTATTACCGAAAACTATACCAAGGCACGTCAGTTTATGGCGCAGGTGGATTCGAGTTCGGTGATGGTGAATGCGTCAACCCGTTTTGCCGATGGCTTTGAGTATGGCTTAGGGGCGGAAATCGGTATCAGTACCGATAAATTCCATGCTCGCGGCCCGGTGGGTTTGGAAGGCCTGACATCGCAAAAATATATTGTGCTGGGCGATGGGCATATTCGCCAGTAAATTATTCAGTCCGGCCTGCTTGTCGCCATTTATCCGCCAACCGATAGAGCAAGTGAAACAAAAGAAAGTGCGCCTGAAATAGCTTTAAAGGCTCCAGCCCTCAGGGCTGGCTTGAATTAACGTTAAAAAAATCAGCTTCAAGCTGTTTTGGGATGGTTGTGAGTTTCATTTGGCTTTCTGGTCTAGTTCTCTGTTTGTTGGGAGTTTTTACGATAGTGCTATGTCCGGGGCCCAGGTTTTGATATAATATAATCGTAAGGCGGGGTGATGAGACCCTCGAGCCGATAAGTAGAACTTTGGGGCCAGACTCTTAAGATGGTGAGCCTCTCGCATTATGTTCGCATTCTGCCCGAGAAGCCTAAGTTTTTTGAGGAGGTCGCCACCTTGAACCCTCGGGTTCAGGGCCCGTCGCTCCGTCTTACACATCCTACAGGCTATTGGTTAGATATAGCATCTTAAATCCTTCATGAACTAAAACCGCATCGATTAATGAATTGATCATAGCCCGTGTTCTTGCTTCCATCGTGCTATCTGTGACCTGCTTCACATTAGCTATTCTCACCAAAACAGATTTAGAATCCTTTGTCACTTCGGCGACTAATCGTAGGTTATAAAAACGAACACTATTAATTTCTGTCAGAAAGGTAGGTTCTAATTTTAGCCTGAGTGTAATGTTTTGTTCGGTTAGGGTTTGGTGTGTTAGGCCGTAGCGTGCTAGCTGTAAGCGTGCCTGTTCAAATACGGCATGTCTATTATGGCCCCTTACTTCGATATTAATTTGACCTGAAAACGCTGGGATGAGCGCAATGGTTAGTTGACGATTTTCGCCGGGAGAGAGCTGTAGGCGGCCTTCACGGCTATGATAGCCTTGTGCATAAATCTTGTAGGGAAGGGTTCCTGGCGCAATGAGTTGACTGGCTTGATGATCAAAGGTTTGCTTGCCTAATTCAACCTGCGCATGGCTGGGTTGAATAAATAGACGTAACTGCGCATAATTTAGATATTTATAGATCTGTTGGCGCAGGGCTTGGGCATGGTTTTTTTCAGCCTGCGAATCGACCAGGCCGGGTGGAATAATGTTTAGAAAACTGTTAAGGAACACGGCTTGTTCAAGCGCCTGTTCGAGTTGAGTGCGATTAAGTGTGTTGAATTCTACAGCCAAGGCTTGTTTAATCTGGCTGATGGTTTGTTTAATAGCCTGTGCGTTAAGGTGTGCATGAACGGTAATTTGGCCAAACTCGTGATAGGGGTCTGAATACTGAACACCTTGGAAAAAACCACCTGATTGAATCCTGATCATGCTGTTAACCGATTGGCTGTGTTGATGGCGGTTGAGTTCTTGTTGAAGGGTGATATCCGATTGAACGGCTGAATACACCAGTTGGGCCAGTTCTTGTAATGCGTTTTGTTGGGCAATCTGGGGTGTTTCGCCCCAGCCTTGGGCGCTTAAAATCGTTTGAGCCAAGCCTTGTTGGCTAGTTAGCGCCCAAAAACTCAATGCGATGAGCCATTTAATCTGTTTTGACCAAGCTATCTTTCCCATCTTTTCCGCCTTTAGCGTTTTAAATTATGCTATTCAATGAAAATTTCATTTGAATGCGTATTATAGCCAACATTTATCATTAAAAGCTGACCGGAATCATACACTCTTGTAAGGTTACCAATGCCCGTATAATTACGCACTAATAATCGCATTAATTCTACGGAATCTTCTAGTTCACAAACAACCAAATAATCAAAGCTGCGTGTTCCAGCGGCTTGTCGTTTTACTGATTGGCAGCTTGATTGCAGCAGTTGATGGACCGTTTCGCTCAAATCCCCCATTTCTGCTTCTACGCTAAACACCAATTTAAACTCACGCCCCAGATTACGTTGTTGCGACCAGGCCTGGTTAAGTTGCCCTGTTAAACGATGCGCAGCCTGCTGGGCGGCTTCCGTGATAATCGCTTGTGAACCGGCAATATGTCGCTCAGTTGAAAATCCGGTTGCGCTCGCGATTTGTTGGCCCGTCGAGGTAAAGTAGGCCTTAGCGCTGACGCTGGCCTGTGCGAGCCGTTGATTAGCA
Source organism: Thiomicrospira sp. R3 (assembly GCF_029581415.1). Classification (GTDB taxonomy): domain Bacteria; phylum Pseudomonadota; class Gammaproteobacteria; order Thiomicrospirales; family Thiomicrospiraceae; genus Thiomicrospira. The sequence goes on along the minus strand of NZ_CP121121.1, from coordinate 2,108,488 downwards.
AGTTGACGTTCGCTGACTGCCCAATCGAGTTCAACATAAATATCATTGCCGGCTTGCAGTGCGAGTAAATAATGCGGGTCCAGGTTGCCGGATAATTGAGCGGCTTGGGTGATCAGGTCATTGATGCGGCTTTGCTGGTCTAGTACCGCGACCCGCCAACCGCGTGTTTGTAAATAATCAGCAAATACGGCATCAGCATGGGGGCTGTCGCTGATAATTGATACACTGGGGTCACTAAGTTGACGGGTTTTTAGCGGCGGTATGATGTTTTTTTCAATTAAGTCCGCGCGCAGTGCGCTGAGATTAAGGCGAAAATCACGGCTAATCTGGGTTTGCCCTTGTTCAATCCGTCGATCTAAAAGCGCACCCTCATGCAAAACATAACGCGCGGCATGAGCATAAAAATAACCTTGATGTGCCTTAAATTTTTGCTGTTGTTGCTCATTAAGCAGGGCGGGTTGGTCGGCAAATAACGCAAACCAAATCGCTGTTTTACGTGCATTATTAAGGGCATCTTGATTATCAATGCCAAGCCCTGTGGCGCGCACAATGATGGCATTAACCGAATAGGCTTCAATAAAACTCGCTTGAAAGGAGGTCGGGGGCGCATCAGGCAAAGAGGGCGTTAATGGGGGCTTAGTCGCGCAGGCGCTTAAAAATCCAACAACAAGGCTGATTAAAATCCATTTAGTCTGCATGAAGACTCCGAGTTTGGTTAAGGTGAGTGCAACGCTGGGAAGGTGGGGTTTTTATACCCGCATAAGGTCCACTAAAATTTAATTTGAACGCTAGGCCGAAGCGAACCCCTAGTCCACCGCGCTGTTTAACCTCTATCTCACCGCCATCCCATTTGGTTTCAAGCAATAGAGGTTGGTGATAATTGATATCGATAAACAGCTTGCGTGTTGGGCCTAAATACATGCCTAACCCCATGCGCGGAGTAAGGCTAAGGGATGATAGACTAAGTGCCTGGTTTTGATAGTTAAATTGTTGGGTATGCAGACCTATATCGCCACCAAAAGCAGTATACAGGCCTTGATAAAGTGGGATTTCTCGTGATAGACCGACGTTTAGAGCAGCAAACAGACCGTTATCGGTTTGTTGTGCATCATCACGGTGATTAACCCCAAGGGTGAACTCAAGGTTCGTCCAGGTGTAATAGTAAGCGGGATCATTAAGCAGATGGCCCAAACTGGCATTAAACCCAAGGTTTAAGCCTTGCTCAAACCCACTGTCAACCGATTGACGGTTAATACGAAGCGGTGCATCAATCACACGATAAGCCAAGTGACCATAGACACCCGACCAGGCCATTTCTTGGGCTTGATCATAGTCATCGACCGCGCCTTGGATTAATTGCAAGTCGGCAAGGGTGCGCTGTTCAAAGGGTAGGGCTAAACAATTATCGGCGGGTTGTTTAACAAAGCCCCAGCCGACTTGTTGATCTATGCCATCAATCGTTCGCATAAAGCGAAACGGCTGTTTGACCCCCACCGCCTGTTGATTGCCGAGGTTAGCAGTAATCAGGCCTTGGCGCGCAGGTAAAATCGGTGCGCTAAGCTTAAATTCATCGAGTTGGCTAAGTTGTTGGTTTAACGCGAGTAAGGCGTCATTAAAACCGCGCTCTAATACGCGATCAAATAAAACTTGTGTATCGCCCGGCCTTGGAATAAAAGCCCGTTCTATCGTCGCGCTGCCGGATAGCGTTTGTGCTAGGCTATCAAAAAAGCCATTGGCGTGTGCGCTTAACTCATGTTTTAATACAAAGTCTTGGCCATTAAACTGATACACCACCAGTTGGCCTGAAATAGGCGCGTTCAAGGCGGTTTGGTAGAGGTAAAAAACGCGGCCATTATCCGTTTGCTGGCGAATTTGATTAATCGTTACCAAGCCGTTAATCGGAGGTAAATAAAAGCCAAACGCGTAGCCTGTAGAAACAAGGCGTTCCAATACCTCAGCGGGCATGGCGATTAAACGCGCTTGGTCGCTAATAAAGCGATCACGTTCTTGGCGGTTCATTTCACTGTAGCGTGCTTGAGCGGCATCGGCTAATAAGTTGGCCATATTGGGCGCAAGATGCTGATTCAGGTAATCAAGCAATTGGGTTTTAAATGCCGTGTAGTGGCCGCGCGTTATACTTAAAGCGGGAACGGTTTGACCCAGCTCAAGGTTTTCAAGCCGCTGATGGGCGGTTATCACTGTCGCGGCGTGTTGATTAATTAAGATCTGGTCGTAGCGATTATGTAAAATGTGCTCAAGCTGAGAGCCAAGCAGTTGATCTGCCTGATGTTGACTAATCGGTAAACGCCAATTGGCAAAGGGTACACAGTTAAAATTATGTGGACAAAACTGCACCACAAATTGCGCTGGGGTAACCGCCATACCTAGTTGTGCTAAACTTAGCACAACTTGACGTTCTGATGCCATCGGCTGACTGCTTGCAGCAAGGGGCAAGGGCTGCAAGGCTACCAGGGCCACCAAGGTCATGATGAAACTAAGGCAAAATATCCCTTGAATGCGAGGCTGCTTTGTTGAGTAAGGGTGTTGAGTATGATTCATATAAAAGACCTGGCCGATTAGCTCCAATTCTACCTAAAAAATCTATTGAGTGAGAGAAAGAAACCATGACCCGCCTTGATCGATTAAGACAAACATTGCGCCAACAGCGACGAGAGCTAAGCCTAGCCGAACAAAAAGAACACGGTCTGCAAGCCGTCGTTGAGTTGCAAGCGAGTAAATTGGTCCCACCCCGGACGCGGGTTGCCGCTTTCTTAGCGCAAGATGGCGAGTTAGACACCCAAGCACTGATCAGTCATTTATGGGCTCAGGCTTGTCAGGTGTTTTTACCGATCATTGATTTTGAAACCAAACGTTTGATTTTTTCGCTTTATCAACCGGAAACAGGCTTAATCAAAAATCGTTATGGAATTGAAGAACCTCAAACCACAAGAGCAACTGATTTAATTGCGCCAACGCAACTTGATTTTGTATTTATGCCTTTAGTGGGTTTTGATGCAAAGGGGCGGCGTTTAGGGATGGGGGGTGGGTTTTATGACAAAACATTTGAATTTAAACTGAAAAAACCTAAGCTTCATCCTACCAAGACAAGCCCCAGTCTAATCGGCTGGGCGCATGCCTGTCAGCAGGTCAACGCGCTTAGTCCTCAAGCTTGGGATGTGCCATTGGACGCGATTATTACTGAGCAGGCCTGCTTGAGGTTTGTTGAACGCTAGATGTTTGAATGCTAAATGTTTAAATGCTTCAGCAGGTTTTAAATTAAACTGCCGTAGCCTTCTTGATAGGTCGGGTATTTAAACTCATAGCCTGTGGCGCGAATTTTTGCATTGCTTAAACGCTTGTTACTGCGCATTAACCGGCTGTTTTCTGTCGGCTCGCTATGCTCGATGGTTCCGATGCTCAGTTGTTCCGCTAGCCATTCGTAAACCTCACAAGATAGAGTAGGTTGGTTATCGACTCCAATATACAAGGCTTCTGGCTGGTCGATGTTTAACAGATGCAAAAAAATTCCCACGCAATCATCGCTATGGATACGGTTGCTAAAGACATCTTCCATGCAGTGAGCTTTTCCAGACATGACCTGGTCGATAATATGGGTGCGCCCTGGGCCGTAAATGCCGCCAAATCGAACCACCGTCGCGGGCCAGCCGCTATTGAGTGCCAGTTGTTCGCCTTCGAGTAAACGTTTGCTTGAAAAGTTGTGTTCTTCTGCTAGGGTTTCTTCAGTAACCCATTCGCCATCCGATTGGCTAAATACGGACGTGCTTGAAGTGAAAAACAGACGCTTGACCTGTTGACCTGCCAGCCCGCGTAGCAGGTTTTTTAAGCCAGATACATAGGCTTGATAGTAAGCAAAGTCATTGTATTTTCCGGCTGACGACATAAAAAACACATAATCGAACTCAGCGGGCAATGAAATAAGTTCTTGATTAAGGTCAGCGCTTATAGGGTTAATCGGTGCGGGAATTTTACTCGCATCTCGACGCAACCCATAAACCTGATGCCCAGATTCGCACAGGGCTAAGCCTAATTGAATACCCAGACCACCACATCCCGCAATTAATACATTTGCCATAACCATCCTATTTGTTTAAAGGCTGAAATTTGTGGTTAGTATGCACAAGTTTTGCTGTTTATAAAAGTGGGGAGAATGAAAAAAGCTTGATAAAAACTGAGCGATACAAACAAAAAACCAGGCCTGGTTAGCCTGGTCAACGCTCATGCGCAAAACTCTAGTGCGCCTTGGTTTTTTAGAAGTTCATGCGTAATGCAATTGTGTAGCCAAGTTGAGAATGCGTTACTCGGTGAGAGGTTTCGCCAACGGTTTCAGCAAAAGCTCCGGCCTGCTCTTGGGTTGCGCCATTTTGCATAGCACCTTGCATTGCTAGACCCGCGCTGACGGCAGAAGTATCAACAGTTTTTGTCACTTTTGACGCCATCACCACCGCCGCATCGATTGCGATATTTTTTGTTAACTGGTAACCACCACCGAAGGTGTAATGCGATTCAACAATCCCTGGAAAAAAGTGGTTATTGAAAAGGTTAACAGCGGCATTCGCATAGGCTTCCTGCATGGATGCGCCTTGACCCAGTTTTTCTATAGGGTCTTTGCCATAGTTATAGCCTGCGCCAACCCAGTAGTTTGATTCGGTGAACTTAACACCTAAGCCAAATACGTCCTGATCTTTCCAGTTAAAGTCTTTATACCCGTCAGCTGATCCCCAACCAATTTGCTTATAGTCTGCGGTGTACATCATGCGACCCATGGTATAAGCCATGCCCACCTTTATTTCTGAAGGTTGCTCTAATTTATCAGTAAACATACCATTAAGACCAAAGCCTTCAGCAGCGCGTGTTATCTGATCTTTGTATTCCATGTTAATAGCAGATTGATAAGCTAAGCCAAGAGTTAATTCAGGTGACAAATTAAAGTATGCGCCAATATTGAAGCCATAACCTAGATCAGTAGACATACCGTTACCCGTAGTGCCATCTTGGGTTTCGTAGTTAATATCCAACGCACCGTATTGAATTACAGGTGCAAAACCTATGCCCCATGAATCTTCATTATAGGCAAGGGTTGGGGCAAACTTCATTAGCTGTAAGTTACTATAGCCATCAAATAGAGCAGGGTTATCACGGTAATCTACCCCCATACCTGCAGAGCCGAAAATGCCTAATCCAAATACAAGATTGTCCGTTAGACGTGTTGCCAAAGAAACTTCAGGGATTATATTGGTATCGTTTGCACTGGTAGCAGACATGGCTGGTGCCATTGAACCCGAACCGGCTACAGGCATGCCGCCGTTCGCTTCAGCGGCTTGGCTTGCGGCCCCAACGGCTGAGGCTACATTCGTCGATGATTTAACATTAGGTTTAAATAAAGTGCCGCCTAAAACAAATTCAGTGCCTTGCGCTTTTCCTAGTAACGCTGGGTTAGTCAGGGCGTTTTCAGAACCAAAAAACGCGGCCGCACCTGTACCACCCAAGGCGCGAGCCTGAGCGCCTAAACCTATCAGGTGGTCGCCATTGGTTGCTAAAACGGGTTGAGAAATCATCGCAGCAGAGGCAATCGCTAAGGCTAATCTCGTCTTTTTCATAGTTAAAATCCTTTGTTATTTTTCATCGGTTATGTTGTCTTATAAAAACCGAGTGTTCGGCTTGGTTGTTACTATGAATGAAAGTTTTGAGAAAAGATAATTCAAAAATTTTTATCGGCTATTTGTGAATTTAATGTGATATAAGTTTTTGATTATAAAATAAAATGTTGATATGGAAATGATTATAGTGGTATAAGTTTTTATTATGTGAATTTAAGTAGTCGATTAATTTTTACACTAGAAACAAAAAAGCCGTCTGATCAGGACGGCTTTCGATTCGAATTTACAGCTAAACTTAACGCTGGCGCGCTTTGAATTTAGGGTTTGTTTTGCAGATTACATAAACCTTACCGCGACGACGAACGATTTGACAATCTTTATGGCGTGTTTTAGCTGATTTTAAAGAAGATAAAATTTTCATAGTTTTTATTACCTAGGTTAGTGAGTTCAAAGACTCGGTTCAAATTTGAAGCGCGGATTATACTATTTAAAATTATTAATGTCCAGCTTATTTGAGCTGGATGACAAGCTTTAAACCCTCATTAATCCAAAATGCCGTCAACTAGGCGGGGTCGTTTGTTAAGATGGTAATAGTTCTTGAGTTTTTTACTAGGTTATTGCAAAATGCTTTGCTTATTTTAATTGAGCTTTACTGACGAAAGGAAGATGACATGAGTGAACTTAAAGCGCTGTTATTTGATGTGGATGGTACCTTGGCGGATACCGAAAAAGATGGTCATCGCGTTGCATTTAATTTAGCCTTTAAACAAGCAGGCCTGGATTGGGACTGGGATGCAGCCTTGTATGGCGAGTTGTTGGCGGTGACGGGGGGCAAAGAGCGAATTAAGTTTTATCTTGATAAGTTTAATACGCGTTTTACAAAACCAGCGGATCTTGATGGATTTGTAAAAGGACTGCATGCATCAAAAACCGAGTTTTATACGCAGCTTTTGGCTGAGGGGAAAATTCCCTTACGATCAGGTGTCGCGCGTTTGATCAATGAGGCACGACAAGCAGGCCTGCGTTTAGCGATTGCCACCACCACCACGCCAGAAAACGTCACGGCCTTGTTAACCCATACGCTAGGCGCGGATTCGCTGAATTGGTTTGAAGTGATTGCCGCGGGGGATAGTGTGCCTGCTAAAAAACCCGCGCCGGATATTTTTACCTGGGCCTTGGCGAAAATGAAGTTACAGCCTAATGAGGCGATTGCGTTTGAAGACTCACGCAACGGAATTTTGTCGTCAAAGGCCGCAGGCTTAAAAACGATTATTACTGTAAATGGGTATACGGCGAAGGATGATTTTAGCCAAGCGGAGTTGGTGTTAGATCAAATGGGTGATCCGCTTAATGTATTTAGAGTGATAAAGGGTGAGGTAGGGCATCGAACTTATTTAGATTTAAGTTTAGTAAAGCAGGTTTTTTACGCGGGTTAGGGATTAAAGCGTTTTGATGCTACAACAGGTTGTCAATGGCGATGCATCATCATTAAAGGCAAGATCAGAACTGCTAAATGGTTCATTTGGGTTGGTAGGCGCATCAAAGGTGCGCGTCGCCTTGAATTTCGTAGGGCATAAAAAGGGGTTGTGCAAGTTGGTCAATAAAGTGGGCGAGTTGAATGGGTTGCGGGGTTTCTGAGTGCTGTGTGTAGGGTTGGGTTGTATTGTTGGGTTCATGGGGTGGTTGTAGGTTGCTTAAAATACGTTCGGCGCGTTGTTGTAGCGAGGGCACACTGTGTTTTAGGCTTTGGAGCAGGCGGTGTTCTTGTTCGGGTTGGGTGGTTTTTTTGAGTTGGCTGTTGAGTAGGTTGATAAATTGCATCAGGTTTTTAAGGTCGTGTTGGGCAAAAACCTGCGCACGTTGAACGCCTGCTTGGGTGGTGAGAATTTGATTGATTTTGGTTTGAATATTGTGTTCAAGCAGGTGAATAAAGGTTTGTTGAACGAGTTGGGCAAAGTAGCGACGTTCGCCCGATAGATTGGGGGTGTAGAAACTAAAATCAATCTGGATGTCTTGATTGCTTAGTTGATCATTTAAGTGGTAGGCTTGTTGGCGACCTTTAAGTTCGCCATTTTGTAAATCAAGTTTGTCGCCAAACCATATAACCTGGGCTTGGTAGCCATTAATGCCTATGGGTTTGAGTAGTGGCCAGGCCTGGTTGATTAGGTTAATGGGGTCTTGGTTGAGCTGTTGGTTGAGCTGGTAAAGCTGGGATAGGGTGCGGCTTAGTCGGTAGCTTTGGCGCTTTAGGTACGCAAAGACCGCTAGGATTACTAGGCCGATTAAGGTGAGCAGCAAAAACCAGGCTGGGTTAATTTCCCACACTAGTCGGATTCCGAGGTTTGGCGTTGGATTGCGTACTTATTCATTAGGTAATAGACGTTTTCACGTTTTAGCCCGAGGCGTCGGGCGGTTTCGTGGATATTAAAGTCGCATTGAAACAATACGTGGCGTAGGATTTTCTGTTCTGCTTGATTGCGAACGTTTTTTACGCCTTCGCCCATTTCGGCTTGAATGCGCATTGAATGCAGACCTTGTTGGTGCATTTTTTGATTTTGTTGATAAAACAGGCTGGCACGTTGAACGGCATTTAAAATCGCTTGTTCGTCAATGGGTTTGTTGAGGTAATCAAACGCGCCGAGCTTAATCGATTCATAAGCGGTGTTTTCTTGTCCGGTTAAAACCAGCACTAGACTAGTGGGTTGCTGGTCTTGAATTTTTTGCAGCAGATTTAAGCCTTGCTCTGGTGTGTGTTCATTGGGGGGTAAACCTAGGTCGAGTAACACTAGTGCAAAGGTTTTTTGTTGAATGAAACGCTCAGCTTGCTCGACCGAGTAGGCTGACTCGGTTTGGTAGCCCTGGTTTTCAAGAACCAGGGCTAGCATAGCGTTGATGGCGGGGTCGTCATCAACGATTAGGAGCGATAGCTTATTAGAGTGTGTTGGAGGCATATTCAGCTAGACGCGAGCGTTCGCCTTGTTTTAGCGTAATGTGCGCGCCATGCTCCCAATCTTTAAAACGATCGACAACATAGGTCAGCCCGGAGGTGGTTTCGGTGAGGTAGGGGGTGTCTATCTGACCGATATTCCCAATACATACAATTTTTGTGCCTGCCCCAGCACGTGTGACCAGCGTTTTCATCTGTTTGGGGGTAATGTTTTGCGCCTCGTCAATAATTATGTATTTTTTCATAAAAGTTCGCCCACGCATAAAGTTGAGCGATTTGATTTTTATGCGTTTGTTGAGCAGTTCGTTGGTGCTTTGTTTTTCCCACTCGGCACTGTTGCCGTCGCCTTGGGTTAAGACTTCAAGGTTGTCCATCAGCGCGCCCATCCAGGGGGTCATTTTTTCTTCTTCGGTTCCGGGTAGAAAGCCTATGTCTTCGCCTATAGGGATGGTGGCGCGGGTCATGATAATTTCGTTGTAAATGGATTGGTCTAACGTTTGGTCTAGGCCGCTGGCTAACGCCAGTAGGGTTTTACCGGTTCCGGCTGGGCCGAGCAGAGATACAAAATCAATTTCTGGGTCCATGAGTAGGTTCATCGCCATGTTTTGTTCTATATTGCGCGCACTAATGCCCCAAATCGCGTGCTTGGGTTCGGTGTAGTCGCGTAGGGTTTCAAGCACGGCTTTGCCCTCTTCTATAGTGCGCACGATAGCACTAAAGCCAGAGTCATTGCGGCTGATTAAACATTCGTTTGGATACCAGTGGTTGTCTTGTTGAACCGTGAGTTCATAAAAGCTTCGCGCTTCTTCTTGCCAGGCTTTCATGTCTTTGCCGTGGGTTTCAAAGAAGTTGTCTTCAAGGTATTCATAGCCGGTATAGAGCAGGTCGGCATCTTCGAGCACGCGGTCGTTGTAGTAGTCTTCAGAGTGCAACCCCACCGCTGAGGCTTTGATGCGCATATTAATGTCTTTGGTGACTAGGGTAACATTTCGATCAAAAAACTTCGCTTTAAGCGCTAGGCCTGTTTTTAGAATTTGGTTATCGGCTTTATAGCTGGGGATTTGAACCGGTAGTTCGGCGGTTAGGTGTTCGGTTTCAAAAAAAAGATGGCCGAGGCGAAGTTCACCGGATTTACGTTTAACTGGATGAATGTTTTCTAGCGGTAGGCCTTGTTTTATTTGTTCGAAATCCGCGCCATCAATAATTTGATCAAGCAGTCGGTTTGTTTCGCGTACATTTCGTGCGACTTCTGACATGCCTTTTTTGCCAGCATCAAGCTCTTCAAGCACGGTCATGGGTATATAGATATCATGCTCGTCGAAATTAAATAATGCCATTGGATCGTGCATCATTACGTTCGTGTCGATAATAAATAGGCGGTTTAGGTTTTCGGTCATGGTTAATCCTTGCTCGCTGTGAATTGGAGGGCGGTGTAGTGATTTATCAGTTTTTTTCATTGTTTTTAGTTTTGTGCGTTTTTAAGTTATCAAACACGGCCTGAGCATGGTCTAACACTTTAACTTTTCGCCAGGTCTGAATCAAATTTAATTTTGGATCAAGTAAAAAGCTGCTGCGTTCAATACCATAGTACTCTTTGCCAAAGTTCTTTTTAAGTTTGATTACATCAAACATGTTGCACAAAATTTCATCTGGATCACTAATAAGTTCAAACGGAAACTGGTATTTTTCTTTAAAATTTTGGTGTTGTTTTAAGCTGTCTTTTGAAACACCAAAAATTTGTGCATTGTGTTTAAGAAACTCAGGGTGAAGTGCGCTGAAGTCTTGACCTTGTTGCGAACAGCCAGGTGTATTGTCTTTGGGGTAAAAGTAAACAAGCGTATAAGCCCCTTTGAAATGTTCTAGCGTTAGGGTTTGGTCGGGTGTCGCACTGAGTGAGAAATCAGTTAAATTTATTTTTTCCATGTATTCAATTCTCTATTAAAATCGGTTAAAAAACGTTGAATTAGTTCTGTCCCTAGTATCGCTATAAAATTCTTTAGGTGCAATAGTTTTTATTGATTCTGTGCTTTGATTAATCAGCTATTGAATATTCAAGTTGAACAAGCGGTATTGAAACGGTAAGATTACGCTTTTAAAGCAAGGCTTTGTTTTAACATGGTTTTGATTGTTCGAATTTTCAAGTGAGGTTGGCTGTGTTTAGAGGCAGTATGGTAGCGTTGGTTAGCGCAATGAACGATGATGAAAGCGTTGATTTTATAAGGCTTGAGCAGCTAATCGAATGGCATATTTCCTCGGGTACGTCTGCAATTGTTGCGGTGGGTACGACGGGGGAGTCATCGACATTAGATATGGCAGAACATTGTGATGTCATCAAGTTTGTAGTTGATAGGGTGGCCAAGCGAATTCCTGTAATCGCAGGCACGGGGGCTAACTCGACGTCAGAAGCGATTGAATTGACAGCCTGTGCTAAAAAATCGGGTGCCGATGCCTGTTTGTTGGTTACGCCTTATTATAATAAACCCACGCAGGAAGGTTTGTATCTTCATTATAAAAAGATTGCTGAAACGGTTGATATTCCTCAGATTTTATATAATGTTCCCGGAAGGACTGCGTGCGATATGCAGCCTGAAACGATTGGTCGTTTAGCCAAGATTTCTAATATTATTGGTGTAAAAGAAGCAACAGGGGATTTGTCTCGCGTTGCAAAAATCCGTGCATTGGTTGATGCGGACTTTGATCTTTATTCCGGTGATGATGCAACAGCAATTGAGTTTATTTTGTTGGGTGGTCAGGGGGGCATATCGGTTAGCGCCAATGTTTCGCCTAAGCAGGTTGCTATGGCTTATGAGGCGGCACTAGAGGGTAATGCGCAATTAGCGCGTAAACTCGATGCGCCTTTAATGGCTTTGCACCAAAAATTATTTGTCGAAGCTAATCCCATTGCTGTAAAGTGGGCGTTGGTGGAAATGGGGCTGATCGGGCCTGCAATAAGATTACCCTTAACGCCCTTATCCGAAGAGTACCATAGCGTTGTGCGTGGTGCCTTGTTAGAAGCAGGAGTGCTCTAGTTTTGAATAATTGGATTAAATTGTCTGCATGCTTAGGTTTATGCACGTCTATAGTAGGGTGTTCTTCTTTTTCGAGTATGATTGGCCAGGATGCGGAGTACCGTAAAAACGAAGCTGAATTAGCTAAGCAATTAGAAATGCCGCCAAATTTTATATTGCGTCGCACAGGTGATCCTTTGGTGTCGCTGGAGATAAGCGCAAGGCAGTCGCTTGAGCAGATCGAGCATATCCCTAGTTTTCAGGCTGAGGGCTTGAGAATTGAGTCTAACTTAGTTGAACGCTGGTTGGTTGTTGATGATTTGCCGGTTAAGGATGTGTGGTTGGGCATTGAGCGGTTTTTAACCAGTCAGGGCTTTAAAATAGACCAGCAACGCCTGGATATTGGTTTGATGACGACGAGTTATTTGGCGCGTAAAGAGATTGCACCGGTTGAGCAGGAGTTAGGCCTAGTTTCGCGTTTACTTAATAGTTGGCGACCTGAGCAGGTGGGCGGCATTTATGACCGCTATAGCGTAAGAGTTGAAGAAGCGGCGAGTGGGGTTCGGGTTTATTTTAGTCATCACATGATGAGTGCGCGCGCGACCGATACCACGACCGCTTGGCGTTTACGTCCTTATGAGCCTATGATGGAGGCTTTGGCACTTTACCGTGCGATGGTGTATTTTGGCGCAAACCAAGAGGATGCGTTGCAGCAGGTCAATGCTCAGCGCGTTTACCAAGAAGTTAAAAAGCGTGATGAGTTGATTGGACTTCGGTTATCTGCTTCTGCGTCTGAAGCCTGGGATTTTTTGCAAACCATGCAGCACCGCGCAAATTGGCAGGTTGAGCGTCAGTATCCAGGTCAAGGTATTATGTGGGTAAAAATGCCCCAGACTTCGATTGGTGAGCAAGGGTTTTTTGCACGTTTATTCACTTCGCGCACTTCACCAGGCCTGGTTGGGCTGAAATTGCAGGCTGTGTCGGGTTCTGCAGATTTGACCGACTTAACGTTAATTTATGAAGAAGGTACGATCCCTTTTAATGCGAAACAACGTCAACAGATTTTTTCTGATCTGGGTTTGTTAACGGACTAATTTTTTATTGATTGATCTTAGCCCTCTTTGAGGGCTTTTTCTATTGGGAATCTAGCTATGCACATCATTTGGGGGCTTCCAGCTCATTCTGAATATCGTTTAAACCAATTAACACAAAAGCTCGCTCAATGTGGTTCGGTCTCTTCCGTTCGTTCGCAAGCAGTTTATTTTATTGAAGCTTATGCAGATTTAACGCAGGATGTTTTAGCACAATTAGCGCAGTTGTTAAACGGTCATAGCAATGATCTAACGCCAACACTTTCAGTAAGTTGCATTGTAACCCCGCGTCCCGGCACCATTTCGCCTTGGTCATCAAAAGCGACCGACATTACTCATACTTGTGGATTGTCTGGCGTTAAAAGGATTGAAAAAGGGGTTGCTTATTTTCTTAAAGGCGTCGCTGATGATCAGTTGACTAAATTTATGCCTGTTTTGTTTGATCGCATGACTTCAGTGGTGTGGACAGATTTGGCCAGCGTAGCTGCTTTATTTGAGAAGCACTCGCCGCGTGGTTTGGCGCGTGTCGATATCTTGGCACAAGGCCGTGATGCGCTGGTTCAGGCTAATCGTGACTTAGGCCTAGCGCTTAGCGAGGATGAAATTGATTATTTAGTTGATAACTTTATTCAGCTCAAGCGCAATCCAACAGACGCTGAATTAATGATGTTTGCGCAGGCCAACTCTGAGCATTGTCGCCATAAAATCTTTAATGCTGATTGGGTGATTGATGGTCAGAAAAAAGACAAGACCTTGTTTGGCATGATTCGTAATACGTTCCAAAAAAATCCTCACGGCGTGTTGTCGGCTTATAGCGATAATGCGGCGGTGATGAGCGGGCCGGATGCGACACGGTTTTTCCCTGATGCATCGAGTGCGGAATATGGTTATTCAAATGAACCTATTCATGTACAGATTAAAGTTGAAACCCATAATCATCCAACAGCCATTTCACCTTTCCCTGGGGCTGCAACCGGTGCGGGGGGGGAGATTCGTGATGAAGGGGCGACCGGTCAAGGCTCTAAACCTAAATCGGGTCTGACAGGTTTTACGGTATCCAATTTAAATATTCCAGGGTTTAAGCAGCCTTGGGAGCGTGACTATGGTCGTCCTGGGCGTATTGTTTCACCATTGGATATTATGATTGAAGGGCCGCTTGGTGCGGCAGGCTATAACAATGAGTTTGGTCGCCCGGCTATTAATGGCTATTTCCGTACTTATGAAAACCCTTTGTTGACTCACCAGGGTGAAGAAGTGCGCGGTTATCACAAGCCGATTATGTTGGCGGGTGGTTTGGGCAACATCCGTGAGATGCATGTTAAAAAACACGATATTCCTGTAGGCGCTAAGCTGGTTGTGCTCGGCGGTCCAGCGATGTTGATCGGTTTAGGGGGTGGGGCGGCGTCCAGTGTGGATACCGGTGCGGGCTCTGAGGCGTTGGATTTTGCTTCAGTGCAACGTGATAACCCAGAAATGGAGCGCCGTGCGCAAGAGGTGATTGATCGTTGTACTTATCTTGGTAAGGATACGCCGATTGCATCTATTCATGATGTGGGTGCGGGTGGTTTGTCGAATGCCTTTCCGGAATTAGTGAATGATGCTGGGCGCGGTGGCAAATTTGATTTACGTAAAGTGCCAAATGATGAGCCGGGTATGTCACCCATGGAAATTTGGTGTAACGAGTCGCAAGAGCGCTATGTGATTGCGATTTATCCTGACAAAATTGAACAGTTCGAGGCTATTTGTAAGCGTGAGCGTGCTATTTATGCGATAGTGGGTGAGGCCACCTTGGAGCAAGAATTAGTCGTTAATGATACGGTGTTGCAAGCCAATCCGGTGGATTTACCCTTGAATGTGTTGTTAGGTAAGCCGCCTAAAATGCAACGTGATGTGACATCACGACCCTTGCCACAACCTGGATTTGAAACTGCGGTTTTAGAACTTGAAGAAGTAACCGAGCGTTTGTTAAAGCTGCCGACTATTGCGAGTAAGTCGTTTTTAATAACCATTGGTGATCGCAGTATTACCGGTATGGTGACCCGCGATCAAATGGTCGGTCCTTGGCAAATCCCTGTGGCGGATGTCGGTGTAACCGCATCGGGCTACCAAGGTTATACGGGTGAGGCCATGGCGATGGGTGAACGCCCACCGGTGGCGTTGATTAACCCTAAAGCCTCCGCACGCTTGGCGATTGCAGAAGCGATTACCAATATTGCGGCTGCCAAAATCGGCCAGATTTCTGATATTAAAATGTCGGCTAACTGGATGGCGGCAGCTGGTCATCCTGGTGAGGATGCGGCTTTATTTGCAGCCGTTGAAACTGTCGGGATGGAGCTGTGTCCGGCTTTAGGTATTTCGGTGCCAGTGGGTAAGGATTCGATGTCGATGAAAACCGTTTGGCAAGATGGCGAGCAGTCTAAAGCGGTTATTTCTCCGGTTTCATTGAATATTACAGCGTTTTCTATTGTGGAAGATGTGCGTAAAACCTTAACGCCTCAATTGCGTACTGACCTAGGCGACACACACTTGGCGGTGATTGATTTAGGGCGTAAGCAAAATCGTGTCGGTGCTAGCTGTTTGGCGCAGGTTTATAATCAGGTCGGTGAAACCCCTGCAGACTTGGATCACGCTGAGGATTTAATCCAATTCTTTAATGCGATTCAGGCATTAAATCAAGCAGGCCTGCTGCTGGCGTACCATGATCGGGCTGATGGCGGTTTATTAGTGACCTTGATGGAAATGGCGTTTGCTGGGCATTGCGGGTTAGATATTAATGTCGCTGAATTAGGCGTTGAGCCGATTGCCGCTTTAACAGCCGAAGAATTGGGGGCGGTGATTCAGGTCAAAGCTGAATCCTGTGATCAGGTTAATCAGCTATTAGCGCACTATGGTTTGTCTGAAATGACGCATTGGATTGGTCAACCTAATAGCACTGATGAAATGGTTATTAAAAACCATGAAAAAACCCTGTTAAAAGGCGCACGTGCCCATTACCAGGCCTGGTGGTCGGAAACGTCTTACCGTATTCAGGCTTTGCGTGACAATGAAGTGTGTGCTCAACAAGAGTTTGATGCGATTAAAGACTCAGTCAATACTGAATTAGTGGCGAAACCTAGTTTTGATATTAATGACAATATTGCCGCACCGTTTATTAAAACAGGTGTGCGCCCAAAAGTGGCGATTTTACGTGAACAAGGGGTTAATGGTCAGCAAGAGATGGCGGCGGCGTTTGACCGTGCAGGGTTTAGCGCGATAGATGTGCATATGAGTGATATTCTTGAAGGGCGCATTACGCTTGAAGCGTTTAAAGGCCTAGTCGCTTGCGGCGGTTTCTCTTACGGTGATGTGCTGGGTGCTGGGCGTGGTTGGGCGAATTCGATTCTGTTTAATACGATGGCTCGCGATCAGTTTGAAGCTTTTTTTAATCGTCAAGATACCTTTAGTTTAGGGGTGTGTAATGGCTGTCAAATGATGTCGAATTTGAAATCGATTATTCCAGGTGCATCCCATTGGCCTGCGTTTGTTCGTAATCGTTCAGAACAGTTTGAGGCACGCTTGTCTTTGGTCGAAGTTCAGCAATCGCCTTCTGTATTGTTGGCAGGCATGGCGGGGAGCCGAATCCCTGTAGCCGTAGCGCATGGCGAGGGGCGTGTTGATTTTGGTTTGGGCTCATCTGAGCTGGCTAAAGGCATGGTTGGCTTGCGTTATGTAAATACACAGGGTTTGGCTACCGAACGCTATCCATTTAACCCAAATGGTTCAGAGCAGGGTATTACGGGTTTAACCACTGAGGATGGGCGCGTTACCATTATGATGCCTCACCCAGAGCGTGTGTTCCGTGCGGTTCAGTATTCTTGGTGCCCAGATGATTGGCATGAAGATGCGCCTTGGATGCGTTTATTCCGCAACGCGCGCAAGTGGGTAGGCTAATAAATCCTTAGTTTTTTCTTTAATAACCCATTGAAGCTGGAGTTATAAACTAGCTTTAATGGACTATAAGATAATTCTGGTGTATTAGTAACCTAGTCCGTTTGACTTTAGCGGTTAATTTAGTTAACTTGAACACACTTTTTTAAACGGGCGCTTGCGCTGAATTTTTAACTTGAACGGAGAGACCCTATGTCTTTAAATCGTCGTGAATTTTTACATGTTATGGCTGTTGCCGCAGCAGCGGGTATGTTACCTGCAGGTGCAAGAGCTATGGGTGATAAGCCAATGGATTGGAAAAAAGTGTATGACACGCCTATGAAGGGCAATGTACGTCTAATTCATACAACTGACAACCATGCTCAGTTGAAGCCGATTTTTTTCCGTGAGCCAAACGTAAACTTAGGTGTCGGTCCCGCACACGGCCAGCGTCCTCATATCGTGGGTAAAAACCTGCTTAAAGATTTAGCCGCTAACGGTGTTGAAATTAAAGAAGGCTCGCCTGAAGCCTATGCATTTACTTACTTAGACTTTGAAAATGCTGCTAAGAAATATGGTAAGGTCGGTGGTTTTGCGCATCTCAAAACCTTAATTGATAATTTGCGTGCACAAGCGGGTGCAGGCAATTCAATCTATATGGATGGCGGTGATTTGTGGCATGGGTCAGGAACCGCATTGTTTACGCGCGGTATGGTCATGGTAGAAGCTTCTAATCTTCTTGGGTTAGATATTCTTACAGGGCACTGGGAGTTTACCTATCAGCAAGAAGAAGTTCTTCGCAATATAAATGCTTTTAAGGGTGAATATATTTCTAACAATACCCGTTTGCGTGAAGATGCCTTATTTGGTGATGAATACCGTGAAATGTGTGATCGTCACGGCGGTCATGGTATGTATGATGAAGACAACTTGTTGCCGTTTAAGCCGTACACGATTAAAACCATAAATGGTCAACGTATTGCGGTTGTTGGTCAGACCTTCCCACGCTTGTCAAACGCTAACCCAATTGCGAACTTCCCTGACTGGTCATTTGGTTTACGTGAAGAAGAAATGCAAGCAACGGTTAACCATATCCGTGAAAATGAAAATGTAGCGGCTGTTGTTGTTATTTCTCATAACGGTATGGACGTGGATATAAAGATGGCCGGTCGCATTTCAGGTGTTGATGCTATTTTTGGTGGTCACACCCATGATGGTATGCCAGTACCTACCAAGGTTAAGCGTCCAGATGGCGGTACGTGTTATGTTACTAACGCTGGTTCTAATGGTAAGTTTGTAGGTGTAATGGATTTAGATATTCAGGAGGGCAAGCTAAAAGGCGTGAACTACAAGCTATTGCCTGTATTTGCAAATGTATTGCCTGCTGACCCAGCAATGAGCCAATTCCTAGACGAACTTTGTGTACGTAAATATGACCAGAATATCATTGAAGCACGTAACCCTAAATATCGCAATAACCCTGCACGTATTGGTAAAACCTTCGGCGAGATCATGAGTGAAGAGCTAGCCATTGCCGGAGATACACTTTACCGTCGTGGTAACTTTATGGGTACGTGGGATCAGATTTTAGTTAACGCGTTGCGTGAAGAACATAATGCCGATATAGCTATGTCAGCGGGTGTTCGTTGGGGTACTTCAGTTATTGCTGGTGAAATGATTACCATGGAACGCGTGATGGATCAAACGTCATTGACCTATGGTGAGACCTATGTAACGGAATACACAGGTGCACAGCTTAAGGATATTTTTGAAGGTATTGCTGAAAACTTGTTCGTAGTTGACCCTTACTTGCAATCAGGTGGTGACATGGCGCGTATCGGTGGCTTGGATTACACCATTGATCCGAACGAAACATTGGGTAACCGTATTACTGATATGAAGCTTGATGATGGTACACCTGTTGATATGAAGAAAACTTATCGTGTAGCCGGTTGGGCGCAGGTTGATCAAGTCGGTGAAGGCCGCTTAATGTGGGACGTAGCCGCAGATTATCTTCGCCGTCAAGCGAAGAAAAACAACGGTGTGGTAAAACTTAGTAAAGTTAACCGTCCTACGTTGAAAAACGTTAGCACGGATCCAGGTCTTGCTGACTATGCAGGTAAAGTGATCTAATTTAGCTTTGACTTGATACAAAAAACCCAGCTTTTGCTGGGTTTTTTGGTTTATGCTGAAAACCTAAATTAACCCTCGGGGGTAAGATAGGTTTCAGTTAAATCGAGTTATTGCGCACGTTTGCGGAATTCACCGGTACGGCTATCAATTTCAATACGTTCACCAATTTCGATAAAAGAAGCAACTTGTAGTTCATAGCCTGAATTTAAACGCGCTACTTTCATTACTTTACCTGATGTATCGCCGCGTGCTGCTGGTTCAGTATAGGCGACTTCACGTACAATAATGGTTGGCATTTCAATAGAAATAGGCTTGCCTTCATAGAAGGTCACTTCGCACTGATCTTCCATACCGTCTTCGATAAAGTTGATGGCGTCACCTAAGTTGTCCTTTTCAATTTCGTACTGGTTGTACTCTTCGTCCATAAATACAAATAACGGATCGGTAAAGTAGCTATAGGTACAAGGCTTTTTCTCAAGAATAACCGGCTCAAACTTGTCATCGGCTTTGTACACTTGTTCGGTACCGCTGCCGTTTAATAAGTTTTTAAGCTTCATTTTAACCACAGCCGAGTTACGACCTGATTTGTTAAATTCTGTTCTTAGAACAACCATAGGTTCGTTACCAAGCATAAATACGTTACCGACTCGGAATTCTTGTGCTGTTTTCATCTCGTTTTCCCTGAAAAATGTAAAAAATCGTCGCATTATACCTTGCTTTCAACAAATTTGACTAGATTAGATGTTAAATCCCCCAGTTCGTTGAGATAAGTCACCCAGTCTTGGCTATGCTGCTGCCAGTTATCAAGTTGTTGAATCAGATCTAACCAGGCCTGGTGGTCAAGCTGTTGATGGTGAGCTTGGTTCCAGGCCTTGTTAAAAAGGCTAATGACTTTTTTTAAGTCTGTGGCTAATCCCTGTGTATAGCGATCAAAAAACGCATCTAGTTTTGTCCAGTGTGCTTGATCATCGGTTGGGTAGATATGCCAAACAAAGGGTTTGGCGGCCCATTGTGCGCGGACAAAGGATTCTTCTCCCCGAACAAAGTTTAGGTCACAGTGCCATAAGAGTTTGTCGAAATCAGCTTGGGGCAGAAAAGGCAGGCTGTGGAGTGTGAGTTGGTTAGTATGAACGCTTTTACCTGGCTCTAAGTTTAGCTGTAAACACTGTTCGATTTGCTGATGAAGTTGACCTTGTGGCAGAAAAACCTCGATCGGTTGGTGTGCATTGATCCAGCTATCAAGGAGCGCAGGAAGTTGAGGATTGCTATAGCCAAACAAGGAAATCTTTAAGCTCGGCTTAGCACTCAGTTTTAGACCTAGATGGCTTAACCATGCTGAACTTTCAGGTTGCGCTAAGTGGCTTTGGCGTTGCTCAAGCAGGCTGGCTTCACGCATTAAGCCACCTGTTTGCTCTAAAACACTGGGATAGAAAAAAAACTTATCTAAACCATTAGCTTGTTTTGAAGGCATACGATGAAAATCGCACACCCAGGGTTCGGCACTAAAATAATCCAGATTAATCCATACGGGTCGATGTTGTTGCATGCGCTGTAAATAAGCCTCTGGTAATGAACAGCCAAATGTTTCGATAACTACCTCAGCCGGTTGAATGCTTACATCGCTCCAGGGGTCAGACCAGTAAAAAACCTCAATACCTTCAAGTTGCTGTTTCAGTGCGCGGCGGTCGGTGGCGGGCACTAGGGCTTTTAAGGTGCTTAAGTCGTCAACCCAGATGCGCACCTTTATTTGATTATCCTGTGTGAGTGTTTTTGCCAGCCGCCAACACACGGCAATATCACCGTAATTGTCAATAACCCGACAAAATAGTTCCCAATGTTTTTTCATGGTTTTCATGACTTTATGGTTTAAATAGGCAAGTCTAGCATTAAATTTAAGCGGGTTAATAGCTTTACAATCGGTTTAAAAGTGTTTATGGTTCGTTTGATAATTTTGTAAGTAGCGCTGATGTCTTATCCCATTTGAATAAGCTGGGGGCAAAATCAAGTAGATTGATTAGACATAGGCTGGACTGGCTACAATCCTTCGTACACAAAGACACGTTAAAATGTAACTGAAATACGAGGAATGAAAAATGACAATGAAACACCCAAAACGCTATGACGACCAACTCAATTAACAAGCGATTGAAATGGCGCTTGAAGGGTCAAAAACGATTGCGCAAATAGCGCGCGATTTAGACATCAAAGACAACACGCTTTAGGCTGGGTTGACAAATACCGTCGCGCCAATAAAGAAAAAGGGTTGACAGTCCAGCTTTATATGGCTAGCAATGGTTATGCTATGCGTTACCACCGTTTGTGGACTCTAAAACGCTTGCGCTTTGGTATCATTGCTATACAATGGGTGCATTGATGGTTATTCATGGAGATATACCAAATGGCAAACGTGAACGTAAGAAATCTGCCCGATGAGGTGCATCGGGCTATCCGAATCCAAGCCGCCCACCACGGCCGCAGCACCGAGGCCGAAATCCGCGACATCTTGGAGCGGGCCGCGAAGCCCGAGGGCCGCGTGAAACTTGGCTCGTTCTTGGCCTCCATCGCCCGCGAGGCGGGCGGCCTGACCGATGAAGAGCACGCCTTGTTTGAGAGCGTGCGCATCAAGTCTCCGGCCTGTGCGGCGAGCTTCGAATGATCCTGCTCGATACGAACGTGATTTCGGAGACGCAACGTCAGGAGCCTAATGCTCGTGTCCTTGACTGGATCGACGCGCAAGCGCTGGAAACGCTCTACCTGTCCGCGATCACGGTAGCCGAGCTGCGTGCGGGTATCGCGCTGATGCCGGCCGGAAGGCGCCGTGCCAGCCTGCATGAAAACTTGGAAAAGCGCTTGCTGCCGATGTTCGCCAACCGGGTGTTGTTGTTCGATATGGCTTGCACAAAGGCTTATGCCCAGCTGCTGGCCACGTCCCGCGCTGCTGGCTTGGCCGTTGAAACGGCCGATGCCTTCATTGTAGCCGTTGCCCTCGCCAACAGCTTCGCCGTCGCCACCCGTGACACCACCCCTTTTGAGGCTGCCGGGCTGAACGTCATCAACCCTTGGAATGCACGGCAATGAAAAGCGAGAGCTAGAGTGTGCTTTCGCGCCGCACCCATTCGCGTCATATCTACACGGCATTCAAGTCGAGTCGCTTTAGGCAGAGGGGCGTTTACAGGTGCAAGTGATATTACTTATGAAGATCGTGATTGGGATCATTGCAAGGCAACTAAAGAGGATCACCGTGTTACCAAGCAGCGCCGCCCGCAACAGTTTGAATTCATGCAGTAGCGATGTTTCCCCAAACTTTGGGGAGCTGGTGGGAAGTCGATTACCACCGCTTACGCCATTGTTCTGCAAGTGGAGCAAGGTGGTGATTATTTAGTCTATTTTGGCGGTAGGTTTTTAGTTTAAATAAAATGGTTGGCTGTTATGCCAAAAGATAATATTGATTTTGATACGTGGTTTGAAGTCCTGTGTGACATGTTATGGGATGAGAGTTGACAGTTCACACCTTTAAAATAAACGAAAGAGAGAAAAGATGACGAGTATGAATGTTGCGGGCATTATTGCCAAGGAATTAAATATTAATTCGTCTCAGGTGGCGGCCGCGATTAAGCTATTTGCTGAGGGTGCGTCTGTGCCGTTTATTGCGCGTTATCGTAAAGAGGTCACGCAGGGTTTAGATGATGTTCAATTGCGTCAACTCGAAACCCGCTTGAGTTATTTAACTAGCTTGGCCGATCGCAAGCAAACCATTGTTGCCAGTATTGAAGCACAACAGAAATTAACGCCTGAACTGCGGGCTGAAATTGAAGCCTGTCAGAGCAAAACCGAGTTAGAGGATTTGTATCGTCCTTTTAAACCCGCACGAAATTCCAAAGCGACAAAAGCACGAGAAGCAGGCCTGGAGCCTTTGGCCTTGGCCTTGTTGGCGAATTTGTCACTTGACCCTGAGCGCGAAGCCCTGGGGTATATCCGTGCCGAAAAAGGGATTGATACCTTAGAACAAGCGTTAAGTGGTGCGCAGGATATTTTGGTTGATCTGTTGGCGCAAGAACCAGGCCTGGTCGCTCAATTACGTGAATCGTTTTGGAAGCAGGGAGAGGTCACAAGCCTCAAAATTAAAAATGCTATTGATGAGGGCGAGAAGTTTCAAGATTATTATGAATACCGTGAATGGATTGCTAAAATTCCATCGCATCGGGCGTTGGCCTTGTTTCGAGGTGAGCAGAGTGGCGTATTAAGACTAAAACTTGATCTTCCTGATGCACAGCCAGCCACTCATCCATTTTTAGAAACCATACGCCGTTATCATCAATTAAATCTAAGCGGTCAACCCGCAGAATTATTTTTTAAGCAGGTTATTCACCAGGCCTGGCGCTTAAAGCTAGCTAAGTCGTTGGAGAACGAGTTGTTTAGTCGTTTGCGTGAACAGGCTGAGCAGGGGGCGATAGATGTTTTTGCGCAGAATTTAAAAGACTTGTTATTAGCGGCTCCGGCAGGCGCTAAGGTGACCCTAGCCTTGGACCCGGGTTATCGCAGTGGGGTTAAGCTTGCTGTTGTGGATTCAACCGGTAAGCTGGTGGCGACCGATACTCTGTATCCTCATCAGCCACAAAACCAATGGCAGGCCAGCAAACAAAAAATCGCTAAGCTGATTGAGCAGTTTAGCGTTGAGCTGGTGAGTATTGGCAATGGTACCGCTTCACGCGAAACCGAGCAACTGGTGGCGGAGACCTTAAAAGAGTTTAACTTAAGCCAGGCGCAAAAGGTCGTGGTTTCCGAGGCCGGTGCATCGGTTTATTCCGCCTCTGAGTTAGCGCAAAAAGAATTTCCTGATCTGGATGTGTCAATTCGTGGAGCTGTATCCATAGGTCGGCGGTTACAAGATCCGTTAGCTGAGTTGGTTAAGATTGAACCCAAGGCGATAGGTGTGGGTCAATATCAACACGATGTTAACCAGGCTGCGCTCGCCCACTCTTTGCAAGCGACGGTTGAGGATTGCGTCAACTCGGTGGGTGTGGATTTAAATACGGCCTCCGTGGCGTTGCTTAGTTATGTGTCGGGTTTGTCGGGACGATTAGCGCAATCTATTGTGGATTGGCGTGATGAAAACGGTTCGTTTTCAAACCGCAAGCAACTTAAGCAGGTAGCACGTTTAGGGCCTAAAGCCTTTGAGCAGTGTGCGGGCTTTTTGCGGATTCGTAACGGTGACCATCCATTAGACCAGTCAGCGGTGCATCCTGAGTCCTATGGTATTGTTGAGCAGATGGCTAAGGGTTTGAACGTTGAATTAGGCAAGCTGATTGGTGCACCAGATCAAATAAAAAAAATTCAACTCAAGGACTTTGTAACGGAACAGGTTGGTTTACCAACGCTGCGTGATATTGTCAGTGAATTAGAAAAGCCGGGTCGTGACCCACGGCCAAGTTTTAAAACAGCGACATTTAACGAAGCGGTTACCGAGATAAAAGATCTAGCACCAGGCCTGGTGCTAGAGGGTGTGGTCACGAATGTTACGCATTTTGGTGCTTTTGTGGATATTGGGGTTCATCAAGATGGCTTAGTGCATATTTCTCATTTAGCGGATAAGTTTGTTAGTGATCCACGTGAAGTGGTCAAAGCAGGGCAGATTGTTCAGGTTAGCGTACTGGACGTGGATGCATCACGAAAACGCATTAGCTTGTCGATGAAGTCGGCGGCTAGGGTACCTTAGCCGATAAGTTTGCCGCACTAATGCGCTAACACAACTATAAAAAAGGCCGCGATTGCGGCCTTAGTTCTAGGGACTCCGTTTAAACTTAGTTTAAAGCAGCGTTAATATTCGCCCTAAAGGTTTCAGCATTTTGAAAACCGACTACACGCTGTCCACGTTGCTCTTGGCCTTGTGGGTTGTAGAACAGAATAGCGGGGGGGCCAACAATGCCCAATTCACGCATCAGCGCACGGTGGTCAGTGTTGTTGGCCGTTACATCCGCTTTTAGCAGGGTTACCCCCGCCAGTGCGGCTTGAACCCCTGGATCGCTAAAAGTAAGGCGTTCCATCTCATGACAACTTACACACCAATCGGCATAAAAATCAAGCATTACGGGTTGGCCTTTGCCGATGCGAGCGTTAAGCTCGTCCAATGAGTTAATGTATTCAAATTGCAGTTTAGCTTCTTGTTGCGCTGCGCTGCCCCCGCCTTGGAAGACTTTAAGCGGCTGGAGTAGGTCACGCGAACCACCCGCTAGGCCAATAATCAGCACAAGACCATAAACCAATAAGCCTAGGCCCATGGCTTTCCAAAGCTTGTGCCAGTTTGACTTATCACCAATGGGTTCAAGTGCGCCCATATAGATAGCTGAGGCAATCAGCAGTGAGGCCCAAGCCACCAGGGTTAACCAGTCAGGCATAATACGGTCGGCTAGCCAGAGGGCAACAGCGAGAAGTAGCACACCAAATACGGCTTTTACCGTGTTCATCCATGCGCCTGCACGAGGTAAGAGTTTGCCCGCTGAAGTACCCAGTAGTAATAAGGGTACACCCATACCAATGCTCATTGCAAATAGCGCTAAACCACCCAGCAAGGCATCACCAGTTTGTCCGATATAGATCAGCGCGCCCGCAAGTGGAGGGGCAACACAAGGCCCAACAATCAGCGCTGATAAAAAGCCCATAATGGCCACACCAGTGAGTGAACCGCCCTGATGTTTATTAGAAATATTGGTAAGTTTGCTTTGTAAGCTGCTCGGAAGTTGGATTTCGTAAAATCCAAACATAGAGAGCGCAAGCAGAACAAATACAAGTGCAAAACTGGCCAGAACCCATGGGTTTTGTAGCGTGGCTTGAAGGTTTGCGCCAAACAGGCCTGCTAGAACGCCCGCAATGGTATAAGCCGCAGCCATCGCCAAAACAAATACCAGTGACATAATAAACGCGCGGCGAGTGGAAATCGGTTGGCCTGTTTTTGCACTTTGTCCAACGATAATACTCGATAAAATCGGAATCATTGGGAAAACACAAGGCGTGAACGACAGGAGTAAACCAAACACAAAGAAGGTGAGTACGACCACCCAAAGGTTGGCGTTCATGAGTGTGTCGGTAATACGGTCTGATTCGGACATTTGGCTGCGGTCTGGGGTGCTTGCCAAGGGCGCAGCGGTGGCGGGTGAGCCAAAGTTAGCGGGATCAAGCGTTACGGTTTTGCGCTCCGGCGGGTAGCACACGCCTACATCTGCACAACCCTGATATTCAATTTCTACCGTAACGGGGCCTGTAACATCATGAATGGCAAGTATCGCTTGAACTTGACCATAATAGACTTCAACCGAGCCAAAAAGTGGGTCGTCTTTTTGTTTGCCAGCTGGGGTCTGGATTTCACCTAGCGTCGCATTGCCTTCAAAGATTCGCGCTTGAATTTTGTCGCGGTATAGGTAATAACCGTCTGCAATTTGCCATTGGATGATAAGCTCTCCTTGACCATTTTGGCTAGAAGAAAAAGCAAAGGCGGCATCTACATCAAGCAAACCCGAATCAAAGCCGGTTGAGGAGGCAAGGAGCGCATTGAGTTCTTGTAATGAGCTTACGTTGTTTAACGAAGGTTGTGTTGACGTGGATGAAGGCGTGGGTAAATTAACCCTAACGGTTTTGGTTTGCGGAGGGTAACAGACACCGTATTTTTCTGAGCAGCCTTGATATTTTATGGTGAGTTCAGCAGTACCTTGGGTCGCTTGAGCCGTTGCTTGATAAGGCACGCGAATCATGAAGTCTTTTAGGAAAACATCAACTTGGCCAAAAAAAGGGTCATTCTTACGAACACTAGCTGGGAAAATAGGGTTTGACAGTTGAATGTCGTTTGACTCAACCGAAATGCGATCTTTGTAGAGATAATAGTCCTTGGCAATTTTCCAAGATACTTGTAACTCTTTATCATTAACTACCACAGTTTGTAAGCTAAACGCGTCATCTGCATCGAGCAGATCGTCACCCATCATGGCAAACGATGATTGTGCAAATAAGCCTAACAGCATGAGCAAACTCAGTTGTAGCCATTTTTTTGTGTAATCAATAGTTTGATTCAACATGTTTGTACCCTATTATGTTATATGTTGAGTGATTCTATCAGAATCGCTATATTTAGCACTAGTCGAACCTTGAAAGGTTTAAGGATTAGGTTTTGATTAGCTTTTTCATTCTACAGTCCTTGAAAATAAGGTTATTATGGCCATGTATCAAGAAGTTTGTGTCGATAAATTAAGAAGGCAGTAATGTTTAAAATTTTATTTTTGTTGTTTATTGTTGTTCCTCTGCTTGAGCTTTATGTGTTGATTGAAGTCGGGTCGGCTATTGGTGCCTTGCCCACGATTTTATTGACCATTTCAACCGCAGCCTTAGGTGGGTTAATGATGAAGTATCAAGGCATACAGGTTGTAAAACAGGCGCAACTAAGCATCGCTCAAGGTGAACATCCTCAGCAGCAGGTGCTTGAAGGTATGCTGGTTTTTATTGGTGGGGTCGCTTTGTTACTACCAGGCCTGGTTACGGATGTGATGGGTTTGTTATTGCTTGTTCCACCATTACGTGTCTTTTTGGCAAAACGCTGGTTGGCTAAAGCGACAAAAAAAGCACAAGGCTTTAATCAGTATGTTTATGCAGAATGGACGGTTCGCGACTCGGAGGCAGGTCGAATTGAATACCATCAGGTAACTCGACGCCATTCAAGTCATCCTAAAGGTCCAACAGGTAAAAATGATAGCAAGGGCGATGTTATTGAAGGTGAAGTTATTGATGACCTGAATTCCAATAATAAAAAGTAATGCTTTAAATCTTGGGGGGTTAAGGTAACCTCAACCTTAACCTTAGAGCGAAATGAACCTCTGTTAGATAATTCCTAATGCTTGATAGAGTTGAGCAGGCTCACCAAGGAAAAACGCGACTTGCTGTTGCAGTGCGTCGAGATTGTCTGCATCCGTTTCTAAAGCTTGACCTTGGTGATAAAGGCGAATGCCACGCTGTTTGAGTAACCCCCAGACAAATTTAGCGATGGTTTCTGGCGTTGAGTGCCCAAACTGCATCGCTAACATAAATAACATCTCATAGCCTTGAGGTTCTATCCCCCCTCCGGTTACTGGGCTGGCCAGAGTCAAGAGTGAATCACTTGCGCGTGCTTTTTTCAAAATAAATTGATTTAGTTTTGTTGTTTTGTGGCGTGCTTGCTCTATTTGCATTGGGTCTTGCGCCAAAGCAAGCGTGTTTTTGCCCGTCAAGACCATAATGGCCTGCATGATTTTTTCGAACGGGATGTCAAACGTTTGCATAGCGCTGAGTAGTTCGCCGATTGTTTTTACCCGGTAATCGGCAAAAAAATCAAGAATAGGGCTGTAGGTTTCTGCTTTTAATTTGAGTGGGCCAAGCATGCCATTAACACTGAGTTCGACTTCAGATCGAAGTTGAATCAGCACCAATCTCAACTCCATAAGCTGTTCCATCTGTTCAAACTGATCAAGCTTTCGAGGGCCTTTTACCCATATGTCTCGTCGAAATTGTTGATTCATGCATAGATCGCGAATGGTTTCACGAAAGATTGGATTAGTTTGTTGGTTAATTAAGGCTTCTTCGGCTTCGGTTAGGTTAATTGCATTAACCTCGTCAAGGCTGTGCGCTGAGCAGACGTAATCACATTTTGATGGCGCTAACCAGGCGGCCATGTCTGAAAAAGGCATGGGTTTCCAATCAGCGCTGAAATATTCGTGAGCTAGATAAATGGGGTCTTGATTCTTAACAACATTGAATGATTTAAGTGCCTGAGGGTTGGCTTGCAAAAAACCAGGATTCATGGCGATTAGTTTTTCGGCAAAGCTGAATGCAGATTGTACTTTTTCAATTGCGCTTGTGCCCTTTGGCGCCATGTGTTCTGCATATTGATTGAGCAGGTGTCGAATAGGTATCATATTGGCCCATCCAGCGGGGCCGTTATAGCTTATAAAAAGTGCACCACCTACTTTAAGTTTACGTGCGATAAAATCGACGAGCAATGAACGGTTTTCATCCGATATCCAACTCCAGATTCCGTGTAAACAAATAAAGTCAAAGTCAGGTAGATCTTCTCGTTTAACAAAGTCTGTAAAGGCTTGGTCAAATAAATGGGCCTGGTTGTCGGAGGCTTGGGCCAGTTGTTGGGCAAAACCCGCTTGAGTGGGACTAAAGTCTGTGCCATACCATTTTGTTGCGGAGCCAGCGGCATGAATATTGATGCTGACCCCTTGGCCAAACCCTAGTTCGCATGCAGTGGATATGTCGGGAGGCGCTATACCTGCGTCAATAAGGGCTAATTTAAGGGTGAGGGGGTTAAGTTCTTTAAAGTAGCCAAAGGTGTAGTCAACATCAGCTGCATAACCTGCGCTCCAGTTTGCCATGGGTTTCCATCCTTGTCGTTAGTTTTTAATCCAACTATCATACTTGATACGAATGGATTTGTTGATAGCGCTTTTAATATTTGTAAGGGTAGATATATTAACGAATGACTCAGCTTTAAGCTGGATAGAATTTATGTTTGAAAATGTGAACTTGTTTTATTTATCGGATTTTGTCCTATGTTAAAAACCTTAAGGGTGAGTGTTTGGCATGTGGAGTGGCCTGTGATAAGCCGAAATGGTCAATCAACGCCTTTTAATGGGCGTTGATTTTAACTCTAGGCGTTATTCTATTTCAAGAAGCTTAACTTTGGTTAGACCAGAATCCGTTGCGTAATGAGTAATTTCAGCTGGCGAGGTTGCGCCGAGTTTTGTCATTAAATTTTCACGGTGTTTTGAAACAGTGCGATCGCTAATCTCAAGCATTTCGGCGATGTCTTTAGTTTTACATCCTTCAGCTATTAACTTTGTAACTTGTTTTTCACGAACAGACAATTTGCGCATATTGCGTTTTTTCTTGATGTTTGCGTCAGCATCCAAGAGGTTAACAACATGGGGTTTAATTTCTTCTGAGATAAAACGTTCGCCCTCGAAAACCTTAGTGAAACCAGCAAGAAGTTCTTTTTTGCTTATATGTTTGGTGGCAATACCATGCGCACCCAGTTCGAGAGCTTCTTGCCACACAGTAGGTGTTTCGGCTGCAGTCAGCACAAAAACCTTTGTGTTTTGATGACGCCTTCTTAGTTGAGAAATGGTGTTAAGACCATTTAGCTTTGGCATAGATAAACCAAGCACTACAATATCGGGATCTTTCGCACGAACTTGTTCCATGCAAACAATGCCGTCTTCAGCCTCAGCAACGACCTTGAAATTTGGATCGGTTTCGATCAAAAGTTTAAGCGATTCTCTTACCAAGCCATGGTTTTCAGCAAGTAGTAAGTTTATTTTTTTTGCCATAATGTTAGCTTTCCCTTTAATCAGTGGGTTTGTTGTTATATGGAATAAAGTGCTATGCGTAAAAGTAGCATAATTCCTAATTTTTCAAATCTTTTAAAAAGTCAGTCAACTCTCAATTTTGGTTAGTAAGTTTAACATGTATAAAAATCAACTAAACTGTTTTTTAGGTTTTTTACAGTTAAAGAGAATTTAAGACTAGGTGTTTTTTGTATTTTAGGCTTATCAATTGTTTTAATAATGGGAATTTAAGAGAGTTCTGCGTAAAATAATTTCAAATAAACAAAAAAATCAACACCCCTGTTCTGTACAACTATTATGCATAGTTATGTGTAAGTATTGTAGGCTTTTTTATTGGGTTAATTATCAAATTTTAATAATGAGAAATAAATTATGATTCAGACGCGACTTGAAAAAGATAGTATGGGTACGCTCGAAGTTCCTATTGATGCACTTTATGGTGCGCAAACACAGCGCGCCATTAATAATTTTCCCATTAGTGGTCGTAGCATGCCGATGGCGTTTATTTATGCACTGGCAATTGCAAAGCGTACATGTGCGCAAGCGAATTTTAAATTGGGTTTAGTGCCTGAAGACAAAAAACAAGCTATTGCTGCAGCCGTTGAAGAGGTGTTAAATGGGTACCATGATCATCAGTTTCCCGTTGATGTATTTCAAACGGGTTCGGCAACCAGTTCTAATATGAATATGAATGAGGTGTTGGCGGCATTAGGAACCCATTTGTCAGGCATTGAGATTCATCCTAATGATGATGTTAATATGAGTCAAAGTTCGAATGACGTTGTCCCTACAGCCATTCATGTTAGTGCGGTTATTGCGTTGAGTGAACAGTTAATTCCAAGTCTTCAGCATCTCGTTAAAACACTTGATGAAAAGGCTATCGAGCTTGCTGGTATTGTTAAAACCGGCCGTACTCACCTAATGGATGCCATGCCTGTTAAGTTCAGTCAAGAAATACATGCTTGGCGCCAACAGATTATTGATAATATTTCACGGCTTGAGTCCAGCCTAACACGTTTGCTGCTATTGCCTCAAGGGGGCACAGCGGTCGGAACGGGTATCAATGCCGACCCTGGATTTTCTACCATTTTTTGCGATGAGCTCACTCGCTCACTGGGTTATAACTTTTCACCCATGCCCAATTTATTTATCGGTTTAAGTTGTCAGGACACTGTGTTGGAGTTGAGTGGTCAGTTAAATGTTTTGGCAGCGAGTTTAATGAAGATTGCGAATGACTTACGTTGGATGAACTCGGGTCCATTAGCGGGCTTGGGTGAAATTCAGTTGCCTGCATTACAACCAGGAAGCTCAATCATGCCAGGAAAGGTCAATCCCGTTATTCCGGAAGCCGTTGCCATGGTTTGCGCTCAGATTACCGGAAATCACACAGCCATTACCCTAGGTGCGCAATCGGGTAGTTTTCAGTTAAATGTAATGTTACCGATGATCGCAGATAATTTACTCTATTCAATTAAGATTGCGTCAAATGCTTCTGTTCAGTTGGCCAATCAAGCCATTAAGGGTTTTGTGGTTAATCAGGTTACGCTTAAAAAAGCGCTTGATGTCAACCCGATCCTAGTCACAGCGTTAAATACTGTGGTAGGCTATGAAAAGGGAGCTGCCATTGCTAAGGAAGCTTATCGCTCAAAGCGTCCAGTTTTAGATGTGGCATTAGAAATGACAGATTTGGATCGGGCAACCCTAGAGATGTACCTTGATCCAGCCAAGCTAACTTTGGGTGGAACACCGGCATTAGATTAGAGATAGGAGAATATTATGCCAATTATTAACCTGACCTCAGCTGAGTTTGAAAAAACGATCGCTGAGCATGACATGATTATTTTTGATTTTTGGGCAGAGTGGTGTGGGCCGTGTAAGCAATTTGGCCCTGTGTTTGAAGAGGTTTCACTCAAGCATCCAGATATTTTATTTGCCAAGGTAAACGTTGAAGAAGAGCAGGAGTTGGCTGAGATGTTTCAAGTTCGCTCTATTCCGACTATCGCTTTAATGAGAGAGAAAGTAGTTGTGTATGCCAACCCTGGTGCCTTGCCAATGAGCAACCTGGAGCAGGCGATTACTCAGCTTTGCGAGTTGGATATGGCAAAAGTTCACCAGGATGTTGCACAAGGTCAAGCTAATGATTAATTGATAGTTTTTAGTTTTTATTATCCAAGGATTCAGCATGAGCAAAGAAAAGTTTCGTTTAGTCACGCGTAGTGATTTTGATGGATTGGTATGTGCCGTTATTTTGAAAGAGATGGATTTGATTGACGATATCTTATTTGTGCACCCAAAAGATATGCAGGACGGCAAGGTTGAGATAGGTTCACATGACATTACAACCAATCTGCCTTATGTTGAGGGATGTCATTTAGCATTTGACCATCATTTGAGTGAAAAAATTCGTAACAAAGAAAAGAGTAATCATATCATTGATGTCAATGCACCTTCTGCAGCAAGAGTTGTTTATGATTATTATGGCGGTAAAGCTGAGTTGCCCGCTATAACGGATGAACTTATGGAGGCTGTCGATAAAGGTGACGCAGCTCAGTTCTCACGCGATGAGGTATTGAACCCTACCGGTTGGCCATTATTAAATTTTTTGATGGACGCAAGAACAGGTTTGGGTCGTTTTAGAGATTTTAGGATTTCTAATTATCAGCTAATGATGGCGTTGATTGATTATTGCCGCGACCATACAATTGAGCAAATTTGTCAGTTGCCTGATGTTCGAGAGCGTATAGACCTTTATTTTAACTATGAACAACAAGCAAAAGAGCAACTCGTTCGCTGTTCAAAGCAGTATGGCAATTTAGTGGTACTAGACTTGCGAGATGAAGAGATTATATATCCCACTAATAGGTTTACCATCTATGCACTTCATCCTGATAGTAATATCTCCATTCATGTTTTGTGGGGGTTAAAGCGGCAAAATACCGTATTTGCTATAGGGAAGTCGATATTGAATAGAACGTCTAACACGAATGTCGGTGAATTATGTCTTCAGTATAATGGAGGAGGTCATGGTGCAGCAGGAACCTGTCAAGTTGATAACGCTTTAGCTGAACAAACACTAAAAGACTTGATTAACAAAATTAATGCTGACGGTTAAGTTGTAATCACTATATCCTTTAAGCACACTAGGCGCTAAGTGTGCTTAAAATTAATAAATCTTGTTTCCCCCTAGTTCTCTCCTTATTATGCTTTTAATTCTCATGGTTTAAAGCGTGGGTTTGAATTTTATTTGTTTGGACTCTACCCATGACACTTGAAGAAAAAGTTGAAACATTTCTTGGTAAAGATGGAAAATTAAAGCAGGCGATTGTTGACTTTAGTGCACGATCAGCGCAAGTTGAAATGGCAAAACAGGTAGCCTCTTGTTTTGAGCAGCAAACGACATTGGTAGCAGAAGCCGGAACAGGTACAGGTAAAACCTTCGCTTATCTCGTTCCAGCCTTGTTGAGCGGTAAAAAAGTGATTATCTCTACCGCGACTAAAAACTTACAACAGCAATTAATTGATAAAGATTTACCTTTGTTGAAAGACCTTTGTGGTATTAAGGGTGTGGTTATGCAGTTAAAGGGTCGTGAAAACTATCTTTGCGAACAACGACTCCATCTCGCAGAAACTCAGCAGAAAAACAGCAGGGAAGATTGGCAAAAACTTGCTAAGCTTCGAGATTGGGCGAAGAAAACCAAAACAGGTGATTTGTCTGAATCAGGTTTATTTGCTGATAGTGATCTTTTAAGCAGAAAGGTATGTGCAAGGTTAGAGTTTTGTCAGGCAGTATCTTGTAATAAAGAGGCAGACTGCTTTTATCCTAAAATAAAATTAAAAGCAGCCGAGGCTCAAGTTTTAGTTGTTAATCATCATCTGTTTTGCGCTGATCTTTCATTAAGAGAGCAGGGTTTTGGTGAGTTGTTGCCCAATGCCGATTGTTATATTTTTGATGAAGCCCACCAGTTACCCGATATAGCCGCTCAATTTCTTGGGTTTTCAGTTTCACGCTTTCAGCTTGAAGAACTGTGCCGAGATATTAAGCAAGCCAAAGAGGTTGAGTCACCTGAATCAGAGGATTTAATCGAACGGTTAAGCCTGTTTCAAGAGCAGGTAAAGTTGGTGAACGAAGCCTTGGGTAAGTGGGAAAAGCGATGGAATTGGGAGCAGCTTTCTGGTTCTGATGTTTTTATCAAGCAGCTCGAAAGATTAATTAATCATTTAGCTGTATTGGCTGATCATCTAAAAGCATTGGAAAAGCGTGGGAAACTATTAACAGCGGTAGCCAAACGTAGTCAGGAAATTGAGCAGCAGCTTAAAATGTGGTTAGAAACTGATAAGGATAGTGAGGTTAGATGGGCAGAGTCATCACAGGCGCGCTTTAAACTTAACATGACACCCTTAAGCGTGGCAGACCCCTTTAAGCGTCAAAGAGAGGCCATTGGAGGAGGCTGGGTTTTTACATCTGCTACACTCAGTCTGCGTGATAGCTTTGATTATTTTAAGCAGAGACTTGGATTGTTTCAGTCTTCTACAGCCGTTTGGCCTAGTCCGTTTGACTATAAGTCTCAAGGTTTAATTTATCATCCTGTTGGTTTGCCTGATCCACGCTCGGACGACTATATCAAGATATGTATGCGAGCTGTTTGGCCGTTACTGTTAGCAAGCGATGGTCGCGCCTTCTTGCTGTTCACTAGTTTTCGGGCTTTAAATGAAGCAAAAGCCTTATTGCAAGATCATTGGAAAGGTTTACTTTTAGTGCAGGGTGAGGATTCAAAATCGGCATTACTAAGTCGTTTCAGGGAAGAAGCCTCGGCTATCTTACTGGGTACAAGTAGTTTTTGGGAAGGGGTGGATGTCAGGGGGCAGGCTTTACAGCTTGTATTAATTGACCGTATTCCTTTTTTACCTCCTGATGATCCGATTGTCCAGGCGCGTGAGAGCTACTTAAAGCAAAAAGGGTTAAATGGTTTTGCTCATTTTCAGTTACCTGAAGCGATTATGGCTTTAAAGCAAGGCGTAGGGCGTTTAATTCGTGATCAGAATGATAAAGGGGTTTTGGTGCTTTGTGATCCGCGTTTTACTACAAAACGCTATGGTCAAAATATTGTTAATAGCTTGCCTGATTTCCCCTGGGTGTACCAGCCGGACGAAGCCATAGCTTTTTTAAAGCAACTCTAGGCTCATGAGATCTTATTTGAAAGCCTCAGGTAAGGTATTTTATTCTGGACTTTAGCAGTTCAATCAATTAAAATTATAAAAATTAAATTTTTGATTTTGTGACGCGAAGCTAAGGGTGACATGAGGTCATATTCTAGTTAAATTCTAAACGGAGCTTGTTCTTGTGTTTCAAGAGCAGGTTCCGTTTTTTGTATGTGCATTTTAAGTATTTAGGCGGGCGATTAGATGAATTACACAGCTTTATTGGCGCTTGAAGATGGGACGTTGTTTTGGGGGGTTTCAATTGGTGCCAACGGTGAATCCGTAGGTGAGGTGGTGTTTAATACTTCACTAACTGGCTATCAAGAAATCCTAACGGATCCGTCTTATTTCAAGCAAATTGTTACCTTAACCTATCCACATATTGGGAACGTTGGTGTTAATGCTGAGGATGAAGAGTCGTCTCGTATTATGGCGCAAGGGTTAGTGGTAAAGGATTGTCCAGTTGTTATGAGTAACTTCCGCGCTACCCAAAGCCTGCCCGATTACCTTAAAGCGCAAAATGTAGTGGCTATTTCAGATATAGACACTCGAAAATTGACCCGAATTCTGCGCGAAAAAGGTGCGCAAAATGGCATTATTGTAGCGGGTGAACATATTGATGCCGATCAAGCTTTGGCTAAAGCACGCGCATTTGCAGGATTGAAGGGTATGGATTTGGCCAAAGAGGTCACCACACAAGACACTTATCGCTGGACGCAAGGGGCTTGGCAACTGGGGCAGGGGCATATAGAAAGAGCTGGGCAGCAACCTTATCATGTTGTTGCTTATGATTATGGTGTGAAATTAAACATACTGCGGATGTTGGCAGATCGTGGTTGCCATATAACGGTTGTTCCAGCACAAACATCGGCGCCAGACGTACTTGCACTTAATCCAGATGGCGTTTTCTTATCTAATGGTCCAGGTGATCCAGCACCCTGCGATTATGCTATTAATGCTATTAAAGAAATTTTAGAAACAGATGTCCCTGTGTTTGGTATTTGTCTGGGGCATCAGCTGTTAGCTTTAGCGAGTGGTGCACAAACGGTCAAAATGAAATTCGGCCATCATGGTAGCAACCATCCGGTTCAAGATTTAGAGACAGGCCGCGTTTTAATTACCGCTCAAAATCACGGTTTTACCGTTGATGAGTCGACTATGCCAGACAATCTTAAAACAACGCATAAGTCTTTGTTTGATGGTTCCTTACAGGGAATTTCAAGAACAGATAAGGCCGCATTTAGTTTTCAAGGCCATCCAGAAGCCAGCTCAGGCCCGCATGATGTCGCCTCATTGTTCGACCAGTTTGTCGAAAATATCAAACAGTTTAAATCAGTTAACGCCGGGTAATTGAACACAAGAATAAGGGATTAACATGCCAAAAAGAACAGACATAAAGAGTATTCTGATTATAGGCGCTGGGCCGAT
Source organism: Thiomicrospira sp. R3 (assembly GCF_029581415.1). GTDB lineage: Bacteria > Pseudomonadota > Gammaproteobacteria > Thiomicrospirales > Thiomicrospiraceae > Thiomicrospira. Next base: position 2,071,789 of record NZ_CP121121.1, on the reverse strand, counting down.
CATTATTGGTCAGGCCTGCGAGTTTGACTATTCCGGTGCGCAAGCCTGTAAGGCTCTAAAAGAGGAAGGCTATCGTGTCGTTTTAGTTAACTCAAATCCGGCCACGATTATGACCGATCCTGACTTAGCGGATGCCACCTACATTGAGCCGATTACCTGGCAGGTCGTTGAGCGAATTATCGAAAAAGAACGTCCAGATGCTATTTTGCCCACTATGGGTGGGCAAACAGCATTAAATTGTGCTTTAGATTTGGCACATAATGGTGTGTTAGAAAAATACAATTGTAAACTTATTGGTGCAAGCGAAGACGCGATCGACAAGGCGGAAAACCGCGATCGTTTCCGTCATGCGATGACGAAGATTGGTTTGGATATGCCAAAATCAGAAGTCGCACACAATATGGATGAAGCTTGGGCAATTCAAGCGGATCTAGGGTTTCCTACAGTCATTCGTCCATCGTTTACCTTGGGTGGTTCGGGTGGTGGCATCGCTTACAACAAAGAAGAGTTTGAGCAGATTTGTAAGTTTGGACTTGATTTGTCGCCGACTAAAGAATTATTGATCGAAGAATCTATTTTAGGCTGGAAAGAGTTTGAGATGGAAGTGGTGCGTGATCGTAAGGACAATTGCATAATTGTGTGCTCGATTGAAAACTTTGATCCGATGGGTGTACACACCGGCGATTCGATCACCGTTGCGCCTGCTCAAACCCTGACGGATAAAGAATATCAGATTATGCGTAACGCCTCGATTGCGGTGCTGCGTGAAATTGGTGTTGAAACCGGTGGGTCGAATGTGCAGTTTGCGGTTAACCCTGAAAATGGGCGGATGATTGTTATTGAAATGAATCCACGCGTTTCACGTTCATCGGCCTTGGCATCCAAAGCAACAGGATTTCCTATCGCCAAAATTGCGGCTAAGTTAGCGGTAGGTTATACGCTTGATGAATTAAAAAATGATATAACAAATGGTGCGACACCCGCTTCATTTGAACCCTCAATTGATTATGTCGTAACCAAGGTGCCGCGTTTCACCTTTGAGAAGTTCCCACAGGCACAAGCTAGGCTCTCCACGCAGATGAAATCTGTTGGCGAAGTAATGGCAATCGGACGCAATTTCCAAGAGTCGATTCAAAAGGCTTTGCGTGGTCTTGAAACCGGGATGAACGGTTTTGATGAAATGATTGACATGGCGACCACGGATGAAAAGGAGGTGCGCGATATTTTACGTCGTGAACTTCGTGACCCAGGTCCTGATCGTGTTTGGTATGTAGCCGATGCATTCCGCTCTGGTTGGACAATTGAGCAGGTTTTTGATGTCAGTAAGATAGATCCTTGGTTTTTAGCGCAGATCCAAGAGATTGTTGCGTTTGAGGCTCAAGTGGTTGCAAAGGGATTGGATGCACTTGAAAAAGGTTTTTTACGTCAGTTAAAGCGTAGAGGCTTTTCGGATAACCGGATTGCTAGCTTGTTAAAAACGGACAGTGCTCTGGTTCGCAAGTACCGTCATACCTTGGGTATTCGCCCGGTTTATAAGCGTGTTGATACCTGTGCAGGCGAGTTTGCCACTTCTACAGCTTATATGTATTCAACCTATGAAGAAGAGTGTGAAGCGCAACCAACTGATCGCGATAAGATTATGGTTTTAGGTGGTGGTCCAAACCGAATTGGTCAAGGTATTGAATTTGATTATTGCTGTGTGCATGCAGCGATGGCATTAAGCGAAGATGGTTATGAGACCATTATGGTCAATTGTAATCCAGAAACCGTTTCAACGGATTATGACACCTCAGATAGATTGTATTTCGAGCCACTTACGCTGGAAGATGTGTTAGAGATTGTCGCGGTTGAAAAACCAAAAGGCGTAATTGTACAGTATGGTGGTCAAACGCCCCTGAAACTAGCGCGTGATCTTGAAGCCGCGGGTGTCCCCATTATTGGCACATCACCTGATTCGATTGATTTAGCTGAAGATCGTGAGCGTTTTCAGCAGTTACTTAATAAGCTTGAATTACGTCAACCGCCAAACAGAACCGCGCGTCGCGAAGATGAAGCTATTATTTTAGCTAAAGAAATCGGTTATCCATTAGTAGTGCGCCCGTCCTATGTTTTGGGTGGCCGAGCGATGGAGATTGTTTATGGCGAAGAAGATTTAGTTCGTTATATGAAAACGGCGGTTAAAGTTTCGAATGATTCACCGGTTTTATTAGATCGCTTTTTAGATGATGCCGTCGAGTTGGATGTGGATGCGATTTGCGATGGAGACCAGGTAGTGATTGGCGGCTTAATGGAGCATATTGAGCAAGCGGGGATTCACTCGGGTGATTCAGCCTGTTCATTGCCTCCTTATAGCATCTCTGAAAAAATTCAAGATGAAATTCGCGATCAGGTCTATAAAATGGCTAAAGCACTTAATGTAGTCGGCTTGATGAATACCCAATTTGCCGTTAAAGGTGAAGATATCTATGTTTTAGAGGTCAATCCACGCGCTTCGAGAACCGTTCCTTTTGTATCAAAAGCGATTGGTGTTCCTTTAGCTAAAATTGCCGCCCGTTGTATGGTAGGCCAAACGCTAAAACAGCAAGGCTTTGAGAAGGAAGTTAAGCCTAAGCATTACTCCGTGAAAGAAGCTGTCTTCCCATTTATAAAATTTCTTGGTGTTGATCCTATTTTGGGCCCAGAGATGAAGTCTACTGGTGAGGTTATGGGTGTGGGTGTTAACTTTGCCCAGGCTTATGCGAATGCGCAGTTAGCCGCGAGCACTATTTTACCGAGTCAAGGTAAGGCTTTTTTAAGTGTTCGGAAGGCTGATCGTGTGAAGGTAATTGATTTAGCTAAACGTTTGCAACATAAGGGCTTTAGCATCGTAGCAACGCGAGGAACAGCGGCTTCATTGGCTGAAGCAGGCATTGAGTGCGAGTTGATAAACAAGGTTGCTGAAGGTCGCCCTAACATTGTTGATGCAATTAAAAATGAAGAAATTGATCTTATTGTTAATACTTCTGACGGTTCAGTTAGCATCAAGGATTCCTCGGGTATTCGCCGCGAAGCCTTAATGCACAAAATTTGCTATACCACAACAATGGCAGGTGCATTTGCAACCGTTGCCGCGATGGATTATCTTGACGTGCAGCCCGTGCAGCGTCTTCAAGATTTATATTAAAAATTTATATTAAAATGACCTAAGAAGTCGGTACTTGTGTACCGGCTTCTTTTGTTTTTTAGGAGAAGGAAAATGCAAAAACACCCTATGACCAAAGAAGGTGCAGATAAGTTACAAATGGAATTGAATCGCTTAAAAAAAGAAGATCGTCCGCGCATCACGCAAGCGATTGCGGATGCGCGTGAACATGGTGATTTAAAAGAAAATGCTGAATACCATGCTGCCCGCGAACAGCAGGGTATGAATGAAGCTCGCATAAAGTATATTGAAGGCATTTTAGGGAATGTCCAAATTATTGATGTTACCCAAATTCAAGCGCACGGAAAAATAGTGTTTGGTGCAACGGTTAAGTTGCTAAATATTGATACGGATGAAGAAGTATCCTACCGTATTGTAGGCAATGAAGAAGCTGATGTTAAGGCGAATAAAATATCAATAAACTCGCCTATTGCACGCGCATTAATTGGCAAAACTGAAGGTGAAGAAATCGTAGTTCAAGCACCAAGTGGTGATATTGATTATGAAATTCTTGAGGTGCTTTACGTTTAGTGGTTTCCGCTATTCCAAACCAAATGGCCGCTGAAAAAACTGATTTTCAGATAGGCCATTTGCAAGCCACGCCAGAGCAGTCATTGATTATTCAAGCTGCGCTGGCAGGTGAAAGCTTTAAAATACCGGCATTCGCTGGTGCAACCAAAACCACTACCTTAAAAGGGGTGGCAGAGCACCTCACGTTTAAACGTATCCTCTATTTAGCGTTTAATAAAGCGATTGCAGACGAAGCGCGTCAGTTTTTTCCCAACTGGGTAGAGTGTCGAACAGCGCACAGTTTGGCTTATCGTTTTATGATGCAGGCTGAACCCAGTTATCAGCAAAAACTTAAACGTGCAGGGGCATTTTTGCCCTATCAAGATTTAGAAGCCTACTCAGATAAACCTGAATACTGGCATCCCTTTCGTCGTTCACGTTTTCAAGTAAATATTGCGATTAGTGAAACCCTTGCTAATTACCTAAACTCAGCTGAAATATTGGTAGAGGCGTTACATATTCCTGAGGTCGTTATGCAATGGTGCAGCACGGCTAGCCCTAGCGAAGAGCAAGCCTTTGTTGGGCAGTTGGTGGCGATTGTTCAGCAACTTGCGAATAATATGCTTGATCCAAACAGCGAATGTGGTATGACGCATGATGCTTATCTTAAAGCCTTTCAGTTAAGAAAACCTAAGCTCGCCTATGATGTTATTCTTCTCGATGAAGCGCAGGATACGAATCCTGTATTACAGGCGATTTTAGCGCAACAATCCTGTCAAAAAATCTTGGTTGGTGATAAACATCAAGAGATTTATGCATGGCGTAATGCCATTAATACTTTAGAAAATGTGTTTTTTAAAGAATATGCCCTGACGCATTCATTTCGTTTTGGTGCACATATTTCGGCCCTAGCAAATCAATTATTAACAAAATTAAATGAACCTAGAAAGATTGTTGGTCGGGGTCAAGATTTACCTATTAATCAAGGGTTTGACCCCTATAAACCTTATGCAGTGATGTGTCGAACGAATGCAAAGGTATTTGAGGTTGCAGATTTTTGTTTACAACGCAACATTAGCTATTGTATTAATGGCGGCTTGGATCAGGTTACACGTTTAATCGAGTCTGCCTATGGTTTATATCAAGGGGACCGAAAAGCGCCCAAGTCGGCTGAACTAAGTTTGTTTAACTCATGGCAAGAGTTTAGTGAGGTGGCCGAAGAGCTCAATAAAGCGGAATGGAAAACCATTGTTAAGTTTGTAGAAACCCATAAGTCAGAAACACTGCAAAAAATAAAAAAACTTGGTAAGTACGCCCAGCATGCTTCACAGACACAGGTATTTATCAGCACGGTGCATAAAGCCAAAGGGTTAGGGTTTGATCAAGTGGTATTGGCTTCCGATTTTGAATGGCCTGATGATGGCCATCCTGGCTACAAAGAGAGTTTAAATGTTATTTATGTTGCCATAACCCGCGCTAAGCGCGTATTGGTTTTGCCAAAGAATCTTAGGAAGTGGATGCACGCATAACCTAGGTGCACCCCAATGATTTTTAGGTTTCGTCAATTAGTGGATAGGGTAGGGGTTCAATTTTAGCTAGCCCCCCTGTACGGACAAGTTTTAAGTGACCTTTGGCTAAATCGAGAGATTTAACCGTACCAATAGCTAAACATAAAGACCCTTCAAAAATATCCGGATTAGATAACACCACATCAAGTTTATAGGTTTTTTCATTGTTATCAATGAGTTCAAGTGTATCGGCAGGATTCATTTCTACTAGATCATCTAAGTGTATCCGTAACATACGTTTGGCGGCTTTGCCACGATAATGAGTACGTGCAATCACTTCTTGACCAGGGTAACAACCTTTTTTAAAGTTGATCACCTCGGTTTTATCGAAATTGTAACTTTGCGCCAGATGCTGGCCTGAGAGTGCAGCTGTTATCTCAGCACGCCCAGTCGCAATATTAAGTAATCGCCAATCGTTTATATTGGTGATGTCACCATTAAGGCGTAACTTATTCCAGCTTTCCATTGCTTGTTCTACAGGGGCGAAGATTTCATAACGATGGAAGGGGCCGGGTACTTTGATAATAACCGTTTGCTCCAGGCCTGGCTCTTTCGAGAGGGTGACAGCCATTTCTTTTTTTAACTTGGTATCTAACCGACGTTGAATATCTAGGTCAGCAAACTGTCCGGCAAAACCAAGTCGTATCCATTCATCGCAGACAGCCTTAATCGTAACTTTAGAGCGCATAACAAACATTTGTAAGCGTTTTTGAATCGCGTCAGCTAGGCTATAATCAAAGCTTAAAAAGTAATCACCTTGATGCATAAAAATCAAAAATAGTGCGAGTACATTACCTTTGGGGTCGCAATAGGCTGAGTAGTGTGCAGAGTCTTCATTGACCTGTTTGATATCATTGCTTAGTTGGCCTTGAAGAAACGTTTCTGCGTCTTCGCCAGAGACTTTAAGTAATGCATGATGGGCCAGGCTGGTCATTACGGGTCCATGCTTAATGAGCATGCGTTCCAATTCTGGAAATTCGAGTTGCTTAATCGCGCCCTGATCATCCAGTTGCGCATTCTGCTGTTGTAAAAAAGCTTGCCATTTTGTATTCATTTTGTTCGCCCTTATTGAAAGTTTTTAGGTTTTAAGAGGGTAGGTTTCGCCCGCCGTTTGGTTTGTGGGTGATCAAGGTTGTAATGGAGTCCTCGGCTTTCTTTACGTTTTTGTGCTGAACCAACCATTAAAGAAGCAACCAAAGCCAAGTTTCTCAATTCAAGTAAATCACTATCCAATCGATGTTGGCGATAAAACTCATTGATTTCTTTTTGTAAATTACGAATGCGCTGTGCTGCACGGTTTAATCGTTTATCTGTTCGAACAATACCAACATAATCCCACATTACGCGCCGCAATTCATCCCAATCATGGGAAACGAGCACGCGTTCACGTGCTTCACTCACACGGCTGCTATCCCATTCACGAATAACTTCATTAATAGGGATAATTTGTGAGGATTCAATAGAAAGCCGTGTAGCTTGTGCAAATACCAGTCCTTCAAGTAAAGAGTTACTGGCAAGACGATTGGCACCATGCAACCCGGTATAAGCCGTTTCGCCAATGGCATAAAGGCCGGGTAAATCAGTCTCGCCTTGTAGGTTGGTCACAATACCCCCACAGGTATAGTGAGCTGCAGGCACAACGGGAATGGGTTGTTGGCTAATATCAATGCCCACTTTTTTACAGCGTGCATAAATCGTTGGGAAATGTTGTTGTAGGTAGTCTTTTGATTTATGACTAATATCTAAGTAAACGCAGTCTATACCATGGGTTTTCATTTCTTGGTCTATAGCGCGTGCAACAATGTCGCGTGGTGCAAGATCGGCTCGTTCATCGTATCGCGCCATAAATGCTTCACCATTTGGAAGTTTTAAAACGCCCCCTTCACCACGCACCGCCTCACTAATTAAAAATGAACGATCTTGTGGGTGAAATAAGCAGGTGGGGTGAAATTGATTAAACTCCATATTGCCAACTCGACAGCCAGCACGCCATGCCATGGCGATGCCATCGCCGGTTGAGGTATCAGGGTTGCTGGTGTAAAGATAAGCCTTGCTCGCGCCACCACTTGCTAAAACAGTAAAGTTGGCTTGGATTGCAAAGACCTGGCGATTAGATTTGTTAAGGACATAAGCACCAATACAACGTCTAGATTCTCGACTTGTGATGAGGTCAATGGTCATATGATTAGGTAGGAGTTTAATATTTTGATGTTCTTTCAACCTTTTTAATAAGGTAGACTGTACCGAGTGTCCAGTATGATCGGCGGCGTGAATGATTCTACGGTGGCTATGCCCACCTTCTTGAGTCAAGTGGAATCGAAAGGGCGGCGAGTCTTCAGTGGCAGGGCTAAAGGGAACACCCAGTGCAATCAGTTCATTTATAGCTTGGCTAGCATTTTGCGCGACAAAGCGTACCGCTTCTTTTTCGCATAAACCTGCGCCAGCATTTAATGTGTCATTAACGTGCGCATCTATTGAGTCAAAGGGATCTAATACCGCCGCAATACCCCCTTGTGCGTAGATGCTGCTGCTCTCTGCAAGGGTGGCTTTGGCTAAAACCGTTACTTGGTAGTTTTTTGCTAATTTTAAGGCTAAGGATAAGCCCGCAATGCCACTGCCGATAATTAAAACCTGAGTTTGGTGAAAACGTGAGGACACAAAAACTCCGTTTGACTCTTGAAAAAAGCAATAATAGTAGCATATTGTTTGGGTGTTTATCTTAATTTGAATAAAAGGTGGAAATCAAAGTGACACAGCGATTACAGGCACAAGGTTGGGTAGAATCTACCGACCAGAATCATGTTTGGGTCAGAACTCAGCGCGAATCAGCTTGTGGGGGCTGTCAAGGTCAGTCAAGTTGTGGAACAAGTAGTTTAGCGAAAGTTTTTGCGATGGGCAGTCAACCGTTACTTAGATTGCCCAATTTGATGGAAGCCAGGCCTGGTGATCAAGTTTTATTGGAGTTAGACGGCTCAAGTTTAATTAAACAGGCTTTTTTAGCTTATGGATTACCCCTATTAGGGTTGTTTACAGGTGCGCTGTTGGTTAATACTATGCTCTTAAATCCTCAGGACTGGCAAACGGCGGCTGGCGCGTTATTGGGTATGGTTGTCGCTTGGTTATGGGTTAGATTTAATCACCGACCCGAGCAGCCAAAAATTATACAAGTTATTAGGAGTTCAGTATGAAAAAACAGATAGTTACGTTGAGTATGATGCTTTGTTTCGTTTTTGCTCCCGTTTGGCTGCTAAAAGCGCATGCGTCTGTTGTTACAGGTTTTCCAGATTTCACTCAACTGGTTGAGCAGAACCACCAAGCGGTTGTTAATATCAGCACAACACGTACTGAACGGATTTCTCGTGAAACGATTCCTCCTCAGTTTCGTGGTATTCCTGATGATTTTCTGCGCCATTTCTTTGGCTTTGATCCACGACAAGAGCGTCGTCCGCAACCTGAGCGCAGGAGTCAGTCAGTGGGTTCGGGCTTTATTATCAGCGAAGATGGTTATATCCTAACGAATCACCATGTCATCGAAGGAGCAGATGGCGTTATTGTGCGTTTAAGTGATCGCCAAGAGTATACAGCCGAGATTATTGGTAGTGATCCACGAACGGATGTTGCTTTGCTGAAGGTTGACGCGACGGGTTTACCGATTGTGACTATTGGTGACTCTGATCAATTAAAAGTGGGGGCTTGGGTATTAGCAATTGGTGCACCTTTTGGTTTGGATTATACCGTTACCGCCGGTATTGTGAGTGCTAAAGGCCGTAATCTGCCCGATGATACTTATGTACCGTTTATCCAAACGGATGTGGCGATTAATCCAGGTAACTCCGGTGGGCCGTTAATTAATCTGCAGGGCGAAGTCATTGGGATTAACGCACAAATTTATACGCGTAGCGGTGGCTTTATGGGGCTTTCGTTTGCGATCCCAATTGAGATCGCGATGAACGTGGTCGAGCAAATCAAGCAAACAGGCAAGGTTGAACGCGGATTTCTTGGTGTTCAAGTACAAGAAGTAACTGCAGAATTGGCACGCTCGTTTAATATGGAAAAACCCACCGGTGCACTGGTTGCACAAGCCTTTCCAGATACGCCAGCAGAAAAGGCGGGCATCGAATCAGGGGATATTATCCTGAAATTTGACGGACGACTTATAGAGAAGTCAGCTGATTTACCTCCGGCAGTGGGCATTACTGCCTTGGAAAAAGAGGTTGAAATTGAAATTCTTCGACAAGGTGAGCGTAAAATCGTAACAGCAATCTTGGCTGCGTTAAGTGACCATGAACCCCAAGCGAAAGCGCAGGCTCAACCTGAAGAGCCGGAAAAAATAGCAAGTAAACGCTTAAATATCGAGCTTAAAGAATTAACTAAAGAACAGTTAGCTCGTTTTAATCTGCCCTTTGGTGTAGAGGTAAGTAAGGTTGAAGAGGGGGTTGGGCGCAAAAACGGCATTCTTCAAGGCGATATTCTTGTGAGTATTAATTTTCAACCGATTAGAAAAGCTGAAGATATTGACGCTGTGCTCACTAAAGCCCATCCTGGACAATCTTTACCGGTAAGGATTGTTAGAAATGGGCGATCAATATTTGTTGCGCTGGTTGTTGATTAATTGGTCAAGCTAGAATATTTAGCGTAAAATATTTTTATAACCTTCGTTTATATGCCAGTTAACTAATGGCGTTAAACTTAAAAGGGTGCGAACGCACCCTTTTTTATTTGAATTTTGAGTTGTTTGGAGCCTTCATGTCACAACCCTTATCGCTAATCCGTAATTTTTCGATTATTGCTCATATTGATCATGGTAAGTCAACGATTGCCGATCGTTTTATTCATCTGTGCGGCGGGCTGTCTGATCGTGAAATGGAGAGCCAAGTTCTCGATTCGATGGACATCGAAAAAGAACGCGGCATTACGATTAAAGCGCAGAGTGTGACCTTGATGTATCCGGCTGAGGATGGTAACACTTATCAGCTTAACTTTATTGATACGCCAGGGCATGTGGACTTTTCTTATGAAGTGTCTCGTTCTTTAGCGGCCTGTGAAGGCGCGTTATTGGTGGTGGATGCGTCGCAGGGCGTTGAGGCGCAAACGGTAGCCAACTGCTATACCGCGATTGAACAGGGTCTAGAGGTTTTAGCCGTGCTCAATAAAATTGATTTACCTGCGGCAGAACCCGAACGTGTAATTGAAGAAATTGAAGAAATCATTGGTATCGAAGCGCATGACGCGGTGCATGCCAGCGCCAAAGCAGGAATCGGCATAAAAGAAACGCTTGAACAAATAGTTGCGCGTGTTCCTGCCCCTAAGGGGAATCTTGATGGACCGTTAAAAGCACTGATAATCGACTCTTGGTTTGATAATTATCTAGGTGTGGTTTCACTGGTTCGTGTGTTGGATGGCAAAATCAGTAAAAAAATGAAAATGCGGGTTATGTCAACGGGAGATGACTACGAGATAACCGATGTGGGTATTTTTACACCCAAACGTACCTCGCGTGATTGTTTGAGTGCTGGCGAAGTAGGTTATGTCATCGCGGGCATTAAAGATATTGATGGCGCGCCAGTTGGTGACACGCTTACGGATTCCAGAAACCCAGCGACCGAGCGTATGCCTGGGTTCAAACCGGTTCAACCGCGTGTGTTTGCAGGGTTATTTCCGATTAGTTCGGAGGATTATGAAGATTTACGTGAGGCGCTGCGTAAGCTGCGCTTGAATGATGCGGCATTGCATTTTGAGCCGGAAACCTCTGAAGCACTTGGGTTTGGTTTCCGTTGTGGCTTTTTGGGCATGTTGCATATGGAAATTGTGCAAGAACGGTTGGAACGTGAATATAACCTGGATTTGATTAGTACGGCACCAACAGTTGTATATGAAATTTTAACTAAAAAGGGCGAGGTATTGAAAATTGATAACCCGTCTGAGTTACCGGAAGTGGGGTCGATTGATGAAATTCGTGAGCCGATTATTCAAGCGAATATTTTGGTGCCACAGGATCATATCGGCGCGGTGATGAAGCTGTGTATTGATAAGCGCGGCGTGCAAAAAAACATGACCTATGCCGGTAACCAAATTGCGATAAGCTTTGAGCTGCCTTTGAACGAAGTGGTATTGGACTTTTTTGACCGCTTAAAGTCAACCAGTCGTGGGTATGCCTCGATGGATTATGAGTTTAAACGTTTCCAAGCTGATGATTTAGTCAAGCTAGACTTTTTAATTAATGGTGAGCCAGTAGATGCCTTGGCGGTCATCACTCACCGCTGCGTGGCGGTGCAGCGTGGAAAGGAAATGATTGAAAAACTCAAAGACATTATCCCACGCCAAATGTTTGAAGTAGCGATACAGGCGGCAATTGGTGGCAAGATTATCGGACGTACCAATGTAAAAGCGATGCGCAAGAACGTTTTAGCGAAATGTTATGGCGGCGACGTGTCGCGTAAGAAAAAATTACTAGAGAAGCAGAAAGCGGGCAAAAAACGAATGAAAACAATCGGACGTGTTGAGCTGCCGCAGGAGGCTTTTATGGCGGTATTGAACACTGGAGGATCGGATAAGTGAGTTTTGAATTAATATTGGTATTAATCACCGCGATAACTGGGGTGATTGTATTTATTGATAAGCTGGTTTGGCGAAGAAAAAGAGCCGAGTCAGCGACGACTGAAAAAGAGCCATTAATTATTGAATATTCTCGCTCTTTATTTCCTGTTTTTTTGATAGTTTTGGTGTTGCGTTCGTTTATTATTGAGCCGTTTAGAATCCCGTCTGGTTCTATGTACCCTACATTACATATAGGTGATTTTATTGTCGTTAATAAGTTTTCTTACGGCATACGTTTACCTGTGGTACAAACTAAAATTCTGCCTTTAGGCGAAGTAAAGCGTGGCGATGTTGCTGTTTTTCGTTTCCCATTAGACCCTAAAATTGACTATATCAAACGGATAGTCGGTTTACCGGGTGATACGGTCAGTTATATAGATAAAAAGTTATTTATTAATGGTGAGCTAGTAGAGCAAAAGCCTATTGGGCGCTATATTGGAACTGAATCGGGTTCGGTTATGACGGGTGCTGCGTTGTTGCAAGAGCTGTTACCCGGTGGTAATGTGCATGAGATCTTAATCGATCCTAATCGTGCTGGCCAAATCATGTACGAAGTCACCGTGCCAGAAGGACATTATTTTGCTGTCGGCGATAACCGAGATCATAGTGCGGATAGCCGTATGTGGGGCTTTGTGCCAGATGAACATCTTAAAGGCCGTGCATTTGGTATTTGGATGCATTGGGACAATGGCATTCAGTTCAATCGCATTGGCAAGGGGATTAACTGATGTCGTTGGATGAGGAAAGAGAAGCGAAGCTTCGTGAATTAAGTCGCAAACTGGGTTATTCGTTTAGTGATTTGTCCTGGCTTAGCTTGGCTCTAACCCATCGTAGTCAAAATGCTAAAAACAATGAGCGTTTGGAGTTTTTGGGTGATAGTTTAGTCAACTTTATGATCGCTGATATTTTGTTTCATCAGTTTACCAAATTGCCTGAAGGTGATTTAAGCCGCATTCGAGCACATTTGGTTAAGGGCGAAACATTGGCAGAAATTGGCCGCGAATATGAGTTATCTAATTACTTGATCTTAGGCCCTGGCGAACTTAAAAGCGGAGGTTATCGACGCAGCTCAATTATCGCTGATGCGGTTGAAGCCATTATTTGTGCTATTTATAAGGATGGTGGCTTGGGGCAAACACGTGCTTTTGTTGAGCGGATCTATGCTGGCCGATTGGATGCCTTGGATCCAAAAAAAGTAGGTAAAGACCCGAAAACACGCCTGCAAGAAATCTTACAAGCGGATCAACAACCCTTACCCGAATATAGCATTATTAGTGTTAATGGCGCGGCACATGCCCAAAATTTCACGGTAGCTTGTTATGTCGCTAAGCTAAATACAAAATTTGAAGCGACGGATATGTCACGCCGCAAAGCGGAACAAAAAGCAGCTGAATTTGCACTTGATGCACTGGGTGAATTATGAAACCGATACATATAGATTTAGAACAACCAGGCCTGGTTGAAGAAACCACGGATTTTAAAGCGGGTTTTGCCGCGGTTATTGGGCGGCCAAATGTCGGGAAATCCACGTTAATGAATGAGCTGCTGGGGCAAAAACTCAGCATCACCTCACACAAGCCACAAACCACCCGCCACCGTATCCACGGGATTTATACCGCTGATGATCACCAGATAGTGTACGTTGATACGCCGGGTATGCATTTAGGTGGTCAAAAGTCGATTAACCGCTACATGAATCGTGTTGCCAAAAGTGCGTTTTCGGGGGTGGATGTCATTTTGTTCGTGATTGAGGCCGGCCGATGGAACAAGGAGGATCAGTCAGTAGCCGATCAATTAAAACATGCCGATGCGCCGGTGGTGTTGATTGTCAATAAGGTGGATAAGTTTAAGCAAAAAACTGATTTATTACCCTTTTTGCAGACCTTAAATGGCAAGGTGGAATTTAGCACCCTCATTCCTGTTTCAGCGCATAAGAAAAATGGTCTTGATTTAATTCAGAAAGAAATTTTAAAAGTCTTGCCCAATCAAGCGCCGATTTTCCCTGAGGACTATATTACCGACCGTTCGACCAAGTTTTTGGTTGCTGAAATTGTGCGTGAAAAACTGATGCGTATGCTAGGTGATGAAGTACCTTATGGTGCAACCGTAGAAATTGAGCAGTTTGAACAGGAAGAGGGCACAGGGCGTTGGGCAATTAATGCGCTGATTTTGGTTGAACGTGAAGGCCAAAAACGCATTGTGATAGGTGATAAAGGTGAGAAAATCAAACAAATAGGTACTGATGCGCGTAAAGACATGATTGCGCTGCTAGAGAACCGCGTGCATTTGGAGTTGTGGGTCAAGGTAAAAGAAAACTGGTCTGATGATGACCGTGCATTGGCAAGTTTGGGTTATACCGAATCGCACAATTAATGCTGGGCAGAGTGGCGGAGGACGGGTTAATTGATATTAAAAATACAGCCTGCTTTTATTTTACATAGCCGACCCTATCGTGAAACCAGCATGTTATTGACCTTGTTTATGCCAGAAATGGGTAAGGTGAGCGCCAGTTTACGCGGTGTGCGTTCGGCCTCGAAATCCGCGCGCCAAAAGCAGGCCTGGTTACAACCCTTTCAACCCTTGTTGGTTGAGTGGCGTGAAACACCTACTCAACAACTGGATTGGTTAACACCTCAAAATATAGAGCCACAGGGTTTGGCTTATGGGCTAAAAGCCGATGCGGCGCTCTGTGGGCTTTATCTTAACGAGCTGCTTTATCGGCTTATTCAGCCCACCGATGGATTAGAGGGTTTATTTGCTCATTATCAGCAAGCACTTCATGCTTTAGCGCAAAGTGACCAACGAGAGCTTATGGCTTGGCACTTGCGTCAGTTTGAGTTGGTTTTGTTAGCCGAATTGGGTTACGGCGTTGATTTAACATTAGATGCACAAGCTCAGCCGATAGAACCTGCTCTACTCTATGGCTATCAACCGCAAACAGGTTTTTATCAACTTAACCCGTTGCCTCAGCCACGCTGGTCGATAACCGGAGCGTGTTTACTTAAGTTTTCTGAGCAAGAATTTTGTCTTGCTTGCTTGGCGAGTTGGAAACAGTTGATGCGCCGGATTTTGCAACCGCATCTTGGCACCAAACCCTTGGCTACCCGTGCACTTTTTAACTAAATCAATATTTCAATTCTAATTTATTAATTTTAAGGACACCTTATTACCATGAATCCTATTTTTCTTGGCTTAAACATTGACCATGTGGCGACCCTGCGCCAAGCACGCGGCACACGTTACCCCGACCCGATTAAAGCCGCATTAGATGCCGAAATGGCCGGTGCGGACAGCATTACGCTGCATTTGCGCGAAGATCGTCGCCATATCCAAGATGAGGATGTTTATCGCTTAAAAGCCTGTTACCAAACTAAAATTAATTTAGAAATGGCGGTTACCGAAGAAATGATTAATATCGCCTGTGATGTGGAGCCGGAAGATGTCTGTTTAGTACCGGAAAAACGCGAGGAACTAACGACCGAAGGGGGATTGGATGTAGCGGGGCAGCAGGCTTTGTTAACCCAGGCCTGCGCGCGTTTAGCGAAAGCAGGTTGTCGCGTGTCTTTGTTTATTGATCCTGACGAAACGCAAATTCGTGCGGCCAAAGCGGTGGGTGCGCCGGTGATTGAATTGCACACAGGTACTTATGCCAAACTCACCCGACCCGCTGACATTCAAGCTGAACTCAAGCGCATCGCACAGGCTGCTGAGTTGGCACACAGCCTTGGTTTGGTGGTGAATGCAGGGCATGGTTTGCATTATCATAATGTCCAGCCGATTGCCGCAATTAAGGTGATTGAAGAGTTAAATATCGGCCATGCGATTGTCGCGCAGGCCGTGTATTCAGGCTTGCCTACGGCGATTGCTGAAATGAAGCGCCTCATGGTTGAAGCCCGTCAAAACGCCTATCTGGTGGATTAAAAACACGATGATTAAGGGTGTTGGTACAGATATCGTAGAAATTGCACGGATAGAGGTCTTGTGGCAAAAGCAAGGTGCTCGTTTTGCACAACGCTTGCTATCTGAATCAGAGCAGTTAGTTTTAAAAAGCCACCGCCAACCCGCACGATTTTTAGCCAAACGCTGGGCGGCGAAAGAAGCGGTAAGTAAAGCGCTCGGTACTGGCATTGCGCAAGGGATAGGCTTTGCGGATATTGTGATAAGCCATACAGAACTTGGTCAGCCGAAAATAGAACTTACCGGCGGTGCGCATAGTCGCGCCGCTCATCTAGGAATCACTCAATGGCAACTATCCATTAGCGACGAAAAACACTATGCTGTTGCGTTTGTGGTTGCAAATTAAGCAACTATTAAGCTCAATTTTTTATAGCTAATTGATGATGAGTCAAATTGCAACATTAGTGTGCAATCTTGGCTGGCTAGAGCTAAAAGCCTGTCAGTCTGATGTTTGACAGGCTTTTAGTATTAGCAGCTTGGTGTTAGTGGTTTATATGCCTTTCTCTTCAAAATAACGCTCGGCATCGAGTGCGGCCATGCAGCCGGCTCCTGAAGAGGTGATGGCTTGTTTATAAACTTGATCCATCACATCGCCTGCAGCAAACACGCCTTTCACGCTAGTGGCGGTCGCATTACCTTGTAAGCCGCTTTGTACTTTAATATAGCCATTTACCATTTCAAGCTGACCTTCAAATAATCCAGTGTTAGGGGTATGGCCAATCGCGATAAATACGCCCATTAAGTCGATGTCTTTAGTTTCACCCGTTTCAACGTTCTTGATACGTATGCCGCTCACGCCGGTTTTGTCACCTAATACTTCGTCAAGCGCGCTGTTAAACTCTAGTTTTACATTGCCCTCTTTGGCTTTGGCGAGTAGTTTGTCAGACAGGATTTTTTCGCTTCTAAATTTGTCACGACGATGCACCACCGTGACTTCGGCCGCAATATTGGATAAATACAGAGCTTCTTCAACAGCGGTATTGCCCCCACCAATTACCGCAACTTTTTGGTTGCGATAGAAAAAGCCATCACAGGTGGCACAAGCAGAAACACCTTTACCTTTGAACGCTTCTTCCGACTCAAGACCTAAATACTTAGCCGATGCACCGGTTGCGATAATTAGCGCATCACAAGTGTAAGTGCCGCTGTCGCCTTTTAGTACGAAGGGGCGTTGTTGAAGATCAGCCTGGTTGATATGGTCAAAAATGATCTCCGTACCAAAACGCTCGGCATGCTGTTGCATGCGCACCATTAAATCTGGGCCAGTTAGCCCTTCTGCATCGCCTGGCCAATTATCGACTTCGGTGGTGGTAGTGAGTTGTCCACCTTGCTGCATGCCCGTGATGATGACAGGATTTAGATTAGCACGTGCTGCATAAACAGCCGCAGTATAGCCAGCCGGGCCTGAACCGAGTATTAGTAATTTGCAATGTTTATCAGTCATAATATTTCCTTTAGTTTATGATAATTATTGTTCGGTGATATCAGTGAGTATCACTGTTTAGTAGCTCATTTATGTTAAAATTCTAGCAGTTTTTAATGCTGACAGCGAGCTACCTTTTACGCCTGTCTCAATTTTGCACAATTTAGGAAGTATTTTGGCTTTATTTAATTCCGATGATAACCAATCTTTAAATCAAGGCGAATCACCAATATGGACGCGTTGGAGCTGGTTGTTAAAAGACCTTGTTCTTTTAAGCTGTATTGGCTTAGCCATTTTTTTGTTTGTTGTTTTGTTTAGTTTTGATCCTAATGATCCAGGTTTTCAAAAAGTAGGCCATGCTGATTATTATTACAATTATGGCGGTGCAACGGGCGCATGGTTGTCATCTTTTTTATTGTATTTGTTTGGTGTTTTTGGCTTTGCTTGGCCATTTGGTATTCTTATGGCCGGATGGGTTACGTTAAAAGTTCGCTCGAATCAGGATTTTGATTGGGGGCGTTTTTTGCTCAGTTTAACTGGCCTGATGCTGATTATATTATCCGGTTCTGGTATGGCTAGCTTATTCCTTCATCCTGATAACTGGTTGGTTGAATTACCTTATTTTTCAGGTGGTGTTCTCGGTTATGAGCTAAGCGTATGGTTAGTGGGTGGCTTTGATTTACTGGCTACTACGCTTATTTTGTTGATTCTATTTGCCGTGGGCATGAGTATGCTAATAGGGCAGTCGTGGCTAACGATTTGTGAAGTTACCGGGCGAGCTGGTTGGTGGTTGATTTATGCTGTTTTAGAAAAACTGCCTACTGAAAGATGGCGAGGATTGAGCGTAAAGCAGATTTGGATTAATTTAAATCTCGTGGAGAAAATTCAAGGTTGGCTTAAAAATAAAAAGGCTGAGAGAGCCAGAATTAAAGAGCACAAAGTAAAACGCACGCAGGCTGTTGAAACACAGCGTTCGCGCTTAGTTGACGAGCCGAATCTAACTATCCCGCCGATATCACCCAAGGCTGTGGATTTAAACTTAGCGGGTATTTCAAGAAAAGTAAAGCCGGTTAAGGTAGATAGCCCTGTGTTGTCTGAAGAGCCCGTTTTAGCTCAAGTAGACGCGCCCTTTGATAGGTTGCAGGAAGAAACCAGCCAACCGACTTTGGCACAGCAAGGCGCTGTGGCGATTGAACCAAAGTACCGCGCCGATTCTGCGAGCTATCACGTTAAAGAACCTGAGTTACCTTGTCTGTCTTTACTTGACCCTGCGCCAGTTTATGATGATGCCTATTCTGAAGAAGAATTGCAGGCTATGTCCTTGTTGCTTGAAACACGTTTGCAAGAATTTGGCGTGACAGTAACGGTTGAAGCGGTTTTACCCGGCCCTGTTGTGACGAGTTTTGAGTTAATGCCCGCTGCGGGTGTTAAGGTTAGTCAGATTTCTAACTTGTCGAAAGACTTAGCGCGGGCTTTAGCGGTGCAAGCGGTGCGTGTGGTGGATGTGATTCCAGGTAAATCCTGTGTGGGAATTGAAATCCCCAATGCCCAGCGCGAGATTGTTGGCTTTAGTGATATTTTATCTTCAGAGGCCTTCCAGAACAGTAGTGCGCCTTTAACTTTGGGTTTAGGTAAGGATATTTCGGGCAAACCTGTGGTCGCTAATCTAGCCAAAATGCCGCATGTGTTAGTGGCGGGCACCACGGGTTCTGGTAAATCAGTCGGGGTGAACAGCATGATTTTGAGTATGCTGTATAAAAGCACCGCTAAGGATGTGCGCTTGATCATGGTGGATCCTAAGATGTTGGAACTGTCAATTTATGAGGATATTCCGCATCTACTAACCCCGGTGGTGACCGATATGTCGGATGCGGCGAATGCGTTGCGTTGGTGTGTGTTTGAAATGGATCGCCGTTATATGTTGATGGCGAAAATGGGCGTTAGAAATATTGGCGGCTTTAATGAAAAGGTGCAGGCGGCGATTGATAAGGGTGAGCCGATTCCCGATCCTTTGTATGAACAAGCCAAAACCATGAGCTTTGAAATGTCAGATGCGCCGCCGACACTTGAGCCGTTGCCTTATATTGTGGTGGTGATTGATGAATTTGCTGACATGATTATGGTGGTCGGTAAAAAGGTCGAAGAGCTGATTGCGCGTTTGGCACAAAAAGCGCGTGCTTCGGGGATTCATTTGATTCTGGCCACCCAGCGTCCATCGGTTAACGTTATAACAGGCCTGATTAAAGCGAATATTCCAACCCGTATTTCGTTTCAAGTATCATCAAAAATTGACTCACGCACTGTACTCGATCAAATGGGTGCGGAGCAGTTGTTAGGGATGGGAGATATGCTATATTTGCCGCCAGGTAGCGGTTCACCGATTCGTGTGCACGGTGCATTTGTGTCAGATGATGAGGTGCACCGTGTGGTGGACTTTATTAAGCAGCAGGGTGCACCGCAGTATCTTGAAGCGATTACCCGCGATCCCGACTCGATGATGTCGTCCGGTGGGGCAGCGGGTGATCCGAGCGATGCTGAGCAAGATGTGATTTATGATGAAGCGGTCGAGTTTGTAGTGCAAAGTGGTAGAGTGTCAATTTCATCGGTACAGCGACGGTTTAAAATTGGGTATAACCGCGCGGCGCGAATTGTTGAAGCGATGGAAGCGGCAGGTGTGGTATCGACCATGCAAGCGAATGGTAACCGCGAAGTCTTAGTGCCAAAGTCTGATTAAAGGAAGAAATATGAAAAAACTATTTTATGCGTTGGGTTTGATCGGGTTTATGCTACCAGGCCTGGTTGTTGCCCAGGTGCACCCATTACAACAGTCGGTGAATGAGCTTAAAACGTTTTCTGCCGATTTTGTGCAGGAGCGAGAAGAGGAATATTTTTTCCGTAAAGAGGTCTCAACAGGAACGTTTGATTTAATGCGACCCGGCCTGATGCGCTGGAATTATCAAAAACCTGAAGAACAACATATTATTGTCGATGGAATACGACTATGGGTGCATGATGTGGAGTTGAACCAAGTGTCGGTGCGCCCGGTGGCGGAAATTCAAAATGATATTCCCTTAGCTTGGTTATTGTTTGAAGAGCCGATTGAGCAGGCTTATCGCATTGTTTCGGCAGGTAATCGTGGTGGTTTAACTTGGTACAACTTACGTCCACGAGGCAATACGTTTTTTCAAAGCATTGAGATTGGCTTAAAAGACGGGGTGATACAGCAAGTATGGATGTATCAGAGTTCTGATAATGTCACTAAGGTTAGGTTTGAAAACATCCAGATTAATCAGCCTATTTCACCCAGTGCGTTCCGTTTTTCAGTGCCACAAAACGTCGATTTGTTTGGTGAAATCTAGTGTATTGTGATGGCTTACCAACCCTTATCTGAGCGTTTAAGACCGCAAAACCTTGCCGATTATGTTGGCCAAACCCACTTGTTGGGTGAGAACCGTGCTCTATCAAAAGTGTTTGCCTCCAAACATCTGCATTCAATGATCTTTTGGGGGCCACCGGGAACGGGTAAAACCACCTTGGCGCGCTTGATTGCCCTGCAATCTGATTTAGAGTTTATTAATCTGTCAGCGGTGCTCGATGGGGTCAAGGAAGTGCGCAAGGCGGTCGAGCAAGCCAAGGCGCAGCGTGAACAATTTAATCAAGGCACCTTGTTGTTTGTGGATGAGGTGCATCGCTTCAATAAATCCCAGCAAGATGCGTTTCTACCCTATGTCGAAGACGGTACTTTTGTTTTTATCGGCGCCACCACTGAAAATCCCTCGTTTGAAATAAACAATGCCTTGTTATCACGCGCACGGGTGTATGTGTTGAAGTCTTTGGATTTGGATGAGCTGAAGTTAGTATTGGCACGCGCATTGAATTTGATGTCGCAAGACTTAGGCATGCAAGTTAATTTGGCGGACGATGCGCAAGATTTATTGGTACAAGCAGCAGATGGCGATGCGCGGCGGTTAATTAATTTTATTGAACAGTTAGCTGACTTTGCGCAACCCGCTGAATCAAGCGTTTTACCACCAGGCCTGGTGATAAAACTACAGGATTGTCGTGAAATTGTACAAGCGGGTTTTCGCCGCTTTGATAAGGGTGGTGAGGCTTTTTATGATCAAATTTCTGCTCTGCATAAATCGGTGCGTGGTTCAGACCCGAATGCCGCACTCTATTGGTTGGTGCGGATGCTTGATGCTGGGGTTGACCCCAAGTATTTAGCCCGTCGTTTGATTCGGATGGCGTCTGAAGAAATTGCCAATGCCGATCCGCGCGCATTAGATGTCGCGGTGAATGCCGCGCAGGCGTATGAGCGTTTAGGCTCGCCCGAAGGCGATTTGGCGCTGGCACAAGCGGCGATGTATTTAGCCGTTGCGCCTAAATCGAATGCCGTTTATATGGCTTATAAAGCGGCACTGAAAGACATTAAACACCATGGCTCTGATGAAGTGCCGCTGCATCTGCGTAACGCGCCAACCAAGCTTATGCAGGGGATGGATTATGGCAAAGGTTATCGCTATGCGCATGACGAACCTGATGCCTTTGCGGCGGGCGAATGTTACTTTCCTGATAACATGGTTGAGCGTGACTATTATCAGCCGGTAGAGCGGGGGTTGGAAATAAAAATTGCCGCTAAAATGGCTCATTTAAAAGCCTTAAATAAAACTTCAAATCACAAAAGACGACCATCATGATGTTTTGGTTAGCCGTTGGCGGGGCGTTAGGCGCAGTGGCGCGATTTGCCCTGTCGCATCAAACCTATACGTGGTGTAGAAGCTCAGGCTTGATCTGACAGTTCCTTATTTTGGCTCAGTGTCTTGTCAGGTTAAGTTTAAGCTATGAACTTTTCAGCCCATATCTTTTTGCCATCCTCCCATGTCTCCATTGGCACTCGACCTCATTACATCTTAGCTTGATGAGTACGTTCTGCTGTACCGAACTTTATCAGATTAAATTAAAAGACGGGCTTGATTGCTAAGCAGGCAAGCCCGTGTGTTATTAGGTTGAAGCGGTGATATTATAACCGCCATCGACATAGGTGATTTCGCCGGTAATGCCTGAGGCAAGGTCAGAGCATAGGAAGGCGCAGGTATTGCCTACTTCGTGAATGGTGACATTGCGGCGTAGTGGTGTTGCCTGGGCGGCTTTATCGAGCATGGAGCGGAAATCTTTGATGCCTGAAGCGGCAAGGGTACGAATCGGGCCGGCCGATACCGCGTTGACACGAATGCCGTCTTGGCCTAAATCAGCCGCTAGATAGCGCACAGTCGCTTCCAATGAAGCTTTGGCAATCCCCATCACATTGTAGTTAGGCACGGCGCGTTCTGCGCCTAGATAAGAAATGGTCATCACCGCGCCTTGGCGCGCTTTTAGCATGCTGTGGCCGGCTTTGGTGAGCGCGGTTAAGCTGTAGGCACTGATGTCGTGGGCAATTTTAAAGCCTTCGCGGGTTGAAGCATCGATCATGCGACCTTCAAGCTCTTCACGCGGTGCAAAGGCGACAGAGTGTACAAGAATATCTAAGCCTTCAGGCCATTGGGTTTGCAGTTGTGCGAATACCTCTGCAATCTGTTGGTCGTCAGCTACGTCAAGCGCCAGTACGATATTGGCGCCTAATTCAGCCGCTACACCTTCAACACGGCTTTTTAGTTTTTCACTTTGATAGGTTAATGCGATCTCTGCGCCTTGCTCATGCATTTGTTTTGCAATACCATAGGCGATAGATTTGTTATTGGCAACACCGACAATCAGTGCACGTTTTCCGGTTAGGAATCCCATATTTTTCTCCATTTTGATTTAATTTGACGCCATAAAATAGCGCCATTATAACGTGAATTTAAAAGTGAACCAAAAAATGCTTAATAAACGAGGATCGATTTGGCTTGTGTTTATGTTATCCGTTGGTTTGCTGGCCGGCTGTGCGGATCAGTGGAACCAACCTTATACGGATGAAGCCGTCGGCTCAAACACCTTGTTTAGCGCCTTTTCTGCGCCACCCAAACACCTAGACCCCGTGCGTGCCTATAGCTCAAACGAGTGGCAGATTATTAGCCAAATTCTTGAGCCGCCTTTGCAATACCATTATTTAAAACGTCCGTTTACGCTGGAACCCTTGACGCTAACCGAGATGCCAAAAGTGCGCTACTTTAATGCCGAGGGGGTCGAGGTTACACAAGATGCTGAAAACTTGGCCTATTCGCAATTTACCCTCAACCTTAAACCCGGTATTCAATTTCAGCCGCATCCAGCGTTTACGCGTGATGCAGACGGGGAATTCGTTTATTTGCCACTAAGTGCACGCCAAGCGGCGAGTTTGCGTTCGCCGTTTGAGTTGCCTAAACTCGCTACGCGTGAGCTCACTGCGGCCGACTTTGCCTATGCGATTAAGCGGATGGCGGTGCGCCAAAATCACTCGCCAGTGCTGGATACCATGATGAACTATATTGTTGGCTTGCGTGAATTTAGTGAGCAGGTGAGTGCGGAGCGAGCCGAGCAGCCGCGCGAGGCGTTTTTTGATTTGCGCCCGTATCAGATTGATGGCGTTGAGGTGGTCAATGACCATCAACTGCGCATTCGGATTGAGGGCGTGTATCCGCAATTTATGTATTGGTTGGCGATGAATTTCTTTGCGCCGGTGCCTTGGGAAGTGGAACAGTTTTATGCCCAACCAGGCCTGGTGGCACGCAATATTAATTTCAATACCTTTCCGGTGGGCACCGGACCGTTTTATTTGGCTGAAAATAACCCGAACCTGCGGATGCGTTTAGTGCGCAACCCGGTGTTTCATGAACAGTTTTTTCCAGATTCGGGTTTAACCTATTACATGCCGGAGATTTTGTTGCGTGATGCGGGCAAGCGCTTGCCGCTGTTGGATCAGGTGATATACACCTTGGAAAAAGAAAGTGTGCCTTATTGGAACAAGTTTTTACAAGGCTATTATGATGCTTCAGGCGTGAGCTCCGATAGCTTTGATCAGGCGGTGCAGGTGTCGGTGAGTGGTGAGTTGAATTTAACCGGCGAAATGGCCGATAAAGGTATTCAAATGCGCTCAGGCATTGAGCCGACAGTGTTTTATTTGGCCTTTAATATGCTCGATGAGGTTGTTGGGGGTTATAGTGCTGATCGCCAAAAGTTGCGCCAGGCGATTAGCATTGCGGTGAATTATGAAGAGTTTATTTCGATTTTTATGAATGAGCGCGGCATGGCGGCACAAGGGCCGATTCCGCCAGGGATTTTTGGTCACTTGGAAGGTGAAGAAGGTGTTAATCCCTATGTGCATGAGTGGGTGAATGGCGAGTATCAGCGCAAGTCGATTGACACCGCGCGCGCGTTGTTGGCGCAAGCTGGGTATCCCAATGGCTTGAACCCAGCGACCGGGCGACCTTTACAACTGCATTTTGATGCCGTGGCGACCGGGCCGGATGATCGCGCGCGAATGGATTGGATGCGCAAACAGTTTGATGCCTTGGGGATTGAGTTGGTGATTCGTGCGACCGATTCAAACCGTTTTCAGGACAAGGTCCGCAAGGGCGATGCGCAGATTTTCTTTTGGGGTTGGGGCGCGGATTATCCGGACCCAGAAAACTTTTTATTCCTGCTTTATGGGCCAAACGGTTCAGTCGCAACGGGCGGTGCCGGTATTAATTCGGCCAATTATGCTAACCCGGAATTTGATCGCTTGTTTGAACAAATGCGCAATATGGAAAATTCACCAGAGCGTTTAGCGATTATTCAAGAGATGTTGGAAATCGTGCGCCAAGACGCCCCTTGGGTGTTTGCGCTACACCCGCGTTCGTTAGCGCTCTATCACAGCTGGTATCACAATGTCTGGCCGAACCGTTTAGCCAACAACAGCGTCAAGTATTTGTCGGTCGATCCTGAATTGCGCCTACAAAAACAAGCCGAGTGGAATCGTCCGGTGGTTTGGCCGTTGTGGCTGGCAGGCTTATTGATTTTGGTGTTGTCGATTTGGGCGGTCAGCGCTTATCGTGCGCGTCAACAACAGCGGATTCAGCCGCAATCATCTAATACAGGAGGGCGCAAGCTATGATGGCGTATATCGTGCGGCGTTTGATTTATGCCATTCCGATTTTGATTGGGGTGAACTTTATTACCTTTGTGTTGTTCTTTATGGTCAATACGCCCGATGATATGGCACGGGCGCAATTGGGCGCGAAACAAACCACACCGGAATTGATTGCCAGTTGGAAGGCCGAGCGTGGCTATGATAAGCCGCTGTTTTTTAATACCCAAGCACCAGGCCTGGTGAAGTTCTCGGATACTTTGTTTGTGGAACAGTCCTTAAAATTGTTTGTGTTTGACTTTGGTAAATCCGATGCCGGGCGGGATATTGCCTCGGATATTGCCGAGCGGATGTGGCCCAGTTTGGCGATTGCCTTGCCGACTTTTGCGATTGGGTTGATTACCACCATTACGCTGGCGTTGTTGATTGTGCTGTTCCGAGCCACGGCACTCGATACCGCCGCGATGGTGATTGCGGTGATGATTATGTCGATATCTGGGCTGTTTTATATTATTGCCGGCCAGGTGCTGTTTAGCAAAATCCTGCATTGGGTGCCGATATCCGGCTATGAACCTGGTTGGGCGAGTGTCAAGTTTTTGATTTTGCCGGTGTTGATTGGTGTGTTTGCCGGTTTGGGGGCGGGCACCCGTTGGTATCGCAGTATTTTCTTGGAAGAGATTAACCGCGATTATGTGCGCACCGCGCGCGCCAAAGGCTTGTCGGAAATCAGTGTGCTGTTTAAACACGTGCTTCGTAACGGTATGTTGCCGATTTTAACCGGCGTAGTGGTGGTGATTCCGAGCCTGTTTATGGGCAGCTTGATTATGGAGTCGTTCTTCGGAATTCCTGGTTTAGGTAGCTACACCATTGATGCGATTAACGCGCAGGATTTCGCGATTGTCAAAGCGATGGTATTTTTTGGCGCGCTACTCTATATCATCGGCCTGATTCTAACCGATATTTCCTATACCATTTTTGATCCAAGGGTGCGTTTATCATGATGTGGGTATGGCTTTGGACAGATATTATGGTGTGGGGGCTGGTGGTCGCACTTGGGTTATGGGGCTGGACGATTTCGCGCTCGCCGCAAGTCAAAGCGCAATGGCTGGCGATTTTCCGTTCAAAAATTGCAATGGCCTCCGCGATTATCTTGTTGTTTTACTTGTCGATTGCGCTGTTAGATTCGTTGCATTTCCGCTTGGCTTTGCCCAATCAAACACCGGGGCAAGAACGCCAATATGCCGGTCAAACCACCAGCGCCTTGGACTGGGTGTTTAATGAAATTCGCAGCCAAACCGAACGCACCTATTCCGCGCCCTTTGCGCTAAAAGAGCATAGCACCTCGATAGTCAAAGACGAAGACGGGCGGGTGTTGCAACAGCATTTAGACCTGGTGCATGCCGGTGCGCATCTAGCAGACCCGTCACAGCGTGGCGCCGACATCACCCAAAAATCCGTGTTTGCGCTGGCGCTGGCTTTAACGATTAGCGGGCTATTAATCAGTTTGCATTTGGCTTGGCGCGCGCGTGCTTTGGGGCGGCGCTTTGGCGAACAAGCAGGCCTGGTGCTCAAAGGGCAAGCCGATTTGCCCTGGCGCACCGCTTATTTAACCTTTTCGCTAGCATTGATGCTGTTAGTTTGGCTGTATTATTTAGGGCATTATTATCATGTGCTCGGCACCGATAAGGTCGGCGGTGATGTGCTCTATCAAAGCTTTAAAAGCGTGCGCACAGGGGTGTTGATTGGGGTGCTTACCACCTTGGTAATGTTGCCCTTGGCGCTGATTCTGGGGATTAGTGCCGGGCTGTTTCGTGGCTGGGTGGACGACATGATTCAATATCTCTACACCACGCTCAATTCAATCCCGGGGATTCTGTTAATTGCCGCCTCTGTGTTGGTGATGCAGACCATTATCACCAATAACCCCCAGTGGTTTGAAACCGCCACCGAACGCGCCGATTTCCGCTTACTCGTGTTGGTGCTGATTTTAGGCTTAACCAGTTGGACCAGTTTGTGTCGCCTATTGCGCGCTGAAACCTTAAAAATCAGCCAAGTCGAATACGTCACCGCTGCGCGCGCGTTTGGTGTCAGTCGGTTTAAGATTATTACCCGCCATATTTTGCCCAACGTGATGCATATTGTATTGATTGCGGTAGTGTTGGATTTCAGTGCGTTAGTGTTGGCCGAAGCGGTGTTATCTTATGTCGGTGTCGGCGTTGATCCGACCATGCACAGCTGGGGCAATATGATTAACCAAGCGCGCCTAGAAATGGCGCGCGAACCAATGGTCTGGTGGTCATTATTTAGCGCCTTTGTGTTTATGTTCATCCTAGTTCTAGCCGCCAACCTCTTCTCCGACCGCGTCCAACGCGTGTTAGACCCGAAGAATAACTAATGGATATTTAAGTCATGGCTTGGTTTGCGGCACCGTTGATTGTAAAGGGTTTGGCTTGGGGCGCGGGTTTAGCCGCGAGTGTGTTGGCGGGTAAAAAAACCAAGGACTGGGTGAGCGAAAAACTGGAGCAGAAAACCCGCGATAAAATGTTGGCCGAACTTAATAGTCAGGCCACAGCCTATTTAACCGAGTTAGAGCAGGCCTGGTATCGTGCCTTTTGGCGTTATTTTGCGATTCAAAATGGCTTGTTACTGGTTGCGCTTGGCTTGAATCTTTGGCTCGGGCCTTGGGTGTTCTATCTTGGCTTAGGCTTGGTGTTTGTGTGGAATGGTGTGCTGGCGTATGGTTATAAAACTGCCTTGCAACAACTTATGCAACATAAAAGCTTGCAAGCGGTGATTGCGGCTCGTTTATCTGAATCGCTTACCCACCATTTAAAAAGTCTATCGCAAATTGAACAACGCTGGGTGGACTGGTTTGTCGCGGAAAAACAAGCCGAAATTTGCCACCAAGCCGCTACGCAGCTTTATCCAAGGGTACGCTTTGCGCTAATTAATGTGTTGTTGATGCTATTATTAAGCTTTGTTGTCTTCCGTTTAGCGGTTATACCGTTTCTATAGAAAGTATAAAACATGTAGCGTGAATGTGTGTTTTTATGCTAAAGTAATAACAAATGTAATTACTTTTAAAAGGGGAAGTCATGGGAACGATAACGATTAGGGTTGACGATGATCTCAAAAGTGAAGCCTATGTCGCTTTACAAGAGCTAAATGTAACACCTTCTGAATTATTGCGTCAAACCTTAGCGTATGTGGCTCAACATCATAAATTGCCTTTTAAGCCTGTGCTTCTTGATGATGACGATTTAATTCTACTTGAAACAGCTCGCGAGCGATTGAAGAACCCCCAATCAATCCCCGTATCTTTAAATGATCTATAGCCTAGAATTTGACCAAAGAGCACTTAAAGAATGGCAAAAGTTAGATAGTAGTATTCGCAGCCAGTTAAAAAAGAAACTCGCTCAAATACTCGAAAACCCGAAGATTGAATCTAATCGTCTAAGGGAGCTGGAGAATTGTTATAAGATAAAACTTCGTCAAAGCGGTTATCGTTTAATCTATCAAGTACAAGATGAGCGTGTAGTGGTGTTGGTGATTGCAATTGGCAAACGAGATAAAGAGCAAGCTTATAAAGGTGCCAAGCATCGTACATAACTGAGAACAAAACCCCAGTGACATATACAAAACAGCTTAAAGGCGAATAAAGGAACCCGTGTGAAAAATCCGGTTTTAGCAATTGATAATCTAGTGGTAAAGGTCGGCGATAATGCGCTGATTGATGGTATTAGCTTTCAGATTCAGCCTGGTGAGATTTTTGCCCTGGTCGGCGAGTCGGGGAGTGGAAAATCCCTAACATCCTTAGCCGTGATGCGTTTACTGCCCGAAGCCCTAAACATTGAAGCGGGTGAGATTCAGCTGCACAACCAATCTTTGCTGAGCCTGACCGAAGCCCAAATGCAAAAAGTGCGCGGCAAGTCGATTGCGATGATATTCCAAGAACCGATGACCTCACTCAACCCCGTGATGCGCGTGGGCGATCAAGTGGCCGAAGTGTTACGCGTGCATTTAGGGTTATCCTCAAAAGCCGCTCAAGCCAAAGCGATTGACTTATTCAACGAAGTGGGTATTCCAGAGGCTGAACAACGCATCAATTGGTATCCGCACCAGCTGTCTGGTGGTCAAAAACAACGGGTGATGATTGCGATGGCGCTGGCCTGTGAACCGGATTTATTAATCGCCGACGAACCGACCACCGCGTTGGATGTCACCATCCAAGCACAGGTTTTAAAACTGCTCAAAAAATTGCGTGACGAGCGCGGCTTGTCGATCTTATTTATCACTCATGATATGGGCGTGGTCGCTGAGATGGCCGATCGCGTGGCGGTGATGCAAAAGGGCAAGATTGTCGAAACCGCAGCCAGCAAAGATTTTTTCGCCAAGCCGACCCATCCTTACACCCAACAGCTACTCGCTGACGCCTTGCCACAGCGCAACTTCAAACCCGTGCAAACCAATGAAACCCTGCTACATTTACGCGGCTTAAAAGTCCATTTTCCGATTAAAAAAGGCTTTTTGCAACGAACGGTCGGCTATGTCAAAGCGGTCGACGGGGTTGATTTAGAGATTCGCCGTGGCGAAACCCTCGCGCTCGTTGGCGAATCGGGCAGCGGCAAAAGCACCATTGGCCAAGCCATTCTGCGGTTAATCGACAGCACCGAAGGCGAAATTCGCTATCAAGACGTTAATCTGGCGCAACTCAATGAACGCAAAATCAAACCCCTGCGCAAAAAAATACAGGTGATTTTTCAAGACCCCTATTCCGCGCTCAATCCGCGTATGACCATCGGCGAAATCATCCGCGAGGGTATGGTGAGCCTAAAAGTCGGCTCGCAAAACAAAAACGATCAAAATCAGCGCATTGACCAACTGCTCCAGCAAGTTGGGCTATTGCCGGAACACAAGTTACGCTACCCGCACGAATTCTCCGGCGGCCAACGCCAACGCATCGGCATCGCGCGTGCGCTAGCGGTTGAGCCAGAATTAATCATCTGCGACGAACCCACCAGCGCGCTAGACGTCACCGTGCGTGCGCAAGTGCTCGATTTGCTCAACCACCTACAGAAAACCTACAACCTATCGCTATTATTTATCACTCACGACCTCTCCATCATCCCGCGCATCGCCCATCGCGTCGCCGTGATGTCCGAAGGCAAAATCGTCGAGCAGGGTGATGTGCAATCCATCCTCGAAAACCCACAACACCACTACACCCAAACCCTGCTAGCCGCCGCGCCGAGTTTTCATGATATGCGGCAGGGCGAAAAAGGGCTTTCAAGCCAATCTGCAGGGGTGTGATTTTAATCGAAGGCGCTGTATTCAAAAGGTGAATTAAATGTCTAAAGAACTCACTATTATCGCCGGCCCCAAAGGCGCGGGCAAAACCACCTTTGCGATGCAATTGATTGATGAAGGCATTATTCAACATTTTATTAACGCGGATGAAATTGCCAAATCCCTGGTGGATGTGCCAACCGAATTGCGCAATATTCACGCGGGTAAGTTGTTTCTACAACGCTTGAACACCGCTATTGAATTAGAGCAAACCGTGTGTTTTGAAACCACTCTATCCGGCTTGTCATATTTAAAGCGGATTAAAAACCTCAAACAAAAAGGCTGGACGGTAACACTGTATTACTTGGCATTGGAAAATGTAAATCTCTCCAAACAACGTGTTGAAGAGCGCGTTTTACATGGCGGTCATAATATACCGGCTCAGGACATTGAACGCCGGTTTCCAAAGAGCGTGTATAATTTGTATTACCACTATATCGAAGCGGTGGACTCGGTGTATTGCTATTTGAATATGAGCGCGCCACAACTGATTTTTTCGAAAAAACAAGGTGAAGTTGTTATCGCCAATTACCAGCATTATGAAAATTTAAAAGGAATCGCTGATGGATACCACAGAGATTAAACCATCCGAAAGCGCCAAAAAACTGGATTCTAAGGATATGCTTGAAGTATTGAAACGTGCCGTAAAGCGCGAACTCAACCGTAAACGCGCACTAGGCCAATATGCCGTGATTTGCGAAAACGGCGAAGTGAAAAAGATACAATTTTAGGCTAATGACCAGGCCTGCAAACAGAATTGAACCGCAATGAAAAGGTTGTTCACAACAGAGCGCCCAAAAATAAGCTTATTGAGACCTTTGCACGAGAAAAGCTTGCCAAACCACTATAAATTTGCAAAGAAATCATTTATCTGTTAAAACAGCAACATACTATTACACATTGCTGGACTTTATCACATGGCATGGAAAAACCTCCCACAGACCTCACACGCTGAAGCACTTATCTGCCCCATCTGTCGTTTTCGCCAACCTCTACAACAACACAACCGAAGCGTCTAAAAAGTGACGCAAAACAGCGAAACAGCAAAAAAGGACTAAATTGCAAGCTCGCGGTTCTAAAAAGTCGAATTTGAGAATTTAACTTTGGCAATAGCGGGGTTTTGCCAAGGTCTCATTATTAATATTTTTTAAATTAGTCCACACAAGCCTCCTTGGCGTATAAAATAGCGCTTGGTTCGGACTTTGGAAATGAACGATTAGTGCAGAGCGGACTAGCTCGTAAAAAAGTCGGCTCGATTTTGAGCTGAGAGCAACTCAAACATATTGGTACAGGAAAACACCATGACAAGTAATCAACAGCGCACCGAACTGCAACGCCGCATCTGGCAAATCGCCAACGATGTGCGCGGCGCGGTCGACGGTTGGGATTTCAAACAATACGTGCTCGGCACGCTATTTTACCGCTTCATCAGCGAAAACTTCGCGGTCTACATCGAAGGCGGTGACGACAGCATCCGCTATGCCGAGCTGGCCGACAACATCATCACCCCAGAGATCAAAGACGACGCCATCAAGACCAAGGGCTACTTTATCTACCCCAGCCAGTTGTTTGCCAAGCTGGCTGCCAGCGCCAACACCAACCAAAGCCTGAACACCGATCTGGCGGCCATCTTTGCCGCCATTGAAGCCTCCGCCAACGGCTACCCCTCCGAACAGGACATCAAAGGCCTGTTTGCCGATTTCGACACCACCAGCAACCGCCTAGGCAACACG
The DNA here is from genome assembly GCF_029581415.1 of Thiomicrospira sp. R3. GTDB lineage: Bacteria > Pseudomonadota > Gammaproteobacteria > Thiomicrospirales > Thiomicrospiraceae > Thiomicrospira. The sequence goes on along the minus strand of NZ_CP121121.1, from coordinate 2,039,448 downwards.
GTGAAGGATAAAAACCTGCGCCTGGCCGCCGTGCTCAAGGGCGTGGCCGAGCTAAACTTTGCCGACGATTTTTTTCAAGCACATGCCGGCAGCAACATCGACCTGTTCGGCGATGCCTACGAATTCCTCATCTCCAACTACGCCGCCAATGCCGGCAAATCCGGTGGCGAGTTCTTCACCCCGCAGCATGTCTCTAAGCTGATTGCCCAGCTGGCCATGCACAAACAAACCAGCGTCAACAAGATTTACGACCCCGCCTGTGGCTCTGGCTCGTTACTGCTCCAAGCCAAAAAGCATTTTGATGCGCACATCATTGAAGAAGGCTTTTTTGGGCAAGAACTCAACCACACCACCTACAACCTGGCGCGGATGAACATGTTCTTGCACAACGTCAACTACGACAAGTTCAACGTCCAACTCGGCAACACCCTGATTGGGCCGCACTTTGGCGATGACAAACCCTTTGATGCCATCGTCTCCAACCCACCGTATTCGGTGAAGTGGGTGGGTTCAGATGACCCCACCCTGATCAACGACGAGCGCTTTGCCCCGGCGGGCGTGCTGGCGCCCAAATCCAAGGCCGACTTTGCCTTTGTGCTGCACGCGCTCAGCTACCTATCCGCCAAAGGCCGCGCCGCCATCGTCTGCTTCCCCGGTATTTTTTACCGAGGCGGTGCGGAGAAAAAAATCCGCCAATATCTGGTGGATAATAACTACGTCGAAACCGTGATTTCGCTGGCGCCCAACCTGTTTTACGGCACCACCATCGCCGTGACCATTCTGGTGCTCTCCAAACACAAAACCGACACCACCACCCAGTTTATTGATGCCAGCGCCCTGTTCAAGAAAGAAACCAACAACAACGTGCTGCTGGACGCGCATATCGAACAAATCATGGCGGTGTTCGACAGCAAGGCCAATGTCGATCACTTTGCCCAATCGGTGCCGTTTAAAAAGGTGGCCGCCAACGACTACAACCTGTCGGTCAGTAGTTACGTGCAAGCCAAAGACACCCGGGAGGTGGTGAACATTGCCCAGCTCAATGCCGAATTGAAAACCACTGTTGCCAGGATCGACCAGCTACGCCAACACATTGATGCGATTGTGGCGGAGATTGAGGGAGGCGAGGAGTTGGAGGCATGAGCAAGCCACCCGCCACAGAGCAACAGTTTTTTGCCGATGTCGTGCAGATACTGCAAGCAGGCCGCAGCCAGGCCTTGCGTGCCGTCAATACCGCCATGGTGCAAACTTATTGGCAACTGGGCCAGCGCATCGTCGAAGAAGAGCAGCAGGGTGAAGCCCGTGCCGAGTATGGGCAAGCCCTCATTAGCCAGCTCTCGCGCTACCTGGGCGATCAGTTTGGCCAAGGCTTTTCAGTTGCCAACCTTAAAAACTTTCGCCAGTTCTATTTAACCTTCCCCAGCCTAGATGAATTCGCTACGCACTGCGTAGCGAATCTTGGTTGGACGCATGTGCGCCTGATCATGCGGCTGGGAAGCGCCGCCGAGCGCAACTACTACTTGCAAGAAGCCAGCAACCAAAATTGGAGTTCACGTCTGCTTGAGCGCAACATAAAAAGCGGCTACTACCGCCGCGTTCTGGCACACCAGAAACCGCAGAGCGACGTGCTGCCCGCCAGCGACACAGCTTCGTTTATCAAAGACCCGTATGTGCTGGAGTTTCTGGGCGTGCCCGAGGATTTAAGCGGCAAAGAAAGCCTGCTCGAGCAAAGCCTGATTAACCATCTGCAAAAATTCTTGTTGGAACTAGGCAAGGGGTTTTCTTTCGTTGCCCGGCAAATGCGCATCAGCACCGAAACCTCACACTTTTATGTGGATTTGGTGTTCTACAACTACCTGCTCAAATGCTTTGTGGTGGTTGAGCTTAAATCTGCAAAGCTGACCCATCAGGACATCGGCCAGATGGACATGTATGTGCGCATGTTTGATGACCTCAAACGCGGCGAAGGCGATAGCCCCACCCTGGGCATTATTCTGTGTGCCGATAAAGATGAAACCCTGGTGCACTATTCGGTGCTGAGGGAAAGCCAGCAACTATTTGCCTCGAAATACCAAACCCTGCTACCTACAGAAGAAGAGCTGGCCGCCATGTTGGAGCAAGAAACCGCAAAACGGCTTGATGATGCAGCGGGAGATAAGGCATGAGCGAACAGAACTTTATCGACAAGCTGCTGGATGGGGTGGAGGTGGAGTGGAAGGCTGTCGGCGAAGTATTTGATTTGAAAAATGGCTACACACCATCAACGTCAAAAAAAGAATTTTGGGAAGGTGGATCTATTCCATGGTTCAGGATGGATGACATCCGTGTGAACGGCCAAATTCTTGATAACTCGTTGCAAAAAATTTCAGTGAGTGCCGTGAAGGGTGGAAAGTTGTTCCCTGCAAATTCGATCATAATTTCAACATCGGCAACGATTGGTGAGCACGCTTTAATTACTGTTCCATATTTGGCAAACCAAAGGTTTACCGGGTTAAGCTTAAAAGAAGGCTATGCTGAAACCTTCGATATTAAATTCATTTTTTATTACTGCTTTTTATTGACTGATTGGTGCAAGAAAAACACAACAATGTCAAGCTTTGCCTCCGTAGATATGGATGGCTTTAAGAAATTTCAAATCCCCATCCCCTGCCCAGACAACCCCAAAAAATCGCTGGAAATCCAGGCCGAAATCGTCCGCATACTGGACACCTTCACCGAGCTGACCGCCGAGCTGACCACCGAGCTGACCACCCGCAAAAAACAATACCACTACTACCGCGACCAGTTGTTGAGTTTTGAAGAGGGGGAAGTGGAGTGGAAGACGTTGGGGGAGGTGGCCGAGAATCTTGATTCCAAGCGTAAGCCAATTACGAGCAATCAAAGAGACCCGGGCGATATTCCATACTATGGCGCATCCGGAATTGTAGATTATGTTCAGGACTACATCTTTGACGGAGACCTCTTGCTGGTCTCTGAAGATGGTGCCAACTTGCTGGCGAGAAATACCCCAATAGCTTTTAGCATTAGTGGAAAGAGCTGGGTGAATAATCATGCTCACGTACTGAAATTTGAGACTTATGCTGAGCGCAGGTACGTTGAATATTATTTGAACAGCATCGACTTGTCGCCCTACATCTCGGGGGCGGCTCAGCCAAAGCTGAACAAGAAGAATCTCGAAAGTATCAGCATCCCGAATCCTTCGTTTGAAGAGAAGAAACGAATCGTCGCCATCCTCGACAAATTCGATACCCTCACCACCTCCCTGACCCAAGGCCTGCCGCGCGAAATCGAGTTGCGCCAGCAGCAATACGCCTATTACCGCGATTTACTACTGAGCTTCCCCAAGCCAGAATCTGTAGAGGCCTGAGATGGGCAAAACACTGATCGCAATCGCCCAGCAGTTGAAAGATGCCGACAAAAAGGTGCAGCTGATCTACGCCTTCAACGGCGTAGGTAAAACTCGCTTGTCGCGGGCGTTCAAAGATTTGATTGCCCCCAAAACCGATGATGAAGATGGGCAGCGGTCAGAACTGGCGCAAAAGAAAATTCTCTACTTCAGCGCGTTCACCGAGGATTTGTTCTATTGGGACAACGATCTGGAGGGTGATGCCGAACCCAGGTTGAAAATCCAGCCCAACGCTTTCACCACATGGGTACTTGACGAGCAAGGCCAAGACCGGAATGTGACCTCCACCTTTCAGCACTACACCAATGACAAACTGACGCCGAATTTCAGCTCAGACTTTTCCGAGATTCGTTTTTCATTCGAGCGCGGCAACAACGCGCATGAGCCCAACATAAAGATTTCCAAGGGCGAGGAAAGCAACTTCATTTGGAGCGTGTTCCATTCGCTGATTGAGCAGATGATTTCCGAGCTGAACATCGCAGAGGTCGCAAATCGGTCCACTGATGTTTTCAATAATTTGGAATACGTTTTTATTGATGACCCGGTAAGTTCTCTGGATGAAAACCATCTGATCGAATTGGCGGTCAATTTGGCTGAACTAATTCATTCCAGTCAGTCCGATTTGAAATTTATTCTCACGACGCACAGCCCACTGTTTTATAACGTCCTCCACAATGAGCTTAACTTCAGCAAAAAGGGAAATAAGGAAGGGTGCTATCTGTTAGAGCGCTTTGAAGATGGATCATTCGATTTGAATGTCAAGCATGGCGACTCCAATAAGAGCTTTTCCTATCACCTATATTTGAAGCACACCATCGAACAGGCGATTGCCGAAAACAAGGTTGAGAAGTACCACTTCACGTTGCTGCGCAATCTTTACGAAAAAACAGCCAGCTTTCTGGGTTACCCGAAGTGGTCGGAGCTTTTGCCCGATGACAAGCAGCTTTACTACAGCCGCATCATCAATTTCACCAGCCACAGCACGCTGTCCAATGAAACCGTTGCAAAACCAACGCAGGCGGAGAAAGCAACTGTCAAACTGTTGCTCGATCACTTGAAAAGCAACTATGGCTACTGGCAGCAGGTAGGAAATCAATGATTGAATTGTCCGACACGCACGCACAAGGGAGAAGCTATGCCTAAGCACAATCTGACGCTGAGAGATGAAACCACGGAATTCCTGCTCTACACCGCGCCCAATGGCGCGATAAAAGTGGAGGTGCTGCTCAGCAATGAGAGCATCTGGCTGACCCAGAAACGCATGGCGGAACTGTTTGGTGTGGGCGTTCCTGCCATTTCAAAACATCTGAAAAATATCTTTGACAGTGGTGAGTTGGTGGAAGAAGTGGTTGTTTCCATTTTGGAAACAACCACTGAGCACGGTGCAGTGGCTGGCCTTACCCAGACTCAGCAGGTCAAATATTACAACCTGGATGCGGTAATTTCGGTCGGTTACCGGGTCAATTCGGCGCAGGCGACGCAATTCCGTATCTGGGCAACAGCCTTAATCAAGGAATACATCATCAAGGGCTTTGCCATGGATGATGAACGGCTGAAAAATGGCCGCTACTTTGGCAAAGACTACTTCCGAGAATTGCTGGAGCGGGTGCGCTCCATCCGCGCCAGCGAGCGACGCATCTACCAGCAGATCACCGATATTTTTGCTGAATGCAGCATGGATTACGACCCCAAGTCTGAAACCACTCGCCTGTTTTACGCCCATGTGCAGGACAAATTTCACTTTGCGATTACCGGCCATACGGCGGCAGAAATAATTGCCTTGAATGCCGATGCCAGCAAACCCTTGATGGGCATGAGCACATATAAAAATGCGCCGGATGGCCGCGTGTTGAAGTCGGATGCTACCGTGGCAAAAAATTATTTTAGCGAGGCGGATATCAAAAAACTGGAACGCGCTGTTTCGGCTTTTTTTGATTACATCGAGGGCATTATCGAGCGGCGCAATACCTTCACGATGGAGCGCTTTGCTGACAGCGTGAACAAGTTTCTTGCGTTTAACGAGTACCGAATTCTGGAAGGTTATGGCGCCGTGTCCCGTCAACAGGCAGAACAAAAAGCGTTTACCGAATATGAAAAGTTTAACAAACAGCAGCGGATCGAATCCGATTTCGACCGCGAGGTGAAGAAGCTGCTGCGGAAAAAGGACGCGCAAGAATGAGTGACTACAAGACCATTGCCGAATCCAGAAACTTCATCGTTCTGGATAAATACACCCAGCAATGGAAAGTTAGCGAAAGCTACCAAAGCGAATACGATCTGGAGCGGGAATTTATTGCCGATTTGCAGAATCAGGGTTATGAATACCTGCCCGCACTGAACACACCCGAAGCCTTGCTTGCCAATGTGCGCCTACAGCTGCAAACCCTCAATAACGTGCAGTTTTCTGACGGCGAGTGGCTGCGTTTTGTGGAGACGTTTCTGGACAAGCCCAGCGATGGCATCGTCGAGAAAACCCGCAAGATTCACGATGACTACATTCACGACTTTGTGTTTGATGATGGCCGCATCCAGAACATTTACCTGCTGGATAAGAAAAACATCGCCCGCAACAAGCTGCAGGTGATCAAGCAGTTTGAGCAAACGGGCAGCCACGCCAACCGCTATGACGTGACGATTCTGGTCAATGGCCTGCCGCTGGTGCAGGTGGAGTTGAAAAAACGCGGCGTGGCGATTCGTGAAGCCTTCAACCAGGTGCACCGCTACAGCAAGGAGAGCTTTAACAGCAGGCATTCCCTGTTCAAGTATTTGCAGTTGTTCGTGATCTCCAACGGCACCGACAGCCGCTACTTTGCCAACACCACACAGCGCAACAAAAACAATTTCGACTTCACCATGAATTGGGCGAAGGCGGACAACAGTCTGATCCGCGACCTAAAGGACTTCACGGCGACCTTCTTCCAGAAACACACCCTGCTCAATGTGCTGCTGCACTACTCGGTGTTTGATGTCAGCAACACGTTGTTGGTGATGCGCCCGTACCAGATTGCCGCCACCGAGCGCATTTTGTGGAAGATTAGGAGCAGCTATCAGGCCAAAAACTGGAGCAAGCTTGAGGGCGGCGGCTTCATCTGGCACACCACCGGTTCGGGCAAAACCTTGACCAGTTTCAAGGCGGCGCGGCTGGTCACGGAGCTTGAGTTCATCGACAAGGTGTTCTTTGTGGTGGATCGCAAGGATCTGGACTACCAGACCATGAAGGAATACCAGCGCTTTTCACCGGACAGCGTGAATGGCTCTGACAGCACAGCAGGCCTGAAGCGCAATCTGGACAAGGACGACAACAAGATCGTCGTCACCACCATCCAGAAGCTCAACAACCTGATGAAGAGCGAAGGCGACTTATCTATCTACAACAAGCAGGTGGTGTTTATTTTTGATGAATGCCACCGCAGCCAGTTTGGCGAGGCGCAGAAGAACTTGAAAAAGAAGTTCAAGAAGTTTTATCAGTTTGGTTTTACCGGCACGCCAATCTTCCCCGAGAACGCGCTGGGCAGCGACACCACCGCCAGCGTGTTTGGGCGCGAACTGCATTCGTATGTGATCACCGACGCCATTCGTGATGAAAAGGTGCTCAAATTCAAGGTGGATTACAACGATGTGCGCCCGCAGTTCAAGGCGTTTGAGACCGAGCAGGACGAGAAAAAACTGAGCGCGGCGGAAAACAAACAAGCTTTGCTGCACCCCGAGCGTATTTGTGAAATCACTCAATACATCCTGAACAATTTCCGACATAAAACCCATCGCCTGCAAGCGGGCAACAAAGGCTTCAATGCCATGTTTGCGGTGAGCAGTGTGGATGCTGCCAAGCTGTACTACGAGTCTTTCAGGCAACTGCAGAAAGGCAGCGACAAGCCGCTGAGGGTAGCCACCATCTTCTCGTTCGCCGCCAATGAAGAACAAGAGGCGATTGGCGACATTCAGGACGAAAGTTTCGATGTATCGGCCATGAACAGTAGCGCCAAAGAATTTTTGAGCGCGGCCATCGCCGACTACAACGCGCTGTTCAAAACCAACTTCAGTGTCGATAGCCATGGCTTTCAGAACTATTACCGCGATCTGGCCAAGCAGGTTAAGACTAAGGAAATCGACTTAGTTGTTGTGGTGGGCATGTTCCTGACCGGCTTCGATGCGCCCACGCTGAACACGCTGTTTGTGGACAAGAACCTGCGCTACCACGGCTTGATGCAGGCCTACTCACGCACCAACCGCATTTTTGATGCCACCAAAACCTTCGGCAATATCGTCACCTTCCGCGACCTGGAGCAGGCGACCATTGATGCTATCACCCTGTTCGGTGATAAAAACACCAAGAACGTGGTGCTGGAGAAGAGCTACCAGGAATACATGGAAGGCTTCAACGATGGGGTTAGCGGTGAAGCGCGACGTGGCTTTATCGAGGTGGTAGAGGAGCTGGAAACGCGCTTCCCCGACCCGGGCGCCATTGAGAAGGAAGCCGACAAAAAAGCCTTCGCCAAGCTGTTTGGCGAGTATTTGCGCGTCGAGAACGTGCTGCAAAACTATGATGAGTTCGCCAGCTTGAAGGCGCTGCAAAGCGTCGAGCTGAGCGACCCGGCAGCGGTGGAAGCGTTCAAGGCACAGCATTATCTAACCGATGACGACCTGAGCGCACTGCAAACTATCACGCTCCCTGCCGAGCGCAAGATTCAGGATTACCGCTCAACCTACAACGATGTACGCGACTGGCTGCGCCGGGAAAAATCTTCCGCCGAGAAGGACAAATCCACCCTCGACTGGGATGACGTGGTGTTTGAGGTGGATCTGCTCAAATCACAGGAAATCAATCTGGATTACATCCTGGAGTTGATTTTCGAGCACAACAAGAAGATCAAGAGCAAGTCGGAACTGGTGGATGAGGTGCGCCGCGTGATTCGCGCCAGCCTGAGCAACCGCGCCAAAGAGAGCTTGCTGGTGGACTTCATTAACCAGACCGATCTCGACCAGATAAGCGACAAAGCCAGTGTGATTGATGCCTTTTTCAGCTTTGCCCAAACGGAGCAGCAGCGCGAAGCGCAAGCGCTGATCAGCGCCGAGAACCTGAATGCCGAGGCAGCCAGGCGCTATATCACCACCTCGCTGAAGCGGGAGTTCGCCAGCGACAGCGGCACCGAACTCAACGCCATTTTGCCCAAGATGAGTCCGCTGAGCCCGCAATACCTGACCAAAAAGCAAGGTGTGTTGCAGAAAATCGCCGCCTTTGTTGAAAAATTCAAGGGTGTGGGCGGGCGGGTTTAGGTATGCCTTTGAAGTGGTAAAGTGACATAGGCTAGCTAAATAGAGATGTTGAAATGCATCTAATAGAAAAGCTGACTGAAGCTGACTGAAGCTGACCAAAGCCAGACTTCGATGTGAGGTTTGTTTTTTCAGCTTATTTTGTTGGTTGCCCTTAAATTATCCGATTCGTTGGCCTAGCAAGCAAAATTGTATGCCGCAGTGACCCATCGCTCGGTGCCCAAGCAAATTGAGTATTGGAGTCAGGATTGGCAAATTAGCCGATTTCAAAAAACGTTGGAAAAATGGCACCCCTCTAAAAGAACACGTTTAAGGGTTACGCTTTAACTTATGAATCCAGATAACTTAAAACAACTCGTTACCGTCACGATGCCTTACGGCAAATACCAAGGGCGAATTGTTGCTGATTTGCCAGGACATTACCTTAATTGGCATGCGCGTGAGGGCTTTCCAGTAGGTCATTTAGGGCGGTTATTAGCCCTGAATTGCATCGTAAAGCGGTGATCGTGACGGGGAATAAAAGGTGTTAAAAGGTGTTAAAAGGTTGCATAATGTTTTCTCCTGCGCAATAATACAGGTGTTCATTTTGTTTTTATTTGGAGGTTAAAATGTCGGTCGCCATTAAATTATCGGATTCGTTGGCGCAACAAGCAAAATTGTATGCCGCAGTGACACATCGCTCGGTGCCCAAGCAAATTGAGTATTGGAGTCAGATTGGCAAACTAGCCGAAGAAAACCCAGATTTGCCGTTTAGCTTCATTCAAGAAACCCTTTTGTCACTGGAAGAAACTAAAGACAGTGAGCATGTAACCCCATACCAATTTGGCTAGGGGTTTTTATGCAGGTTAAACAAACACGCCGTTTTCAAAAAGCGGTGAAAAGGTTGCACCCCAGTCAAAAACAGGCACTCGATACCGCCATTAGAGAGTTAATCCAAACACCTGATTTGGGTGAGCTTAAAAAGGGCGATTTGGCCGAAGTGCGTGTTTATAAATTTAAAATGCAAAACCAGTTAACACTCTTAGCCTATCGTTGGATTGATGAAATTCCTTGTTTGTTGATGTTATCACTTGGTAGTCATGAGAATTTTTATCGCGATTTGAAAAATGATATAAAAATGATATAAGCGAATAATCGATTTTGGCAACGTGTTGCCAGGCAATAAAGGCGATGCTCTCCTTAAGCACAACTAAAAGATGCATCTGCATAAACAAAACCCAAATACTCAATAAAAAGATAAGAATTGGTAGTAAATTTTATAGTCGTTTTACAGATTTAAATGAAAGTCATGTGAAGATTATTGCTGTTAGTGAACCGAATTTAGCGAATCCATTGTTGGCGGACGCTGCTGAAAGGGGTATTCCAAACTTTCCAAGCTATGAAGAAGCTATTTGTGAATATGGTGATAAGGTTGATATTATTATGGATACCTCTAACCGCAAAGAATTAAAGTTAGATGTAGGACGTTTGTTACAAGAAACAGATAATAAGCACACGGTTTTGGTGCCGATGGTAGTGGATTATTTAATGTGGTATCTGATACCCGACGCACAAGCAATTCCTCAATCACATCATCAGAACATTGGCTACTAGTAGCGGTTGAGTAACAAAAGCGCCGCATGGCGCTTTCACTTGACATCCTCATGCCCCGAAGGCTAAGCTTTTGCGCTATTGAATAACCAGGCCTGGTGATTATGGAATTACATTTAGTTCGTCAGATTGCGGATATTGATCGCCAGGCCTGGAATGGGCTGGTTATTGATAATAATCCGTTTTTGCGTCATGAGTTTTTGCTGGCGCTAGAAGAGCATCAATGCGTGAGTGATAAATTTGGTTGGTATGCGCAGCATGTTGCTTTGTATGATCAAGGCCGTTTGATTGCGGCGATGCCGCTTTATGCCAAAACCAATTCCTATGGTGAGTTTGTATTCGACCAGGCCTGGTCGCAGGCTTGGCAGTCGGTGGGTTTGGGTTATTTTCCTAAATGGGTGAGTTCGATTCCTTATGCACCGGTGACAGGGCAACGGTTTTTAATCGCGCCCGATCAGCAAGCCGATCAAATCCGTGCATTTTTAGTTAAACATCTGCAAAAGATAGCCACAGAGCAGGGCGTGAGCGGTTGGCATATTTTATTTGCCGAGCATTATGCCGCGCCAAACGACCAGGCCTGGTTGTCATCGCAACCGGATTGGTTGATTCGACACGATTGCCACTTTCATTGGTTTAATCGCGGTTATCAAACCTTTGATGACTTTCTTGCCCAGCTTAAACCCAAAAAACGTAAGAATATCAAACAAGAACGCCGCAAAGTTGAACAAGCAGGTGTAGGCTTACGCCGGTTAAATGGCCACACCGCTAGCGAACAAGATTGGCAAGATTTTGCGTATTTGTATGAAAAAACCTTTGCCGAAAAACACAGTATAGCGACCTTAAACCAAGGGTTTTTTCAGGCAGTGGCTCAGGCTTTGCCGGATCAGGTGTTATTGGTGATGGCGGAACGCGATGGGAAAACGATTGCCGGTTCGTTAATGTTTGTGAGCGATTCGGTGTTATTTGGCCGCCATTGGGGTTGCATGGACGATGTGAACAGCCTTCATTTTGAGGCTTGTTATTGCCAAGGCATTGAGTTTGCAATCGAAAAAGGTTTGCAGCGTTTTGAACCCGGCGCGGGCGGCGAGCATAAAATCGCACGCGGTTTTGAACCGGTGATCACGCAATCGGCACATTGGTTAGCACAGAATCCTTTTCCGAGTGGCATTGCGGGGTTTGTTGCAGAAGAAAAAGCCATGATTGATGACTGTTTCAAGCAATCATGGCTGCAGCGTCCTTTTAAGTTAAACGACTAAATCTTTTCGATATCTGGGTAGTGAGCCGTTGATTGGAGGCTTTTTAGGATGCGTTGTGCAGCACTTTCTAGGCTTTCATTTTGGCAAGGAGGTTCGCCCGGATAAACTTTGCTACGGAAGTGGCTGGCTAGCGCGGGTAGCCGAGCAATGGTGCCTTGGATGCTGGGGTTTTCTACACAAACTAGGCGGGTTAATTGCTCTAGCCCCGCTTTGGAGACCGCATAAGCGCCGTAATAGGATGGGTTGTTTTGCACAGCCTGATCTGAAATGCTAACTAACCAGGCCTGCTTGCTGTGTTTGAGTTTAGGTAAGCAGGTTTGGATCAGATGAAAATTGGCATTTAGATTGGTTTGCATTACTTCGTACCATTGCAAGGCATCAAAATGTTCGATGGGCGTTAAGGCCGGTAGTATTCCTGCATTTAAGAACAAACCATCAAGCTGAGGAAATCCCGCTAAACCTTTGGCAAGCTGTTCGAATTCCGCTTGGGCTGAACCCGCCAAATCCATCGGGAATAAGAAGATGTTTTTCCAACCTGATGCGTCTAATTCATCATAAAACTTTTTAAGTGCTTTGATGTCCTTATCGATTAGGATAAGTTGGTGCTGTTCTTGGTTGAGTTGTTCTGCAAGCGCACGGCCTAAGCCGTTGGCTGCTCCGGTGATTAAAAAGACTTTTTTAGTGGATGTTTCCATTAACTTAGTTGCTCTTTTATAAATTTGGTTATGTCATAGGGTGTGCGAAATATAAAGTCGGCATGATCAAGGTCAGCCATTTTTTCGGGTGCAAGGTAACCAAATAACGCGGCTCCGGTTTTCATGCCTGCATTTAATCCTGCCTCGATATCTCTGGGATGATCGCCAAGATATAGGCAATCCTCTGGTTTTATGCCGCATTGTTCGGCTGCCAGCCACATGGGTTTAGGGTCTGGTTTGCGTACCGCTAGGGTGTCGCCGCAAATAACGGTTTTAGGTGGGGTGGGAAAGGTAAAGTGGGCGAGTAAATGCTCCGTTAGATCGGTGGGTTTGTTGGTTACAATTCCCCAAGGAATCTTTTTTTCCGCCAGATAAACCAGGCCTGCTTGTAAGCCTGGGAACAATTGGGTGTGCAGGGCGATATTTTGTTTATAGATACTAAGAAATCGCCGACGTTTGTCTTCAAAATCCGCGTCGTCGTTATCAGGAAATGCCAAGCGCGTTACGGCTGCACCGCCTTGAGATACGGTATTGCGAACTTGGTTATAGCTTGGGTTGGGAACCGCACATTCGTCGCAAAGCAGATTCAGGGCATAACTAAAGTCGTAGGAGGTGTCGAGTAGGGTGCCATCAAGGTCAAAAAGAACACAGGCTAGATTCATAATGGATTCGCTTCATTGTGTGGTTTTTGAAACGCCATTAGGTAGTTAATCGACACATCATTGCTCAAGGCGCAACGCTTAAATACAGGATTATAGTCAATGCCCGCGCTATCAATCAGCACCAGGCCTGCTTGTCGTGCCATTTGACCCAGCTCACTAGGTTTAATGAATTTGTCATGCTGGTGGGTGCCTTTAGGCACCACATTTAGCAAATACTCAGCGGTAAAGATCGCGAGTAACAAGGATTTATTGCTGCGGTTAAGCGTTGAGAAAAACACAAATCCACCTGGTTTAGTGGCATCGGCGGCGGCCTGGATAATGGCCTGAGGATCAGGTACATGTTCAAGCATTTCCATGCAGGTGACACAATCATAAAAACCTGGGTGGTTTTGGGCATGCGACTCCGCACTAGAGATTAAATAGTTCACCTTAACGCCGGTATCGAGCGCATGAAGTTTGGCGACCTTGAGCACCTCTTCGGCTAGGTCTATCCCCGTGACCGAAGCACCGCTTTCAGCCATCGATTCGCTTAAAATACCGCCGCCGCAGCCAATATCTAAAGCAGACATGTTTGTGAGGTCAATATGGCGCTGAATAAAACTAAGACGCAGCGGGTTAATTTTATGCAGTGCACCAAATTCACCCTCAGTATTCCACCATTGATGGGCGTACTGGTTAAAGTTGGCAAGTTCTTGTTGATCAACGTTGTTGGCTATGTTCATATAGGTAGAATGCGTTAATTAATGGTAATGGCTTACTATTCTACTGGATAAACGTCTATTTGTAGTCGCTAAATTTTTAACTTGGGAGCCAAACACCGGGGGTATTTAGGTTATAATGCGCAATTCATAGATTATAAAATGAGATTGGATCGTCCATGTCAGATTTTGCACGTGAAATACACCCTATATCGCTAGAAGAAGAAATGAAGCAGTCCTATTTGAGTTATGCGATGAGCGTAATTATAGGACGTGCACTACCCGATGTGCGTGATGGCTTAAAACCCGTTCACCGCCGTGTGCTCTATGCGATGAATGAACTGCATAATGATTGGAACAAGCCCTACAAAAAGTCCGCGCGTGTTGTGGGTGATGTTATTGGTAAATACCATCCGCATGGCGATACCGCTGTATATGACACGATTGTTCGTATGGCTCAGCCCTTTTCTTTGCGTTATATGCTGGTCGACGGACAGGGTAACTTCGGTTCGATTGATGGCGATAACCCGGCCGCGATGCGTTATACCGAAGTGCGGATGGCAAAAATAGCCCATGAATTACTTGCCGACCTTGAAAAAGAAACCGTTGACTTCACGGCTAACTACGACGGCTCTGAACACGAACCGAATGTTATGCCTAGCCGCATTCCTAACCTTTTAGTTAATGGTTCAGCCGGTATCGCGGTGGGTATGGCGACCAATATTCCACCACACAACCTAGTCGAAACCGTTAATGCTTGCTTGGCACTGATTGAAGATCCTGATATTGATGTAACCGGTCTTATGGAGCATGTGCCTGGCCCTGATTTCCCAACCCACGGGATTATTAACGGCACACGCGGCATTCGTGAAGCTTATGAAACAGGGCGTGGGCGGGTACAGATTCGTGCGCGTTATTTTATTGAGACCGATAAATCCGGCAAACAAACGATTGTGGTCAGTGAAATTCCTTATCAGGTTAACAAGGCCAAGCTAATTGAGCGTATTGCTGAGCTGATTAAAGAAAAGAAAATCGAAGGCATTACCGCGCTGCGTGATGAGTCGGATAAAGATGGTATGCGTATTGTGATTGAGTTACGTCGTGGTGAAATGCCCGAGATAATGGTCAATAACCTCTACAAACTTACCTCGATGCAAACGGTATTTGGTGTAAATATGGTGGCGCTGATTAATGGTCAGCCTAAGCTATTAAACCTCAAAGAAATCATTACCGCTTTTGTGCGCCACCGCCGTGAAGTGGTTACGCGTCGCACTATTTTTGATTTGCGTAAAGCCCGTGAAAAAGCTCATTTACTTGAAGGCTTAGCGGTAGCGCTAAGCAATATCGATGAAATGATTGCGCTGATCAAATCCTCGCCATCACCGCAAATCGCGAAAGAAAAAATGCTTGAACGTGATTGGCCAGCGGGTAATGTGATTCAATTGCTTGAGCGTGTCGAAGCCAACGATACCCGCCCTGAGGATTTAGGCCCAGGCTTTGGTATGGTCGAGGCGGACATTTACCGTTTATCACCGACCCAAGCTCAAGCGATTCTGGAAATGCGTTTGCACCGTTTAACCGGGCTAGAACAAGATAAAATTCTTGAAGAATACAAAGGCTTAATTGCCAAGATTTTTGAATTCCTTGAAATTTTGCGCAACCCAGATCGTTTAACCGAAGTGGTACGCGAAGAGCTGGTTGAAGTACGCGATCAGTATGGTGATGCGCGTCGCACTGAAATTGATCACGCTTATGTTGATTTAGATCAGGAAGATTTAATTGCGGTTGAAGAACGTATTATCACCTTGTCGCAAGATGGCTATATCAAAACACAACCCTTGAGTGATTATCGTGCTCAAAAACGCGGTGGACGCGGTAAGTCAGCCAGCGCGATGAAAGAAGAGGATCAAGTCGGTCAGATTCTCGTTGCCAGCACTCATGATATGCTGCTTTGTTTCTCAAACCGTGGCAAGCTTTATTGGAAAAAAACCTGGCAGTTGCCGCTCGCAAGTCGCGGTGCTAAAGGTAAGCCTATTGTTAACGTGTTTCCGCTTGAAGACGGTGAGAGCATTTCGGCTATTTTGCCCGTTAGCGAATTTGATGATAAACACTTTGTATTTATGGCGACCAAGCATGCGGTAGTCAAACGTGTGGCCTTGTCTGATTTTTCACGGCCACGTGCTAATGGTATTATCGCATTAGATTTATTAGATGGCGACGAACTGGTGGGTACTGCACTGACTAATGGCGAGCAGGAAGTGATGTTGTTTGCTAATGGCGGCAAAGCGATTCGCTTTAAAGAATCAAATGCCCGTGTAATGGGGCGTACAGCTCGCGGTGTACGCGGGATGAGGTTAGCGGAAGGTCAACAGGTTATTAGCATGCAGATCGCGATGCCTGATACCTTGATTCTAACAGCTACCGAACATGGTTTTGGAAAATGCACACCTGTAGGTGATTACTCAACGATTAATCGTGGTGGTCAAGGGGTGATCTCGATTAAAACGTCTGAACGTAATGGCCAAGTGATTTCTGCGGTTACCGTAACCCCCGACCAAGAGGCAGTTTTAATTACTAATAAAGCGACGCTGGTACGTATTAGAGTTAAAGATATTTCTGTAGTAGGGCGTAATACCCAAGGCGTGAAGTTGATTAATGTTGGTAAGGATGAGGTCGTCGTCGGTTTGGCCGTGGTCAATGTGTCTGAAGAAGAGGATGCATTGGATGAAGAAATCATGAATGAAAATTCAGATGCGGTGGGTGAGAAAACCGTTGAAGGCTCTGACGCTAATGAGGCGGGTGCGGAGATTTTAGATAATAAAAATGCGGAGTAGTGCGATGGCAAGAGCGTTTAACTTCAGTGCGGGACCAGCAATGTTGCCAGAAACGGTTCTCCGTCGTGCTGAGCAGGAGTTATTAAATTGGAATAACTCGGGTATGTCTGTAATGGAGGTCAGTCATCGCTCTGTGGAATACATGGCGATGGCGAAACATGCAGAGCAAACGCTGCGCGACATTATGGCTATTCCAGATAACTATAGCGTTTTGTTTTTACATGGTGGTGCATCATTACAATTTAGTGCGATTCCACTCAATCTAACCAGGCCTGGTGAATCAGCCGATTACTTTGATACTGGTGTTTGGTCGGCGAAAGCGATTAAAGAAGCGCAAAAATACTGTGATGTGAATGTGGTCTGTCAAAACCATCAGCGTATTCCTGAAGCATCTGAATGGCAGCTATCTAAAAACGCCAAATACGTGCATTACACGCCGAATGAAACCATCGGTGGTTTGGAGTTTTTGTCTGTTCCCGATGTCGGTGATGTGCCCCTGATCGCTGATATGTCCTCTACCATTTTGTCGCGTCCAGTCGATGTATCAAAATTCGGTATGATTTATGCCGGTGCGCAAAAGAATATCGGCCCAGCGGGGCTTGCGATTGCCATTGTTCGTGAAGACTTGATCGGACATCAACGTGATATTACGCCGAATCTGTTAAATTGGCAGTTATGTGCTGAGAATAATTCGATGTTCAATACCCCACCCACCTTTGGCTGGTACTTGGCAGGCCTGGTTTTTGATTGGATCAAAGAACAAGGTGGTTTAAACGCCATGGCACACTACAACGAAAGCAAGGCTAATAAGCTTTATCAAGCCATTGATACCATTGATTTTTATGCTAATCCTGTTGAGCCGTCACAGCGTTCTTGGATGAATGTGCCTTTTACGCTTAAAGATTCAAGTTTAGATGCCTTGTTTTTAGCCCAAGCTAAGGAAGCGGGTCTGTATAATTTAAAAGGTCACAAGCTTGTTGGTGGTATGCGCGCGAGTATTTACAATGCCATGCCAGTCGAAGGCGTTGATGCGTTAATTGACTTTATGCACGACTTTGCACAAGCACACGGTTAATCAGTTATAAAAGGATGGACGGTTTGACGCCAACGGAACAAGAAACCCAGCAGTTGAACGAGATTCGTCAGCAAATTGATGCTTTGGACGAGCAAATCCAACTGCTTATTACCCAGCGTGCATTATGTGCTCAAAAAGTGGCTGATATCAAAACCCAAGGTGGGCGAGTTGAAGCGGTTTTTTACCGTCCGGAGCGTGAAGCTCAGGTATTGCGTGCCGTTAGGGAGCGCAATAACAGCTTATTGTCTGATGATGATATGGCTAGGTTATTTCGTGAGATTATGTCTGCTTGTTTAGCGCTAGAGCAGCCATTAAAAGTGGCTTATCTTGGGCCTGAAGGCAGTTTTACCCATGCCGCAACCCTAAAACAGTTTGGCTCCTTTGCTCAGCTTTATCCGGTTTCTACCATTGACGAGGTATTTAAGGCTGTTGAAGAAGGCGAAGTGAATTATGGCATCGTCCCAGTTGAAAACTCGACGGAGGGTGTGGTTAATGCGACCCAGGATAATTTAATTCGTATGAGTGCGCAGGTAACGGGCGAATTAGACTTGGCTATTCATCATTGCTTGTTGTCTAAATCGACGGACTTAAAGCAGGTCAAAAAAGTGGTTGCACACACTCAAGCTTTAGGTCAATGTCGCACTTGGCTACAAAACAACCTTCCGGGTGTTGAGATGGAAGCGGTTGACTCTAATGCGCTGGCTGCTAAGTTGGCTCAACAGAATGCGAGCCTGGCAGCCATCGCATCTGAACAGGCCGCGGTGCTCTATCAACTTCGTATAGTAAAAGCACGTATTGAAGACAAGCAAGATAATACGACTAAGTTTTGGGTTATCGGAAAAGAGAAGCCACTTGTTAGTGGAGAGGATAAAACAGCTTTGGTTTTATCCTTGGCCAATAAGGCAGGTGCGTTACATACCATTCTTGAAAGCTTTGCAAAACGTGGTATTAGTATGACGCGCATTGTTTCGCGCCCCTCATCAAATAAAAAGTGGGATTACGTTTTTTTCATTGATATTATAGGTCACCAACTTGATGACAAAGTGGCCGAAGCCTTGAAAGAAGTAGAACAACAAGCTTATTTTTTTAAATTACTTGGCTCTTATCCTATTTCACCGATGGATTAGTTTTAATTTCATTTATATTTTAATGACGAGAACCTATATGAGCGGTTTATTCCAACAGCAGATTCAACCTCAAATTCAGTCAATCAAACCCTATATCCCGGGTAAGCCAGTCAGCGAGCTGCAACGAGAGCTGGGCTTAAGCCATGTTACCAAGTTAGCATCGAACGAAAACCCGCTGGGTGCAAGTGAAAAAGCCTTAGCGGCAATAGAGATTGCACTGAAAGATGTGGCTCGTTATCCAGACGGTAATGGCTTTTACCTTCGATCTGCTCTCGCTGAGTTTAATAAGGTTGCGCTTAGTCAGGTGGCAATCGGTAATGGCTCTAATGAGTTGTTGGAATTAGTAGGGCGCGTATTTGCAGGTCCTGGTGATGAAATTATTTACTCACAATATGGTTTTGCTGTGTACCCCATTACTGCGCAAATTGTGGGTGCAGTGGGTGTGGAGGTTGCAGCAAAAGACTATGGTCATGACCTAGAGGCTATGGCTAAAGCCGTAACGCCCCGTACTAAGATAATATATGTCGCCAATCCAAATAATCCTACAGGCAGTTGCTTTGGTCGTGAAGCTTGGGAAGCATTTATCCAGTCAGTTCCTCAGCACGTAATCGTTGTTCTAGACGAAGCGTATATAGAGTATGTTGATGATGTTGACTACCCATCTGGCTTGGATTATTTGGCTCAATACCCTAATTTAATATTGTCACGCACCTTTTCCAAGGCATATGGGTTGGCGTCTTTGCGTGTTGGTTATATGTTGGCCAGCGAGGAACTTATTGCTTATATTAGTCGATTACGCGCCCCTTTTAATGTTAATCACTTTGCGCAGGTGGCGGCGGTAGCTGCTCTACATGATCAGCAGTTTGTTCAGCAATCTGTGGAATTAAACCGCCAAGGCAAACATCAAATTATCAACAGCCTGTCTGATAGGGCGCTTGACTTTATTCCATCACAGGGTAATTTTATCTGTGTTAAGTTCGGTGAAAATGCGGCTGAAATAAATCAGCGATTGTTGCATCAGGGTGTTATTGTGCGGCCAGTCGCAAACTATGGTTTGGTTGAGTTTTTAAGGGTCTCGATTGGCACTTACCAAGAAAATCAACATTTTATTGATGCACTGTCTAAGGTTTTATAGTCAATGTATGTTCAGCGTTTAGCCGTTATTGGCGTTGGTTTGATAGGGGGGTCTTTTGCCCTTAAGCTAAAGCAACTTGGTTTGGTTGGTGAGGTTGTGGGTTATGGACGTAACCTAGAAAACCTAGAAAAAGCTATTCAGCTTGGTGTGATTGATTATTATGAAGCGGATTTGTTAGCGGCCGTTAAGGATGCGGATTTAATTGTTCTAGCGGTACCTTTAGCTTCAATTGCGCCTATTTATGCTCAAATAGCACAAGGTCTTAAACCTGGTGCAATTGTAACCGATGTGGGTAGTGCCAAATTCAGTGTCGTCAAACAGGTAGAGTTTCAATTAGGTTATCAACCCAGTTTTTTTGTTCCCGGCCACCCAATTGCAGGGCGCGAAAAAAGTGGTGTTGAAGCGGTAGAGGCTGATTTGTATTTAAATCATCGGGTGATTTTGACTCCACAAGACTATACAGAAGCGCACGCTATCTCAATGGTTGAGTCACTATGGACTGCAGTAGGTGCTCAGGTTACTCGTATGACAGCGCAGTATCATGATGATGTTTTTGCTGCGACCAGTCATTTACCCCATATGCTAGCTTTTGCACTGGTTGATATGCTCAATGAGCATCCAGAGTTAGGTAATGTATTTCAATATACCGCGGGTGGGTTTCGAGACTTTACTCGCATTGCGTCGAGTGACGCAACAATGTGGCGGGATATTGCGTTACAAAACTCTAGCGCTATTGTTAAATGGCTGGCGGCCTATCAGGTAGAATTAAGTAAGTTAAGTCATCTGATTGAGAAGGCTCAAGGTGAGGAACTCTATAATCTGTTTTTTGAGGCGAAAGCGGCTCGAGGTAAGCATATTTTAAACAAGTTCTGAGTGTTCAGGGTATTTCTGGTTATAAGTTCCGCTTCTAAATTAATTTTTAAAAAAAGTAAGTTACTATTATGAAAAATATTCGATTTATAGTTCAACCGGGTGGTTCACTTAAAGGCAAAATTCGCGTTCCTGGCGACAAGTCGATTTCACACAGAAGTATTATGCTTGGTTCACTTGCTGAGGGGACAACAACGGTAACCGGTTTTTTAGAAGGCGAGGACAGTTTAGCTACTCTTAGAGCATTTCAAGCTATGGGCGTTGAAGTTGAAGGGCCGGTTGAGGGGAAAGTGACCATTAAGGGTGTAGGCTTAAAGGGACTTAAGCAGCCGAGTTATCCTCTAAATATGGGGAACTCGGGAACGTCTATGCGTTTGTTAAGCGGTATTGTCGCCGGCCAAAACTTTAGTTCTGAGCTAACGGGCGATGCATCATTAAGCAAGCGCCCTATGAACCGTGTTATTGACCCTCTAGCCCTAATGGGTGCAAAAATTGAGAGCCAAGACAGAGGGCTTCCCCCATTAAAAATTCAAGGGGCTGGTCAGTTAAAAGCCATTGACTATACCTTGCCAATGGCCAGTGCTCAAGTTAAGTCTTGTGTATTATTGGCCGGTTTATATGCGCAAGGCACGACCCGCGTTATCGAGCCTGCACCGACCCGTGATCATACTGAACGAATGCTGCGAGGCTTTGGCTATCAAGTAACGAGTAGAAAGTTGGATGATTTAGCCAGCGAAATAACGCTAGAAGGCGGGGGCAAGTTGCAGGCTACGCATATTGATGTGCCTTCAGATATTTCTTCAGCTGCGTTTTATATGGTCGCCGCGTCTATTGCCCCGGGTTCAGATTTGGTTATTGAGCATGTCGGCATTAACCCAACGCGTACGGGAGTTATTGATATTTTAAAGTTAATGGGTGCAGACATTACCCTTGAAAACCAACGTGAAGTCGGGGGGGAGCCAGTTGCTGATATTCATGTACGTGCGGCACAATTAAAGGGTATCACTATCCCAGAAGCCTTGGTTCCCTTAGCTATTGATGAGTTTCCGGTATTGTTTGTTGCGGCCTCAGCAGCAGAGGGGACAACGGTTTTGACAGGCGCTGAAGAGCTGCGTGTAAAAGAATCAGATCGCATACAGGTTATGGCGGATGCTTTACAAGCCTTAGGCATTGATGCTCAACCCACAGAGGATGGGATGATTGTTCAAGGCGGCACACAGAAGCCTCAGGCCGCTCAAATTATAAGTCATCATGATCACCGTATCTCAATGGCAATGACTGTCGCGGGTTTAAAGGCGGTTGCACCTATTGCAATTGAAGACTGCGCGAATGTAAATACATCTTTTCCGCGTTTTATTGAACTTGCTAACTCTGTTGGTCTTCAGGTTGCGTCGGTGGAGGTCTGAATGGTAAGTGTTATTACCGTTGACGGGCCAAGTGGAGTCGGTAAAGGCACATTGTGTCAGTTGCTTTGCAATTATACAGGTTTTCATTTTCTTGATAGTGGGGCGATTTATCGAGCCTTGGCTTATGGTGCAATT
This sequence comes from Thiomicrospira sp. R3, assembly GCF_029581415.1. Classification (GTDB taxonomy): domain Bacteria; phylum Pseudomonadota; class Gammaproteobacteria; order Thiomicrospirales; family Thiomicrospiraceae; genus Thiomicrospira. The sequence continues at coordinate 2,017,288 of NZ_CP121121.1, read as the reverse complement.
GCTCAGGCCATTTTGCCGGTTGACCAAACAGACTTGATTAGTTTGGCCGAACAATTACCCGTTGAGTTTGTGGATGGTAAGGTGCTATATAAAGCCGAAGATATCAGTCTTGCTATTCGTAATGAAAAGGTGGCGGGAATGGCATCTGAAATTGCAGCTATACCTGAGGTAAGAGCCGCCTTGTTGCAACGTCAAAAAGATTTTACACAACAACCAGGCCTGGTCGCAGATGGTCGAGATATGGGTACAGTAATTTTTCCTGAAGCAAAAATAAAATTGTTTTTAACGGCTTCAGCGCAGATTCGTGCAGAAAGACGCGTTAACCAGTTGAAAAATCAAGACGTTACTGCTAATATTGCACAAATTATTCAAGACATTATTGAACGTGATCGACGCGATGCATCGCGTTCTGTGTCACCTTTAATACCTGCACAAGATGCTTTTGTTATTGATACGAGTGAACTAAATGCTACTCAAGTCTTTGATAAAGCAAAAGAAATTCTACAGCAATGTGGGATAAGACAAGCTAGCCAATGAGTGGGGAATTGGCTTTTTTTAACTGACCCGAGTTGTTTTACTTGCCCCAAAATTGGTAATCCATTCGGTTTTGTAATTTATAATTTGGTAATCCATTCATGAATGAAACTTTTGCACAGTTGTTCGAAGAATCTCTTCAGTTAGACCGTTTTCAAACCGGTGCTTTAATTATTGGTACGGTTGTAGGTATTGATAAAGAAACTGTTATGGTAGATGCAGGTATGAAATCTGAATCTGCTATTCCAAGAAAGCAGTTTGAAGATGCGCAAGGCAATTTAGAAGTTGCTGTAGGCGATGAAGTTGAAGTATGTTTAGAAGCATTAGAAGATGGTTATGGCGAAACTCGCCTATCACGTGAAAAAGCTAAACGTGCTAAAACTTGGGATCGTCTTGAAACCGCCGTTGAAGACAACGAAACTGTTATCGGTTTGGTCACAGGCAAGGTTAAGGGTGGTCTAACTGTTGATGTAGAAGGCGTTCGCGGCTTCTTACCTGGTTCTTTGGTTGACACGCGTCCTATTCGTGACTTTGGTTTCTTGGAAGGCAAGGAAGTTGAGTTAAAGCTAGTTAAGATCGACCGTAAGCGTAACAACGTTGTAGTGTCTCGTCGTGCTGTTATCGAACAGGAAAATAGCGTTGAACGTGAAGCATTGCTTGCAAATATGGACGAAGGTTCTGTGCTTAAAGGTATCGTTAAAAACCTTACTGACTATGGAGCGTTCATTGACTTGGGCGGCGTAGACGGTCTATTGCATATCACGGATATGGCATGGCGTCGTGTTAACCACCCATCTGAAATTGTACAGGTTGGTGACGAAATAGAAGTTCGCGTATTGAAGTTCGACAAAGAGCGTAACCGCGTTTCACTAGGCTTAAAGCAAATGGAAGCCGATCCTTGGTCTGATATGGTTGCTCGTTACCCAATCGGTTCAGAAACCGGTGGTAAAGTGGCTAACATTACTGATTACGGCGCATTTGTTGAAATTGAAGACGGTATCGAAGGTTTAGTACATACTTCTGAGTTGGATTGGACCAATCGCAACATTCACCCATCTAAAGTAGTTCATTTAGGTCAAGAGGTTCGCGTTAAAATTCTAGATGTAGATCAAGAGCGTCGTCGTATCTCTTTAAGCATTAAGCAGTGTACTGTTAATCCTTGGGAAAGCTTTGCAGCGACCCATAAAAAAGGTGACAAAATTGCAGGTAACATTAAGTCAATCACTGATTTTGGTATCTTTATTGGCCTAGATGGTGGTATTGATGGTTTGGTTCATTTGACTGACATTTCTTGGAATCAAAATGGCGAAGAAGCGATCCGTGACTTCAAAAAGGGTGATGAGTTAGAAACTGTTATTCTTTCAATTGATTCAGAAAGAGAGCGCATCTCTTTAGGTCTAAAACAACTTGAACAAGATCCTTTCTCACAATTCGTTGCTACCAATGGTAAGAATGCAATTGTTGAAGGTGTTGTTAAATCGGTTGATGACAAGGGTGCAGTTATTGATCTAGCTGAAGAAGTTGAAGGTTATCTACGTGCGTCTGAATTAAATGAAGATACACGTGATGCATCAAGTGTACTAAAAGTAGGCGATAAGGTTGAAGCGAAGATAACCAATATTGACCGTAAGAGCCGCAGTGTATCTTTGTCTGTTAAAGCGAAAGATAAACAAGAAGAAGCGGATGCTATCAAGGGATATACTTCAAGCCAAGATCAAGCTACTAACACGCTTGGTGACTTGTTGAAGGGTCAACTTTAAGTCTGACAATTTAATTAATCAGTGTTGTTAACTGTTTAATAGTTGGTCGTTCAGCCTCGATTTTTCGGGGCTGTTCTTCATAATTTGTGAGAACTTAAAGAGAAAAACAATGACCAAGTCGGAATTAATAGAACTTATAGCGAGAAAACAAACTCACTTACCGCAGAAAGATGTTGAAATCGCAGTAAATCAAATTCTTGAATCCATGATTGAATCGCTTGCTCACAATGATAGAATTGAAATACGAGGTTTTGGTAGTTTTTGTTTACATCATCGAAAGGCAAGGTTGGGTAGAAACCCAAAAACGGGCGAGGCAGTTTCTCTTGCAGAAAAGCGTGTGCCTCATTTCAAGCCAGGTAAAGCCTTACGTGAGCAGGTCGATGCCTCTAAAACAAAAACAGATATTCTGTGTTAAAGAAGGATTAAGTGATGGTAGGTAAGTTGCTTTCATTTGCTATGCTCATAGCATTTATAGTGTTGGGTGTCTTACTTGGTTCACTTAATTCAGTATTAGTGCCGTTTGATTATTATTTTTATCAGCGGCACCTTCCTTTATCAATTCTTTTAACAGTTTCATTTATTTCAGGCTTATTGTTAGCTGGTTTTTTCATTTTTACTCAGGTAATTCAGTTAAAGTGGCAAAATCGAAAATTAATGAAGCAGGTTAAAGTACATGCGAATGAAGTTATTGAATTAAAAAAATCGCTCCACAAAGAAGCTCGTGACTTAACTATAAAGCCATCGACGCAATCTCACGATATATTACCCTCTGAAAAACAATCATAAATTAGTTTCAAGCTAATTCATCCATCCTTAAGGAGATAAGCAAGATGCAATCAACACGCGTCATTGTTGCCTTGGATTATGCTAGTCAGAAAGATGCGCTCAATCTAATCAATCAGCTAGATCCTAATCAATGTAAATTAAAAATAGGCAAAGAGCTTTTTGCCATTGTTGGTCCCCAATTTGTTGAAACCTGTATTTCTAAGGGTTTTGATGTGTTTTTAGATCTTAAGTACCATGATATACCCAATACAGTAGCAATGGCTTGCAAGGCTGCGGCCAGCATGGGCGTTTGGATGGTAAATGTTCATGCTATGGGGGGGGCAAAAATGATGGCTGCGGCCAAAGAGGCCATTCTTAGTTCAAAGCATCAACCACTTTTAACAGCCGTAACGATACTAACAAGTTTTGACTCTGATCAACTGTCGGCTATTGGTATGCTTGGAACGATTGAAGAGAACGTGCTACGTTTAGCTAGGCTTGCAAAGAACTCAGGTGCTGATGGTGTAGTCTGCTCTGCGTTAGAAGCCTCAAGGCTTCGAATGACATTGGGCACAGGTTTTTGTTTGGTAACACCGGGTATTCGGCCAGCTGGATCAGCATTAAATGATCAGAGTAGAGTCATGACTCCCGCTGAAGCTATAAAAGCAGGCTCTGATTACTTGGTTATTGGGCGGCCAATCACCCAAGCAAAAGATCCTTTAGCAAGCTTAGTTGTTATAAATAAAAGTATCGGCTTATAATGCTTCTTGCAATTAGCATAGATATTCATTATAATCGCGAACTTTCATGTTGATTAAATTAACATGATTTCCTTGCCTTATCGTATCCGTTTATTTAAAAAAAACGATCTTGCGGAAGGTTCAGCTATAGATCCATAAGGAGAGACCATGCGTCATTATGAAGTAATTTTTTTAGTGCATCCTGATCAAAGCGAGCAGGTGCCAGCGATGGTTGAACGTTACCGTTCAATGATCGAACAAACTAACGGAACTATTCATCGTTTAGAAGATTGGGGTCGTCGTCAATTGGCTTATACGATTGATAAAGTACATAAAGCTCACTATATTTTAATGAATATTGAATGTAACCAAGATACGTTAAGTGAACTTGAGAATGCGTTCTATTACAACGATGCTGTGTTACGTAATATGGTGATTGCGCGTAAAGAAGCGGTTGTTGAGCCATCTGTCATGGCAGGTAGAAAAGATGAAAAATCTGATTCAGCTAACGCTAACGCGCACAATTAAGGAGAAGTAACATGGCGAAGAATTTTGGTCGCAAAAAATACTGCCGTTTTTCAGCAGAAAACGTTAAAGAAATTGATTACAAAGACCTAGACACGCTACGTGCCTATATTACCGAAACAGGTAAAATTGTGCCAAGTCGTATTACAGGTACAAGTGCTAAGTATCAGCGTCAGTTGGCTACTGCAATAAAGCGTGCCCGTGTGCTCGCTTTATTGCCTTATACTGATCAACATAATTAAGTTCCTGAAGGACTTAACATCATGATTGCTATTGCAAACTTTGTTATGAAAGGGCCGATGCAGGCTTATCTTTCTGCGATCGCATTTGCATTGTTGGCAATTTGGTTTACTCCAATCGGATTTTTAGCTGGTGCCATAATTGCGTTAGTCACACTAAGAGTCGGTGTTGTTGATGGTTTAAAAGTCATGGCTGCCGCCGCTTTTGTTCACATTGGTCTTTCTAGTTTATTGTCAGGTAGTTATTTAGCAGGCCTGGTAGTTATGCTGGAATTCATGTTGCCCGTGTGGATTTTAGCTTTGGTTTTACGGCAAACTAATTCATTGGGTACAACATTACAATTCGCTGGAATAATGGCTGCAGTAGGGCTTGTTATCGTCCATCTTTTGATTGGCGATATGCCTGGTTGGTGGATGAATTTATTTAACCAAGCCTTTAAGCCTGTTTTAGATCAAGCAGAGGTAGCCTATTCAATCGAAATGATTGAGCAGATGTCAAATGTAATGACGATGCTATTGGCGATGTTTGCGGTTGTACTTTGGTTTACTGTGCTGCTTGCTGGACGATGGTGGCAGGGTGAGTTGTATTACCCCGGTCAATTCCAGCAAGACTTTCATCAGATACGTTTGCCGCGTAATGTTGCTTATGCAACAGCCTTTATAGCGATTGCGAGTATATTCTTTAACGAATCTTCTGGTGGACTGCTTGGTGATTTGTTTGGGTTATTGACAGTGGTGTTAATGTTTCAAGGTTTGGCTATTGCTCATTTTTCTATACTTAAAAAAGAGATGAGTAACGGTTGGTTAGTTGGTTTATATATATTACTGGCTGTGTTTCCGCAGACCGTGTTAGTTTTATCGATCCTCGGCTTAGCTGATAATTTTATGGATTTTCGCAGTCGATGGATAGAAAGTAAATAGAGGTTTTTATGAACGTTATTCTGCTTGAGAAAGTACAAAATTTAGGTTCTTTGGGTGACCAAGTTACCGTTAAGTCAGGTTATGCTCGTAACTTTTTGATTCCACAAGGTAAGGCGAAGCCTGCTACAAAAGATAACGTGGCTGAGTTTGAAGCACGTCGTGCGGAATTAGAAAAGCAAGCAGTTGATGCGTTAGTTTCTGCACAGGCTGTGTATGAGAAAATGAATGGCATGGTTGTTACTGTTGAAGCAAGTGCTGGTGAAGAAGGCAAGCTTTTCGGTTCAATCGGTACGCAAGATATCGCGGATGCGCTTAAAGCATCTGGTTTTGATGTTGAGCGTCGTCATGTACGTTTACCTGAAGGGGCTTTACGTCATACGGGTACGTTTGAAATTGATGTTCAGCTACATGCTGATGTGGTTGCAGCGATCACTGTGGAAGTTAAAGCGGGTTAATTTATTCGTTTTTTTTCGCTATTAAGAACCCCTGTTTTTTGGGGTTCTTTTGTTTCTGATGTTTGTCATAAAACTGTCATACTTTGTTCATTCCACTGTTATGTTTGCCCAGCATAATTTGTTCTGAGTCATGCGATTGAATTTGAACATTCGCAATTTTAATCTCTCCTAAGGAGCACATTTTTATGCTAAACCGTAAACTACTTTCTGCATTAGGTTTTGCTGCGGCAACTCTCGCTGTTCAACCTGCTGTTGCTGCTGTTGATCCTACACTTCCTGATTATCAACGTGCGTCGGGTGTGTCGGGTAGCTTGACCTCTATTGGTTCTGACACTCTAAACAACCTAATGACCATGTGGGGTGAAGAGTTTAACCGTTTCTACCCTAACGTTAACTTCCAAGTTCAGGGTGCAGGTTCTTCAACAGCACCGCCCGCGATCACAGAAGGTACTGCTCAATTAGCTCCGATGAGCCGTGAAATGCGTGCGGGTGAAATTGCCGCGTTCGAACAACGTCACGGTTATGCACCAACAGCCATTGGTGTAGCGATTGATGCGTTAGCGGTGTTTGTTCATAAAGACAACCCCATCAAAGGCTTAACCATGCAGCAGGTTGATGCGATGTTCTCATCAACACGTTCTTGTGGTGCTTCACAAGATATCGATACTTGGGGTAAAGCTGGCTTAACGGGTGAATGGACTAACCGTTCAATTCAGTTATACGGACGTAACTCGGTATCAGGTACTTACGGTTACTTCAAAAACCGCGCACTTTGCCGTGGTGACTTTAAAAATTCCGTAAACGAACAACCCGGTTCTGCTTCAGTGGTTCAAGGGGTATCAGCGTCTATTAACGGTATTGGTTATTCGGGTGTCGGTTACCTAACGGCCAGCGTACGTTCTGTACCTTTAGCACAGCGTGCCGGTGATCCTTTCTACGACTCAACACCTGAAAATGCTGCAACAGGCCAGTATCCATTGGCACGCTTGTTGTATGTGTATGTTAACAACGCACCCAACAGAGCGATGGACCCAGCGACCAAAGAATTTATGACATTAGTACTGTCAAAGCAAGGTCAGCAGGTTGTATTGAATAACGGTTATGTTCCGCTTCCAAAAGCCGCAGCAGATCGTGAATTGAGAAAGTTACAATAATCTATTGTTAACTTGATAAAAAATCCCTCTTAGCGAGGGATTTTTTTTAAACATAAAAACTTCATAAAGCCTCATCCATCACTCGTTATAATATTCGTAATTTCAAATATTAACTTCATTATCTTGATATACAGGGGAGTAACACTAATGACAATTAGAATAGCCATTAATGGTTTTGGTCGAATGGGACGTTTGGCGATGCGCGAGGTCTGGGATTGGCCGGATATCGAAATCATCCATATCAATGAAATTGCCTGTGATGCCTATTCATCAGCGCATTTGGTGACCTTTGATTCAGCACATGGTCGCTGGTTCCAAGAAGTCTTTGGTGAAGGCGATGCAATTTATGTCGGCGACAAAAAAATTAGCTATTCAATGAATCAGGCGATTGAAGACACGGATTGGGCGAGTATGGATTTGGATTTGGTGATTGAATGTACTGGTAAATTTCGCACGGTTGAACAGGTTAGCGCCTATCTGGAGCGCGGCGTTAAACAGGTCGTGGTGGCCGCACCCATGAAAGAGGGGATTAAAAATATTGTCATGGGGATTAATGACCATATTTTTGAAGCCGGCAAAGACCCGATTATTACCGCTGCCTCTTGCACCACCAATTGCATTGCCCCAGTGATTAAAGTGATTCATGAACAGTTTGGTATTAAACATGGAATGATTACCACCATGCACAACATTACCAACACCCAAAAAGTGGTGGATCATGGCCATGCAGATTTACGCCGCGCACGTGCGAGTTTCCAATCATTAATCCCAACTACTACCGGTTCGGCCAGCGCCATAGGTACAATTTTCCCAGAGCTTAATGGCAAGCTCAATGGCATCGCAGTGCGGGTTCCATTTATGAATGCGTCGCTAACGGATTTGGTTTTGGAGCTGGATGTATCCACCACTAAAGACGAGGTGAATGCCAAGCTCAAAGCGGCCGCAGAAAGCTATTTGCAAGGCATTCTAGGCTACGAAGACCGTCCTTTAGTGTCGGCAGACTATGAAGGCGAAAAATGTTCTTCGGTGATCGATGCCCTATCGACAATGGTGGTAAATGGAACTCAGTTAAAAGTCTTGGCTTGGTATGACAATGAAATAGGTTATGTCGCACGAATGATGGAACTTGGCCGCAAAGCAGCCACACTTAATCAATCGGTTTAACAGAGAAAATGGCGATAAACCCTATTAAACAATACGCGCTGATTACCGGCAACTACTGGGCGTTTACGGTGACCGATGGCGCCTTAAGGATGCTCGTGGTGTTATATTTCTGGCAGTTAGGCTACAGTCCGCTGGAAATTGCGTTGCTGTTTTTGTTTTATGAGTTTTTTGGGCTAGTCACTAACCTGGTCGGTGGCTGGCTTGGCGCGCGCTGGGGGTTGAATATCACCATGAATCTTGGGCTGGGCTTACAGGTCTTCGCGCTGATGATGTTGACTGTTCCGCCCGAATGGTTGGGAGTGGTGTATGTGATGTTTGCACAAGCTCTGTCGGGTATTGCCAAGGACCTCAATAAAATGAGCGCCAAAAGTGCGATTAAAAACCTCGCATCAGATAGCTCCGGGCAGCTGTATCGCTGGGTAAGTTTGCTCACAGGCTCAAAAAACGCGCTCAAGGGTGTGGGGTTTTTTGTTGGCGCGGTGTTATTGGCGTGGATTGGTTTTGCCAATGCGATGATGGTGATGAGTGGGGTGCTTGCTAGCGCTTTATTACTCTGCATTATTATGCTGGATGGTTCACTCGGCAAAGCGAAAAACAAGCCGAAGTTTAATGAGATGTTTTCCAAAAACCCACAGATTAACTGGCTGTCCACCGCGCGCTTTTTTTTGTTTGGTGCGCGTGATGTTTGGTTTGTGGTCGCCTTGCCGGTTTTTTTAGTCGGAGTGCTGGAATGGGATCACACCTACGTAGGTGCATTTATGGCGCTATGGGTGATAGGTTATGGCATAGTTCAAGCCCTATCGCCAAAAATAACCGGTTTAAAATCCGGCGCCAACCCAACAGGGCGAACGGCTAGCGTGCTTGGGTTTGTGTTAGCCGGTGTGCCGTTTGCGATGGCGATGAGTTTAAGCATTGACCCACAAACTGTGTTAATTGTCGGCCTAAGCCTGTTTGGTGTGTTGTTTGCTCTTAATTCAGCGGTGCACTCGTATTTGATTGTGTCGATTGCCAGCACCGATGGCACCTCAAAAGATGTCGGCTTTTACTACATGGCGAACGCCGCAGGCCGCTTAGTTGGTACCTTGTTATCCGGTTATGTTTATCAAGAGTGGGGCATGGAAGCCTGTTTATACTTCTCAGCAGGTTTTATTTTATTAGCCGCGCTGTTAGTGATTAAAATGGAACCGAAAAAAGCGACTGCTTGATCGTCGTTATTTGATATGAAGTAAGTAAAGCCCAAATAGCAACCAGGCCTGGTTGTAATTGGGCTTTTTTTATTGCCTTAGTCTCTTGTCATATTTCTGTTATTTTTCTGTCCAATATCTTTAAGGAAACCTTAACAAAACATCCCTGTCGAGGCGTTAAAGTGTGCGTGTGTTTAATTAACGCGTTTACTTTTATAAAAGACAAAGGGAAAACCAAATGAAAAAAAATGTACTTGCTTTAGCGATTGGCGCGGCAATGACCGCTGCTTATGTTCCAGCCATGGCAGAAATGAAGGTTTCAGGCCGCGCACATATGTCTGTGGATCACATGGATAATGGTGATGCTTCAAAAGTGGATCTATCAAGTAACTCTTCACGTATTCGTTTTGCTGGTTCAAAAAATATTACTGAAGGCCTGCAAGGTTTTGTTCAATTAGAGCAACAGATTGATTTTGATCGTCGTGCTGAAGATAGTTCTGGCACGCGTGGGAATACTTTTGTAACTAGAGACACCTTTTTTGGTTTAAAAGGTGATTTTGGTACTGTTCGCTTAGGTTTCTTTGACACTCCAACTAAAAAAGTAAGAAGCTTTACTGATATGTTTGGTGACCGTGTGGGTGATGCGCGTAACATGACTAAAGGTACTTTTGACCAGCGTTTCCATAACAGTATCCATTATCAAACGCCAGCTATGTCAGGCTTGACGTTCGATATTCAATACTCAACTGACAACCGTGCTAAATCTGATGATCAAGTTGCAACAACCGGAGAACGTGATTCGGTTTCAACATCTTTAACCTTCAAATCGGGTGATTTAACCGCTATGGTAGCTTATGAAGCACAGGGCGGTGATAATGTTAAAGACAGGACTGCAGTGCGTCTAGGGGCTACCTATAATGTAGCGAAGGGCTTCCAAGTCGCAGCATTCTTTGAAGATGCTGATAAAAACTCAAACGATAATACTGTCTTTGGCTTAGGTACTTATTATGATTTAACTCCAGAATACCGTTTACGCGCTCAATATTATGTTGCGGGTGAGTCAAGCGCTAAAAATGATGGTGCTTCAATGGCTGCGGTAGGTATTGATCGTCGTTTTGGTCGTGATTTGACACTCTATGCTATGTATGCGGCGACTTCAAACGATTCAGGTGCTAGCTTCCTTGTAACTGGCGGTGGTCATGGTTCTCAGATGAACCCTTTTGAACCCGGTAAAAACGTGAGTGCTATCTCTTTAGGTGCGATTTACAACTTCTAATCGCCCCGTGTCTTCTTAGTTAGTTTCGTACCTCCTCGTTAAAAATGGTACTTACCCCGCAAACCCTGCGGGGTTTTTTTATTTGTAATGGTCATTTAGGTTTAACAAATCCTTCATACCGTTTTTCTAACCCTCTCTACACTTAATACATCCGGTTGTTTAGACCAAAATATAACACACCTCCAACAACTAGTTTAAATGGTGAAACCCTTGTTCAGATTTTTCAAGGTCAGCCTATCTCAACCCCCCCCAAGCCATTTCACTGGTGCAAAACCCGGCCGAGTCTTACGAGCCTAACAACCGCTTACGCCTGAGCTTTAATCAAGCGATTGAAACCCTAAAAAACTTGCAACTTGCAGGTCGAACTATTGGCATTATTTGACATGTTCAAGCATTGAAAGAGCAAATGCAGTTGCGCATTGATGTGCAGCCTAGTGCACAAGGCAGTTCAGTAAAGTTGGTCATCCAGTAGGTGATAACTAATCAGTAGGTGGGGGATATAGATAATAAAAAACCGCCCAAAATGGCGGTTTTTTATTATACAACTGAGAGAGGGGATAAGCTTAGAAAACGTCGCCAGTTGCGCCTTTTTCCATCATTTCCCACATAGCTTCACGAATAGCCATGGTTAATTCTTTTAACTCTTCAGGCATTTTTTTGCCCATTTTGATCATCATGTCCATGTTCATTGTATAAAGGTGTAAGCCATCTTCTTGTTCAACAATGGTGACACGACAAGGTAAAAACGCACCCATCGCTGGGCTAAAATCAATCATCTTGCGAGCGGTAGCTGGGTTACAGTAAGAAACAACATGGATGACACCGGATTCAACACCACGTGCATTAAGTTCTTCTGATAATGGAAGATGACCAACATCCATTAAGCCAGGTGCGTTCATCGCGACGTTATCTAATGCATCAAGGATATCTTGAAGTTCAACACCCTCTTCGACTTTTCGGTGCCAAACCACTGCCCATCCGATATCGCCTTCGCTTTCAACCCAGCGATCCCAGATTTCATTAAACGTACCCCAAGCGCCTTCTTCAAGGTTTCCAGCTGCCTTCATCGTTCCGCAGCCAGACATTAAGGCAATGATACCGGCAAGGAAGCCGACTTTAAGCATAGTGATGGTTTTCATTAGTGACCCTCTGTATTTAGATTTATGGATAAACAAAGCACATTTTGTACAATTTGTAAGTTCATGACCTAGATTACTCTTCTATTGCTCAAAAGAGAAAATCATTTTTTTTGGTCGTGAATAACAAAAATTTATTAGAACTTGTTAATGCTCTAATATTATAAAACCTTAATATAGCATAAAACCAAGCGTTTCGAGTGTTTGATTAAGGCGCTTATTAGATGTTTTTTTCAGTTTGTGCTGCGCCCATTCTCGGCGAATTGGGTAGTGACGTCGATGGGATTCAAATTGCGCGTGAACCTGCTCAATACGCTGCGATCTGATCGCTTGGTCATCAAGGCGTAGATCATAGGTTTGTTTAAAAATATGGGCTAAAGCCTGCTGTTCATTATCTATTTTGGGGTGTTGAAGTGCTAAAGGCGCGTCAGGTAAGTGGTGTTGCCAAGCGGTTTGTGGCGTGATGTTCCAAAATGCACAAAGCTGGCGATAAACCATTTCACTCCCCGCGACTTTAGCTTCAAGCGAGTGGCCAGCGATATGAGCGGTGGCGATATCCGCTTTGTAATAAAGTGCTGGGTTGATAAAGGGTTCACCTTGCCAGCAATCAATAATATTGGCCAAGTTTTTTAAGCCCAACCAGGCCTGCTCATCAATAATTCCACCGCGTGCAGCATTAATCAGCAGTGCATCAGGCTTAATCAAAGTCATATTATGTTTGTTTAGGAGTTGGTAGCTCGGATGATCACCCTCTTGAGTTAGCGGTGTGTGCAAGCTGACAATATCTGCTGTAGCCAAAAGATGGTCGAGTGAACAAAACCCAGCCTCACCTTCTGTTCGTGCGCGGGGTGGGTCGTTGAGCAGCGTCTTAATACCTAGGGCATCGGCTTTTTGCTTTAAAAGCTTGCCGACATGACCGACACCAACGATTCCAAGTGTTTTATCGGCCAGTGTCCATTGTTTATGTTCAGCCATATCAAAAAGGCCGTTAATGACATATTCCGCGACAGAATTCGCATTACAGCCTTGGGCTGAGTAAAAATGAATGCCTTGTTCAGCTAACCAGGCCTGGTCTATATGATCTAGCCCAACAACGCTGCTGCCTACAAATTGCACAGTGCTGTTTTTAAGTAGCTCGGCATTAACTTGAGTGCGTGAGCGCACGATTAAGGCATCAGCGTGTTTTAGATGTTCGGCGTTAATGTCTCGACCAGGCAGCCGAGTGATCTGACCTAAATGGCTAAAAATTGCGTCGGCATAGGGAATGGCATCATCAATAACCAGTTTTTTTTGTGGCATACTAAGCGTTCCTTTTTAGGTTGATAGGATAGGCGATGTTTCAAAAAACGCAAGCGACTTTAATTGATGGTCCTGCAGGTCAGATAGAATGTCGAGTTGGTCAGCTAGCTAAGGGGGGAACACCGCCAGGCCTGGTGGTTTTATGTCACCCGCACCCTTTGTATGACGGTTCAATGAATAATAAAGTGGTGACGACCATGGAGAAGGCTTTTTCTCAGGCGGGATGGCAGACCTTGGCCTTTAACTTTAGGGGAGTCGGTCAGAGTGAAGGATTTTATGATCATGGTAAGGGTGAGCAGCAGGATTTGGCCGCTGTCGTCAATTGGGCACAGGGATACTTTGGTGATCTTCCTTTAGGTTTGGCGGGGTTTTCATTCGGTAGCTATATTGGTTTATTGCAGGCTAAGTTATTGGATGCTCAATTATTAGTGACTGTAGCGCCTCCTGTTAATTTATATGATTTCAAAGAAATAGAACTACCTTCTAGAGTTAAATGGAGCTTAATTCAAGGTGGTCAAGATGAAGTGGTTCCTGCTTATAAGGTGGCAAATTGGATGCGAGGTATTCAGCCACGACCGGATGTGTATTGGCGTGAATCGGCCGGACATTTTTTTCATGGTGAGTTAGTTTGGTTAAAGAAAATGCTTAGTGTGGTGATTTCTTAATGATGGTTATAATTGAAAACTAGAATATAAGGCTTTTCTAATTTATAATATAAGGCTTTTCTTATATTTTAATATGTTTGTTATGCTGTAGAAGAACAGCTATATTCTAATCATCTAAAAAGAATGTGTAAAAATCCCTTTTTTAACTTTACAGGATGGCTCAATGAAACTTAAAACTTTGGTGCTGGCAATGTCCTTCACGCTACCAGGCCTGGTTATGGCGCAAACCGTTGATTTTAAAACCAGTGTTGAAACAACCCTGTCGCAAAACCCGCAACGAGATATTACGGCAGCACAAATAGACCAGGCCAGGGCGGCGTTTGATCAAGCGAAGTTAAGTCGTATGCCTCAATTTACGCTATCGGTTACCGGTTCCCATTCTAACAACGCGCTAAATGTGTTTGGTATGAAATTACAGCAGCGTCAGGCAACGTTTACTGATTTTGGTTTTGCTGAGGCACCAGGACCCGGTTCATCTTCAACCTTTGATACTAAGCCGCGTGATCTTAATAAGCCAGGCAGTCATAATGACTTAAACACCCGTATAGAGATGTTACTGCCGATCTACAATGGTGGCAAAATTGCAGGCTATCAACAACAAGCCACTGCGATGTTACATGCCGCGCAGCAGGGTGACCAGGCTGTACAGCAAATGTTGACCTATTTTGTCTATGAAGCCTATGAAGGGGTGCATGGCGCGCGTTCATTTATTCAAGTCGCCGAGCAAGCATTGGTCGCAGCGGATGCCTATGTAAATACGACGAAGAATCTTGTACGCCAAGGTGTTGTTGTCAGATCTGAGTTACTTAGCGCACAAGCGCACCATGCTGAAATGGAGCTAATGTTTGAACAGGCTAAAAACCAGGAATTATTAGCGCTTGATGGTTTGCGAACCTTGATGGGCTTGAATGCTGATGCGCCGCTGGATGTGGCAGAGCGGGTGTCGATTGATTTACCTAATTTAACGTTGGATCAGATGATCCAATTGGCGATTGATGCTAATCCAAAATTAATCGCTATGCGCCATCAAACTCAAGCCAGCCAAGCAGCCGTTCGGGTTGCCAAGTCCGATGCTATGCCAAGTTTTAACTTAATGGCGCGTTCCGATTGGAACGATGAATCCATTGGCTTCAGTGCTCATTCTTACACACTAGCCGCTGTTGCTTCATGGAAGATTAGTGACTTTGGTCTAACCGATCGCGCGGTTGATCAAGCCAATGCCTTCGTACGTGAACAACAGGCAAGGGTTCATGCTGAAGAGCAAAAGGTGCGGATGGGTTTGCTTCAAGCTTGGCGAGAGTATCAAAATGCATTGAAAAAAGTCGAGTCAAGTCAGGCTGCGGTTGATTATGCCTCAGAGGCGCAATCTTTAATCGCACGTCGTTATGAAACGGGGGTCGCGACTATGACAGAGGTGTTAGCAGGACAAACCCAGCTTGACAAAGCTCGCGCTGAGTTGGTGGCTGCACAGTTAAGTGTCAATATGCAAAAAGCACAATTACTTTTGGCTACGGGCCGCATGCAGTTAAACCATATCTAATTCGGTTCTAAAATCAAGGATAACAGCATTATGAAAGTTACAAGTAAACTAATTAGCCTGAGCGTATTAACTATTGCGCTGGGTTTAACGGGTTGTTTTTCGGACCAAATCGCAACGGATGCTCCGCAGTATCAAGTGGCAGAGCATGAGGTTAGCGTCGCGCCAGTGAATCTTGGTACGGTTCCCTTAGTCGCCAGTGTGCCGGGTTCGGTTGTGCCCGATCAGCAGGCACGGATTGCGTCGCGTTTAATGGGTTATATTCGCAGTATCCCGGTTGAGGTGGGGCATCACATCAAGCGCGGTGATTTATTGTTTGAAATTGACCCGCAGGATATTCAAAGTCAGATTTCTCAAGCTCGCGCCGTTTACCAACAGGCGCAAGCCGCTTTGGAAAACGCAAAAGCGGATTTTGATCGCTTTTCTCAATTGTTAAAAGAAGAGTCTGTATCACGCCAGCAGTTTGATGGTATCCGTTTACAGTATAGCGTGGCGCAAGAGAATCTAGCCGCCGCTAAAGCTGGGTTAGATCAAGCTGAGTTCCAGCTTAATTATGCCAATGTGCGCGCGCCATTTGATGGTGTTATTGTACAGAAAATGGCGGTAGCAGGTGATTTGGCTGTGCCAGGTAACCCTGTTGTAGTGATTGAGAATTTGCGCTCCTTGAGTGTACAAACCGAAGTGTCTCAAGACTTATTTGCGGTGTTAAAAGTGGGTGATACCGCACAGATTTTGGTGGACGGTGTGGCCTATCAAATGACAGGTGAAATTTATTCATTAGTAGCCGCTGCCAATCCGCGTACGCGTGGGCATACCACTAAGCTCAGCTTGCCAGAAGTGAATAATGTTAATTCAGGTACCTTCGCACGCATTAGTTTTGTGCGCGGTGAGCGCCAAGCGATTTTGTTACCCGCCGAGGCGTTAGTCACCCGTGCCGGCATACAGGGTGTGTTTGTGGTCGGTGCCGATAATCTTGTCAGTTTTAGAATGGTGCGCATTGGCGAAAAGCTCAATGGTCATTTTGAGGTGCAGGCTGGGTTGGATGTTGGCGAGCAAGTTGTGGTGAGTAATAATCAAACCTTGGTAAATGGCGATCGGGTGATCTTTAATGCGTCGAGCACAGGAGCTTAATAATGAGCACACGAGCGCATGAAGATCAAGATTTAAAACTTAATATGGCGGGCAAAATCGCCCAGATGTTTATTCATTCCAAAATCACGATGATGATTATGATCGCGATTATGTTGGCGGGGATATTAGCGCTTTATGTGACACCGCGTGAATATAACCCACAAATTGTGGTGCCAGCCGCCAATATAATGGTGCCTAAGGCAGGGGCAACACCAGAAGAAGTCAACAATATGGTGGTTAAACCCTTAGAAGCGATAATGAATGCGCTTCCGGGGGTGGAGAATACCTTTGGTTATGCCACGAGTGACTTTGGTGTCGTCACCGTGCAGTTTAAGGTCGGTGAGAACCAGGTCGATAGCTTGGTAAAAGTCTATAACCAGGTCATGCAGAATATGGATCGCATGCCACCGGCCACCCAGCAGCCTATTATTAAACCGATAAACGTGGACGATGTACCGATAATGACCTTAACGCTCACCTCTGAGCGAATGGACGGATTTGACTTACGTGATGTCAGTTTGAAGCTGGTGGAACAATTGCGCAATGTGCCTGGTGTGTCCTTTACCGATGTGGTGGGTGGGCATAAGCGCGCGGTGAATGTCTGGTTAGATTCGCAAAGAATTGCGATGACAGGGCTGTCATTGGATGATATTAGTGACATGTTGCTAGGTTCAAACGTGTCTTTACCTGTGGGTAGCTTGGTTTCTAACAACCAAACTACCCAAGTTCGTGTCAATGGCTATTTGGGTAACGCCGATGAAGTGGGTTCGATTATTATTGGTGCGGATAAGGGGCAGCCGATTTTCTTACGTGACATAGCACGTATTGTCGATGGCCCGCTTGAAGAAGAAATTCATACGCGTATCGGTTTTGGCCCTGCGGCACAAGCGAGTAAGCGTGGAGAATTTCCTGCGGTCACTATCTCGATTGCCAAAAAACCTGGAACCAATGCCGTGCATGTATCCAATGCGGTGCTGAAAAAGCTTGAAGAGTTAAAAGTATCCATGCTCCCCGCTGATATTGAGGTGGTTGTGACCCGCGACGATGGTGAGATGGCGGATAAAGCGGTTAATCAACTGGTGGATAGCTTAATTGTCGCCATTGTGGCGGTCGTGATTATTTTGATGTTCTCGTTGGGTTGGCGTGAAGCGGCGATTGTTACTTTGACGGTGCCATTGATTTTGTTTGTGGTGTTGATTGTTGGTTTGATATTTGGTCAAACCTTGAACCGGATTACGCTGTTTGCATTGATCTTGTCGTTAGGTTTGCTGGTGGATGCCGCGATTGTGGTTATTGAGAATATTCACCGGCATATTAAAGACGGTTGCGATCCTAAAAACCTAGATAGTTTGTTGGTGCGTGCAACTAATGAAATTGGGAACCCAACTAATGTCGCGACCTTAGCGGTTATTTTGGCGTTTATTCCGATGTTATTTGTAACCGGCATGATGGGACCGTTTATGGCGCCGATTCCATTTAACGTGCCGATTGCGATGATTGCCTCTTTGCTGATTGCTTATATGTTGGTACCTTATGCGGCTTACCGCTGGTTGGGTAAACGTGCCTTTGCCAAAATGGAGCAAACCGAGAGCCTTGAAAACCCGCATCCGCAAAAAGAAGATTGGTTACAACGGGGTTATGCCAAAATCATTATTCCAATGATTGATAGTCGCACCAAACGTAATATCTTTTTAGGTGTTGTGCTAATCAGTTTGTTTGCGGCGATGGTTCAACCTGCCTTGCAGTTTGTGCGTGAGGATGGCATGAATAATCCGCTTCACCCAATGGGGGTGGAGGTTAAAATGCTACCGTTCGATAACACCAATACCTTTTTGGTACAGGTAGATATGCCCACAGGTACAGCTACCGAAGCAACGGATCGCGTGGTGCGGTTTGTGGGTGATATTCTGTCAAAGACACCTTATGTTACCGACTATAGTGTGTACGTGGGTATGCCCGCACCGATTGATTTTGCCGCCTTGGTTAGAGGGGACTTAATTAAGCAGGGGTCTAACTTTGCGCAGATTCGGGTGAATTTGTTGGAAAAAGAAGCGCGTAGTTTAAGTTCGCATGAAGTTGCCCAGCAGTTGCATCAAACCCTCGCGCTGGTTCGCCAAGACTTTCCGCAAGCGAAGGTGAAGATTTATGAAACGCCACCTGGGCCACCGGTAAGTGCACAGATTTTAGCGGAATTGTATGGCCCTGATTATGACAAGTTGCGTGAAGCGGCGAATGAAATTAAGGCTAAGTTTGAACAGATTTATGGCATGATTAATGTGGATAACTCAGTAACTGATGATGTAACCAGTTATGAGATTAATATTGACCGTGAAAAAGCAAACTTGTTAGGCATTGCGCCTGCTGCGGTTAGCAAAATGTTGCGTGATTATATCAGTGGCTATGCATTAGGTTATATGCATCTGGATAATGTGCGCGAGCCGGTTAATATCGTGGTGCGTTTACCGCGTTCAGAGCGCAGTGTGCCAGAGCAGTTGTTAACCTTACGTATCAATTCTTTTTCAGGCGATGCGGTGCCCTTGTCAGCGATTGCAACGATTGAAAAGCGGATGCAGGCTAAACCTATTATGGGGCGCGATCAGCACTCAATGACGATGGTTAGTGGTGAGCTTTTACGCTCAAGTCCGGTTTATGCGGTGTTGTCACTTGATAAAATGATTGATAATGTGACCTTGCCTGAATCAGGCGTCACTTTTCAAACTGCTAACCTTGGATTTTTGGAAGCACAACCCAAAGATGTGACCGATTACACCCTATTATGGGGTGGTGAAATGCGTTTAACCTTAGATGTGTTCCGTGATATGGGGAGTGCGTTTATCGTCGCGTTGGTATTAATCTATTTGATTCTAGTAGGTTATTATCGCTCATTTATGGTGCCCTTTATTGTCATGGGGGCGATTCCGCTAACCATGATTGGGGTGTTCCCAGGGCATTGGTTATTAGACCAAGCCTTTACCGCGACCTCAATGATCGGGGTGATCGCACTCGCCGGCATTGTGGTGCGCAACTCCTTGTTGTTAATCGACTTTATTATCGAATACCGACGAGAGGGGATTCCATTACGTGATGCGGTTATTGAAGCCGGTAAGGTGCGCTCAAAAGCCATTATCTTAACCGCCTTGACAATTATCTTTGCCTCTATCGTGATGATCCCTGATCCTGTATTTGGTGGTTTGGCTATTTCCTTAATCTTTGGTGTGATCTCATCAACCATTTTGACGCTGTTTGTCATTCCGTTGATGTACTTTATTTGGCAAACTTATTTCCCATCCGATCCGGATGAGGAAGACAAGCCAAGACTGGTTAAAGAGCTTGAAGCCGCTAAAATATAAACGCTTTTAGTCTAAAATCGAAACCCCGCTTTGCGGGGTTTTTTTAATGATAAATTGGAAGGCTTTTATGCTATTTAACCAAGCGTTAGACACGTTTTTATCTCATCTCTATTTATCAGAAGGTTTAAGCGCCAACACGCGTTCAGCTTATAAAACCGATCTCAAACAGTTTGCTAACTATTTTGGCGGTTTAGATAACCAGGCCTGGTTATCAGTGAGTCGTGATGATTTACAAGTCTTTATCACTCAATTACAGGATATTAAGCGTTCTGATCGTTCGATAGCGCGGATGGTGTCGTCGTTAAAGCGATTCTATGGCTTTGCGATTGACCAGGTCTGGTTAACAATTAATCCCTGTGATTTAGTTAAAACGCCTAAGGTTAGGGCGTCGATTCCTTCTGTGTTGAGTGAGAAGCAAATACTTGATTTATTGAATGCGCCGGACACGCAAACCGATTTGGGTTTACGTGATCGGGCGATTCTTGAGTTGATGTATGCGACGGGCTTGCGCGTATCAGAGGTGGTTAACCTGCCTTTATCCCAATTGAACCTGTCAGCGGGCTTGGTAATGGTCACAGGGAAGGGTAATAAGGACCGCATAGTCCCCTTGGGTGAATACGCCACCGAGTGGATAACGAGCTATTTAAAGATAGCACGGCCTAATCTTGTTGGTGAGAGATGGTTGGAAACGCTGTTTGTTTCTCGCATAGGCCGCACGATGACACGACAAACATTGTGGCATCGTATCCATAATCTTGCGCAAATAGCGGGCATCACTGGTAAACTATCGCCTCATGGTTTACGTCATGCATTCGCAACGCATTTGATTAATCATGGTGCCGACTTACGAACGGTGCAATTGTTGTTGGGGCATAGCGATTTATCGACTACCCAGATTTATACCCATGTAGCCAAAGAGCGCTTAAAAAGTCTGCATCAGCAACACCATCCGCGTGGCTAAACAACTTGAATAAAACAATTAGGAAATCCAATGTATAAACAATTAGTAAAAACCCTAGTACCAGGCCTGGTTGCAGCCAGCCTTAGTTTTAATGCGTTTGCTGATGAAACAGTAGCGAAAATTCAACAAAAACTCAATCAAGTGATTCCCTCTGCACCGAGTGCGCAAATCACCAAAAGCCAAGTGGAGGGGTTATATCAGGTAGTTTTGGGTCCAAATGTTATTTACATTACAGCAGATGCAAAATATTTATTTAATGGCAATTTAATTGATTTGGACACGCGTGATAATCTAACAGAAATGGCTAAAGACCAGGCACGTATAAACGCGTTGGCTGAGATTGATCCAGCAACTATGATTAGTTTTAAAGCCAAGGGAGAGGAAAAAAGAACGATTACCGTCTTTACCGATATTGACTGTCCATTTTGCAAACGATTCCACAGTGAAGTGGAAGAACTCAATAAAAATGGCATTACGGTGCGTTATTTAGCCTTTCCACGTTCAGGACCTAATACACCTAGTTATAACAAAATGGTATCCATTTGGTGCGATAAAGACCCTGTTAAAGCGATGGATGATGCTAAGAAGGGGTTAGATCCTAAAACGCTGCGTTGTGAAAACCCGGTTCAAATGCATATGATGCATGCACAGGAGTTTGGAATAACGGGCACACCAACCATGATTGTAGATGACGGTTCGATGATTCCAGGTTATGTTGAAGCTAAAGAGCTGATTCCTGCACTACTTGCACGTTAGTTTGAAATCAACTCATGGATGTTAAAACCCCAGCTTAGAGCTGGGGTTTTAGTTTTAGTTTAAGAATTGATAGATATTTAACTACCTATAATACCGCCATCTTCTTTTGTAATAACAACTGTTGATGAGCGTCCATAGTTGTTGCCGCCAAAAGGCCAGTTACCTTTTCCAGCGATCGTTCCTGCCGCAAAGTCATCGGCTGATACAGTGGCTCCTGGGTGTTGCACACTAATAAACATAGTGGTTTGGTCGGGTGTGGTAATCACGCCGGTTATTTCTTGCCCAAGAGGCCCGGTTAAGAAACGACGCACTTCACCAGTAAAAGGGCAGGCGGCTAACATTGAGTTATTCCCCATCATTGAATAGACTGGGTTGGTGTTCATAACAGACTCACTCTGATCAGTTTGAATCCAAATACGGCTATCATTATCAATCCATAAACCATCTGGTGAGCTGAACATATTGGCATCGGTAAGCGGATTACCAGCTCCGTCGGTACCTGCTGTTAATCCACCAGAGTTATCACCAGCCATTAAGAATATATCCCATGCAAAAGTGGTGGCTGTTGGATTGTTACCGTTTTCAGTCCAGCGAATAATGTGTCCATGTGGATTAGGCCCACGAGGGTTGGCTTTATCTACATTTTCATTGGTGCGACTGGTATTGTTTGTTAAAGTGAAATAAACTTGGCGGGTAGTTGGATCTACCGCACCCCACTCAGGACGATCCATCTTGGTCGCACCGAGTACATCAGCGGCCAAACGCGTATTCATCAATACATCTGCTTGGCTTTGAAAGCTATTTAAGTCAGGGTTTTCGCCTTGATTTATTGGTTGTGAAACCAGTGGGCCTACACCATAAACAAGTGGTAGCCACTCACCTGAACCATCATCATTAAATTTTGCAACATACAAAGTACCACTATCTAACAGGTGACCTCCAGCTGTGGCTTTGAAATAGGGTTGTGCTGAAACAAACTTATAAATATATTCGTTTCTTGCATCATCGCCTGAATAAAGGACAATCGGCTCCCCTTCGTTCGGTGTGTGGAATACAACGCCTTCATGAGCAAAACGGCCTAGATGGGTGCGCTTAACGGGGGTGCTGTTTGGGTCGAAAGGATCAATTTCTACTATCCAGCCAAAGCAGTTGGATTCATTGCGATAATCTTGTTGAGCTGTTTGTGCTTTGGGCGTGACGTCAAATCTAGAGTAGGCCTCGTTAGGATCGGTATCAGCAAGTTCCCAACCATATCGAGATTGTGCTCCAGTACCCACACCATAGCGCGCTTGTTCACGTGGGCGATCTGCACCATTTCTAAAATAACCTGCCCAGTTTTCTTCAGCGGCTAAATAGGTGTTCCAGGGAGTCACACCGTGTGCGCAATTATTAATGGTGCCGCGCGTCATAGTGCCATCAGGACTGTATTTAGTTTTAACAAAATCCGTACCTCTAACTGGGCCAGAAATCTGCATCGGTGTCAGTGCGCTAACACGACGGTTTCTTGAATCAGCCACCACTTTCCATTCACCACTATGCTGCTGGCGTTGCACACGAGCAATCGATACGCCATGACCATGCATTTCGGTTAAGACTTCATCGGCCACACGTCTTACATTGCCTTCGGTGTTAATGTAAGTAGGAACTTGGCTTCTCGTTAAGCTCTGACCTACGGCCGAAGCGTGCATATAGCGTGGCTCAACATATTCATGGTTTATGACCAGTAAGCCGTCTGTGGAGCTTCCTTGGTAAGGGTCTTGACCTTCAATAGGGTAAAAGTGTGTACCATCATGATGAGAGCCGATAGCATCGCCTTGCTGGGTACCGGTTAGAGGCAGGTCGTAAATTATGTCTGGGTTGCTAATTGATTGTCCCCAAGGCGCAAGATATTGCCATTTATAACCGTTAGGCACAACCACTGTATCAAGTTCGCTGACGGGTATACTGTTAAATCCAAGTAAGTTTGGGTTAGCGGGTGTTGCAGCCGTGCCAGAGCTTGAAGATTCAAATACATTACAGCCAGATAGACCCGATCCAAATAAGCCTAACATTGCAGCACTTAGTCCCCCTTTAAGAGCCGCGCGACGGCTCATTCGCCGGTCAAGAACATCCCCAAAATGATCGTTTTTTGACAGGTTACTGAGTTGTTCATCACCCTCACCATGGTCAAAAGACGGACCAGTGGTATTCTTTTTCATCGAATTATTGCTCATTTTTTAGTCTCCAATCTTGTTATTCAGTAGGTTGATACAACAATTAAAAGATACATTGTAAAAATGACAAAATGATTATAGCTAGATGAAGCTTATCTTACTAAAGGAAGGCGGCATAGGTAGAGGGCTGGAAAAGGCTAGGGTAGTAGAGAATTAAATTGGGCTATCATGTTTGATAGCCCAAGCGAAAGGGTCGCTAAATTTTATCCCAGCTTCCGCGTCTTTTAGGCATTCTGAAAAAACGGCCTAATAGTAAACCAAACAGCAGGACCCCTGCGCCGGTTAAAAACCATTGACGTTTAACGGTGTCTTCTGATTTGGCAATCTGCTCACGCATGATTATGTTTTGTGATTCGAGGTCACTAATCATTTGGCGCATTTCTTGATTACGGTTATCGATTTCGACTGCATTACCTGAAATAAGCTTTAGTTCTTCATAGGCATTGTTTAACTCAAAATGCGCTTGTTTAATCATCTCCAATTCTTGGCGATCCGATTCAAACTGAGTGCGAAGCGCGGTATGCTCGGTTTCTAACGCACGAAACCGATCATTTAATTGGTTATTACGTTCGAGTTGTACCGTTAACTGTGTTCGCGCTGGCGGTTCATTTTGAATAGCGTTTTGAAACACCCAGCCTGTCCAATCACGATTATTAATTCTCGCTTCAACGTGAGACCAAGACCCGGTTGTTTCAAGGATTTTAACAGGCGTACCGGTTGGCAACATCCTTTCAATACGGTACTCAGAGCCTGCCCCACGACGCATGGGTACTTCTACGCGATCACTGATGTAATGGCTATAAACTTGATTGGCATAAGCGGTGTTGATACTTAAACCTAAAGGCACACTTAAGCACGAAGCCAAGCCTATAGAAACCAAAAATTTAGAGTTGCTCAATTTTGCCATACTGTTGCTCCAGATTGCTTAGGGCGATTTTAATGTCGTCTAGTTTAGCACGTTCTTTTGCTACCACGGCTTGCGGTGCACGCGCGACAAAGCTTTCGTTGCTAAGTTTAGTGTTTAGACGTTCAAACTCGGTTTTTAGTTTGCTGATTTCTTTATCCAAGCGAGCCAGTTCGGCTTCTTTGTCAATCAATCCCGCCATTGGAATTAAAATATTCATTTCGCCAACCAAAGACATGGCGGATTCAGGGGCTTGATTCTGATCAACAAGGACTTCAATCGACGCAAGCTTAGCAAGCGTCATTAAGAACAGGCGATTATTGTCTAACCAGGCCTGGTCTTGGACGGACACTTTGCTTAATAAAACCGGCAAGGGTTTACCCGGTGCAATATCCATTTCAGAACGAATGCGACGCACACCCATAATAAACTGCTGCACCCAATCCAATTGCGCTTCCGCAGCACTATCCACCAGGCTTTCATCCGCTTGCGGATAAGGTTGCAGCATAATGGTGTTGCCTTGCTTGCCAGCCAGAGGTGCGACCGCTTGCCAAGCTTCCTCGGTGATATAGGGAATCACTGGATGCATTAAACGTAACAAGGCTTCCAATACGCGTACCAGCGTTTTACGCGTGCCACGTTTGGCCGCATCGGTTGAATCCTTGTTTAGGATCGGTTTTGCCAGTTCTAAATACCAGTCACAGTATTCATTCCACGTGAACTCATAGAGTAGGTTAGCGGCTAAGTCAAAACGGTATTGTTCAAAGTGGCGTACCACTTCGGTTTCTAAAGTTTGCAAGCGTGAAGTAATCCAACGATCGGCCAGCGAGAGTTCAACGGCTGCTGATTCATCGACACCGGTATCAAACCCTTGGGTGTTCATTAACACATAACGGGTGGCATTCCAGAGTTTATTGCAGAAATTACGGTAGCCTTCGCAACGGTTAAGGTCAAAGCGGATATCGCGGCCGGTTGAAGCCAATGACGCGAAGGTAAAGCGTAGCGCATCGGTGCCAAAAGCGGGAATGCCATCCGCAAACTGCTTGCGCGTGTCTTTTTCGATTTTCGCCGCTTTTTCCGGTTGCATCATGCCATAGGTGCGTTTATTCACCAGACTTTCAAGCTCAATGCCATCAATCAAATCAATTGGGTCAAGAACATTGCCTTTGGATTTGGACATCTTCTGACCTTCGGCATCACGCACTAAGCCATGGACATACACCTGTTTGAACGGTACATCACCGGTAAACTTCAACGACATCATAATCATCCGCGCAACCCAGAAGAAGATAATGTCAAAGCCAGTCACCAAGACGGACGTAGGGTGAAACTGTTTTAGCTCAGGAGTCTGCTCAGGCCAACCGAGGGTGGAGAAGGTCCAAAGCGCGGAACTAAACCAAGTATCAAGCACATCATCGTCTTGTTTTAACGGACGGTCGCCCAGGTTGTGTTTAGCTCGGACTTCGGCTTCATCGCGTCCGACATACACATCGCCATGGTCGTCATACCAAGCGGGGATGCGATGCCCCCACCAGATTTGGCGTGAGATACACCAGTCTTGGATGTTGTTCATCCATTCAAAATAGGTGTTTTCCCAGTTTTTGGGTACAAACGCAATATCACCGTTTTTCACCGCATCAATCGCTGGTTTCGCCAGTTCTTGTACCGCAACATACCATTGATCGGTCAGCATTGGTTCAATCACCGCATGGGTACGATCACCACGCGGCACCATCAGTTTATGGGGCTCAATTTTTTCCATTAAACCGAGCGCCTCTAGATCGGCGACGATTTGTTTACGTGCTTCATAACGATCTAGGCCTTGATACTTTTCGGGCGCTTCATGATTGATCGCCGCATCTTGGGTAAAGATATTGAGCATCGGCAAGTTGTGGCGTTTACCGATTTCATAGTCATTGAAATCGTGGGCTGGGGTAATTTTGACACAGCCAGTACCAAACTCAGGGTCGACATAATCATCGGCAATTATCGGGATTTCACGGCCTACCAATGGTAAGGTGATGGTTTTGCCAATCAAGGCTTGATAGCGTTCATCTTCAGGATGCACCGCCACCGCTTGGTCACCGAGCATGGTTTCCGGGCGGGTGGTCGCCACGACAAGATAGCCACTACCATCTGTTAACGGATAACGCATTTGCCACATATTGCCTTGCTCTTCTTCGGAAACCACTTCTAAATCCGATACAGCAGTGTGAAGCACAGGGTCCCAGTTAACCAAACGTTTACCACGATAAATCAAGCCTTCTTCATGCAGGCGAACAAACACTTCCTTCACCGCATTAGAAAGACCATCGTCCATCGTAAAGCGTTCGCGGCTCCAGTCTGGTGAAGCACCTAAGCGGCGCAGTTGTTGGGTGATGGTGCCACCCGATTCGACTTTCCATTGCCAAATTTTGTCAATAAATTTATCACGCCCAAGATCATGGCGACTTAAACCCTTGGCGGCAAGTTGGCGTTCTACCACCATCTGGGTGGCGATACCGGCATGGTCGGTTCCCGGTTGCCATAGCGTGGGTTTGCCTTGCATACGGTTAAGGCGAATTAGCGTATCCATAATGGTATCCTGGAACGCATGCCCCATATGCAGGCTACCGGTCACGTTTGGTGGTGGAATCATAATGCAGTAGGGGGCTTGGTTTGATTCGGCATTTGGCGCAAAGTAGCCGGCGTTTTCCCAAGTTTGGTACCACTTGGTTTCAATCATATTGGGGTCGAAATGTTTGTCCATAAATGTCTTTTTTATTGAGTAAGTGTTAAATTTGGTCAATTATAACAAGCCGATTCCGCTTGGTGGAATTTATCCAGTCGCATTTGTTGTTAAATTTATTTTAAAACAACACTTGAAACTAAGATGATTAAGCCCCATCAAGCAAATACCTAGCAGTCATTAAAAGTATTGGAGCATAAATTTATGTCTGAACAAAGCAAGCACGCCAGTCCTGATAACCTGGAAACGGATCATCTTGAAACCCCTGATCCGGAGCAAGCCTCAGAACAAGCTGAAGAGGTAGTCGAGCAGGATGTTAACCAGTTACTTGAAGAGGCTCGTCTACAAGCCTCGCAGCATTGGGATTCGTTATTAAGAGTCCAAGCAGATATGGAAAACTTGCGTCGTCGTACGCGGATTGATATAGAAAGCGCACATAAATATGCACTCGAAAAGTTAATTCATGCATTAGTGCCTGTTGCGGATAGTTTAGAGCTAGGCTTGGATGCATCCAATAAACCCGAAGCCTCTGTAGAATCAATTCGTGAAGGTTTAGCCATGACCTTCAAGCAATTTTTAGATGTATTGGCTGACTTTAATGTTGAGCGGATTAATCCTGCTGGCGAAAAGTTTGACCCACAAAAGCATGAAGCGATGACAATGATTCCATCGCCTGCGCATGAAAGCAATGCGGTCGTTGAGGTATTTCAGAAGGGCTATGCCCTCAATGATCGTTTAATTCGTCCAGCGCGTGTCATTGTCGCGCAATAGGGCTAAAAAGTTGAAATAAAACTCAAATAGGTGCTTGAAATAACAAAATTTACACCTATAAACCTTACAAATTAAACAGATTTTAAAAATAGTGGAGAAAATTAGATGGCAAAGATTATAGGTATTGACTTAGGAACGACCAACTCATGTGTGGCAATAATGGAAGGTAAAGACGTTAAGGTTATCCCTAACGCCGAAGGCGCACGCACTACACCATCCATCGTCGCTTATACCAACGACGGTGAAGTCTTGGTTGGGGATTCGGCCAAACGTCAAGCGGTGACGAATCCAAAAAACACTTTGTTTGCAATCAAGCGTTTGATTGGTCGTCGTTTTGAAGACAAAGAAGTTAAAAAAGACATCGGCATGGTGCCATACAAAATTGTAGCGGCCGATAATGGTGATGCGTGGATTGATGTCGATGGTAAAAAAATGTCACCGCAAGAAATCTCGGCGCGCACCCTACAGAAGATGAAAAAAACCGCTGAAGACTACTTGGGGCATGAGGTAACCGAAGCGGTTATTACCGTGCCGGCTTATTTTAACGATGCACAGCGTCAAGCGACTAAAGATGCCGGTAAAATTGCGGGTCTTGAAGTTAAACGTATTATTAACGAGCCAACCGCAGCGGCCTTAGCCTATGGCATGGACAAGGCTAAAGGCGACAGCAAAATTGTCGTTTATGACTTGGGTGGTGGAACATTTGACGTGTCGATCATCGAAGTGGCTGATTTGGATGGCGAAAAGCAAGTTGAAGTGCTTTCAACCAACGGTGATACCTTCTTGGGGGGTGAAGATTTCGACAAGCAGATCATGGATTATCTGGTTGCTGAATTTAAAAAAGACCAGGGTGTTGATTTAACCAATGACCCCTTAGCGCTTCAGCGTTTGCGTGAAGCGGCGGAAAAAGCCAAGATTGAATTATCTTCTCGTGAGCAAACGGATATTAACTTACCTTATGTCACAGCAGATGCAACCGGTCCGAAGCATTTAAATATGAAAATTACCCGGGCTAAGTTTGAGTCGCTAATTGAAGACTTGGTTGCGCGCTCGATTGAGCCTTGTCGAATTGCATTAAAAGATGCAGGATTAAAAGCATCAGAAATCGACGATGTTATTTTAGTTGGCGGATCAACACGTGTGCCGATGGTGCAGGCGCGCGTTAAAGAATTCTTTGGCAAAGAACCGCGTCGTGACGTTAACCCAGATGAAGCGGTGGCAATGGGTGCGGCGATTCAAGGGGGTGTTTTGTCAGGCGATGTGAAGGATTTGTTGTTGCTTGACGTATCACCTTTATCCCTGGGTATTGAAACCATGGGCGGTGTAATGACCAAGTTGATTGAGAAAAACACCACCATCCCAACGCGTAAGTCGCAGGTGTTCTCAACCGCTGAAGATAATCAGTCAGCGGTAACGATTCATGTGCTTCAAGGTGAGCGTGAGATTTCTAGCGGTAACAAGTCATTAGGTCAGTTTAACTTAGAAGGCATTCCGCCGGCGCAGCGTGGTATGCCACAAATTGAAGTCACCTTTGATATCGATGCCAACGGTATTTTAAATGTATCGGCAAAAGACAAGGCAACCGGTAAAGAGCAGACGATTACGATCAAAGCCTCATCAGGTTTAACGGATGAAGAAGTGGAGCGCATGGTAAAAGATGCCGAAGCCCATGCTGAAGAAGATCGTAAAATGAAAGAGTTGGTGGAAACACGCAACCAAGCGGATGCGATGGTTCATGCGACGCGTAAAGCAATGAACGATGCCGGTGATAGCCTAGAAGCATCAGAAAAAGAAGCGATTGAGGCGGCAATTAAAGACGTTGAAGACGCGATGAAAGGTGATGATAAAGCAAAGATTGATGAAAAAGTTCAAGCTTTAGCAGCCGCATCGCAAAAAATGACTGAAAAAATGATGGCTAAGCAACAGCAAGGTGGCGCTGAGTCACAATCACAAGGCGAGAAAAACGCTAATGATGATATTGTTGATGCGGAGTTTGAGGAAGTTGACGATACCAAGAAATAATTGGTAAAGTGAATAAGCAGCGACTTAATGGAGATTGTTTTCATTAGGTCGCTGTTCTATTTTAAGAACAAATTGATTTGATAACCTAATCAATCAAGAAACCAAAAAGTTCGGATAAACAACCAGGCCTGGTTGCTTATCCGAGTTTTTTAAGGATAAATGTGTCGAATTATGAGCAAGCGTGATTATTACGAAATACTGTCGGTAGCGAAAACCGCCTCCGAGGCAGAAATTAAAAAAGCCTATCGCAAGTTAGCGATGAAGTTCCATCCAGATCGTAACCCTGATGATCCCGATGCAGATCACAAGTTTAAAGAAGCCACGCAAGCTTATGAAGTCCTATCGGATGCTAAAAAACGTGCAGCCTATGACCAGTTTGGTCACGCGGGTGTTGAGGGCAACCAAGGGGGAGGCTTTGGCGGTGGTGCAGGTTTTGGTGATGCATTTGGTGATGTTTTCGGTGATATCTTTGGCGGTGGCTTTAGCCGTCGTGGCCCGCAAGCGGGTGACGATATGCAGTATGACTTGGAAATCTCACTTGAAGATGCCGTCAATGGTGCTGAAGTAGATATTCGTATTCCACGTGAAGAAGATTGTGATGCCTGTCATGGTTCGGGTGCAGAGCCAGGCACTTCTGCGCAAACTTGTCCAACTTGCGGTGGCGAGGGTCAAGTTCGTATTCAGCAGGGCTTTTTCTCGGTCGCACGTACCTGTCCAACCTGTCATGGGCGTGGCAAGATAATCAAATCATCTTGTAATAAATGTAATGGTCGTGGTAGCGTTACCAAACATAAAACTCTGTCGGTTAAAATTCCGGCTGGGGTTGACAATGGCGATCGTATTCGTTTACAGGGTGAAGGCGGAATGGGTGAGCCAGGTGCGCCGCGAGGTAATTTGTATGTCCGTATGCGTGTGAAGTCCCATGCTATTTTTGAGCGTGATGGCGATATCTTGTTTTGTGAGTTACCCGTGTCTTTTGTAACCGCTACCTTAGGTGGCGAAATGGAAGTGCCTACGCTGAACGGTAAAGCACGGTTAAAAATCCCTGCAGGTACCCAATCTGGGCAACGCTTTAAGTTATCGGGCAAGGGCGTTAAGTCGGTACGGTCTTCACGCGTAGGCGATTTGATTTGTCAGGTGAATATTGAAACACCAGTGAATCTAACTAGCGAACAAAAAGAGCTGTTAAAAGCCTTTGATGAAAGTCTGCAGGGTAAACAAGCGCATCATCATAGTCCAAAATCACATTCATTTTTTGATACGGTTAAAGCCTTTTTTATTGGGGATGATGATAAAACTGATGAAAAGTCTAAAGACAAAAAAGACCCGTGGAACTCATAATTTAGAAGGGGAAATCAAGTGAATGATGGATTACGCATTGGTGTGCTAGGCGCATCGGGCCGAATGGGCAAGCATTTAATTGAAGCCACGGTAAATACGCCAGGTTTGGTCTTAGGCGCTGCGGTTGAACGACCCGGCTCGAGTTTAGTGGGCGCGGATGCGGGCGAACTGGCGGGTGTGGGTACCTTGGGAGTGAGCGTGGTCGATAATTTAGCACAAGTTGTTGATGACTTTGATGTGTTGATTGACTTTACGCGCCCTGAAGTTACGTTGCAGGCATTAGGTTTATGTGTGCAAGAGAATAAACGAATTGTGATTGGTACAACGGGGTTTGATCAAGCAGGCCTGCTTGCCATTGATGATGCAGCGAGCAAAATTCCTGTGGTGTTTGCGCCCAATATGAGTGTAGGTGTCACTTTAACCCTTAAGTTATTGAAAATAGCGGCTGAAGTGTTAAATGAAGGCTTTGACATTGAGGTGCTAGAAGCCCATCACCGTCACAAAATTGATGCGCCATCTGGTACTGCATTAAGAATGGCCGAAGTGGTGGCACAAACGCTGGGGCGTGATTTAAAAACCTGTGCTTTGTATGGCCGTGAGGGGAATACCGGTGAGCGTGATCCGAATACCATTGGTTTTGCTACGGTACGCGCTGGCGATATTGTGGGTGATCATACGGTGATGTTTGCCGGGATTGGTGAGCGGGTTGAAATTACCCATAAAGCTTCAAGCCGTATGACGTTTGCAAAGGGTGCGGTGCGTGCCTGTCAATGGTTAAAAGACCAGCCTAATGGTCTCTACGATATGCAGGATGTGTTGAGTCTGCGTTAAATTAAAAACCGGTTAAATACCGGTTTTTGCATTAAGCCCGCTTTAGCATTAATGGCTGAGCTTCAAACTCGATGCCTTGCCAGCCAAACTTGATAAAGTTACGGATGTTCTGATGATCGTCGCCATCAGGGTTTTTAACCACGTCTTGGGTGTAAAAGTCACCAAATGCATTCAGTGTTGCTTGCTCTGATAAGTGATTAAGTTTGCCAAAGCCAAAGATTTTGCACGAGCCATTATTGGTATTGGCGTGATTGTAGCTGTCGCCATTTTTAAAGGCGCAGGGCGTAAAGACATAGTGTGCTTCAATACAGGCGATTACATCGCTAAAGTTAACAGGTGCTTGGTTAAGTTGTTCAATTAATTGTTGAATTGTCATTTAGGGTCTCCAAGTTAATAAGTCGTGTGACGCCATAAGCAGCAGACTGGCTAAAAGGTGTCACGAGTTTAGCGGGTAAACGCTGCGCGCGCAAGTCTGACCAGGCCTGGTTTTGGCTACCACCTCCCACACCAAATAGGCGTTTTATTCTCGGTGCGCCGAGTTCGGCCAATTTGTCGTAGGCACAAACTTCAACCTCAACCAACCCTTCAATGAGTGCCTGCAAGAGTTTAATGTCGTCTAATCCTGTTGGAATGATGGGGGGGTGATTTGGGTCTGCAATAGGAAAACGTTCACCGGGTCGGATAAGGGGATAGCATTTCAATCCCGTAGGTCGATGAATATTGATTTGCGGCACCCGTGCCTTGATTTCATCCAGCGAAAAGTAATGCAATAAAACGGCTCCTCCTGTGTTGGATGCACCGCCCACAAGCCACTGATTTTTTAATTTGTGACTGTAGATGCCATATTCGGGGGCGAACAAGGGCGTTGGGCTTAAAAGTTTAATCGCCAAGGTTGAGCCGAGTGCGCTGACCCCGTCACCGATCTCTGATGCGCCCGAGGCTAAAAAGGCCGCAATGCTATCAGTAGTGCCAGCAAACACCTTACAGTCTGGGCGAAATCCCCAGCGTGTTTGAAGCTGTTGGCTTACTTGGCCAATCAGTGTACCCGCTGCAACGACTGTGGGCAGCGGAAAAGGCAGGCATTGTTGAATCGCGTTCGGCCAGGCCTGGTTGATAGAGTCGTAGCCTAGTTTTAATAAATTATTTTCGTCAGTGGCGCAAAAATGACCGCATAGTTGATAGTTAAGCCAATCAATTTGATGCACGAGTCGCCCGTCTGATCCCTTGTAGTTTTCTGCTAGCCATATGGCTTTGGCTAAGCTGCTGCTGGCGCCATGGGCTGCCGAGTGGTGAGCAAGAATAGGGCAAAGTTTTTCGGCCTGGATCTGGGCGCGTTTATCATCGTACATGAGCGCTGGGCTGATCGCTTGACCCCTTGCGTCCATTAGCAGGATGCTAGAGGAGGTGGCATCGGCGATGATGCCGTCAATCTTGGTCGCTAAGCCAGTTTGAGCCAGTTGTTTAAAGCATTGTTCCAAGGCTTGTTGCCAGTGCTCAACGCTTTGTTCGCTTCTTAAACCTTGCTTAACCGGCATTGGAAAGTTAGATGAAATTTCAGTGAGTATCTCATCAGCGGTTGAATCTGGAGTGGATAAGCGTTTTTTTACTAGGGATAAGCGTAGCCCAGAGGTACCTAAATCGATGCCTAATGCGGTAAAATGTTGAATCACGATCCACCTTTATAAAATCTTTTCGAATGACTAGGGTTATTTTATAGTTATTTGGTGATGCGAATGGACTTAAACATGAAACAGGCTTCTTTTTCCACCCTATTGAGCAAACGCCTAGTGCTGGCACTGTTAATGGCCTTGGTTTTTGTCAGTCAATGTTGTGAAGAGACACCTAAAGCGGATAGCTTTTTTTATATAAACGATCAACTATTTGTCATTGTTTCGCCTAAAACGGATGAGCAGGGTGTGCAGGCAGGTCAACGACGTGTAAATCAACGATTTAAAAACCATCAGGATGAAACAAGTTACCCTTATGAGTTTGAATGGGCTTTAGCGACCTTTGGTAAAAACAATGGGTTGATTTACAGGGTGTTGATTGCCACTGCTAAAAAGCGTCTGCAAATTAAGCTAAAGTCGAATCAATACGCATGCGCTTAAAACTGATAAAAATTGCAGGGTTTAAATCGTTTGTAGAGCCGATAAAGTTAGTGCTGCCCAGTGAGCTGGTGGGGGTTGTTGGTCCGAATGGTTGTGGTAAATCGAATACGCTCGATGCGGTACGCTGGGTGATGGGTGAAAGCTCTGCCCGCGAGCTACGTGGTGGTGACATGAACGATGTATTGTTTAATGGCAGCGATAAACGCAAAGCGGTCAGTCAGTGTTCGGTTGAATTATTATTTGACAATGAATCGGGTATGGCAGGCGGTGCCTATGCCAGTTACAGTGAAATTTCAGTTAAACGTGTGCACCATCGCGAAGAGGGTACACGCTACTTTCTTAATCAGCAGGCCTGCCGCCGCCGTGACATTATTGACTTATTTAACGGCACAGGGTTAGGGCCACGTAGTTATGCCTTGATTGGTCAGGGTAATATTAGTCGTATTATCGAAGCCAAACCTGAAGATATGCGAATTTATTTGGAAGAAGTGGCCGGTATTGGGCCTTATCGTTCAAGGCGAAAAGAAACGTTAGTTCGTCTTAACCGAACCGGTGAAAATCTGGCGCAATTAAATGTACTTCAAGATGCGCTTATCGAGCAGGCTGAGCATCTTGAAATTCAAGCTGAAAAAGCACGTGATCATCGTCAAGCAACCCAGCGTTTACAGGCATTAGAAAAAACCCTCTACTATCAGCAATGGCACGCACTTCACCAGCAGCAAACACGGACTCAATCCGATTTACGCATGGCTGAGCGTGCCTTTGCTGATTCAAAGTCAAACTGGGATCAACAGCAAAAAACCTGGCTTTTGCTTAGACAAGAGTTTGCGAATTTGCAAACGGAGCTTGAGCAGCTTGATGCTGAGTATCATCAATTGGATAAGCAGGTTGATAAACTGGAACAGCAGCAGCATTTTAGTGGCCAACAAAGCCAGCAATGGCTGGATCAGCGTGAATTAAATCAACAGCAAATCACGATGCACCAAGCCCAGCTAGATGAGTTAAACCAGCAGCTAACCGAGCTGGTTTTGGATGGTGAAGCGATGGAAGAGCAGGTGGATAGGCTAAGCGAGCAATTGGAAGCACTCGATGCGTCTTGGTCATCATTAATCCAACAGAAAACGCAACAAGAGCAGGTTTTACAAAGACATCAACTTCGTGCTCAACAAGTCGAACAAGCTTTTAAAGATGCGTTGCAACAGCTTAAATCGATTGAACAAAACCTCGAACATCTTGCTGAGCAACGCGAGTTAATGACTCAACATGCCGCACAAGCTGCTTTGGAGGAGGAGTGGGCGCGTTGTGAGTCCATGGAGACGCAAAAGAATCAGTTGGACGATCAGATTTTAGCGACCGAAAAACAGATGGCTGAGCTTAGCGTGCAAAAGGATAGCTTAAAAGAAACCCTATCTCAGTTAAAAGAAACCTATCAAACCCATCAGGCGCAGTTAATGGCTGATCGTGCGGAATATCAGTCGTTGGAAAAAGTGCAACAGCGTTTGGTATCAGATGGGGAGCGTCGTTCAGTCGTCTCTGAGTTAAACGCACAGCCTTTGATATCGCAACTCGCGGTGACAAAAACATGGCAGACAGCGGTGGAGGCTTGGTTGGGTGAGCGTTTACAAGGCTGGTTATTGCAAGAAGCAAAATCCTGGTCAGACATAACACCTGTTGGTGAGCTAGGCTTGCTTGGCTGGAACCCGCCAGCGTTTGAAGCTCATCCACAGAGTCTAGCCGCCCAAATTCATCAGCCAGCGTTAATTCGTTTTCTAGCGCGTGATATCTATATCCGAAACACGGAAAAATCCATCGAGCAACAATTGCTCGATCTGCGTTTGTTAACGGATAAGCAGGCCTGGTTAATTGATCAGCATGGTGTGCTTTATTCAGATTATCTATGCATGCCACCTTTAGGGTCTAATTTGACGGGCAGCTTGGAGCGGCAAGAAAGGATAGGTTTTTTATCAAAAAAAATCAATAACTTGGAAGGTGAAGTTAAAAGTATTAATCATGAGTCTGGTGCGCTTTTAGCGGACTTGACCCCTATTGAAAATAGTCTGTTGGCGCTTAGCGAACAGCGTCAAGAGATACAACGACAGGCACAGCGTTTAGGTGATCAAATTGAGCATGCTCAGCAAATTAAGCAGGCCTGGCAGTTAAAGCACCAGGCGAGTCAGCACCGTATTGACCAGCTGCTAGAGCGCCAGCAAAAAGCAGCGCAACAGCAAACTGATTGGCAGCTTGAGCAAGAGGCGTTAAATGAACAACTTGAACAGCTTGATGAGCAAGAAGAGCAGGCGAGCCAAGCCTTGAGCAGAACACTCAGTTTGCTTATGCCAATTGAACGTGAGCGTGAGCGCTTAGAAAACCAATATCAGCGTTTGGATCAACAGCGCCATCAGCAACAACAAGCCAAACAGCAGTTGCACTTTCAAGTACAACAACTTCAACAACAGCTCAAACAAGATCAGCTTCAGTCGGCATTAATCGAGCGCCATTTATCTCAAGCTGAACCGGTTGATCAACAGACATTGGTCCAGTTAATTGAACAACGCGATAACATGCACAAGGTGCGAGAAACACGAAAGCACGCATTTCAAACACTCAAGTCAGCGGCTGAAAACGCAGAGAAGCAAGCGGAAGAGGCGCAGCAGCAGCACCATTTATCAGAGCAGCATTTGGTGACCCATCAAATTCAATTACAAGCGATTCAACAACAGATACATCAGTTACAAAAGACAGTGGAAGCCCAGGGCTTGTCTTTTTATCAATTAGCGCAGCTACGGTTGGATGACCAACCCATTGAGCAGGTAGAAGCCGAACTCAAGCAGGTGAAATTACATCTCAACCGGCTAGGGGCTGTGAACATGACTGCGATTGAAGAGTTTGAGCAAATAACCGCCAAATTAAATGAGCTTAATAAACAACTTGATGACCTGGTACAGTCGATTGAGGTTTTAGAGCAGGCGATTGCGCATATTGATCAGGATAGTCGTACTCGTTTAGTGGACACCTTTGAACACGTTAATCAAGGATTTAATCGGTTGTTCCCCTCCTTGTTTCGTGGAGGCGAAGCGAGTTTGTCTTGGCTTGATCCGGCTCAGGATCCGTTAGAAGGCGGTGTAATGGTGATGGCGCGCCCACCCGGTAAACGCAACAGTCGAATACAGCTTTTATCTGGAGGTGAAAAGACCCTGTCCGCTTTAGCATTGATTTTTGCTATCTTTGAACTCAAGCCAGCCCCCTTTTGTATCTTGGATGAGGTGGATGCACCGCTGGATGATTCTAATGTTATTCGCTTCTGTGGGCTAGTCAGGAGCCTATCAGAAAAGGTACAATTCATATTTATTACCCACAATAAAACGACTATGGCTTTAGCTAAGCACTTAGTCGGTGTTACTATGCATGAGCCTGGCGTGTCGCGTTTGGTCAGTGTGGATTTGGATGCGGCCGTTGAAATGATAGGAGATTAGGATTTATGAATGAGTTACAGCAGGTTTTGCTGGTGTTTGCAGTGATAGTCGTCGTGGGCTTATATTTCTTTAGTCGTCAACGTAATCAACGAAACAAGTCAGACGGGAGTGAGCGAAGCGCTTCACGCCAAAGCCCTAGCGACAGACTAAAACAAAAGTTTGCCAAGGGTTTTTCAGCAACCCAGGATCAATCAACTGGCGAGTCCGTTAATAATGCTCCGTTAGTTAAAAACGAGGCTATGGCGGGTAAAACGCAAGAAGAACTCGACTTTGAAAGTCGTCAGCAGTTGCTTAAATGGGAAGAGCCCCTGCCTGAAGTCTATCCATTTGAACCCACTCCGACCGCAGAGGAGCAAACTCAACACCAACCTAAACAATACCAACCTAAGCCAGCTGAGTCCTCTCCTAGCCCGCAACATAAGGTATTGGAAATTGATGATCTGGAGCTAGTTGATAAGCGCTTTACGGGTAGCTATAACTCAACGTCATCAGCAACGACGTCAGAAAAACGTTCTGTTAGCCCAAGAGCGAGCAGCCAAGAACCACAGATTTATGCGATTCTAGTATTATTTACTCAGGTTGATATGTCGGTGAATAAACTGATGACCCATTTGCAAGGTGTCGGCTTGGTTTATGATGAACGGGGTATCTATGTAAAAAAAGCCGCTAACCGAACTATTGTTAAAGTAGCGAATGTCATGGAGCCAGGTTTATTTCCTCCTGAGCCAGATGAAAGCATGAAAACCCCCGGGATTGCATTGATATTAGAATTGCCTAGCTCAATTCCGGCTCCTGGTGCGATGGAGGAACTCATTATGACAGCTCGTCGGATTTCACAATCGCTTGAAGGTCGAATGTACGATATGCAACGTCATTTATTGCGTGAGTCAGATATCCAATCTATGCGCGAAGCGGCGTTAAATTATGAATCAAAAAAATTGCATTAACCTAACCTAACCTAATGTTACCTATTTCTGAGCAGGCCGCTCAACTCCGTCAACAGCTTGATGCACATAACTATGCTTATTATGTGCTTGATGCGCCAAGTATATCCGATGCCCAATATGATGCGCTTTATCGTCAACTACTTGAGCTTGAACAGTGTCATCCTGAAATCGTCTCTCCAGATTCCCCTACCCAACGCGTCGGCGGTAAAGTCAAGGCAGGATTCCAAGAAGTCGTGCACAAGGTGTCGA
Source organism: Thiomicrospira sp. R3 (assembly GCF_029581415.1). GTDB lineage: Bacteria > Pseudomonadota > Gammaproteobacteria > Thiomicrospirales > Thiomicrospiraceae > Thiomicrospira. The sequence goes on along the minus strand of NZ_CP121121.1, from coordinate 1,978,149 downwards.
TGTTGTCTTTGGATAATGCGTTTAGTGATGAAGAATTGGTCGAGTTTGACCGTCGGATTCAAAGCCGTATTGGTGATCCACAAGCCTTGACACTCGCCTATGCGGCAGAGCCTAAAATGGATGGGTTAGCGGTTAATTTACGTTATGAGCAGGGGCTTTTGGTTCAAGCCGCAACCCGCGGCGATGGTGAGGTCGGTGAAGACGTCACACACAATGTTCGCACGATTCGTTCCATTCCGTTAAAACTGCGTGGCCTGAATTGGCCAGCGGTGTTAGAAGTGCGTGGCGAAGTGTTTATGAGCAAAGCGGCCTTGGGAAAAATAAACCAGAGTCAGTTAGAAAGCAGTGATAAACCCTTTGCGAATCCGCGTAATGCCGCAGCGGGGAGTTTGCGCCAACTTGACCCAGGTATTACCGCTAAACGTCCGTTGAGTTTTTTTTGCTATGGCTGGGGAGAGCTAAGCAGTGAGTTTAAGATACCCACCCACTATAGTGAAATGTTGGCTAACTTAAAAGACTGGGGCTTGCCAACCAATTCGTTATCCAAGGTCGTGATTGGACAGGCAGGCTTGGTTGATTACTATCAATATCTAGTTGGTTTACGCGATCAGCTTGATTATGAGATTGATGGTATTGTGTATAAATTGGATCGACTCGACTGGCAAGCTCAATTGGGTTTTACCTCGAAGTTTCCACGTTGGGCTATAGCACGTAAGTTTCCAGCGCAAGAGGTTTGGACTCAATTATTGGCGATAGATATCCAGGTGGGACGAACGGGCGCTTTAACGCCGGTCGCACGTTTAACGCCTGTATGGGTTGGTGGCGTCATGGTGTCGAATGCTACGCTACATAATTTAGATGAGATTCAGCGTAAAGATGTGCGTATCGGTGATACCGTGATTGTACGACGAGCGGGGGATGTCATTCCTGAAGTTTTGGGGCCTGTATTAAGTCAACGAACCGATGATACCTCGGTTTTTATGATGCCCGAACACTGCCCAGAATGTGGTTCAGATGTGGTTAGAGAAGCGGACAAAGCCGTTTATTTCTGCACAGGTGGTTTGTATTGTCCTGCGCAACGTAAGCGTGCCTTGGCTCATTTTGTTTCGCGTAAGGCGATGGACATTCAAGGTCTGGGTGAAAAGTTGATTAATCAACTGGTAGAAGCAGGCCTGGTTGAGCATCCGGATGATTTTTACCGCCTCGATATTGAGTCAGTAGCGAAATTAGAACGTATGGCGACCCAGTCAGCAAAAAACCTGATTGATGCGATTGAGGCCTCGAAAGCGACCAGTTTGCCGCGTTTTATTTATTCCCTCGGGATACCTGAAGTGGGTGAGGTAACGGCCAAACAATTAGCCAAATATTTTACAAGTCTTGAAGCTATTCAACAGGCGAATGTTGACCAGCTTGTTCTCGTTCCTGATGTTGGTGAAATTGTCGCGCAGCATATTAGCCAATTTTTTGCCCAAGCGCACAACCAAGAGGTGATAGACGGGCTTTTGGCGGCTGGGCTGCATTGGCCAGCCATAGAGCGGCCATCTGATACCTTGGACTCGATTTTTAGTGGTAAAACCTGCGTGCTTACTGGGAGTTTACAGCAGATGACACGTGAGCAGGCAAAAGTGGAGCTTGAAGGGTTAGGGGCTAAGGTATCGGGTTCCATTTCCGCCAAAACAGATTATCTGATTGCGGGTGAAAAGGCAGGCTCAAAGCTGAATAAGGCGCAAGACTTAGGCATAACGATTTTAACTGAAGCAGAATTTATTGAATTATTAGGAGAACATGCGCATGGTTAGACCGCGTAATGTAAATCGGGGAACCCGAAAAAAACCGGTGCCAGAGTGGGAGCAGGAAGCGTTTAGTAGTCGAACGGATATTAAACTAGCGGCTCAAGAAGTAACGGATATTGGCAGTGCTTTGGGCGAGCTAAGTGAAAACCAACTTAAAAAAATGGCTTTACATCCTGAGTTGTTGGATGCATTATTACTTTATAAACGCATGGATGCTGGCCCGGCCATTCGTCGTCAGCGTCAATTTATTGGTAAATGGTTACGCCAGCACGAGCAAGAGCTGGCCGAGCTTCGTGGTCGAATTGAAGAAATGGAAGAGCGGGCTAAGCAACAAAATTTACACTTCCAGAAACTTGAACGCTGGCGGGATCGTTTATTGGCCGAAGGCGATGAGGCGCTCAATGCGTTGCTTGAAGATTTTCCTCAGGCTGATCGAACGCTATTGCGCCAGCATATTCGCAATGCGCAAAAAGAAGTTGAGCAAGAAAAGCCACCGAAATCGGCACGGGCAATTTTTCAATATTTAAGAGGGTTGGAGTGGTAGTATGCAAAATAGAATGATTCAAATGATAGTTCGTCGAATGATTATGACGTTGATATCCAAGTTTTTTCGTAAAGCTACAGGTAAAAAAATGCCAGGTGGTGTAAGAGGACGTGGCCGCCGCCCTTTTTAAACCGAGTTAAGTCCTTTTAGCCTTAGATGAGGTTCTTATTTTCTGTTGTTATGATGCGCGCTAAAAACAAGGCAACCAAGCCTAAAAGGCTCAGGCTAACCCCTTTGCTTAAAGAAAGGCGCTCGTTGCCGAGTAAAAAGTAGATCACTAATCCGGTTGCAATAGGTGTCATGGCCCAGATTAGTGCGTTCGAGCCGGTGGGCAATAACCGCAAAATAAGCCAACACAACAGGCATGATCAGATCTCTAGGTTAGCGAAGAATTAGTCGGAAAATACACCGAGTTGACGGTTTTTTTTCACCTGTCCGGCGGTGAAAAGTTGACCGTTCATCGCTATGTAAACGCCCGGCTGCGTCAATTGAACCGCCATAGTCGCACAGCCTAGGTTAAATAAACCATCAGATTCGCCTAGACGAAAAGGGCGCATTGCACCGGTTAAGATGAGCGTTTTACCCTTGAGTTCAGTGTAATGGCGGGCCAAGTATTCAGCGGTATCCGTCATGGTATCCGTACCATGTGTGATGATAATAGCTGTTTCCTGGGCGGCCAAGCAGGCCTGGTACAAGTGATCACGGTCTTGATCGGTCATGTCGCGGCTGTCTTTGAGCATTACCGTTTGCAAGCGTAGAGTGAGTTGATGATTGGCTTGTTTAAGCATTGTGGGCAAAAAACTTTGTTCAAGTACCAGTTCTCCCGTTAGGGGATGGTAGTCTTTATCAAGGGTGCCGCCGCAAGCAAGCAAGGCAATAGGGTTAGGTTTCATGATTGACGTAAAATGCCTCGCACTATACCTAAGATTTCAATATCTTCGTTTTTAAGAATAATGGGGTTCATATCAGGGTTAGCGGGTTGAAGCCGAACACCTGTAGGTTCTACATAGAGTTTTTTCATGGTGACTTCTTCATTGTTAATGCGCACCACTACCGATTCACCGTTTTCAGCCGAATTGCGACGCTCAATAATCACAATATCGCCATCCGCAATATGTTCATCAATCATCGAGTTGCCTTTAACTCTTAAGGCAAAGGTTTCTTTTTGAGCGAGCGGTTTGGGAACGGATACCGTGTCATAGTCCATTTCCATTTGAATCGGCATCCCTGCGGCAGTCCATCCTAATAACGGAATTTCAACAAAATCAACATCCAACATTTCTAATGGGTCGGTGTGTTGTAATTGCAGTTTTTGTTGTCTTTTTGGAATCAGATAAGCGACATTAGCCATTATTCACCTCATAGCCTGTATTAGTTTTATTGGTTTTAGTCAATTAGGTTTTAGGAAATACCTGTTTAAAGGGTTTAACCTCAACACGGTCGTAAACCCCAGCGGAGAGATAGGGATCTTCACTGGCCCATAAATCGGCTTCCTCTAAGCTGTCAAATTCAGCAACAATTAAACTGCCGCTAAATTCATCCCCTTCTATATTGGGATTGGGGCCGGCTATCACTAATCGGCCCGCTTGATCCAACACCTCTAAACGCGCTAGATGCGCTGGGCGGGCTTGGATTCGTAAGGCTAAACTGTTTTCAACATCATAAGCAAAGATAGAAAAAAGCATTAAGACTTCTCCGGTTTGTTCTGTGGGTTAGTGGCATCAAGGGTTTGAGGCTGTTCAGCTACTGATGTGGTTTCGATTTCATTTTCATCCGCTTCTTTGGTGTAGCGACTGATATAAACCCCTTGAATCAAAATAAATACAAAGGTTAATCCCATTAAGCCAAATAGTTTGAAGTTAACCCAAGCATCCAATGAAAAATTATAGTAAACCCATAGGTTGATTAGCCCTGAGAATACAAAAAAGCCTATCCAAAGATAACTCAAACGCACCCAGACTTGATCAGGCAATTGGATCATTGACTCCATCATGCGACGCACAATCGGCTTGTTGCCAAATACATAATGACTGGCCAAAAACACTAACGCAAAGCCCCAGTTGACGATAGTGGGTTTCCAAGCGATAAAGGCTTCATCTTGTAAAATAATGGTCGCGCCGCCCAGAACGACAATAAGCGCAAGTGTAATAAGGTGGATTTTTTCTACTTTTTTATAGCGCGCATACAGATAGCTCACCTGGAAAACCGTGGCGACAATCGCGACGCCGGTGGCAACATAGATGTCATACATTTTGTAAGCGATAAAAAATAGGATAACGGGAAATAAATCGAATAAAAGTTTCATAGTTTTTTGCAATATCTCAAAGTTAGTGTTTAAGCTGGCAATCCAGCAAGCCGGCCTTTAGAATAGCTCATTCTAAAGGGGATTGTTCAAGAATGAAAGTTGATTTTCACTGTCATACCACCGCATCGGATGGAAGCTTAGTACCACGGGCGATTATTGATCTTGCGATTGAAAAACAGTTAGACGCCATAGCGATTACTGATCATGACACGACAGCCGGTTATCAGGCCGTTGTTGATTATGCGTCAGCAGCAGGGTTAGCCTTGATTTCTGGCGTTGAAATGTCGGTGATGTGGCAGGGTCGCAGTATTCATATTGTGGGTTTAAATATGGATGTAAACGATAAACCTCTGCAAACTCTTTTAGCCTCTATCCGTCACTCTCGATGGCAACGTGTTGAAATGATCAACCAAAAACTCATTAAACGGGGTCATCCGTGTTTGTTAGCAAGAATTAAGGAAATGGTTGGTGATGGGGTTGTGGCACGTCCGCATGTTGCTCAGGTTTTAATTGAGCGAGGGTATGTTAAAGATATTCAACAGGCATTTGATCGTTTCTTAAAAAATGGTCGTCCTGGCTATGTTTCACAAGACTGGCCAGCGTTAGCGGATGGGGTCAATGCCATAGTCAAAGCAGGCGGGATAGCGGTGATGGCGCATCCGGAGAAATATTCGATGACTAGTCGAAAACTTAACTTAATGCTAGGTGATTTTTCAGCAGCAGGTGGTCAAGGGATTGAGGTGGTCACCTCACCAAATCGCACCTCCGATTCAATTGGCATGGCGGATCGGGCTAAACGCTATGGTTTCTATGCGTCCATCGGCTCGGATTTTCATAACCCTGAGCATAAATGGCGTAATTTGGGTTGGCTCGCTGCACTGCCAGAAGGGGTGACACCGATCTACCAGGCCTGGTCGTTTTAGATTGACTTTAATGCAGGATTAATCCCGCTTATTTAAAGGTTTATGCACCGAGTCTTCGATCAGGTGAAATTTGGGTTTTTTAAAACGTTTTTTATAGCGTCGATTACTATGTCGTTTACGCCAGCTAAGATTAACCTGAATGCGCCAGAGCAGATGGATGATGAAATAACCCAGTGTGCCTAGCGCTAAACCCACCACTAAGCTTCCAAGTAATAAAGGCTGCCAAATAGCAATAAAGCTATGACCCAACCAATCTAAACTCATTTCAAATTGAATATTGTCCTTGGCATGCTCGCCGAGCAATAACGCACCCATTCGATAATTAAAGTACCAGATAGGACCCATGGTAATAGGATTACTTATCCACACAAGCGCAACACTTAGTGGTAAATTAGCCCTAAGTAACATTGCGCTAATGGCTGAGGTCAACATTTGCCAAGGCATCGGCATGGCGGCCCAAAAGGGGCCAATAAAGAACGCCTTGGCGACCGAGTTGCGGTTTAAATGCCAAAGGTTAGGATCTTGAAACCAGTGCGCAACCCGATTAAAGCCTTTGATGTTATAAAGCTTTTTGGGGTCCGGCATCCATTTTCTGAAGAGTTTTTTGGTCATGTTTATTGCATTTACACTAGGTTTCGTTGGAATAATATTCTTGTTATTTCAGTTGGCAAGCTGGCCGTCTGCGGTTTACTTGGTGCTTGCTTTTTTAGTGCTGCTTAGTGGTTTTAGGTTGCATAAACCCCATCTTAGTCACTTCAGTAGCGGCGTTATTATAGGCTGGATTGCGCTGAGTGTGTTTGTGTTTTTTAATCCAAAAATACCGGAACCGGTCACCTATCAAACCTTATGGGCTGAGGGGCGTGTGGTGAGTCTTGTTGAGCAACGGCCTTGGCAAAAGGGCCAGGTAGCGATGACACGTATGGAGTTTAAGCTTTCTCATCTGCAATCCCATCCTGATTTAAGTCAAGCGGATTATAAGCAGGCCTGGTGGTTGTCTCAGCCTAAAATTCGCTTGAGTTGTTATCGCTGTGACTGGCAACCCAAGGTTGATGAAACTTGGCGATTGCCCATTCGTATCAAGTTGATCCACGGTTCGATGAATCCGGGTGGTTTTGATTATGAGGCTTGGGCTTATCAACAGGGCTTGGTCGCCAGTGGTTATGTACGCACCTCGGAAGGAGAACCTGAATTCATTGAGCGTGGGTGGTCGTATCAAAGAATGCGCGAGGCCTTTGCCAAGGCCGTTGAACCTATGATGAAGGAATCCGAATTTTCTGGGATATATCAAGCCCTGCTTTATGCCGACAGGCGAGCCATTTCGGCTGAAGATTGGGAGGTGATGCGCGCAACAGGTACCATCCACTTAATGGCGATTTCCGGTTTGCATATGGCGTTGGTTGCGCTGATGGGCTATGGGTTGGGTGCATTAGTATGGCGTTTACCTATTAAGCGGTTTGAAACCTATCCGGTGCAATGGCTAGGAGCGGGTTTTGCAGTGGTGTTGGTTACCCTTTATGGGTTGCTAGCCGGATTTACCATTCCGACTCAACGTGCATGGATTATGGTGATGGTAGGGGTCTTGTTTATTGTCATTCGGCGTAAGTTTCAGCCTTGGTCGGTATTAATGCTGGCGGCGTTTTTGGTTGTCTTGTGGCATCCACCGAGCGTGTTGGCTCAAGGGTTTTGGCTGTCGTTTTTAGCTGTGGCGTTAATTTTTGCATGGCTCAAAACCCCTTGGTCGCAAAATCGCTCCGGCTGGCAACAAGCCCTGGCGATTCAATTTATATTATCTATTGGCTTAATTCCTGCGCTCTGGTGGTTTCATCAGCAAGTTCCTGTGTACAGTGTGGCTGCGAATTTAATTGCGGTGCCTTTCGTGAGCTTTATTGGTTTACCTTTGTTGTTTGTGAGCGCCCTCATTACCCTATTCTTTCCTTCTAGTGGGGTGTTTGTCGCATGGCTTAATGACCAGGCCTGGTATTGGCTTTGGGCATTTTTAACCTGGCTGGCTCAACGGCCTGCAAGCGAATGGTCGTTGGCACCGATTGAACTGGGTGCTGTTTTGTTGGTTTATGCCGGTTTGTTTGTCGCTGTGTTTGCATCAACGCGATGGTTAAAAGGCGTCGCCTTGGTGATGATGGCTGTGCTGCTTGTTTGGCCAAGAGGCCCTGAATCTATTCCGGAAGGGCATTTTCGCTTAACCTTGTTAGATGTAGGCCAAGGGCAAGCGCTGGTTATCGAAACCCGTCATCATCTAATGGTGTACGACACGGGGCCACGATTTGGTGATCGGTTAGATGGCAGTTTAATTGGCATTACGCCTTATCTTAAAACCCGTGGCGCATCAAAGATTGATCTATTAATGATTAGTCATGCGGATAATGACCATGCCGGTGGCACCGCACGTTTGATTCAAGATTGGCCGATTAATCAAACCTTAAGCGGAGAACCTGAACGGCTTGAAGAGGTTTATCAAGTTACAGGCTTTGAGTTTTGCCAAGCCGACCAGGCCTGGTCGTGGGATGGCGTTGATTTTAAGGTGTTATCGCCAGGTATATTTAGTGTAAGTGAAGCCAATGATTATTCCTGTGTATTGCAGGTTAAAAGTGGGGATCAAAGCCTAATGATTACCGGTGATTTACATGGACGGTTTGAACGCAGGCTTATCGCGCATTATGGCTCAAACGCTTTGGCCTCTCAGGTTTTAGTTGCTGGGCATCATGGAAGTCGCCATTCCACCTATGACGAGTTTTTATCTGCACTTGCGCCCGAACTGGTTTTATTTACTGCAGGCTACCGCAATCGATTCAACTTCCCCCATACTCAAGTGCTTGAGCGATTAGAACGACACCAAGTCGATTGGTTAAATACCGCTTGCGAAGGTGCCATTCAAGTAACCTTTACACCTACACAATGGCAGGTTATTCAACGGGCTAGGCAGCATCAAAAACGCTGGTTTCACCATCAGTGTCCTGAATAAAGCCTTCAAAATCAGGTATAATTTTGAACTTATTTATCCTATTTTTTAAGGTCTCATCATGCTTCTTGCAAAAAACATTTTTTCCTATCGCAAGCACTGGGCGCATAAGTTTGGTGTTGCGCCGTTTTTACCGACTACTCGACAAGAAATGGTTGAATTGGGCTGGGATGCCTGTGACATTATTATTATCAGTGGTGATGCCTATGTTGATCATGCCAGCTTTGGTATGGCGGTGATTGGGCGCATGTTGGAAGCGCAAGGTTTTCGGGTTGGTATTATCGCGCAACCTGATTGGAAGAGTGCAGAGGCATTTAAAGAGCTGGGCGAGCCGACGTTGTTTTTTGGCGTGACGGCGGGCAATATGGATTCCATGGTCAATCACTATACCTCAGATCGCAAGTTGCGCCATAACGATGCCTATACCCCACATGATGATTACGGCAAGCGTCCAGACCGCGCCACGGTGGTGTATACCCAGCGTTGTCGTGAAGCCTATAAAAATGTACCGGTGATTATTGGCGGAATTGAAGCCAGCTTGAGACGGATTGCGCATTATGATTATTGGTCAGACAAGGTACGCCGCTCCATTTTGCTAGACTCGAAAGCGGATTTATTGGTCTATGGTAACGCCGAGCGCGCAATTGTTGAGATTGCGCATCGATTTGGCGCCGGAAAAAAAGTCAGCGAGATGCTGGATATCCGCGGCATCGCTTATATGGTGGAGCGCGTTGCGCAAGATTACATTGTGATGGATTCAAGCGAAATCGATACGCCCGGTAAAGTCGAGCCGCATCTCAATCCCTATGAAATGGTGTCGGACGAAACTTGTGAAACTAAAAAACAAGACTCATCCAATAGCGCCAATGTCGCCAATGGACAGCCGAATCAAACGATCGATCAGAAAAATGGCGTCACGGTGGTGAAGGTGGCGTTGCAGATACCGCGTCATCACCCACGCGACAAAACCGTGATTCGTATGCCCTCATTTGAGCAGGTGCGTGATGATCCGGTGTTGTATGCCCATGCCTCAAGAGTGTTTCATTTAGAAACCAATCCAGGCAATGCGCGCTCCTTAGTCCAGCGTCATGGCAACCGAGATTTGTGGATTAACCCGCCACCGATTCCATTAACCACACCCGAAATGGATGGCGTGTTTGGGTTGCCTTATGCGCGTGCGCCGCATCCGCGTTATGGTGATGCCAAGATTTCGGCTTGGGAAATGATCCGCTTCTCGGTCAATATCATGCGTGGCTGTTTTGGTGGCTGTACCTTCTGTTCGATTACCGAACACGAAGGGCGTATTATTCAAAACCGTTCAGAAGCATCGATTTTAAAAGAAGTCGAAGAAATTCGTGATAGTGTGAGCGGTTTTACCGGTGTGATCTCAGACCTGGGTGGGCCGACGGCGAACATGTGGCGCTTAGCTTGCAAAGACGAGCGCATTGAATCCAATTGTCGGCGATTGTCTTGTGTGCATCCAGCGATTTGCCGTTATTTGGATACAGACCAAACCCCGCTGGTCGAACTCTATCGCAAAGCACGGGGCTTGTCTGGGATTAAAAAAGTGCTGATTTCCTCGGGGTTGCGCTATGATTTGGCGGTGGAAACCCCAGAGTATGTTAAGGAGTTGGTCACCCATCATGTTGGTGGTTATCTCAAAATCGCGCCGGAGCACACCGAAGAAGCACCGTTAAGCAAAATGATGAAACCAGGTATCGGCAGTTATGATCGATTTAAACAGATGTTTGAAAAGTTCAGCACCGAAGCCGGCAAGAAACAATATTTAATTCCTTATTTTATCGCCGCCCATCCGGGTACCACTGACGACGATATGATGAACTTAGCGATTTGGTTGAAAAAGAACGGTTTTCGTGCCGATCAGGTTCAGGCGTTTTTACCCAGCCCAATGGCGATAGCGTCAGCGATGTATCACACGGACTTAAACCCTTTGCGTAAGATTCGCGGTGATGAAACCGATGAAGCCGTGTTCACGCCCAAGGGCATCAAGCAGCGACGTTTGCATAAGGCTTTTTTGCGTTACCATGATCCAGAAAACTGGCCATTATTGCGTGAAGCTTTAAAAGCAATGGGGCGCGAGGACTTAATTGGCAATGGCAAACACCACCTTATTCCTAGTTTTCAACCCGCAGGTACAGGGGATGCAGGCGGCGAGGGCAAGCGCACTGGGCGTAAATTTGGTAAGCAGCAGTTTTTAACCAAATATTCGGAAGACGGTCGTAAACCAAGGCCTCGAAAAAGCAGTAATAGCGCTAAGCGGAATAAAAAATCGAGAGCGTAATAAGCAGGGTAAACACATCTTAAGTGTATAATAAATCAACAACTTACAATCAGGTCTCGCTCCCACTTTGAGCGTGGGAAAGCCTTGGACTTGGGTTCGATCGCTGTTTCATAGGTTAAATCTGTCTGCATTCCCACGCACAGCGTGGGAACGAGGTTTATCATGCCTATTGCCATGATTTTTTATATTATTTAGATGCATTTTCCCTAACTCAATGATTTCTTAACTAATTAGTATTTTTATTCTTGCGCGATCAACTCATCAAAGCCATGCGCGCGTTGTTGAATTTAAATTGATATAACGCAAGTTTATGGGCAAATTCACAATCACCAGGTCGGGTTGGTTTAGAATGGCGCGAAATTAAATTTTAAAGGACTCACCATGGAGCAGGGAATTCAGTTTGATGCTGATTTAATTAAGCGTTATAACCAAAGCGGGCCGCGTTATACATCTTATCCCACCGCGGTTCAGTTTGATGAATCGTTTGGCTTGGCTGATTATGAAGCCGCTGCGAAGCGCAGTAATGCGTTGGCGCGCGGTTTGTCCTTGTATTTCCACATTCCGTTTTGCGATACGATTTGTTTTTATTGCGCCTGTAATAAAGAATGGACCCGTGATCGTAAAAAAACCACGCCTTATCTGGAGCGTTTGTATAAAGAAATTGAACTCCAAGCTAGGTTGTTTGATCCGAATCGAAAGGTAGAGCAATTGCACTGGGGTGGGGGCACCCCCACCTTTATTAATCACGATGAAATGCGTCAGTTGATGGCAAAAACTCGTGAACACTTTAATTTGTATGATGATGATAGCGGTGAGTACTCAATTGAAATTGACCCGCGTGAAGCCACCGCCAAAACCATTAAGTTATTGCGCGAACTTGGCTTTAACCGGATAAGCTTGGGGGTGCAGGATTTTGATCCTAAGGTGCAAAAGGCGGTTAATCGCATTCAATCTGAAGAACAAACCTTTACGGTACTAAACGCGGCACGTGACGAAGGGTTTTTATCGGTGAATGTTGATTTGATTTATGGTTTGCCTTTGCAAACCCAAGCCAGCTTTTTACAAACACTCGATAAGTTGCTTGAGGTTGAACCCGATAGGTTTTCAATTTTTAACTATGCGCATATGCCGGCTATGTTTCCGACGCAGAAAAAAATGCATGAAGAGGATATGCCTAGTCCTGATCAAAAGTTGGCTATTTTACAAGCAACGACTGAGCGCTTATTAGCGGCAGGCTATGTTTATATTGGCATGGATCATTTTGCCAAGCCGGATGATGAGCTGGCGGTGGCGCAACGTAATGAAACCCTTTATCGTAATTTCCAGGGGTACTCGACTCATGCCGATTGTGACTTGGTTGGAATGGGGGCGACGTCGATTAGCTTAATTGACAATACCTATTCGCAAAATTATAAAGGGTTAGATGATTATTATGCGCCAATCGATGCCGGTAAGTTGGCCATTTTTCGTGGCGTCCAGCTAACTGAAGACGATGAATTAAGGCGTAATGTGATTACTCGTTTGATTAGTCATTTCCATTTAAATTTTGAAACGGTAAATCAGCAATGGAGCATTCGTTTTAATGAGTATTTTGCGAAAGAATTGAAAATGTTAACTGTTTTTGCCCACGATGGCTTATTAACGATTGATGATCAGGATATTTATATCACCGCAAAAGGTCGTCTGCTTATCCGTAATATATGCATGATGTTTGATGCGTATTTAACCAGTGGAAGTTCGAATCGGTTTTCAAAGGTGATTTAAATAGGGTGGGTTGAACTCATGTTTTGTTTATTTTGGCCGATATAGTAACCCTTTAAATTGGCGTGTTTTGTGCTTGTTATTTCTTGTGTTTAAACAATAAGAAATAAGGAGCACAAAATGAGTCCAGCTATGATTAAAGAATTGGCGAAAAATGTTCGTTATGCCTTTGAGCGACATCAGAGTATAAAAGTGCCTGTGATGCGTAAGGATGAGTTTTCCTATTTAATGAGGGAAATTCGGCTCAGTGAACCGATGACTTCCTATTTAGCGCGTCGTCGCTAAGATTGAAATTTCGCCAGACGCTATATCTTAGAAACTAAAGCGCAAGCCGGCTGCCGTTAACCCGATAGTTCGCAGCCAGTTCAGTTCGCTTACCTATCCAAGTAGCTCCACCTAAGTCAATTCCCTGATTTTGATCATTCAGTGTTTGGCATTGCTGTTTATCACAAGCTTTGGCTTGATTCAAGTATTGCCCAAGCATCACATACAAATCAGATACCTCAGATACCTCAAAAACGCCAAAAGCGTAGCCGATTTTAGCACTGTGTCGCTGTGTAGTTAACTGGCTGTAGTTGGTTATGTTCAAGGTTTATTGGTTGGTCATAGTGCACATACCCAGGTTGTAAATGAACTTGGCTATAGCTAAAGTTTGAGGCAAAGCTACTTGTTGATAGGCAGGAAAAACCATTACTTTCCAATAAGATAGATGATTGTTTAAACAAAAGTTTAAGGGTGTGCTTCATCTCGACAGCGCTTACAGTTGGGATCTTTTTTTAAATTAAATTGACGAAACTGAAGGCTTAAGCCATCTATCAAAAGCAATCTACCGGCCAAAGTAGGTAAGCCGATTAAAGCTTTAATCGCCTCCATGGCTTGCACTGAGCCCACGATGCCGACTAGGGGGGATACAACACCATTTTGGCTGCAGCTTTGGTCATTTGATGTGCCGGGTTTGTACAGGCATTCATAGCAGGCTGAATCGTCATTTCTAAAATCATAGGTGCTTAGCTGACCTTCCCAGCGAATCGCTGCGCCAGATACCAATGGCTTTCTTGCTTTTAAGCAGGCCTGGTTGAGCGTATAGCGGGTTTCAAAATTATCTGAACAATCTAAAACAATATCTGCCTGCTGCAAAAGCGCATCGAGTTCCTCGTTTTCAAGTCGATGAGCAATAACGTGGACTTGGCAAAAGTGATTGAGTTGCGCCAGGGTTTGTGCGGCGGATTCGGCTTTGTTTTGGCCAATGCGCTGTTCGTTGTGAATGACTTGGCGTTGTAAATTAGACTCGTCCACCTGATCAAAGTCCACTAGTGTCAACTGACCCAATCCGGCCGCGGCAAGATATAGCGCAGCAGGGGAGCCAAGCCCGCCTAAACCAATTATCAGCGCGTGGGATTGCGCCAGTTTAAGCTGACCTGCATAATCGATTTCAGGCAATAGGATTTGGCGTGAATAGCGGTTAAGTTGCGCATCATTTAATTCATTCATGGTTTTTGTCCTAGCGTAACGCGCGGCTGTCCTGCCAAGTCCTGCAGACTGGTGATCGCGCAAAATCCGGCTTGTTTAAATAGCGTTTGTACCGCATCGGTTTGATTATAACCATGTTCAACCAATAACCAGGCCTGGTTGTTTAAAAACATTGGCGCTTGTGCAATAATTTGGCGTAAATCGGTTAAGCCATCTTGGCCTGCGCTGAGTGCGCTGGCGGGTTCAAATCTGAGATCCCCTTGGCTCAGGTGCGGGTCGTGTTGTTCGATATAGGGCGGGTTAGACACGATGCAATCAAAGCGTTGTTCAGCCAGCGTGCTATACCAATTACTTTGCAGCATCCCCACCTTAAGTTGATGGCGCTCGGCGTTTTGGCGTGCGATATCAAGCGCATCGGTAGAATAGTCCACCGCAGTAACCTGCGCATCAGGGCGTTCATGGGCTAAGGCGAGGGCAATTGCCCCAGAGCCTGTACCTAAGTCAAGAATCCGTGGCTCAGGCTGTTGGCGAACTTTATTCAGCGCGGCTTCAACCAGGGTTTCGGTATCTGCACGCGGAATCAAGGTGGCCGGCGATACCGCTAGGGCTAAGCCCCAAAACTCACGTGTACCAAGAATATAGGCGATAGGTTCGCCATTTAAACGGCGTTGAACCAAATTAAAAAACGCCTTAGATTCTGAGTCAGCAAGCGGTTTTTCAGGCCAAGTGAGCAGGTAGCTGCGAGTGACTCCAAGGCAGTGACAAAGTAACAACTCGGCTTCAAGCTTATGCGGATTGGCTTGTGAGGCTGTTTGCAGTTGGCTTAATGCCTCGCTAATGGCCTCTTTTATCAACCAGGCCTGGTTAGTCATTTGCGCTGAGTGAGGCCAGCATTTCAGCTTGATGTTCGTGTGAAAGCGGGTCAATCACGCTGGCTAAACCGCCATTCATGATTTCATCAAGCTTGTAAAGCGTCAAATTGATGCGGTGGTCGGTACAACGGCCTTGTGGGTAGTTGTAGGTGCGAATGCGCTCTGAGCGATCGCCTGAGCCGACTAGGCTTTTACGTTCCTGCGAAATCGCTTGGTCATGCACTTGGCGTTTTGCATCCATAATGCGTGCCGCTAACAAGGACATGGCGCGCGCGCGGTTTTTGTGTTGTGAGCGCTCATCTTGACACTCGACAATCGTGCCCGTTGGAATATGGGTAATACGAATCGCGGAGTCGGTTTTGTTAACGTGCTGGCCACCTGCACCTGATGCGCGGAAGGTATCGACTTTTAAATCCGCGGGGTTGAGTTCAATTTGTTCGACATCAGGCACCTCCGGCATAATCGCTACCGTGGCGGCAGAGGTGTGTACACGCCCTTGGGTTTCAGTGGTCGGGACGCGCTGCACCCGATGCGCCCCCGATTCAAATTTCAGCTTGGAATAAGCGCCATCACCCACAATGCGCGCGATAATTTCTTTGTAACCACCATGTTCGCCGTCACTGGTATTGAGCACTTCAATTTGCCAGCGCTGGGTTTCAGCATAACGGCTATACATCTTAAATAAATCACCGGCAAAAATAGCCGCTTCATCACCCCCCGTACCCGCGCGAATTTCTAGGAAGATATTGGCATCATCGTTCGGGTCGCGTGGTAGGAGCATTTTTTGTAACTCAAGCTCATAGGTTTCAATCGCTTTTTCTAATGATGGGTATTCTTCTTGCGCCATTTCTTTGAGTTCACGGTCACCCGAAGCAATCATATCTTTAGCCTCTTCAAGGTCTGATTCAGCGCGTTCGAAGTTTTGATAGGTTTCGACGACGGGTGTAAGTTGAGCATGCTCTTTGGAAAGATTACGGAATTGGTTTTGGTCATTCACTACACTTGGGTCAGACAGCATGGCGCCGACTTCTTCTAGGCGTTCAACAAGGGTTTGCAGTTTTTGACGAATTGAGGGTTTCATGGGTGTCTCTAGTTTAAATGGGGTTAATGGGTTTCATGACGTTCTTTGTCAAAGAGTAATTGCTCAGCTATCTCAATCAAGTCTTGTTTGCCTGCAATGCCGGCTTCGTGCAATTGATGGCTGGGTGTGTGGATTAGTTTGTTGGTCAGTTGGTGTGCCATGCGGTGGATCACCGCTTCGGGTTTTTGACCGAGGGCGAGTCGATGCATCGCTTGTTCAAGCATTTTATTTTTAATCGTTTCTGCTTGATGGCGATAGGCGCGAATCAGTGGGTTAACACACTGAATCGATTGATACTGGCACATAAAGCGTTCCGCTTGCATTTGAATAATGTCTTCCGCTTCATTGGCGGCATCTTGGCGTGAACGTTTGTTTTCAGAAATGATTTTATGCAGGTCATCAACGCTGTAGAGGTAAACATCTTCAAAGTCATTGGTGCTGGCTTCTATATCGCGTGGTACGGCTATGTCGACCATAAACATTGGGCGGTTACGACGTTTTTTGAGCGCTTTTTTAACCTGATCTCGTTTTACGATAAGTGTAGGGCTGCCGGTAGAAGCAATAAGCATGTCAGCTTCATGGAGATGGTGTTCAAGTTCTGTTAATTCAATTGCATAGCCCCCCAGCTGTTCAGCAAGGGCATGAGCGCGACTAAACGTGCGGTTGGCAATCACTATCTGGCCAATATTGCTTTCGTGCAGATGGCGTGCAACCAATTCAATGGTCTCGCCAGCGCCAATAAGGAGTGCTGTTTGTTGAGATAGGTCGCCAAAAAACTGTTTAGCTAATGAGACGGCTGCAAAGGCAACAGAGACCGGACTTGAACCAATTGCAGTGTCTGTTCGCACTTGTTTAGCCGTTCTAAAAATATGCTGAAATAAGTACTCAAGCGTGTGGTGAACACTTTCAGTCTTGTGTGCTAGGTTATAGGCATCTTTAATCTGCCCTAGTATTTGAGGTTCGCCTAAAACTAAAGAATTTAAGCCACTCGCAACACGCATTATGTGCGTGACGGCTTGCAAATCTTGGTGAAGATATAGGTAGGGGAGCAGGCTTTGGTTCGTTAAGGCAAAAAATTGATGTAACCAATCAATTACTGGTTCGGCTTTTGTGTCTTTAACCGTAAAGTAAATTTCGGTACGGTTGCAGGTTGAGAGAATAATGCTTTCAGCTACCAATTGTTGGTCTTTCAACTCTTGGAGTGCGTTAAACACACGATCTGCCGTAAAGGATACGGTTTCGCGGATGTTTACCGGAGCGGTTTCATGATTCACACCTAAAGCAAAAAGGTTCATGCGTTATTTAATGCCGTTTCGAATTGAAAATTAAGCTCGTGATTTTAGCCGATTTTGCGCCAATTAACAAAAAATGATTTTTTATGTAAGGTAAAGTTCATTTGAAATAGGGGGTGAAAATATGTTAGGGTAAAAAAGGTTTAAATTTAAGATTTTATTAATTTGCTAATTGGTTAATCAAACTTATCAACAAAGAAGGAGCGTTTTTGGGTGTTTCATCTTGCCTAGCAAGGTGGCGTTAAAAACACAAAACTTTTATGAATATCATTATCAGACCCCCTAGTCTTCAAGACGGTGCGGCTATTACGCGATTAGTTAAAGAGTCGCAAACGCTGGATGTAAACTCCAGTTATCTCTATTTCTTGCTTTCAGATCATTTTTCGCAAACCTGTGCGATAGCCGAGGTTGATAATACAGCGGTCGGCTTTGTCACTGCTTATCGTTTACCTATTGATCCAAATGTATTGTTTGTTTGGCAGGTAGCGGTTGATGCCTCGATGCGTGGACAGGGCTTGGCAATGCAGTTATTGCAAAACCTAACCGAACGCGATTGGTTTACACAGATCAACAAGGTGCAATGCACGATTTCACCTTCGAATCAAGCGTCGAACGCGTTGTTTGCTAAATTTGCCCAGCAGTTAGATTCGAAGGTTGAAATCAGCGACTACTTAACGTCTGTTCACCTCGGTAATGGTCATGAAGCTGAACCCTTAGTCAGCATTAGTCTAACCAAATAATAACCCTGGCAGGCTTTTTTGTCTGCACTGAGCTAACCCTCTAATTAACAATAATTATTAAAAAAGGATACCTGTAAATGGATATTTCACTATTTGAACAGTATGAATCTAATGTACGCGGATATATTCGTTCATTTCCAACTGTGTTTGACACGGCCACCAGCGCAACGATTGTTGATGTTGAAGGTAAACGTTTTATCGACTTTTTTGGTGGCGCGGGTTCATTAAACTATGGTCATAACCACCCGTTAGTCAATCAGGCCTTAATCAATTACATTCAGCGTAATGGCATTACCAATGCCCTTGATAAAGCCACCGTGGCGAAGCATGATTTTATTCAAGGTTTTCAAAACATCATCTTAAAACCACGCGGATTAGATTATAAAATTCAATTTGTAGGGCCAACGGGTACCAACGGGGTAGAAACCGCTTTGAAGCTGGCACGCAAAATGAAACAGCGCTCTAATGTAGTGGCATTTACTAATGCTTATCACGGACACTCTCTAGGTTCGCTCGCGGTAACCGGCAATGAGTTTTATCACGATGATTATTATGGTGTCCCAACCAACGTGACCAAAATGCCTTATGACGGTTATTTTGACCATGAAATGGATAGCGTGGATATGCTGCGCCATTACTTGAAAGATGGCAGCTCGGGTTATGATTTACCCGCAGCGATTATTGTTGAATCGATTCAAGGTGAAGGTGGGATTAATATTTCACGTGTTGAATGGCTTCAGAAGCTGGAAAAAGTCTGTAATGAACTCGACATAGTATTAATTATGGACGAAATCCAAGTCGGTAATGGCCGTACTGGTGATTTCTTCTCGTTTGAGCGTGCGGGCATTACACCTGATATTGTCACCGTGTCTAAATCAATTGGTACTGGCTTGCCCATGTCGATTGTACTCATGAAGCCACATGTTGATATTTGGGAGCCAGGTGAGCATACCGGTACCTTCCGTGGCAACAGCCATGCATTTATCGCAGGCTCAGCGGTATTGGAGTTGTGGCGTAATGATGATTTTAGCGCATCAATTCGCTCAAAAGGCGCGCAGGTTGAAAAGGTGTTTAAGGACATCCAAGCTCAGTTCCCAAATTATATTACCGATGTACGTGGCTTGGGCATGATTTGGGGAATGGAGTCAATGGTTGAAGGCTTTTGTAATGAAGTATCGCGCCAAGCGTTTTTACGCGGTTTGATTATGGAAACCGCCGGCGCGGCGGATCAAGTGTTGAAATTCCTCGCTCCACTAGTTATCAGCGAAACCGAGCTGAGTGAAGGTTTTGAAATCTTGCACGAAGCGGTTGCTGCCGCTGTTGAAATCTTTGAAAAGAGAAAAGCATAAATGATTATTAAGCGATTAAATGAAGTCATCGGTACCGATAGAGATGTTAAAGCCGAAAACGGCAACTGGGTCAGTCGTCGACTGCTGCTCGCCAAAGAAGGCATGGGGTTTTCGATGCATGACACCACCATTTTTGCTGGTACTGAAACCTATATCCACTACGCCAACCACCTAGAAGCGGTGTATTGTGTCGCAGGGGAGGGTGAAATTGAAGACCTTGAGAGCGGTATCACCACGCAGATAGAAGATGGCACCCTTTATGCGCTAAATGGACATGAACGCCACTACCTGCGAGCACGCAAAGACATGCGCATGGTCTGTGTATTCAATCCGCCTGTAACAGGGCGTGAAGTACACGATGAAAATGGTGTTTATCCTTTGATTGTCGAATAGTATATTGATAATCAATAGGTTGGGTTAACTTGGTGTTTGGTGTGTTTAATAAGTTGCAAAAAAGTGAAGATTTTTAAAACACAGGCTTGACACTTCACACTAAATCTCTATAATACGCCTCAACAAGTTAAGCGCCTGTAGCTCAGCTGGATAGAGTACTCGGCTACGAACCGAGCGGTCAGGAGTTCGAATCTCTTCAGGCGCGCCACTTTCTAAACCCTAGGTTAGTTATTAACCTGGGGTTTTTTCGTTTATGGGGTTGGCGATTCCCTATTACGCCTCGCGCGTACTGGTTAGGAAACTAACCAGTACAATTATTTTTGTATTTAATGTGCCTTAATGAGGACATAGACTGCGCCGACGCCACCGTCTTTTTGGGCGGCACTGCAAAATGCAACGACCTGGGGCAGGCTTCTTAGGAGCCGATTTACAAGGTTTTTTAAGATAGGATAAGCCATGTCTGAGTTATAACCTTTGCCATGCACGATTAATAAATAACGATATTTTCTTGCGTAACCTTGCACAATGAATTGAACGAGGCGTTGCTCGGCCGCTTCCTCTGTATAACCATGGAGATCC
Organism: Thiomicrospira sp. R3; assembly: GCF_029581415.1. Taxonomy (GTDB): domain Bacteria; phylum Pseudomonadota; class Gammaproteobacteria; order Thiomicrospirales; family Thiomicrospiraceae; genus Thiomicrospira. Next base: position 1,957,768 of record NZ_CP121121.1, on the reverse strand, counting down.
AGCCGACCTTGTAATGTGAATTCGCCTTTTCGTAAGCGGCTTAAATCCTGTATTCTGAGTCCTTTACGGTAATCTAGCAGGGTTTCATGCGCAGTGACAGGGTCTGCCAGCTCGAAGCCAAGTTTTTCTATGCTATCTTCGAGGTCTTTTTGCATTTTGTGCTTTGGTTGCGGTTTCAGCTTTGGAGGCGTTAGTTCAGCTTTTTTTCGCTTAGTTAATGGGGTTACGCCTTCGATGGCGCGTTTAAATAGTAATTTATCTTCTTCTGTAACCTGAGACACTTTATAATTCCATATCAAATAAATATGATTCTAAAGGATTAATAGCCTATGCGCATCCTGTTATCCAACGATGATGGTTATCTAGCCCCTGGGATTCGAGCGCTATATAAAGCGCTCAAAGAACTGGAAGCTGTTAAAGAGCTAGTGATGATTGCTCCAGATCGAAACCGAAGTGCGGCAAGTAACTCGCTTACACTTGTGGATCCTCTTCGTATTCACGCGCATGAAGACCAAATATTCAGTGTTAATGGTACACCTACCGATTGTGTTCATTTAGGGATTAATGGTGCTATTGCCTATAAGGCTGATATGGTGATATCGGGTGTTAATGAGGGCGCAAATATGGGTGATGATGTATTGTATTCAGGTACCGTCGCGGCCGCCACCGAAGGTCGGTTTTTAGGAAAACCTTCGATTGCTGTTTCATTGTGTGGTAACCAACATTTTGCTACAGCAGCACAAATACTGGTGCATTTGTTGGATGATCTCCATATGCAGGATTTAGATAAAAATACCATTATTAATATTAACGTACCTGATTTACCCTTGTCACAGATCAAAGGTATAAAAGTAACGCGCCTTGGCAAACGCCATGCCTCTGAACCTGTAGTTAAGGCGGTTGATCCGCGTGGGGGTCAAATGTTTTGGATTGGTCCTGCTGGAAGCGCAGCGGATGCAGGGGAGGGTACAGATTTTCATGCTGTGGAAGCCGGTTATGTTTCGGTCACTCCTTTGCAAATTGATCTAACTCATTATGCTATGCTTGAAAAAATGAATAGTTGGGTCGCAACCAAGTGACTCTATTAGACTTAGCGAAAAAACCTATTTACCCTAATCATTTTTATGAGGCTGCGCAGGGTATGGGCTTCACTTCCCAGCGCAGTCGTGATCGTTTGGTGCAAAGGTTAATGCAAAATTTTCAACTCGATGCTGATGTACTTAATGCAATTCGGGTAACACCCAGACACATGTTTATGGACGAGGCGCTGGCTAACCGCGCTTATGAAGACAGCTCGTTGCCGATTGGTTATGGTCAAACTATCTCGCAACCTGGCACGGTCGCTTTAATGACTAGCTGGATAAAGCAGGGAAGTCGTCCGCTTAATCGGGTTTTGGATGTGGGTACAGGGTCGGGTTATCAAGCGTCGATTCTATCGCTGATTGCCAAACAGGTTTACAGTGTAGAGCGAATCGCCCCCTTGTCGCTGAGGGCGCAGTATTGCTTGGATCAACTCGGCGTGCGCAATATTCGTTTTAGCTTAACGGATGGCCACTGGGGTTGGGCAAGTTTTGCACCCTATGATGCTATTGTCTGTGCGGCGGCATCATCAAGTATTCCTGAGGCCTTATTAGCTCAGTTAGCGGAAGGCGGGCGTTTAGTTTTACCTGTGGGTGAACAACAACAAATCCTAACCGGAGTTGAAAAAACCGCCAAGGGTATTAAGCAAATAGCACTGGGTGAGGCGATCTTCGTGCCACTCATTAAAGGGATGGCAGAATGAAATTATTTTCGCCTCTGTATGACAGGGTTTTAACTTGGGCAGCGCATCGTCATGCGCCGCGATATTTAGCAGGAATGAGTTTTGCTGAATCATCGTTTTTTCCTATTCCACCCGATGTAATGCTGATGCCGATGAGTTTGGCTCGCCCTGAAAAGGCGATGTACTTTGCTTGGTTGACAACCATTTTTTCTACCCTAGGTGGGGTGTTGGGTTATTTTATCGGCATGTTATTGTTAGATGCTGTTTGGCCTTTGATTGTGTCAGCGGGTTACGATGATCGCTATTACCAAATTGTTGAGTTTTTTGAACTCTATGGGGTGTGGATAGTGTTTGTCGCAGGTTTTAGCCCCTTACCTTATAAGATGTTCACGATTTCAGCGGGTGCAACAGGTATGGCGTTGTTACCCTTTATCATTGCGTCGTTTGTTGGGCGAGGCGCGCGTTTTTTTTTGGTGGCTTGGCTAATGAAGATCGGAGGTCAGAAGTTTGAACCGCTAATACGCCGTTGGGTTGAGTGGTTAGGTTGGCTATTTGTTGTTTTGGTTTTGTCTTATATAGTTTATAAATCAATAGGTTAAGTTATGGTCAAGCTTTTTGGGTTAGGATTGGTTTTGATTTTGTTAAGTGCCTGCGGTCAACCACCAAGGGATTATTTACAACCCGATTCTTCCAAATCCAGATCCGCACACTCTTCTGCTGCGGATCAGCGTTGCGATGCCTCTGTTTACACCGTTGTCCGCAACGATACCTTGAGTGAAATAGCATTGCGGTGTGGTGTATCCATGAATCAAATTGTTGTGGCTAATAACTTACTAGCGCCCTATATTATTTACCCAAATCAGCAATTAATTATCCCCCGCAATCAAGCAGGCCTAAGTTCAGCAAACCAAGCTGCGAACCGCGTTAACTGGATTTGGCCTGTTGAAGACTACACAGCGTATGACTATGTGCTTGATAGTCAAGGAGTTCAGGGTTTAGAGGTTTTTTCTGAGGTCGGTACGCTTGTTCGTGCGGCGGCGGATGGTGAAGTGGCTTTTGCTGAAATGTCTACCGGCCCACTGGGGAATATGGTCATACTGCGTCACGCAGATAATTATCTAACTATCTATGCGCATAATCAGCGTTTACAGGTTAAGCAGGGTGAGCGTGTTAAGGCGGGTGCAGTGATTGCTTATTTAGGGCAGTCCGGTCATACAGATCGCCCTAAGCTTTATTTTGAATTGCGGCATCACGGCCGTAAAATTGCTATTGAACCGTTTTTGGGTCGCCCATGATTTTAATAGGTGTGTTTAAGCCTGTTCAATAATAAGCCCTACAACCACTTCGCGTTGCTCTGTGGTAAGTATATTATAGGTTCTGCATGCCGCCGCATTACTCATCACCTCAAGACTCACACCCTGACGGGCACAAAATCCGAAAATTTCGGTGGGCGGGAAAACCTGTTTATCACCTGTGCCAAGAATTAAAACCTCGGGTTTCAGGTCGAGTAATTGCTGAATATGTTCTGGATTGAGCTCTTGAATGCTTGAAATGCACCAATCTTGCTGAAGTGTTTTTTGTGTAATAATGCAACTTTTATTCAGCTTTGTTTGGTTTACTTCAACCAGGCCTGGTTCATAATGGCGGATTAAGTTAATACTTGGATCAAGGTGTTGGGTAAACTTCATCGGGTTAACCTTATTTAATTGGATTGCCTATTTAATACCATATTTAGATTAAATTCAATTGACCTGTAAAATAGATTCTGTATCATTTATAGGCTTAATTGTCGTCTTTTTTCCGCGATAAACCAAACATTTTTTAACCCGCAATTATTGCAGTACTCTTGAAGGCCTTTTCGTGACTAGCGAATTTCAAAGAATTAAACGTTTGCCGCCTTATGTATTTAACATTGTTGGTGAACTGAAGGCGCAAGCGCGCCGCCGTGGTGAAGATATTATTGACTTTGGGATGGGTAACCCTGATCAGGATACACCAAAACATATCGTTGATAAATTGATTGAAGTGGTGCAACGTGAAGGAACCCACCGTTATTCGGTGTCCCAAGGTATTCCACGTTTACGCAAAGCGATATGCAACTGGTATAAAACCCGTTTTGATGTGGATTTAGACCCTGATTCAGAAGCGGTAGTAACGATTGGTTCGAAAGAAGGGCTAGCTCATTTAGCCCTCGCGACGGTTGAACAGGGCGATACAGTATTAGTACCCAATCCAGCCTATCCGATTCATCCTTATGGTTTTGTGATTGCGGGCGCGGATATTCGTCATGTCGAAATGTCGCCCAATGTTGATTTCTTTGTAGAGCTAGAAAAGGCGATTCAAGACTCTTGGCCTAAGCCTAAAATGCTGGTACTCAACTTCCCTGGCAACCCAACCACTCAAACTGTTGAGCTAGACTTTTTTGAGCGGGTGATTGAAATTGCTAAGCATCATAATATTTGGATTATCCATGATATTGCCTATGCAGACATAGTGTTTGATGGCTATGTTGCACCCTCAATTATGCAAGTACCCGGCGCGAAAGATATTGCGGTTGAGTTTTATACTCTATCGAAAAGTTATAACATGCCTGGCTGGCGCGTTGGTTTTATGGTCGGTAACCCGACCTTATGTCATGCACTGAAACGAATGAAATCCTATTTAGATTATGGCACCTTTACCCCGATTCAAGTGGCGGCGATAACCGCACTTGAAGGGCCACAGGATTGTGTGCAAGAGATTTGTGATATGTATCGCGTGCGTCGTGATGTCTTGTGCCAAGGTTTGAATGCGATCGGTTGGGACGTTGAGCCGCCAAAAGCCACCATGTTTGTCTGGGCGCCAATTCCAAAAGCTTACCGTGAAATGGGTTCGATTGAGTTTTCTAAAAAGTTATTGATTGAAGCAAAAGTAGCCGTCGCACCCGGCATAGGTTTTGGTAATTATGGTGATGGTCATGTACGTTTTGGCTTGATCGAAAATGAGCATCGTACCCGTCAGGCGATTCGCGGCATCCGCGATATGTTTAAAAAAGACGGCTTAATCCAGACAAAGGAGTAGAGTTTGAAACAAATAAAGCTAGGATTACTAGGGTTAGGCACAGTCGGTGGCGGTCTGGTTAATATTTTGCGCACCAGTGAGCTTGACCTAGGTCGTAAACTGGGTAAAAAGTTACATATTGAAAAAATTGCTGTGCGTGACTTGGCTAAGCCAAGAAACGTTGATACAGGCGCTATTGCGATCACTGACGATCCGTTTAGCGTGGTCAATGACCCAAATGTGGATTTAGTGGTTGAGCTGATGGGCGGTACCACCTTAGCGCGTGATCTGGTTGAACAGGCGATCAAAAACGGCAAGCATATCGTGACGGCTAACAAAGCCTTAATCGCCTTGTATGGCAATGAATTATTTGCACTCGCCGAAAAACATCAGGTTCAAATCTATTTTGAAGCTTCGGTGGCAGGTGGCATTCCGATTATCAAGGTGCTGCGTGAAGGTTTAGCAGGTAATCAGATTGATTGGCTAGCAGGAATTATCAACGGTACAGGTAACTATATCCTGAGTGAAATGAAAAAGCCGGATGCGGACTTTTCTAAAGTGCTCAAAGATGCACAGGATTTAGGTTACGCAGAAGCTGACCCGACTTATGACGTCGAGGGGATTGATGCGGCGCATAAATTGACGATTTTAGCTTCGATGGCTTTTGGGATCGAGCTCAGCTTTTCTCGGGTTTACACCGAAGGCATTAGCCTGATTACCGCTGATGATGTGCGTTTTGCTAATAGTTTTGGTTACGAAATTAAACATTTAGGTATTGCAGCAAGAACCGCTGAAGGCTATTCGCTTCGTGTCCACCCAACGCTTGTGCCTAAAACCGTTCTATTAGCGGATGTGAACGGCGTTATGAATTCGGTGTTAGTGCATGGTAATCATGTTGGTTCAACCCTTTATTACGGCGCGGGTGCCGGTGCCGGCGCGACCGCAAGTGCGGTGATGGCCGATATTATTGACCTTGCACGTGGCTGGGATGCACCCTATGAGATGCATGTCCCTGCACTGGGTTATCATGCTGATCAATTAGAGCACAACGCCAATATTCTTAACATCGACCAAATTGACACGGCGTTTTATTTGCGTTTTCTGGTAAAAGATCACCCAGGCGTGCTAGCGCGTTTATCTCAGACCCTGGCGGACTATGACATCAGTATTGAACACCTGCATCAAGACCCGATGCCAGAAGGCGATTTGGCATTGGTTGTGATGACCACGAATGTGGTTAGAGAAGCACGTTTAAATCAAGCGATGGCCGTTTTAGAAGGGTTAGATGACTTAGAAGGTAAAATTACCAAAATTCGCGTTAGTGATTTTTAACCCGACAGGCTCCTAGACCTGGTTGTGTCGTTCTTAAAACCGAGTCGCCAAAAGCACTCGGTTTTTTTATTTTTATGGAGAAGTAAAATGAGTTATGCCGTTACGTTAGGATTGAAAGGGTTAGTTGATCAGACAACTCTTTCGTCAGTGAGTTTGCGTTTGGCTGGCTTGGCTAAGTTGTTGAAACGCTCTGATTTTTACCCGATTAAGGCGCGTGACTTTGAGGCGCGCACCAGTCATTTGTTTCATCAGTCTGCGACGATACCGCATGCGGTTTGCAGTGCGCAAGTGGAATTGGTGAATGTGGATCATAGCTTGTTTTGGATTCGGGTTGATCCGGTGCAGCTAATTCCTGATCGCGATACACTGGTGTTAATCCCAGCCAGTCAATTAGAACTCACGGCAGACGAATCTTTATCCTTGCTCGATGGGTTTAACGCGCATTTTGCGCAGGATGGTGTGCAATTAGTTTATGGTTCAAGCCAGGCCTGGTATTTATCGCTTCCCCAAGCAGTGGATATTCAAACCACGGCGCTGGCTCAGGCGGCGTTTCGAAATCTGCAAGGGCTGTTTCCACAAGGTCATGCGTCGGGTTATTGGCGAAAACTGATGAATGAGGCACAAATGTTGTTTTTTAACCATCCAGTTAACCAAGCTCGCCGCGATAGGGGGCAAGCTGAAATCAACAGCATTTGGTTGTGGGGCGAGGGTAAATTAGAAGATCAGCAAATAAAAGCCCGCCCAGATGCCAAAATATGGGGGCAGGGTAGTTATCTGCAAGGCTTGGCTTCACTGACACAAGCGCAATGTGAAAACCAGCCACCACACTACCAGGCCTGGTTGGAAAACGCCAATAAAACACCTAATCTGCTCAATCATTTAATTGTCCTTGACGCTGATAGTCAAAGCTTAGCTGACAACACCCTGCAGTCGCTTGAGCGGGATTGGTTTCAAGGCTTACTGAAAGGTTTGCAACAGGGCGAGATTCACTCACTCTACATTGACCTTGGGTTTGATCAAGGCTTTCTGCTTGAACCCAAATACCTAAAGCGTGTCTGGCGCTGGCGACATCCTTTAGCGCCACATTGTGCTTCATAGCGATTCATAGCGACGCATAGCTCAGGCTGAAACCTGATATAATCAGCAACAATTTTATTTTTTAACCCTGTCAATAAAGGTTTGCCTAATGAATTTTATTGAAACCCGTGGTAATGACGGCCAATTTCCGCTTGAAGTGACGTTTTCTGAGGCGATTTTAAATCCTATGTCGTCATTTGGTGGTTTGTATTCCCCCAAAAGTTTACCGATGCTAGAAAGTGATTTTTTAGCTAATCATTTAAATTCTAACTACAAAACGCTGGCGAAAGCGATATTAGACAAGTTTGAAGTCGATATTGATGAAGTGGTGATTGATCAGGCTTTAGCACTTTATGACCAGTTTGATGAGCCTGCTAATCCTGTTCCGGTGGTTAAGGTGTATGAAGACTTGTATGTCAGCGAGTTGTTCCATGGCCCAACCCGCGCGTTTAAAGATATGGCGTTACAGCCGTTCGGCACAGTATTGTCTGCGGTTGCCCAAGCACGTAATGAGCAGTATTTAATCCTTGCAGCGACCAGTGGCGACACGGGACCTGCCGCATTGGATACCTTCCGCAATAAGCCGAATGTACAGGTGGTCTGTATGTATCCTGATGGCGGCACCTCGGATGTGCAGCGTTTGCAGATGGTTACCGAAGACGGACAAAACTTAAAAGTAATCGGCATTAAAGGTGATTTTGATGATGCCCAATCGGCATTGAAGCGTCTTCTGACCTCACCAGTTTTCCGTGAAACACTGCATCAAAAAGGCATTCAAGTGTCCGCGGCTAACTCGGTGAACTTTGGTCGGATTATTTTTCAAACCCTTTACCATGTCCACAGCTATTTGGAACTAGTTCGTCAAGGGGCGATTACTTTGGGCGATAAGGTATATTTAAATGTGCCAAGCGGTAACTTTGGAAATGCATTAGGCGGTTATTATGCTTATAAAATGGGTTTGCCGGTTGAGCAGATTTTAATTGCGTCTAATAATAACAATGTATTAACCCGTTTTATTAATGAAGGCATTTATGACCTACGCACGAGCCAGGTGATTGCCACAAGCTCACCGGCGATGGATATTTTGAAGTCATCGAACATCGAGCGTATTTTGTTTGATCTGTTTGGTGCTGCGCGTACCAAAGAATTGATGTTTGCGTTGGATAACGATAAGTTTTATCAATTGAACCCGGATGAGTTAGCCCAGATTCAAGCTATTTTCGCCGCTGACTACTGTAACGATGAAGAGGGGCAGGCTTACATTAAGCAAGCCTATGACGCGGGGTATTTAATGGACCCCCATACAGCAACCTGTTTTAAGGTGCATGATACCTCACGTAAAAACAAACAACTCAAAACCATTGTTTACTCCACCGCAGAATGGACTAAGTTTTCACCGATTATCGCTAAAACTCTATTTGGTGGCGAGATCACTGCGGATGTCGATGCGTTGAAGTTAATTGCTGAAAAAGGCAAGGTCAGTATTTCAAACCAAATTGCTTGTTTACTCGACAAACCTCAAGTGCAAGATAAGGTGATTGCTAAGGAAATGATTGAACAGGAAATTGTTGGTTCTTTGTAAATTCTTTGTGTTGTTAATCACTGAGCGTCTGAGCGCCCTTAATTTTTTTTGGGGATGCTCAGTGATTAAGCCTTGGGCTATACCTTGTAAGCCAATTGAAGCATAATCTGCAAACTGTCTCGTCCCATATAACGATTGAGCTTGGGTTGAAACACACAGCGAATCCAATCATCATGGTTAAAGGGCAGCGGATCACCTGCTTGCTCTAGCGCGCCAAAATACACGGCTTTAATCGGTTGGTTAGCGGTTTGAGGCATTAGGCGTAGCGATAAATGGGTTTGGGTTTTGCCTATGGTCCTAACATCAAGCACTTTAAACCTCCCTTCAAATTGCGGTTGAGGCCATTCACGCCCATAAGGTTCAAGTTTTTCCAGTTGAGTGATCAGATCAATCGTTAGCCATGAGCCTTCCAGTTCGCCATCCGTTTCGACAACAGGGGTCGGAACGGCGTCTCCCAATTGTAACTTCATGGCTTGTTCAAGTAATTCTGTAAATTGAGGATAATCGTCAAATTTAATTTGACAGCCCGCCGCACCTTTATGACCCCCTTTAGCAATAAACATACTTGGATATTGGCTTTCAATCCAATTAAAGGCCTGAATTAAATCGACTTCGGGTACAACACCACGGCCACTTCCTGCTAGGGTGCCGTCATTTAAATCGGTCATCGCCACTGTCGGTAAACCATATTTTTCGCCGACACGACTTGCGATAATACCTTGAATACCCGCGTTTCCTTCAAGCGCAATCGCTAAACTAAAGCGCTGCGGGTGGAATAGTTCAGCGGCTTTTTCAAAGGCTTGTTGCATCATGCTTTCTTGTTGTTGACGACGCTCAAGGTTGTCTGCTTCAAGTTGCTGTAAATGTTGCTTGGCCTGCTCAATATCATTCGCATTCAGAAAGTGAAAGGCACTGGTAACATCATTCACCCGGCTTGCGGCATTAATGCGTGAGGCAACGTGAAAGGCCAGAAACTCGGCATTATAGGGTAGATCATTGTTATTGTTAAACTGACGGAAGGCTTGCCAAGCGGGATGATCAAATTGATTGATTTGCTGTAAACCAGCCAGCACAATGGCGCGGTTATTTGGACTTTTTAAACTTACACTGTCTGCAATCGTTCCAAGCGCAACATGACGAGTAAGGTTTTTCAAGCTGGGTGCATCCGTGGCGAGAACTCCGCGTTGAATCAGTACATGACGAACCTGAGTCATGACTAAAAAGATCACAAAACACCCTGCGATGGTTTTGTCATAATCGCACTCTGCTTGCTGGGGATTAACGGTACAGGTTGCGCTTGCTGGCGGACCTTCCTCAGGGATATTGTGGTGATCAGTAACGCAGACTTTAATGCCCACCTGTGCGAGACGAGCAATGCGCGGTTCATCGCTTGATCCTTGGTCAGCTGAAATGACCAAGCTGACGGGCTGTTGCAGCGCCAGGATTTGATCACACATCTCATCCGTAATGCCATAACCGTTTTTGCGTTCGCCAATCAGATGAATTAACCGCGCCTGATCTACATTAAAGTGATCGAGCAATGCGCGATGGGCTACCCATGCGGAGGTCACCCCATCGGTATCATAGTCGGTGGCTATGACAATTAAGCCTTGGTCTTGAATGGCATCGGCAATTAATTGAGCGGCTTGCAGCGCGTTTTTTAGTTGGCTAGGATGTTGTAAGTGTTTGAGTTGAGGAAAAACAATTTCATTTAATAATTCATCGCAATCAAGACGTTGGGCAACCAGCTTGGCTTGTAGGCTGGTCAGTCCAAGTGCTAGGGCTGATTTATAGACTGTCTGATTAAATGGACGCTGAACAATTCGGGGTGTTTTTATCATAATAGGTTGGGCATTTTATTTTTAATGGCTCGCATTCTAACAGACTGCGCAGTGCTGAGTCGGGTTTCATGAAGGTGAACTCATTATCGCGTGCACCGCATCTGGCGAGGGAAAGGCAAATACATACATAGCTGCAAAAATTAATAAAAATACCGTTCTAGTGGGCCCGCTTAGGCGAATCCTGGGGTGGGCAATGACCGTAAAACCTAGTGCACTGACCACTGAACCCCATGCACCAAGCGTTAATGCCATAAGGGCAGCCAAAGCACCAAAAGCCATCGCATAATAATGCCAGGTGAAGGGGGGGCGAGGGTTATCCATTGCGTCTCCTTTAAAAGCTGTTTAAACTGTTAGTAAATTTAAACACTATTTTAAAGCAATCGAGGATCATAAAATGAATAAAACTGTTGTTGTGGTTGGATTAGGTGAGTTGGGCAGTGTTTTTGCCCGAGGTTTTTTGAAGTTAGGTTATACCGTGGTGCCGGTTACCCGTCATAACACGATGGAAAACCTAACGGGGTTGGTTAAGCCTCAAGCGGTTATTATAGCAGTCGGTGAAGCAGATTTTCATAGCTTGTTAACCGAGGTGCCTAAGGAGTGGAAGTCGAAAGTGGTATTAATTCAAAATGAATTGTTGCCTCGGGATTGGTTGGCTCACTCGTTTACTGAGCCAACTGTAATTTCAGTTTGGTTTGAGAAGAAAAAGGGCATGGATAGTAAGGTGGTGATACCTTCACCGATTTTTGGGCCAAAAGCACAGTTGGTTTCCGATGCCTTGGCAACACTGGATTTACCGAGCTTTATCCTCGAGTCAGAAAAAGACTTGGAGTTTGAGTTGGTGTTGAAGAATTTGTATATTCTGACCACTAATATTGCAGGTTTAGAAGTAGGCGGTAATGTTGCTCAATTGACTCAAGATCATGCCGATTTAATGAATGCAGTAGCGCAAGATGTGCTTAAAATTCAAGATTGGTTGACGAATAACTTGCAGGATCGTGAGAAACTGCTGGCCGGTTTGCAAAAGGCGTTTGATGGTGATCCGGCGCATATCTGTATGGGACGCTCCGCGCCTGTTCGCCTGCAACGTGCATTGGGTTTTGCATTAGAAGCAGGCCTGGTGGTTAATACGTTAAAGCAGATTGCAGATAAACATCTTCACTAAAACAACCAGGCCTGCTGGTTGGCTGCAATACTCCGAGCGGCTGGGGGCTTTGGGGAATAGCTATAGCTAAAAGACCCTACGTTGCGCTTAAGTTTGATTTGTATTCATTAAGTCATTCGACTATAATTTTTGCAACTTAAGAGGCTTATACTATAACCTGTTTGTTCTGAGCAGGTTAAAATCCTTATTTACTCTCTCATTGAAGTCGTTGATTTCAAGTCAATTTTTAAAATTAAAACGGATTTACTATGCTGTTATCTCAAAAAAGAAAAGACTGGTTGGGCAACGTCCGGGGTGACGTGCTCGCCGGGATTGTGGTGGCCTTAGCGCTGATTCCGGAAGCCATTGCGTTTTCGATTATTGCTGGGGTAGACCCAAAAGTGGGCTTGTATGCCTCCTTCACCATTGCGGTGGTGATCGCGATAGTGGGCGGGCGCCCTGGGATGATTTCGGCGGCCACCGCCGCCACCGCATTACTTATGATTAACCTAGTCAAAGATCATGGGCTTGAGTATTTGCTGGCAGCCGGCATATTAGCAGGCCTGCTGCAAATACTGGCGGGTTATCTACGCATGGACCGTTTCATTAGTTTCATTTCTCGTTCGGTAATGACGGGGTTTTTAAATGCATTAGCTATCTTAATCTTTATGGCGCAGTTGCCAGAACTTACTAATGTAACCTGGCATGTGTATGCGTTGACGGCCTTTGGTTTGGCCATTGTGTATCTATTCCCTTATATCCCCAAGATTGGTAAGATGATCCCCTCACCGCTAGTGGTGATTGTTGTATTGACTGCATTGGTATTGGCGATGGGTATTGATGTGCGTACAATCGGTGATATGGGTGATTTGCCAGATAGCATTCCAGTCTTTTTGATCCCGGATGTACCGTTTAACTTTGAAACACTATGGATTATCCTGCCTTATTCAGTAGCGATTGCGATTGTGGGTTTGATTGAATCCCTAATGACCGCCCAGGTTATTGATGAAATGACCGATACCGACTCAGACAAACGTCGTGAGTGTAAAGGTCAAGGCATTGCGAACATCGCCTCTAGCTTCACTGGCGGTATGGCAGGGTGTGCGATGATTGGTCAGTCGGTGATTAATGTAAAATCGGGTGGACGCGGGCGTTTATCAACCTTTACCGCTGGGGTGGTGCTGTTGATTATGGTGGTGTTTGTCGCAGATTATCTGGCGTTAGTGCCGATGGCCGCACTAGTGGCGATTATGATTATGGTGTCGATTGGTACGTTTAGTTGGGCATCGATTCCAGAGTTGCGCACTAACCCATTACCCGCCACCATTGTTATGTTGGCAACGGTGATTATTACGGTTTATACCCATAACCTCGCGTTTGGCGTGATTTCTGGCGTGATTTTGGCGGCCTTGTTTATGGCGTATCGTATGACCACCTTTATGACATCAGAAAAGGCCTTTGACAGCGCTACAAATACACGCACTTATAAAATTTCAGGCGATCTGTTTTTCAACTCAGCGGACAAGTTCATAAGCTTTTTTGATTTCAAAGAGGCGGTTGATAAAGTTATTATCGACGTTCACGAAGCGCAATTTTGGGATATCAGCGCGATTTACGCCTTGGATAAAGTGGTGATTAAACTGCGTCGTGAAGGTGCGGATGTTGAAGTGGTTGGCTTGAATGAAGCGAGCCAAGGGTTAGTTAATAAATATGCAGCGCATAATGATCCGAAAAAAGCTGAAAAATTAATGGGAGGCCACTAATGGAAACCTTACAACAAAAATGGGTCATGGCCTGTATTGATGGCTCGGCAATGAGTGATGCGGTAGTGGATTATGCGGCTTGGATTGCTGAAAAAGTCCAGTCGCCGCTAGAATTAATGCATACGATTGAGCATGGCATGTTGCTGGATAACGTAAACCGTTCAGCTCGCCACACGCCCAATATGCGTGAAGCTATGATGCAGGATCTTTCTGCTCAAGAACGCGCTGAAAGCAAGCGTTTAATTGCTGAAGGCAAGCAAATGCTGGATGCGATAGTTCAGCGCCTTGAGGGGCGTGGTATCAAAGAGATTACCGCCAGGCAGCGTCATGGTGATTTGGCTTCGGCACTCGAAGGGATTGAAGACGAAATTCGCGTGCTGGTGATTGGCTTACGCGGTGAGGATCATACCGGCGAAGAAAAGGCGGTCGGTGCACAATTAGAAGAAACTATTCGTGCATTGCACAAACCGATTTTTATCGCCAACGGCGAGTTTAAAATACCTAAAAGCTTAATGCTGGCCTATAACGACACCGAAGGCGCACGTAAGGCGTTACAGTTTGTCTGTAAAAGCCCCTTGTATGCTGAGATGGAGATTCACCTGGTGCATGTGAATGACAAGGAGCACATAGGTCGTCCGATTTTAGAAGCGGCAGAGGTGTCGTTGATTCGTTCGGGGCGTCAGTATAAAACCGCGCTCTTGTCAGGGGATGCGCAAACCGCGCTGATGACCTATCAACAAACCCATGATTTAGACTTAACCGTGATGGGGGCGTTTAAGCATGGCGCGTTACACAAATTGTTTTTTGGTAGCTTTACGTTGAAGATACTAATGAACAGCAATAAGCCTGTATTGTTAGTGCGCTAGTCGTTAAACAAGCAGGCCTGGTATCACAACAACCAGGCCTGCTGATAGTTAAAGGTTTTTAAGGGCGTTTTAAGTTTAAACCTCAGGTTTTTCAACAGCCGGATTTAATCCCATTTTTTCCATCTGTTGCGCTCTAAAGTCTTGCAAGCCTTTCTGCACCAAATCATAGGTTTTTTCCGCATTATCCTTTACAGAACCATCAAAGACGCCAAACCCTTTGAGCATATCGGTCGCATCTTTAAATCCAGATTCAATACCGCCACCAATAACGCTTAAAAACTTGTCCAGCAAGCCTACGCCTTCAAGATTAGGGTTGGATTGTTTAAACGCTTCAAAAAAAGCGGTGGTGCCTTGAACAATGCGTCCCGCTGTATTTTCTGCTGACCAATAGTCCATCCCCCCTTGTTCAGCGAGTTTTTCAGCACTAATGGCATTCGGCCCCAAATCGGCTTCAAGCGCTTGGTTGAGCTGTTCAATGGTTTCTTGAAAAAGAATTTTTAACGCATTTTGATCTCTAGGTGCGCCTTCACCAAATAGATGTTGAATAATGCTCGCTTGGGCTTGAATTTTCATGGTTTCTTTGGAGGCTTGCTGCTCAACACCGCCGACATTAACCACCAGGCCTGGTTGCTTATCTGCAGATAGCTCGGGTTTTTTATTGGAATCAATAGCCGCATTACGTTGATACGTATTGGCATTTGAGTCGATAGATTGTATTGGCATGGGTCTGCTCCTGTTTCTGGTCTTGTTTTGATTTTAATCTATTTTAAAATTTGTCACTAAGGTTATCGGCTTAGTGGGCCGAATCCTTTAGGACAAAATGGCTAAAAAATGCTATGATTCGCGCTTTAAATTTTGATGTGAAAAACCATGGAATTAAACCTAATTTATAACCGAATTGAAGATTATGCCGCCCGCAGCTTGGTGCTTAGGGGGTATCTTTGACTATGAAACCAAATCTGAGCGGCTTGTTGAAGTAGGGCGTGAGTTAGAAGATCCAAAAATTTGGGATAATCCTGAGCGCGCGCAAGCCCTAGGTAAAGAAAAGGTTCAGCTAGATAAAATTGTCGGCACGCTTGATACTTTAGCGGGCGGTTTGGATGCTTGTAAAGAATTATTAGAAATGGCGGAAGCCGACAATGATGAATCTATGGTTGAAGAGGTGGAAACCGAATTGGCCGATTTGCAGAAAAAGCTTGATGAACTTGAGTTTCAACGCATGTTTTCAGGCGAAATGGATGCCAATAACGCCTATCTTGAAATCCAGTCGGGTTCAGGCGGCACCGAAGCGCAAGACTGGGCGAGTATGCTGTTGCGGATGTATTTGCGTTGGATTGAAGCTAAGGGCTTTAAGGCCGAGGTGTTAGAAGTGTCCGATGGCGATGTGGCCGGCATTAAGGGTGCGACGATTCATGTGGTCGGTGACTATGCTTATGGCTGGATGCGTACTGAAACGGGTGTGCATCGCTTGGTCAGAAAATCGCCGTTTGATTCAGGCAATCGTCGCCATACCTCATTTGCCTCGGTGTTTATTTCACCGGAGGTCGATGATAATGTTGAGATTGACATCAACCCTGCGGATTTACGCATTGATGTTTATCGTGCCAGTGGCGCGGGTGGGCAGCACGTTAACAAAACCGAATCGGCCGTGCGCATCACCCATTTACCGACCAATACCGTGGTGCAATGTCAAAATGGCCGCTCACAACATCAAAACAAAGATGAAGCGTTTAAGCAGTTACGCGCCAAGTTATATGAACTCGAAATGCATAAACGTAACAGCGAAAAACAAACGCTAGAGGACTCAAAATCAGACATAGGTTGGGGTAGTCAAATTCGCTCTTATGTACTCGATTCTGGGCGTATTAAAGATTTGCGCACCAGTGTTGAAACGGGTAATACCACTGCGGTGTTAGATGGCGATTTAGATCAGTTTATTGAAGCCAGCTTAAAAGCCGGTTTGTAACCACCAGGCCTGGTGGTTGATTGCAGAACTTTATTAGGAATAGACTCATGTCAGAACAGAATACGACTCCAGAAATCGATGAAAACAAAATTATTGCTGAACGTCGAGCCAAACTAGACGGCTTGCGTAAAACCGGTCAGGCTTATCCCAACACCTTCCGCCGTGATGTGTTGGCGATGGATTTGCAAAACGAATACGCCACTAAAACCAAAGCAGAATTGGCTGAAATGCAGCCAGTTCGGGTTAAGGTTGCTGGGCGAATGATGACCCGCCGTATTATGGGTAAAGCCAGCTTTGCTACCTTGCAAGATATGTCAGGCCGTATTCAAGCCTATGTAACACGTGATGATTTGCCAGAAGGGTTTTACAACGATCAGTTTAAAAAATGGGATTTGGGTGATATCGTTGGGGTCACTGGCTATTTGTTTAAAACCAATACTGATGAGTTATCGATTCATGTCGAATCAATTGAGCTGATTACTAAAGCCTTGCGCCCGTTGCCCGATAAATTTCACGGTTTACAAGATCAGGAAGTGCGTTATCGTCAGCGTTATCTTGATTTAATTATGTCAGAACAAAGCCGTAAAACCTTTGAAACCCGCTCAAAAGTGATTCAGGGGATGCGTGAGTTTTTTGTGCGCAAAGGCTTTATGGAAGTGGAAACCCCGATGATGCACGTTATTCCGGGTGGTGCGGCCGCCAAGCCGTTTGTGACCCATCATAACGCGTTGGATATGCCGCTGTATTTGCGTATCGCACCGGAATTATATTTAAAGCGTTTATTAGTTGGTGGTTTTGAAAAGGTGTTTGAGATTAACCGAAACTTCCGTAACGAAGGCTTATCAACCCGCCATAACCCCGAATTCACCATGGTCGAATTTTACGAAGCCTATGCCGATTACATCGACATGATGAATTACACCGAAGACATGTTCAAAGAACTGGCGCAGATGGTGCTCGGTTCGGGTGAAGTGCCCTACCAAGGTCAGGTGTTCCATTTTGACAAGCCGTTTGCACGTATTACGCTGAAAGACTCGATTGCCTTGTATAACGAAGGCGTGAAGGCTGAAGACCTTGATGACATTGAATACTGCATCAACCTAGCAGAAAAGTTAAAAATTGATGTTCGTCCTGGTTATGGCTTAGGCAAAATCCAAACCGAGATTTTTGAACAAACCGTTGAACACCGCTTGTTGGACCCGACCTTTATCACCGAGTATCCAGCCGAAGTATCACCGCTTGCGCGCCGTAACGATGCCAATCCGTTTGTTACCGACCGTTTTGAGTTATTTATCGGTGGGCGTGAATTGGCGAATGGTTTCTCCGAACTAAACGATGCCGAAGACCAAGCCGAGCGCTTTATGGAACAGGTACGCGCTAAAGACGAAGGGGATGACGAAGCGATGCATTATGATGCGGACTTTATCACCGCACTAGAACACGGCATGCCACCCGCAGCCGGTCAGGGGATAGGCATTGATCGTTTGGTAATGTTGTTTACCGATGCGGCCAGCATCAAGGACGTTTTATTATTTCCGCATATGCGCCCAGCCTAAAGCCTCACGAAACCTAGTAGTTTAAAAACCCCGTTCTCACGGGGTTTTTACTATCAAAAACGAATGTTGAGACACTTAAATCGTTTATAATAAATGCAACTAGCCAAGCCAGGCAGCGCAATAAATTAACACCACATCCGCTAACACTATGGAGTGTCAACACTTTTTCGTACCTAGATTTTCTTCAATTGCTTTTAGTCGGTCTAGTCGCATTCTCTCGAATTTGGCAGGTGGAATATAACCATTCGAACTGTGTGGTCTGATATGGTTGTAGTGCCCCATATATTCCGAAACTAGCCAACGCATTTCTTGTTGGTCGATTAACTTTTTGAGCTGGTAAACGGTTTCTGTTTTGAAAGATTTAAAGAAGCTCTCAATAACCGCATTGTCCCAACAATTTCCCCGCCGACTCATGCTTTGCTTAATGCCCCAATGAGCCATCAATTTGCGGTAAGCGTGACTGATAAACTGACTACCTTGATCCGTGTGAACCATCAGTCCTTTAGGGGGCTTACGATTCCATAAAGCTCTTTTTAACGCGGTCTCAATGAGCTCTGAACGCATATGCGTTTCTAATGCCCAGCCAACCACTTTTCTTGAGTAAAGGTCAATATAAGTGGCCAAGTACATCCAGCCTTGCTGGGTTTTAATTTGTGTTATGTCACCGACCCATACTTGGTTGAGGTAGCTGACTTTGAATGCTCGATTGAGCAGGTTCGGCTTTATTTTTGGATCATTAATCGCCGCACTGTTGGCTTTCTTAAACTTCTTACGTGTGTGGACAATTAAGCCTTGTTTTCGCATGATTATTGCGATTTTGCGCCGACTCATCGTCACATTCTTTTCGTCGGCTAAATAACCTTTTATACCCCTAGCGCCTGCATTTCCTTTTAAAGTGGCGAAAACCTCTTTAATTAAGTCAGCATTATTTTTTTGTTCGCTCGCCTTATCAGTCTGGTCTAGTTTTAGCCAGCTATTAAAGCTGCTGACGGGCACTTTTAATACCTTACACATTAGTGCAAACAGGAACTCTTCTCGATGCTTTTGTATCCAGGCATACTTCACTTCTCGAGACTGGCAAAGTATGCGGTGGCTTTTTTAAGATGTCGCGCTCCATCTTGGCTTGAGCGAGCTCCTTTTTAAGCCGTTTATTTTCTTGTTCTAGAGATTCTGATTGTTTTGGAATTACGGCCAAATCATGTTTTAGTTTGTGAGAGCGAACCCAAGTGTAAACAACAGTAACGGGTAGCTCATAATCTCTTGCGGCTTGGGCTGAACTTCTTCCGCTATTAACGATGGCGTCAATAACTTCTTTTTTGAGTTCAGTGTCGTATTTTGCATTGGCCATTTCGGGTCTCCTTAGATGATTATTTTATAACATCATCTAGGTACGAAATAGTGTAACCATTCCAGTTAGCTAATTTCTTATCTTAGTCTTGTTGCCCCTTTGTTTTTTAAATAGCGGGCATAGGTTTTGCGCTCGGCGTGCTTAGCGAGAAAGGTGTTGGCGCGTTTGGGGTTATTTGCGACGATAAACAAAGGCCGTCAACCCCGATAAAATCTGCTATTTAGCGCTTTAAAACCCAATGGTTTTGTTCTTTTTAGTACGGAGTGTAAATAATCTTTGGCACTAGGGGGTTAGGGCTTTAAAATAGGTGCAATTCGTAAACCTAAAAAAATTAGAGAGTGACAACAAATGTTAGATGCAAAGTTATTAAGAACTGATATGGGGGCTGTGGTAGAGAAGTTGGCGCGTCGAGGGTTTCGTTTTGATGCCCAGACATTTAACCAGCTTGAGCAACAGCGCAAAGATTTGCAAGTTAAGACTGAGCAGCTTCAAGCCCAACGTAATCAAAGCGCAAAAGCCATAGGTAAGGCTAAAGCACAAGGTGAAGATGTGCAGCCATTATTGAATGCGGTTGCAGATTTGGGTGAGCAGTTGGAGCAGGCGAAGCAGGCATTTGATCAAGTGCAAAATGAAATTGATATGATTTTGGCCAGCACACCTAACTTACCGCATGACACGACGCCAATCGGCGCATCTGAAGATGAAAATGTGGAGGTTGAGCGTTGGGGTGAACCGCGCCAGTTTGATTTCGAGGTTAAGGATCATGTTGCGTTAAGCGAGGCGCGAGGCTGGTATGACAATGAGGCGGCGACGAAAGTAACCTCAGCGCGTTTTTCAGTGTTAAAGGGGTCTATGGCACGCTTGCAGCGCGCGCTGACACAGTTTATGCTCGATACTCACAGCTTTGAGCATGGTTATGAAGAAGTCTATGTCCCTTATATTGTTAATCAAGACAGTTTACGTGGTACTGGGCAGCTGCCAAAATTCGCAGCGGATTTGTATAAAATTGAAAAACACAGCGAGCATGATACCAGTGACCGCGACTTGTATCTTATCCCAACGGCTGAAGTGCCGATTACCAACTTGATGCGCAATGAAATTATAGATGAAGACGCGTTGCCGCTTATGTATGTGGCTCATACCCCGTGTTTTCGTTCAGAGGCGGGGTCTTATGGCAAGGATGTGAAGGGGTTGATTCGTCAGCATCAGTTTGAAAAGGTTGAAATGGTCCAGTTTGTTCATCCGGATGAATCCTATGCCGCTTTAGAAACCTTAACGCAACACGCGGCTAATATTTTACAGAAACTCGGCTTACCTTATCGAATGATGGCATTGTGTAGTGGCGATATAGGGTTTTCTTCGGCAAAAACCTATGACTTAGAGGTTTGGTTGCCGGGCCAGAGTGCCTACCGTGAGATTTCATCTTGCTCTAACTTCGAAGATTTCCAATCGCGCAGAATGATGGCGCGTTTCAAGAGTGGGCAGGGCAAGCCACAATTGCTGCATACCTTAAATGGTTCAGGATTGGCGGTTGGGCGTACGCTGGTCGCCGTGCTGGAAAACTACCAAAATGCCGACGGTTCAATTACCGTGCCTGAGGTTTTGCGTAGTTATATGGATGGGATTGAGCTGATTTAAATATTCTTTTAACAAAAATGCAAAACGGGCTTGCAAACTCTAGTCAAACTACTATAATACTCAACATCAAATTTTGGTGGACTGGCTGAGTGGTTTAAGGCGGCGGTCTTGAAAACCGTTGTAGGTTTGTAGCCTACCTGGGGTTCGAATCCCTAGTCCACCGCCATATCCGATTAAAAAGCCCGACTTGTTCGGGCTTTTTAATTCTAAATCATTGAAATAGCAATCTTTTCTAACAACTACCTCATTTCTTAAGCGTGATTTTTTGCTTTTGTGTGTTTACACACAACTTACGCAGCGGGTAATACTTAGTCATCAAAGTAGCTTGATGTTACTAACAATCATTAATAGGCCTGCCAAACCCTGAAAATCTACTGCTTAGACTACTCATGTTTGTTTAAGTAAGCAACCAAATCATCAAGGGGTACCTTGAGCTTGCTAGCGGCATTTTTAACAGAAATTCCAAAATCGACAACCATCGTTTGCGCGGCTTCGAGCTTACCTTCGAGTCGGCCCTCCTGCATCGCGATGCGTTCTACCGATGTGACTAAGCCATTTTTTGCTCCTCAACTTGGTCAACTAAGACCTTGAATTCAATATCGAAATTACGCGGTAATCTAATCATCCAGTCAATGACCCGGAAGAGTTCTAATAGCTGGGCGTGTGTGTAACCCCGTTGGTATAACCGCCAAACGAGTTGTTTTTTGGCATCGAGCTGACGCTCCGGCGACTTATTGAGCTTGGCTATCCAGTGCTTTAAACAGCTGATTGGCACCGGTTTGGCCGAGGCGGTTTTCGAACGTCCAAATAGTAGTGCGATCTGGGATGGTCAGCGCATCAGTTAAACCGCAAAACCGCTTGTAACTCATTCGTTCAAGCAGTTGGTGGTGGCAGGGGGTTAGAAAAAGCTGTCTTTAAACACTTGGTTTAGAACCGTTGTAAGCTATTGATCGTGAAACCGATGAAAAGACCGATTAGTATGGTAATTGTTAAAGTTTCAATAGGGCTAAATACGTTTTTTTTGGTTTAAAACCAAATAATTAACCTATCAAATTAATAGTTTTAGTTTAATTGAGACCTTTGCACGAGAAAAGCTTGCCAAACCTCTATAAATCTGCAATTTTTGCGATGAAGAGTTAAAATAACAAATTATTATTACGTATAACTGGATTTTGTCACATGGCATGGAAAAACCTCTCACAGACCTCAGTCGCTGATGCACTTATCTGCCCCCATCCGCCGCTTAATGAATTATGTTGTCGATTTGTCCAGCTCAGCTTAACCGATAGCCTATCTGATCATGAAAGCCGGTGAAGTCAGTATTATTGATGCCAGTGTTATCCAAGCCAAAAACAACCGATTGGCCTCAGTAGACTGTGTTAAGGCTCAAGGGATGCCTGTATCCAAAAAACAGGATATGCGCACAAAATAGCAAAAAATAGCACAAACCCGTCATAAAAGTGACGCAAAACAGCGAAAAAGGACTAAATTGCAAGACCTCTATTCAAAAAAGTTGAATTTGAGGATTTAACCTTGGCAATAGCGGGGTTTTGCAAAGGTCTCAACTAGTAAGGAATACAGCCGTGATGATTAAAAATTACCAGGGAGAAACGTTATGCCAAGAATAAAGTTAACAGCTTTACCTCACCAACACTGTTTACAGGCAAAATTTGAAATCATCACACCGATGTTTTTAGGAGATGCTAACCAAAAAGCGACTTCAATCCGTCCAACTTCGATCAAAGGGGCATTGCGGTTTTGGTGGCGAGCGATAAATGCGCATTTATCTTTGGATGAGCTGGCGAAACAAGAAGCGAAATTGTTTGGTACAGCGGAACAAAATATTGGACAGGGTTGCTTTTCAATTAACGTTACTCATCTTAATTTAAAAGCCGGGTCAATAGGTGTTAATGAAAGAGAACCGGCCGCAGGGGTGGTAAAATATTCAGCTCAACACTACCTACTCGGCCAAGGTCTAACCAGTGTGCGAAATGCTTTTGAATCGGGTACGTTTACTGTTGAATTACTTTTTATGCCCAAAGCCGATAAAAAGGCCATTGAACAAATTGAAACTGCGTTACTGGCTTTTGCCTGTCTCGGTTCGCTCGGAAGTCGCGCACGCCACGGCTGGGGTTCAATTGCCTTGGTTGATTTGTCGGGCAATCAATTTATCAAGATGCCAAAAACCAAGGAAGAATATCGCCAAGCACTCACCATGTTGTCTAAAGATAAAATTAACGGATTACCGCAGTACACGGCATTTAGTTCGCAGACTCGCATAGATATTGTGCAATCTGGCGGCAATGTTCAAAACTTACTCAATCTCGCAGGACAACAGTTACAGCTATACCGTAGCTTCGGTAATAACGGAAAAGTTGGGAAAATTAACGCCGAGAGAAATTTTACTGAAGACCATGATTTAATTCGTGATCATTTGACAGGTACGCCTGCAACCAAAGCCCCCAAACGCGTTATTTTTGGTCTTCCACACAATTATTTTTTTTCTAGTGTTTCAAGCAATAACAAAGCCGAAATTCACGCCTATGCAGGTAGCGAAAAAACAAGACGAACCTCACCACTTTTCACCCTCATCAGAAAAATTGGCAATCAATTTTATTTACTTCATGCGCTATTCCCAGCGGTTTTCTTGCCCGATCAAATGGAGATCCGTTTTAAAGATGGGCACAGAAAACTTAACTTTGCGCCGGACTATAAAGTCATAGAAGATTATCTAAACCGACCAGCATTCAAAGACGCAGAAAGGGTATTACCGTGAGCGATTTAAACACCCACCAATTTCATTTTACGATTGGCCCGGTACAAGGCTTTGTAGCACAAGCGCGTCGCACGCGCGACTTCTGGGCCGGTTCATTTATTCTGTCTTGGTTAGCCGGTTGTGCAATGGTCGCAACACGCAATCAAGGTGGCGAGATTCAATTTCCCGCGCCGGATGAAGACTTTATCAACGCCATTAAAAACGGCCAATCCGGTCCGACGCAAGGCACTTTGCCAAACCGTTTTAAAGCTTTGGTGGATGCCGAGTTTAATCCGCAACACGTCATTCAACAAATGAACCAGGCCTGGTTGACTTTAGCCGAAAAGGTTTATCAAGCCGATATTGCCGATAAAGCGAATCCTAAAACCCGTGAAATATGGCAACGACAAGTCGAAGGTTTTTTTGAAGTCAGCTGGGTCATGACCGAGGCCGATGACAACCGACCCTTGCTTGATATGCGCAAAAATTGGCGTCATCATTTTCCGCACACCGAATCCGGACACAAATGCAGTTTGATGGAAGGCTGGCAAGAGTTATCGGGTATTGAAGGGTTTTATGCTTCTGATAATAAAAAAAGAAAAAACTTCTGGCAAGCGATTCAAAGCAAAATCGGTACGCGTGATTTAATCGAAAACGAAGCATTGTGCGCCCTGTCGTTTATCAAACGTCGTTTTGCCTATCATTTCGAACAGGTAAAGCTGGTTGGTTTTAACGGCTGGAAATTAGAACCTCGCAATGTGCCATCAGTGGCGTTATTGGCCGCTATGCCGGTTTTAAAAAGCATTCAACCCAGTCCAGAACTTGAGAAGTTTAAGCAGGCCTGGTCTGAAGCAGGCGGGCAAAAAGGCGAAACCAAAAGTTTACCAAAAGCCTTAAGAACCAAAACCGATTTAGGCCTAGATGGTATTGCCTGGTTTAGCAATACCTACGAAAACCCAACCTCGTATGGCTTAAACAAAGAAAAAATACCGACTGCAAAACAGGCATTAACCGCGCTTTACCAAAGTCAAAACCTTAAAGAACCTTCGCCGTTTTATGCCATTTTAATGATGGACGGCGATAGCCTAGGCAAACAAATGTCTGATCCGAGCAAACAACCGCTGATCACCGCCGGTTTGAACAAGTTCACCTCCGGGGTAAAAGAGGTGGTGGATCAGCACGACGGTTTTCTAATTTATGCCGGTGGTGATGATGTGCTTGCCATATTGACACTCGAAACCGCGCTAGACTGTGCCGTGGCGTTGCGTCAATCCTATATTGACAGCTTCTTAAACCTAACCGGGCATGAGCAACTCACCACCAGTATTTCTGCCGCAATCATCTATGCGCATATCAAAACCCCGTTAAGCAAAATCTTGCACGATTCACATCACGTGCTGGATGAGGCGGCAAAAGACCAAGCCGGACGTGATGCCCTGGCGGTGCAAGTGGTGAAACAATCGGGCAAACACCTGTTGTGGGCGCAACCTTGGCAACAGGCGTTTGATGAGCAAGGCGCATTAAAAATTGAAAAACTTGCCAAACAGTTTGCCGGACAATCCACCGCTCAACAGCTAGATGGTGACGCGCTCGAAGCCAGTACCAAGTTTTTCTATGGCATTCGGGAATACTTCAATAGGCTGATTGACGCGAAAAAACCATTCAATCAAGACGATGCGCAACTGATTGGCGACTTATTGGCCGTCGATTACATCAAATCAGGCGTTAACAACGTCAAAGAAATTGAGATTGCCAAGCAACGCATTCAACCCTTGTTGGCACAATGCACACCCCACAAACGCAACGATGAAGTGAGCGTGAACCGGCTAGCCCAAGCCGAAATCTCCGTTATCGGTGCGCCGCAAATTGATGGCGCATTATTGGTGCGTTTCCTAGCCTTCCACGGTCGCGATATACGAGGACAAAATCAATGAGTCAAACAGTAACTTGGCGTTTTACGCCGCTCGATACTTGGTTTTTTAAACAAGCGCTTGCCCCGGATAGTCTAGCCGCGCAAGAACTCACCAGCTTATTCCCACCCAGTCCGCGCACCTTGATAGGTGCATTACGAGCGGCGGTTGGCGAAGCCCATCAAGTCGATTGGAAAGCCTATCGGGAAGGCCAGCAACCACAGATTGCCGAAAAAATTGGCGCACCCAACGAGGCACTGCCACCCAATACCCAATTTAGCGGGGTGGCCATCCGTCGCAACGGACAAGGCTATTATCCAATGCCGCTAAATTGGTTAGCAATTCCCGCGCAGCAGGGGCAACCAAAAGGCTACCAGCTTTATAAACTGCTCCCCGACACCTCTCCGATACACTGTGATTTGGGGCATGTTTGTTTACCCGCTGTGCCAAAAGACGCTGAAAAAGGCGCTAAACCCTTAGAACATACCTATATTTCAAGCAAGGCCTGGGCGCAACTACAAACCTGTTTGCAAACCAGTGCATTTATAGCTGAAACAGAGTGCTTAAAGCGGGATGACCTGTTTAAAAGCGAACCCCGTCTTGGCATCGCACGTAATAATAAAACGCGCAAAACTGAGGACGGCCAACTCTACCAAACCAAGCATTTGCGCTTGGCGCAGGGCATCAGCCTTGAAATCGACAGCCAAGGCTGGGCGGTTGAAAGCCATCTAAATACCGTCATGCTCGGCGGCGAAGGGCGTTTAGCGCAACTCACACAACATCACACCGAAATCGCGCAACCCATAACCCTGCCCAATCAAGCAAAAGGTTTAATTCTGACCCTAACCAGTCCAGCACATTTTCAACAAGGCTGGATACCGGACGGATTTAGCCAAACCGAACGCAACGGCCAAACGCTGTGGCAGGGGCAAATCAACGGGGTCGAGTTGACACTTATCTGCGCTGTGATTGGCAAAGCACACCGCGAAGGCGGATGGAATCTCGCCCAACATCAATCGCGCGGAGTTGAAAGCTTGGTTCCTGCGGGCAGTGCCTATTATTTTGAAGTTAATCAAAACGACATAAACCAGGCCTGGTCAGCGCTACAAAATCATGCAATCGGTCAAGATACCGTCATTGGTCGCGGACAATTCAACCTAGCGGTTTACTAATTATTCAGGAGAATAAACATGACACATACTTTACTTGCCCTTTATGCTCAAACCCCAATTCATGCTGGGACTGGTCAAAACACCGTGTCCTCAATTGACCTACCCATTCAACGCGAAGGTCATACCGGTTTTCCATGTATTTATGGTAGTGCCACCAAAGGCGCGATTCGCGCTAAGTTTGAAGGCGATAACAACCCGAGTGTAAAACGTCTTTTTGGCGATGCCGGAGAAACCGGCAATGCCGGCTGTTTAGCCATTACCGATACGCGCTTACTACTACTGCCGGTGCGCTCGCTGACCTCGCATTTTAAATGGGTCACTTGTCCGGCCTTATTGCAACGCTACAAACAAGATGCCGAGCGCATGAATAAAACCGCGCCAGAGCTACCCAAAGTAGAAGAAGGCAAAGCACTGGTGCATCATGCCGCAAAAACCGATTATCTGTACTTAGAAGAATATCGTTTAACGGTTCAAACAACCGATTTATCCGACTGGATTAACACCCTTACTGAACTCATGCCGAGTGGCATGAAAGAAGCTTTAGAAAACCAACTGACACTGGTGGATAACGATATTTTTGCTTTCCTCGCGCAAAACGCCACGCCGATTCATGCCCATAACGCCATCGATAATGCCACCAAAACGGTTAAAAGCGGTGCTTTATGGTGGGAAGAAAGCCTGCCAGCAGATACCTTGCTTTACACCTGTGTTCATGCCTTCCAAGGTCGTCAAAAAGACCAACCGGTCGATGCCCAAACCAACCTAGCTGACTTTAAAGCCGCCTTTGAAACCAACACATACCTACAAATCGGCGGCAACGAAACTGTTGGCATGGGTTTTTGTTTAACCAAATTGGTTTAAAGGAGCAGGCGAATGTCGAATTTACAAACCCAAGAGCAACAACGCGCCCAATGTGCGCTGAATTGGATTAAGCAACAAACCCAAAAAACGGAAACGGTACAAAAAGAAATCAAAAGCTGGTCGAGCCAATTTCCGATAATGATTCACACCAATGGTTTTGGTCCGGCCTGTGCGTTTTTTAAGAGCCGCCAAAATGTCGAAGGTGCGCGCGAGTTATACAAGCACCTTAATGCTTGGTTAGTCAAGGCACTACCAAGTCTGGTCAACAATGCCGATCTTATGGATGTGGTGTCCCGTTGTGATCAACAACAATATCGCCTAATGCA
Organism: Thiomicrospira sp. R3; assembly: GCF_029581415.1. GTDB lineage: Bacteria > Pseudomonadota > Gammaproteobacteria > Thiomicrospirales > Thiomicrospiraceae > Thiomicrospira. Next base: position 1,929,833 of record NZ_CP121121.1, on the reverse strand, counting down.
AGCGGAAGCCCAAGCCTATTTGCAATGGGTTAAACAACTCGCCAAAGCCTACCTAAAAGGGGATGAAACCAATAACGGAGGTGGCGCATGAATTTTCCACTCTATCGCGCAGATCACCCTAACAAGCGGCATAACAACGGTCATGCCGGTTTATTTTTCCAAAAGTTCTTTGATGGCTTTAATGCCGATTTTAGCGACTTTACCGAAAAAGAAACGACTAAACGCCATTTTTTAGACAAATTTAGCGGCGGCCAGGGCGATAATGCCGCCCTTAACCAGGCCTGCTTTCGCCAAATTGAACTGGTCGAACAATTAGGCGGGCAATGGTTTGTGGTGTCTACTGCAGAGGCCAGCCGTTTTGTAACAGGCTTGGGCAATCTGCATCCGGTTGAAAACGGTTTTTTATGGCACCACACCTTAGCCACGCCCTATATGCAAGGCAGTGCCATCAAAGGCATTTTGCGCAGTTGGTTAGAAATTCACTTGGGTTACGGCGCAGACGATTCAACGGATAAACAACAAGACTTCGCCGATTTAAAACGCTACTTTGGCAGTGAAACCAAATCCAGCCAAAACAACCAAGCAGGGCAATTGGTGTTTTTTGATGCTATCCCGATTGAGCGCCCCCAACTTAAAACCGAAGTCATGACCCCGCACCTGGGCAACTATTACGCCCAAGGTGAAAAAAACCCCGGCCAAGCCGACACCATTCCCGCTGATTGGCACAGCCCAACCCCCATTCCGTTTTTGGTGGTGGATAAAGCCAGCTTTTTAATCAGCATTGCCCCGCGCATGACGTTACCGTCAGAAGATAAACAAAAAATCAGCGAAGAATTAGCTGATTTAGCTACCGCCCTTAAAAACGCGTTAGCGAATATCGGCGCGGGCGCCAAAACCGCCACCGGCTTTGGACGACTTTGTGAAGATGAAAAAGCGTTTAAAGATTTAAATGATGTTTGGCAGGCGCAAAAAAATCAGCAAGCCCGCAGCACAATGTCAGCTGAAGCGCTCATTATCCAAGATGCGTCAGAACTTGTTGCAAGCAGTCCTGCACAAACACTCATGCCAGGGCAGTCGAACTACATCAAATTCATTGAACTCATTAAACAGTCCGCAGATTGGACTATCGAGGAACGTTCGGAGTTGATGGAACGGGTTGTAACTAAATGGCTCGTTAAAACCTTTACTGACAAGAAAAAACAAAAAGAAAACAAGAAAAAGTTTGTTGAAAAACATCCTTGGTTAAAGCTCGACTAACTCAATGATCCTCCCATCCCTCCCTAAATTAACAGGCCTGGTGGTGACGCTGCGTTTTTTACGCGCAGCGGAATATAACCTCCATCACGAAATGGCGGTGGACGCGTTTTTGCGCCACAGCCTAAATCTAGGGGACAATTACACCCACCACCTATCCATCATCACCACCGAAAACGGGCGACTCACCTATCGCCAAGGCGACCCCTATCGTTTTGCCGTTATTGCCATGGGCGAACCCCAGCAAGTAAACCCCATCTGGCAAAAACTCATCACCCACCTGCAAGGACTGCCGGAATCGGCACCCATACGAGATGCGGGCGTGCCGCTAAAAGATAATATTGAACTGGTTAGCTTAACCGATCTTTTCGATGGCATCCCGCTTAGCAATTTTGACGGATTGGATGCCTACACCGAAACGCACCTTCAACACCAAACTCAAGCCTGGTTTAATCACCTAAAACTCGACCAACAATCGGCCACAATAGATTGGTTTTGGCAAAGCACCGTACGCTTATTAAAAGTTAACCACAAAAACCTAAAAACCGAACAACGCTTTGTACGCGAAGCCGCCGACATTACCCCCGAACTGCTCATCAATCGCCTCTATCAAACCCTCAGCCAGCTCAGCGAAAAATTTGGCCGCCACATTCACCCCGAAACCGCCGCGCTCAACCAGGCCTGGTTGCAAAACCAAGCCCAATATATTCAATTTAAAAAAGCCGACCTTTACTGGATAGACACGCCTTATTTTGGAGCAAACCAACAACAAAACACCCTCGGCGGCATGGCGGGAAGCATCACGCTCGAACTGCTCCCTGGCCTAGAGCCCAGTCTATTCAGCCTGCTTCTGCTCGGTCAAATGGTCGGCATTGGCCAACGCCGCACCTCCGGTCTAGGCAAATACCGCCTAAGCCTTCCCAAAACCCCAGCACTGATGCGCAGCCTGTATCCTATTGCGGTGCATCGCGGCCAAATTACGAGTCCAATATCGAAGCCTTTTCCGACCTTGAAACCCACGGCTATAAAATCCTGCGCTTTGCCGACGACTTTATTATCCTGTGCAAAACCCATATAGTTGAACTCAGTCAAGGCTTCCAGTTTTTAGGTTACTTATTCCGTGAAGACCATGCCATCGAAATCGGCGGCAGCCAAGCCGACGGCCGCAACAGTTTTGGCGCCAATCAAGCCCCTAAAAACCTACCGGCTTGGCTAGTCAACCTAGGCGACCAAGCAGCACAACAGATTGATGATGACAATGCACCCAAAAATCAAATAGGCGATATAGAAGAGCAGGGCACGCACCTGGTGCTAGCCGGCGATGCGCAAGTTATTACCACCGACAACCACAACCTTATCGTCAAAAAAGACGAAGTAATTACCCACAAACTCAGTTGGGAACAACTTCACGCTATTACGCTAATTGGCCTGCACCACATGACCCTGCCGGCACAACACCAAGCCCTAAGCCATAAAATCCCGGTTTACTATGCCGACAGAACCGGCTCGTTTTTAGGCGCGCTGACTAGTTTTCAACCCGCCCAAAACAACTACAAACACTGGTTTATTCAACTCCAAATGTCCGATAACCCCGATTTCTGCTTGGACGTGGCCAAAAAAATTGTTGACGCGCGCATCCATAACCAGCGCAAAACCCTACTCAGACGAAAAAGCCACCGCAAACAGTTTGAAACGCCACTCAAACAACTGGCGCAGCTCCAAGCCAAGGCCAATCATGCCAGCCAACCTAGCAGTCTAAATGGTTACGAAGGCAGCGCAACCAAACTCTACTTCCAACAACTTAACACCCTGCTACCCGACTGGGCACAATTTGAAAAACGCAGTCGTCGCCCGCCCAAAGACCCATTTAACGTGCTGCTTTCACTGGGCTATACGATTTTATACAGTCATGTCGATGCGATTTTACAATCCGCCGGTTTTATGACCTGGAAAGGGCTGTACCACCAACAAAGTGCCGCCCATGCCGCGCTAGCATCCGATCTGATGGAAAGCTATCGACATCTCGTTGAGCGCCACGCGATTCAAGTGATTAACCACGGCACCATCAAGCAGGACGACTTCCGCGAAGAAACCAACGCGCTGCAAAAACAAGGTCTACGCCTCAGTGCCGAGGCCAGGCGCCGCTATGTAGCCGGTTTAATTCGCCGTTTTCATGGGTTTTCAAAAGAACAAACCCTCCACCAGCACCTCTACGCCCAAGCACTGAGTTTAAAAAAAGCCATGATTAATCGTACTCCCTTTACCCCTTGGAAAGAAACCAAATGAAACACTACCTGATTTGTTTTGACATCCAAGATGACAAAGTGCGTGCCAGACTCTCACGCCTGCTCGAAAAAATGGGCCAACGTGTGCAAGGTTCGGTGTTTGAATGCAGTTTTAAAACACCCGACCGAAAAAAAGCCCTAGAATTGCAGATTAAGCAGATTTTAAAAAAATCACCGGTAGAAGAGCGTAACGTGAGGTTCTACAACCTAAATAAAGACACCATAAAACACAGCCACGACATTCACGGCAACCCCATAGCCAATCTACCAGCATTTGTGGTTCTTTAGCGGCTTAATTGGCTTAAGTTATTGAAAAATAATAAAAATTTGCTAAAATTAAGCAATATTTCCGCACCTTAAAGAATCGACCAGGCCTGCTGATACCAGTAAGGATTAAAAAATGAATAAAAACAAAATACAAAAAAACATATCTAAAATAAAAATTAACAAAAAGGTGCGCGACATTGATTTTAAACAAAAAACAAAGCTAACTTTTACTCAAAATCACCCCAAACCAACGCTAAGTGCACCAAATAACGCTAAGGTGCGGAAATCACCTTGCAAGCTATTGAAAAATAAAATAGTATTTACCCTGCTGTCCTAGGGCAACTAAGCCGAAAGGCTGTTAAGACGTAGGATTAGCGCTGTTGCCAGCACGTCTCCACGGGTCCTAGGGCAACTAAGCCGAAAGGCTGTTAAGACTTCCACTATTTCGAGATAATCAGCCTCGAAAATGTCCTAGGGCAACTAAGCCGAAAGGCTGTTAAGACTTTAAAGGGATGTCCGACACCCAAACGGTGCGGCCGTCCTAGGGCAACTAAGCCGAAAGGCTGTTAAGACAAGCGCCGAGCATTGCGAAAATAACCCCGCTTATGTCCTAGGGCAACTAAGCCGACACCTGAAAGGTGGACGCGCAGCGAAGCGAGCGCCGGAAACGGACGCAACGGAGTTGCGGTCAGAGGCTGTTAAGACCTGATCCCGGCCTACGCCGGGATGACGTCATTGAAGACCTGTGACAACTAAGCCGACACCTGAAAGGTGGACGCGCAGCGAAGCGAGCGCCGGAAACGGACGCAACGGAGTTGCGGTCAGAGGCTGTTAAGACCTGATCCCGGCCTACGCCGGGATGACGTCATTGAAGACCTGTGACAACCAAGCCGAAAAGTTTTTCAAAAACTTGTGACTTTTGTTTTTTATCCAATGTTTTTATATCCTAATCATTACCAGTCATAAAATGAAAAGGAGCTAAATCATGGGGTTTTTATCAAACTTATTTAACTGGATGAGTGACACATCAAGTAGTTCAGCTTTCGATACCGGTTTTGACGATGGGTTTTCTGATATTAATCCAGCAACAGGGCTACCCATGGTCGGCGGCATAGCTGGGCTTGATGTTGAAGGGAACCCATACGGTGTAGATTCTGATGATTCTTACACCTTTACCAGTGTTGATGATTCGGACTGCTTCAGCAGTGTTGATGATTCGGACTGCTTCAGCAGTTTTGATGAGTTTTAATAAACCATCTGCAAAAAAATTAAGCCGGTTTCATACCGGCTTTTTTGTGTCTAGGAATAATGTATTCAAATTTTCACAAGTTTTTGATGTCTGACAAGGCCAAGTTAAGCCCCTATACTTTGCACAAATCGCATGGTTGCGATACGCAATTAACTAGGTATTTAACTTTATAAAGGACGTGTCATGAAAAAATTACTTAATACATTGGTTGTGAGTGTTGCCTTAAGTTTTGCAGGATTTGCAGGTTTCGTCTTTGCGAATCCCTCACCGTTTGGATTAACCTTAGAAAAAACCACTGTTGCAGAAATGCAAGCAAAGTATTCGGCGCAGCCAACGGGTACTAATCGTTATAGCAATGGGCCCATGTTTGAACTTACTCCTGGTCAATTAGGTGTCGATGGCATGAAATCCGCATTGGTGATTTTTGATCAAAACAATACATTAGTAGGCGTTTTAACGACTTTTCCGAAGCATCGTTTTGATAGTTTGCATGGTTTATTACGTGGCTTATACAACGTTGAATCATCGCAAATTCCGTTTGTAGGTGACAAGCGTGTTGTATTGCGTGAGGGTAGTACCCGAATCACCTTGGATGCACCGCATTTGAGTTTTGATTTGGAAATGAATTATATTGCCGACCGTTTGCAACAGCGTTTCGAAGCAGAGCAACGCCGTGAGCAGGAAGAAAAGCGCAAGCGTGAGGCAGGAAATCTGTAATTAACAGCTAGCCTAAGTAGGTTAGCAGGCCTGCTGGTTTCTACACCAGCAGGTTTTTATTACATCATAAGTTCACCACGCTCTTCATTTAACACGTTATAAATAAAGTAGTTAGCGTCATTTGACACGTACCCTAAATAAACCATTTCGCGGTAGGTTGTTTCCAGGGTGCAAGCGGCAGAATATTGTTTGGTAGCCGATGTAATATCAATAACAACCTGTTTAGCTGCATGGTTGTTAAGAATTTTTTTGATACCTCTAGAGCAGCTTGCAATTGAGTTGATATCAACTGTATTTGCAGCTTGTTCAAGGTGAATTTTTTGTGCCGTTTCGCGTTCAAGGTGCTCAATGAAATTTTTAAACTCTGTAAATAAAGAGGCGGACTGTTCTGAGCAAACGATGATAAACCGTACATCTTTATTTAAGGAACTAAAGGTTTTTATGGTGCGGATGTTTTGTTGCCAATTAATGCCAAGATTCTGATCAGAGCAGAGTGTTGCCCAATCAAAGGTATGAAGTTTACTTAACATGCTCTTTTGATCGGTCAATATTGATAACCCCATGACGACAAGTTGTGTTTTTTTAATTTCTTGCTGTTTCTCTTTACCAACAAAGTATTTAAAGGTGTCCGGATTAGGTCGGCTCAATTGTTGCGCAATCACTTTAGCAGCCCAAATGCCTAGTAAGGTAGCCAGGCCACCAACGATTAAAGCGGTTTGGTTAAAGCTATCGTGATCAAAAAAATAATCGTGAAGCTCATCGGCAAACCAAGACGAACCAATGGTTATGAGAGCTACTGAGACGAGCAGCATGTAAAAATCAGTTTTTGTTAGCGTTTTAATGGCTTTTTTTAATAGGTTTTTTCGAGGCATAAATTTTTCTCTGCTTAATTAAACTTGATGTTTTCTGGTTCGATCGTAAGGCCGTGCAAACTGACACGGTTTACCTTGGTATGCTTGATATCGTAGCGATCGGCATTAAGGCCTAAGGCTTTTTTGAGTGCTTGTCTAATGCCATTTTTTCGTTGCGAGATGAAAGATTTTGTCATGCCATCTTTAATAGCGGCTAGGGTACGATCCATGTCACGCATAGGGTCGATAACTTGGTTTTTAATGTTCAAAAACTCATCCCGATAGACTAGGTCGGGGTAATCGTCTGTTGGAATTTGAATACCCGGTTGATGGTTAATGAGTCGGTCAACCATCCAACAGTAAAAAACAAAATTAACGGGTGAGAGTTGAATTTTTTTTGTGCCAATTTCAAGTGAGCGGGTAGCCATGTTTATAACAACATCACTGGTTACAAAAGTTTGTTGCAGTTGTTCAACCAGCGTCTGAAATTCTTGCGAATCGTCAATTAAATGCCGATCTAAGGCATAGCGGAGCCTAACAATGGGCAAATAGGCTAAATCTACTTTGGCATTTTTTACATCCATAATGTCTTGTTGGTCTCGGGAACGAATGATGCTCGAGTAGGGGGTGGGATAGAAGAAATTCGGATGACCTTCAAATTGCGGCTCAACAAGTACATGGGAGAGTCGATCTTGTTCGCGACCAAACATGGATAACGCATAGCCGGCATAAAATCCCATGGTTTTTCGGCCGCCCGCAATCGACACATGCAGAGCCGTGTTTGCATCGGCAGTAAATTGGCGAATATGCTCGGTTATTTGATTAGCAACGGCATTGTTCTCCGCTGGGGTGCGAATGTCTTCTATGGGTTGTTGATGTTCGTTGATTAAGATATGAATATGATTTTCATTAAATTCAATCCCTTTAATTTTATAGTCTTTACAGAATCTATGGAACCAACCACCGTTTTCATTGAACAGAGCTAGCTTGCAATGTTTAGCCCCACGAACGGTGGTTAGGAGGTGAATTTCGGTCGGAATAAACGCGTCGTTGCAGGTGGTGAGTGCGTAGAGGGTTTCAGTTAAAATTTGTGGCGACAAGCCAATGACCGCATATAAGATCCGTTTCGGATAATCTTGGGGCTGTGTTGCGTCTATTGTGCTTGCTGTGGCCATGCGTTCTAAGGTTCCTCGCCTAGTATGGTAATAAACAGGAGTTAACCATTTTAGTAAGAATTACGGAAAAAGGTAAAGTAAAAAGTTTTTTGTTTATCAACAGTGCGGTTATTTATGCATAATAAAAACCTTTGTGTTTCGGGGGAATTTAATGAGTACGTACGTTGTAACACGGCATAAGGGTGCGTTAGATTGGTTAACGCAGGAAGGTTTTTTATTTGATGCGCATATTGCGCATTTAGATATTAGTTCACTCGTGGCGGGTGATGTGGTGGTTGGAAACTTGCCAATTCCTATGGTGGCCGAATTAACTAATAAACAAGTTCGCTATTGGCATTTGGCTTTTGATGTGCCGTTTGAATTACGCGGTCAAGAGTTAACGGCCGCTCAACTGCGTACATTGGGTATTAGCTTAAAATCTTACTGTGTTACAGAGGTGCTGAATCAGTAGCTTTTAACGGCTTAGTATTTTGTGCAGGTGCTGAGGTAGCGCTTCAATTTGCATGCCATGAATTAGGTCGATGTGATACTCTTGAGCTCGTTCTTGGTCATGCGGCGTAATGGGGTGCAAACTGATGAGTAAGCCTCGTCCAGTGGTGCCACCAATTTTGGTGAGTGTATCCAGTTTGTATAGGCTGTCACGCAACAGAGTATTTCCTCGCGTTTTTGCGGTTTTGCATTCAATAATAATGAGTTTATTGTCAACTAAAACGGCGTTATCAAGTTCGTTTTGAATACCATTACTATTGGATTGAATTTCTAGTCCGAGCGCAAAATCCTGGATTTTTTTGTTTTTAGCACTGAGCTGTTTAATAGTGTGGAAAACTAACTCTTCAAGCCAGCCACCGTTACAAAAAAATCGCGCATCTTCAGAGAGGAATTCTATAGCATCTCCCTGGCGTTCCACCAGATTAAACTCAACAAGAAGTGTAATTAGGTCGTTCAATGCGGTGCCGCAGTTTTGTATTGGGGTTGATACCTGTTGATTACTCCTGGCTGAACTCGCCAACGCATTGAGTTGACTTAGGGCGGGCGTAAATTTTCTAATTTGGGTAGCCAGCGTTTCAACGAGTGGTCTTAGTTGGGGGTATTTTGAGCCTTGTGGTTTTTGGCAGGGCGACCAGCCGTGCGCTGTTAAAAAAGCGGGTAGCTTAATCAGGTCATCTAGTGCTTGAGTGGGCCGATTTTTGGGTATATACCAGCTCAGGGTATCATTGAGATTCATATAATAAGCTTCGGTGCCATCCGCTTCGGTCATTAAAGCCATTTCATACAGGGCGAGGCTCATGGGTTTGGTGCCACCGCTTAGGTTGCAGATAAGTTGGGTTGCGCCAAGTTGATATTCTTGTTGGTAAAGTGCAATAAAAAACTCGCGTAAAAGCGCTAAATTATCTGAACTAGGTAGTTCTAGTAAACGCGTTTTTTTGCCATAGATTTTTAATGCGTTGGCAAGCCATTGTGCGTGTTCATTGAATGGCCGAGTGTGCGTAAGGATGACTTCGTCAACTTGCATGGAGCTGTCCATGAGTGGCACCAGGTTTGGGGTGGCTTGTTTTGATACAAGACAGATATGAATGACTTTCATTGTGCCGCCTGATTTTTTAGTAGCTAGCTTTAATTGCAAATACCAATGATTAAACCGTTTTTTGCAAGCGGTGGCTAGTAATTTTTTAGTTATTGATGATTTGATTATGCGATTTGTAACTGTGCAATTGTTGAAATTGTAGAACGGGAGTTTGAATGCTGAAATTAATACACACCGCTGACTGGCATTTAGGGCGCGTACTGCACCATCAGTCGTTGCTCGAAGATCAAGCCACTGTGCTTGACCAGATTATTGATTATGCTATTACATTTCAAGTGGATGGCCTGCTGGTTGCCGGTGATATTTATGACCGCGCGATGCCACCAGCTGAGGCGGTGCGTTTGTTGAATAAAACCGTGAATCGGTTAGCGCAAGCGGGGATTCCGCTGATTATGATCAGCGGCAATCATGACAGCGCCGAGCGTTTAGGTTTTGCGGCTGAACAACTGCAAAAAACCGGTTTGCATATATTGTCAGACCTTAATCGTGTGACCGAACCGGTGCGCCTGCAAAAAGGTGATGTCACTGTTCAGGTATTTGGCATTCCTTTTGCCGACCCAGAGCGTGTGCGTAATCAGTTTGATCAACCCGTGCAAGATTATGACCAAGCGCATAGCTTTCTCGTTGATCTGATCCAGCAGTCACGCGACACGTCTTTACCCACCATTTTAATGTCCCATTGCTTTGTTGATGGCGCCCAAAGCTCCGAATCTGAAAAAACGCTGTCGGTGGGCGGTTCAGACCGCGTGTCTTATGAACCGATGCTTGATTTTGATTATGTGGCACTTGGACATCTGCACGGCCCGCAGTTTCGTGGCGCCAAACATATTCGTTATGCTGGCTCACCGTTGAAGTACAGCTTTTCTGAGCATAAGCACACTAAAGGCATCACACTACTAAGCTTTGATTCAAGCGGCTTGGTTGCACAGCAACACTTGCCACTCAACAGTCCGCGTGATCTGCGGGTTATTGAGGGATTGTTGGACGAGGTAATCGCACAGGGTAAAGAAGACCCGAATATTGAACGTCGACCGCAGCAGGAACGTAAGAAGTCACGTGGCGAGGGCACAACCACCCAAAGTGCCGAAGCTTTTCTCTATCATCTGAATGGTGATGGTTCGGAAGCCTTGTTGGTGTCAAAAAAGATCAAAGAGTTTAATGACAAGATTATCGAGTTAATTGGCTTAAGCTCCGAACAGTTTCGCCAAGTGATGGTGTTGCCGCAGGGTTTGTTTCGCAAACTCTTATTAGCCGACTCAAAAGACCGTGAACCCATATTAAGTCAGTTATTTCAGACCCATATTTATAAACGCCTTGAAGACCATATTAAAGCGCAAGCGGCGCAAGTTAACCGCCACAAGCAAGCTCAAGCTGAACAGGTGAAAGGGATTCTTCATACTGTAGACTGTCCAACACGTGAAGCCTTGCATGAGCGACTTGATTTGGTAAAGCTGGCATTGGCCACGCACCAGCATAGCTTTGCACCACATCTGATAAGCTAATGGCGTAGCGAAAAGCTGCAACAGGATTTCAAAGCATTGCAGGCGCGCTGCAACAGTTACAAACAGAACTCGCGACCGCGGTGCCGCCCGATTTGCCCGCTATGCAAGCACACCTGCTCGCCGAGCAACAAGCCTATCAAGCGGTTGAAGAGGCCTTTAATCAAGTCAGTATTGATTTTAGCAAGCTGCAAAGTGCGTTGCAAAAGCTTGAACAAAGTGATGTGCAAAACCAAGCTTTAGATGCTGAATACCAAGTGATTGGCACGCTGAGCGAGGTACTTAGTGGCGATAACAATTGCGCATCGATGTTATTTCCAGCATGCAAGGCAGTCGTATTAAAGTGATTGGGCTCTAGTAATATTGCCAGGCCTGGTTTCTTCGAAGTGCTTTATAAAAAATAGTGCCATAAAAACTGGGGAGCTTCCCCCGCCGCTAAAAACGACGCAACGACAGTCCTCTCGGTTTAAGCATGAGGTTGCTCGGTGGTTGGCCACTAGAAAGCGCGAGGTTTCACATGTTTAGCATAGCCTGGGCATGACGGAAGTGGCAATAAGTGATTTGGATTGAATAGAAAGCGTTATAAAAACAGTGCCTTTGTCTTATGGTTCGAATCCCTAGTCCACCGCCATATCCGATTAAAAAGCCCGACTTGTTCGGGCTTTTTAATGCCTTCAGCAGGCTATCAGATTGTCTATTCTTTAACCCATAGGTATAGCTAGCTATACCTGCTCGCTTATTTTTGACGCGCTTTTTTTAGGTTGGTTATGAGCGTTTTAATCGATTGCTGATCGGCTGTGTTTATACAGCCGCTTGATTGATAATGTTCTAAACGCATAAGCAGTTGTTGCGGCTTAGTTAACGAATCAAGTCCAGTTGAAAGCTTATTAAACCAGTATGGTGTTTTATTGTAAAATTATGTTTTAGTTTTTACTTAAGGTGGGTTTGGCTATGTTCATTGTTTACAGTCCTGAAGGGCGTAATGTTATTGGGCGCCAAGAGTCGAAAATTGAATCGCCTAAGCGTATCAATGCGGTTTCTGAGGCCGAGTTTGAGCAAACCATGATGGAGTTAGACAAGGACACTAAAGACCCTAGGGAGTCATCACAGCATGCCTACTCCCAGCACCATAAGCTCAATTATGGTTTGAGCCAGTATCAAAAACAACTCGAAACGATGCAAGAACGCCATGTCGTTGTTCAAGTGTCCGAAATTATGACCACAAAAATTTACAGTTTACCGCCCCAAGCCAGCTTGTCTGAAGCCTGGGGGTTAATGCAAACCCACGATATTCATCATATCCCGATTATCGAAAACAACAATTTAATTGGAATGTGCTCGGTACAGGCGTTATTGCGTCATGTGATGGTAGATGATGATAACCGACTGTCAAGTCAAGATGGGCTTAAGGTCGGCGATATCGCTAATCCAAAAGTGATTACTACCTTGCCTAACGTAGATGTTCGCCGAGTTGCGTATATTATGACGGAATGCAATATTGGCTCATTACCTGTGATGTCTCACTCTAGCCAATTGCTTGGTATTATCACCCGATCAGATTTGATTAAACGTTTGGCTCAGTTTCCACCGCTTGAAATCTATGCTTAGAGTAATGTTATAAAAATCTGTACTTATTTTGGAGCTTGTTGTTAGTTTGTTTGCCCATTAATGAATCGTTTGTTGAACAAATTGTGTTTTCTTTTCCAACCACCTTTGTCGTGGATCGGCAAGGGAAAATCCGTTATAGCTTAAATCAGGGCGTTGAATGGGATATTCCCGAACCTGAAGCCCCCTTGGTCGAGTTACTTAAACAGCCTAATCTTGGTTGTTTTTGGTGTTTTGTTCGTTGTCTTGTTCACCAAACAAAACATCAATATCTTCTTGATCAAGGTATTCATAAGCATTAGCTTGTTTAGAGGCCACCGCACTGGGAAGTGGGAAGTCGAGATGCGTCAATTGAACGTCGTTTAACTTGTCGGTAAATTGCTGTAAGGCCTGAATAACTTGACCGCTCAGGTCTCGGTTAGTTTGTTCAAGGATAATGTCTTGTAATTGATGCATCCAGTTTAGTTGAATTTCTTTGAGCTCTCCAAGGTATTCTATAATCTGGCCGGTTTTTAGCGCTTCAGCCTGCTGGAAACTGAGTCGTTTTAAGTCCTCAATCATCATTTCAGCGATTTGGATGGTTTGTTGTGAGGTCGTTTCTAATCGGCTATCAATATAATTTAAACAGGTGTGTACTTTTTCTTGTGGGCTCAACGCGTTCATAAATCATCCTTGCTTTAATCGTGGTATTATTCACATCATTTTTTACAATCTAGCATAAACGCTAAAAAAACTAAATATGGCTGCATCACTAAAAGATCAATTTAACACCCGCTGGTTACAAAACTGGTCGGATAACTTCTGTTTATGCTTTAAAAATATTAACAAGCAAAAAAGTGACCAAGCCTTCTGCGAATCGGTTAAACCACTTCGCAAACGCCTGTCGTTTAGGCCGCTGACCACACGACGTTATTATCCTGGTCGCCATAAAATCCAACTCATTATTAACGGTGAAATAAAGCACCAGGCCTGGTTTGAGGTGAAAAGTCTATGTTAGACAGCAAACTAAACGTGATTTTTGAAAATGCCACGTTTGTCTTAATCAATAAACCCGCTGGGCTGAGTTTTCATTCCGAACAAACACCAGGCCTGGTGGTGTTGGCGCAGAAACAATTAGAGCTAAAAGAAATCTATCCCGTGCATCGACTCGATAAAATGACATCAGGCCTGGTGCTATTAGCCAAAACCCTCGCGGCGGCACAAGCCTTTCAAACAATGTTTGAACAGCGGCAAATCGAAAAGTTTTATCTCGTCATTTCCACCCATAAACCCAAAAAGAAACAAGGCTGGATAAAAGGCGATATGCAACCGAGTCGGCGCGGCAGCTGGCGTTTAACCACCAGCATGGAAAACCCCGCGATCACCCAATTTATCAACGCCAGCCTCGCGCCGAATGAGCGCGCGTTTTTGGTCAAACCCCACACCGGCAAAACCCATCAAATCCGTGTCGCGCTCAAAAGCCTCGGCGCACCCATAGCGGGGGATAGACGTTATCAGGCGGTCCAACAGGCCGAACAAGAAGACCGCGGTTATTTACACGCCTACGCGCTTAGATTTGAGCTATTTGGCGAACACTATGCCTTTGTTTGCCCACCGAGTGATGGCAAGCGCTTTGTAAACGATAACTTTCGGCTACAATGTGCCGCTTGGAGCCAACCTTGGACATTATTTTAATGCGCAATAGCACTGGCAAATACTGGGAAGATACACCACTAGAGCAACTAACCCAAGCACAATGGGAAAGCCTATGTGATGGCTGCGGCCTGTGCTGTCTGCACAAACTGCAAGACGAAGACACCGATGAAATTGTATATACCCGCGTGGTATGCCGTTATTCAAACCTCGAAACAGGGCAGTGTGGCGATTATGAAAACCGCTCAACGAATGTGCCAACCTGCGTGCCGCTCACACTTGAACGCATCGCTGAATTCGACTGGCTACCCGAATCCTGCGCCTACCGCCTGCGCTACCACAATCAACCCCTACCCGACTGGCACCCCCTAAATACCAGCACCCACACCCAAGTCAAATACCACGGCCTGCAATCCATCAACGTTGTCATTGAAACTGCTAAAATTGATGTAGAAGATTATTTAATCGACAAGCCTTGAGTGGTCAATTTTGACTTAATCACTATATTTCTTAAGTTAAATCAAGTGACCGTTTAGATGTAATATTACGACCAGTATTTCATCTAGCAAAATGGTTTTACTTACGATAGTATGCTTGGAAGTTGCAACTATTAGTGGAATTCAGGTACTACATAGTAAGATTTATGCATTTAATGGCGACGGGACTCGATGTCAAGCTGACTAAGTTTATTGGGGCAAATTGCTCTAAATCTGTGGACAAAAAACTTTATCGCTACATTACAAGTTTGACGGTATTGATGGATTAGATTAATATGTATAACCGTTCTGGATATACAAGGAGTTTGTTATGACTGCGATTACAACAACCGTATTTAAAAATAACCAATCTCAGGCGGTGCGTTTGCCAAAGTCGGTTGCCTTGGATGAAAGCATCAAGCAGGTTGTGATTACTGCGATTGGCAAAGCGCGGATTATCACACCGCTTGAACAGAGTTGGGATGATTGGTTTGACGCTAAAGGCGTGAGCGATGACTTTATGAACGAGCGTGAACAAGAGCCGGATCAGGTTCGGGAATCACTATGATCAAGTATTTACTCGACACAAATATTCTTATCTACACCATAAAACACCGACCTAAGCAGGTACGTGATGCTTTTAATAATCATGTAACGCAGATGGCTATTTCGACTATTACAGTGGGTGAATTGATTTATGGTGCCGAACGTTCTGCCCAACCTGAACGGAATCTTGCGGATATTGAAGGCATGATCGCGCGTTTGGATGTTCTGGATTTTGATATGCAGGCCGCAACCCATTTTGGTCAGATTCGTGCAGAACTTTATGCAAAAGGTCAGCCGATAGGCCCTTATGACATGATGATTGCCGGTCATGCTCGAAGCCAAGGGCTAATATTGGTGAGCAATAACATTAAAGAATTTGAACGCGTACCGGGTTTAAGACTTGAGAATTGGGTTTAGGCGTTTGACTAATAAAGTATGACCAGAGCATGCTGATTGGCGTCAATTTTTTGGATGGGTTGGCGACGTGGATTAGGGTGGAATGGATTCGTGTTATAATTTGTCTAAATGGTTTTCCAAATTGAAGTGGTAAAAGGAGCGGTCATGATTGAGGCAACACTGGCGGACTTACGTTCACCCAAACAGTTTCAGCAATGGGATGAGGTGGTGCATTTGGTGGATGCACGCAAGAAGAATGCCGTTGGCTATTTTGTGCCGCAGTCACTTAGTGCGCTCTTTGAACCTTTTTTGCAACAAATTGAAGTACAAAGAAAAACCGAACTGTTAATTCGCATTGCCACCGCGCAAAAGCATGATCCGATAGAGGAAGGAGCCTTATCCGATGGCCTGGTGTAGAGGCGATATTGTGTTGGTTAATTTCAATCCGACTAAAGGCCAAGAAATGAACAAGTTTTGTCCAGCGATAATAATGAGCGAGCAACAAGATAATGAGATTTTGCCGACCTTAATGGTAATCCCGCTTTCCACTCAGCTAGTTGACCAAGCGATGCCTTATCGTTTTCGAATTCAGGCACGCGCGGATTTAAAACAGGATTCCGATGCGTGTATCAATGAAATTCGCGCTTTATCGAAAGAGCGTGTGCAACAAAAACTTGGGAAAGTTAGCCCAGATGAGTATCAACAAATAGTAGCCGGTTTATGTCAGATTCTAGTGACAAAATAAGACGAGTGTTCCCCAGTTGAAAGGGGATAATAGGCCGCACAAACTAAATTAATAATATTGAGAAAAACATGGCGATAAATTGGTTTCCGGGACACATGCACAAGGCGCGTAAAGACATTGCTGAGGTGATGGCGCAGGTGGATGTGATTATTGAGATGTTGGATGCGCGGATTCCGTTTTCGAGCGAGAATCCGTTGGTGAATGGGCTACGAGGCGATACGCCTTGTATTAAGGTTTTGAATAAAGCAGATTTGGCTGATCCGGTATTAACTCAGGTTTGGGTTGAGCATTTTGATCAGCAAAAAGGGTTTCGTGCGATTCCTATCAGTCAACAAAATCCTGAACAAATCAGAGCTTTACTGAACTTAGCTAAAACCTTAATTGGTGAGCGTGATTTTGCGATTCGTCCTGCGCGGGCGATGATTATGGGTGTTCCGAATGTTGGTAAATCGACCTTAATTAATACCTTGGCAGGTCGCACAATTGCTCGAACGGGTAATGAGGCGGGGGTCACGAAGTCGCAGCAAAAAATTAAACTGGCTAATGATATTTACCTGACCGATACTCCTGGGTTTTTGTGGCCAAAACTAACGCCACCAGAGTCGGGTTATCGATTGGCGATTACTGGGGGCATTAAGGATACAGCGTTTGACTATCCAGATATCGCTTTATTTGCTGCCGAGCATTTGCTTAAAGCCTATCCTGAGCGGCTTTCTAGTCGTTATGGATTAGCTGAACTTCCACACCATGACGAAGAGCTTTTGATTGAAATAGGTAAAAAGCGCGGGTGTGTGGGTAAGCGCGGTTCTGTAGATTGGGAAAAGGTGAGCCGGATTTTAATTAATGAATTAAGAGAGGGTAAGTTAGGCCCTTTAAGCTTAGAAACGCCACAAGGTGTGCTTGAAGAGGTAGCGAGGGCGCAACAGCTTGAGCAGGAAAAGGCCGCATTAAAAACACAACGTGAGGCAGAACGCAAAGCCCGTACTAAAAAGAATCGAAAGTAATCAACGTTGAACCACCAGGCCTGCTTGTTAAAGCCTGATGATTAAATGTGTGATTAAAAGCAGCGGGGCACAAATGCCTTAATGGTGTTGATGACCGCCAACGCCGTGCGCGTGACCATGATCAATTTCTTCCGCTGATGCATCGCGTACATCCAGCACTTCGACTTCAAAAGTAAGGTCTTGTCCCGCGAGTGGGTGATTAGCATCAACTGTGACCCTCTCACCTTCAATAGCGGTAATTTCTACAGATTGCATCCCTTGATCAGATTGGGCTTCAAAACGCATGCCGACCTCAAGCTTCTCAACGCCCTGAAAAAGATCGCTGGGTACTTGCTGGATTAGATAATCTTCGACTTCGCCATAGGCTTGAGCGGCAGGAACGGTGACGGTAAACTTATCACCGGCCGCTTTTCCTTCTAACTCGTCTTCTAAGCCTGTAATTAAGTTATGGTGACCATGCAAGTAGGCCAAAGGTTGGCCGTCTGATTTGTCCATGACCTCACCTGAGGCGTTGGTTAGAGTGTAGTCAATCTGAGCCACTTTATCTTTTTCAATTTTCATGAGAAATCCTTGGTTAAATGTAAAACTTGGTGTTCAGTGGAGTATCATACCGATACAAAAACAGGCTTTGTAACAGATTTATGATAATGGGGTGATTTTATGGCGTACTTATGGGTTAAGGTGTTTCATCTTTTGTTTATGATGTCTTGGATGGCGGGGATTTTTTATCTCCCTCGTATTTTTGTGCATTATGTAGAAGGTCAGGCCGCTGGACAACAGGTAGAACGTTTGGCTATTATGGCGCGTAAGCTGTGGAATTTTATGACTATCATGATGGTTTTAACCCTGGTAACTGGTTTTTGGTTGTGGTTTGGTTTTGGTTTTAGCGGTGGTTGGTTACATGCCAAATTATTGATGGTCGCGTTGCTTATTGCTTATCATTTCTGGGCGATGAAGCGCATGAAAGAAATGCAACAAGGCCGTTTAGATCATTCGGGGGTCTATTATCGCTGGGCGAATGAAATTCCACTATTTATTACTTTTGCGTTATTAATTTTTGTGGTTTTGAAACCCTTCTAAAAGGTCTGTTAAATCATGTCGAGTCACCAAGTACTTCTTAATAAGCTTGAAAAACGCGCGCTGAATTTCTCTATTTGGGGCAATGTGTTTATGGTGGTAATCGGGGTAGGCTTTGCGATTGTCAGCTACTCGGATGCGATTATGTTGGATGGGCTTTATTCCTTTATTCACCTGTTGATCGCCTTGTTGACGCTGCGTGTGTCCAAGCTAGTTATGAAGCCGAGTAATGATGAATATCCGTTTGGTTATTGGATGTACGAGCCAATGATCAATCTGGCGAAGGGTTTGATGATTATCACCTTGCTGGCGTTGGCTTTGTTTAATGCCTTTGCTTCGCTTTATAGCGGCGGCAAGCAGGTGATTTTAGACATGGCGATTTTTTATGCCTTTTTAGCCACGCTCGGCTGTTTCATCTCGGCTTGGTTAGTCGGGCACTGGGGCAAACAGGCGCATTCGCCTTTAGCGTTGGTCGATGCTAAAAACTGGTGGGTAGATGGTTATATTTCAGCGGTAATGCTGGTGGTGTTTATCGCCGCATTTGTTTTGGAAGATAGCGATTGGGCGGATTGGGTGCCTTATTTTGATCCCTTGATGGTTATTGCTCTTGTGCTACTGATTGTGATAGTGCCTTTATCTATTATGCGCGATGCTTGGAACGAAATTGTTGGCAAACATCCGGGCGAAGATATTGAAGATAAAATCCGCGACCTGATTGATTCGGTGGTGAGTAGTGCGGTGCATAAAGGTTATAGGTTGCGTTTGGTGATGACCGGACGTTTTTTGTTGGTGCATATCTATTTCAAAATTCAGGCTGATACGCCTTTAGATAGCATCGAAGCCTTGGACGAGGTGCGCGAGCAACTTTACCAGGCTTTTCGTAAACACTATCCGTTTGTCGCGATGGATGTGGTGTTTACCCAACAAGAGAAGTGGGAAAAAATTTCCACGGGTGAGCAGTCGCCTATGGCGTTAGAGAATAAACACGATTAGGAGCGTTATGACAGTTTTAGAATGGGGTTTAATTGCGGGTATTGTGCTATTAGCAGGCCTGGTGGTGGGCTTTGTTAAACGTTATCAAACCCAGCAGATGTCTTTGCAAAACTTAGTACACCAGCATGAGCAGAGTTTGCAGCAACAAGTGCTGGAATTAAACCAGGCCTGGTCGCAACAACTCAATGAACTTAAGCATCAGCAACAAGCCACATTAAGCGAAAAACAGACTGAACTGGCCTTAGCGCAAGCCGAACAGCAACGCTGGCAAGCCCAGGCGGAATCACTTGATCAGCGCTTAAATCAAGCTCAACAAAAGCTTAATGAACGCGAAGTGGCGCAGGGAAAACTGCAAACGCTACTAGAGGAAAAACAGCAGCAGTTTGAGGAACAACACGCGCGGTTAAAACAGGAGTTCTCGCAACTGGCGCAGGATATTTTTGAACAGAAAAATCGTCAGTTTAAAGAGCAAAGTGAGCAGAGTTTAACTCAGTTACTTTCGCCGTTTCATCATGATGTTAAAGCCTTTAAAACCCAAGTCGAACAGATTCAAAAAAACGAAAGCGAACAGCGTTTAGCGCTCAAGTTTGAATTGCAAAGTCTGCAAAAAATGAACCTGAATTTATCCGATCAAGCTCACCAGCTCACCCAAGCCTTGCAAGGCCAGAAAAAAGCCCAAGGCAATTGGGGCGAGATGATTTTGGAACGGGTATTAGAATCAGCAGGTCTGGTGGCACCGCGTGATTACCAACGCGAAGTCTCGATTCAGGGTGAACAAGGTCTCCAGCGTCCGGATGTGGTGGTGTATTTACCCGGCGAAAAACATTTGATTATTGATGCTAAAACCTCATTGGGTGCATACAGCCGCATGGTGAACGCCGAGAGTGAGCTTGATCGGGAGGCGGCGTTAAAAGACCATTTACGCGCGTTGCGTGATCGCATGAAAGAGCTATCGGATAAGGATTATTTCAAACTACCAGGCCTGGTGACACCGGAGCTGGTGATCTTATTTGTGCCAATTGAGTCGGCTTATGTTGAGGCGATTAAGGCCGATCCGAGTTTGTTGGATGAAGCAATGAAGCTTAATCTGCTGATTGCTACGCCTTCAACCCTGTTAAGTTCGGTACAAATTGTGCGCCAGCTGTGGCGTTTTGCCGAGCAAAATAAACACAGCGCGGAACTCGCGCGTCGAGCCGAGCTCTTCTACAACAAGCTCAATAGTTTTCTTGCCAGTTTGCAAGGCGTTGGTAACCAACTGGATAAAGCCAAAGACAGTTTTGAAAAGGCCTATAGCCAACTTTATTCCGGGCGCGCTAACTTGATTAAACAAGCGTCAGAGTTTAAAGACTTGGGTGTGATGGTGAAAAAAGAGCTTCCCGAAGAGCTGGTCGAGCGCGCTCAACTCGAGTTGGTGCAGGATGTGCCAAAAAGTTTGCATGACAGCCAGGGCTAATTTCCAGTAAAATGCGCCCAATTATTGATTAACCAGGCCTGGTTCTGGTTTAAAAACAAGGTTAAAAAACATGAGTAATCATCAGCCCACAGTGGGCGTTGTTAGTTTGGGTTGTCCAAAAGCCACGGTAGATTCAGAGCGAATTCTAACCCAGTTGCGTACCGAGGGTTATCATCTATCCAATTCCTATCAAGATGCCGATACGGTCATAGTCAATACCTGTGGTTTTATTGATTCGGCCGTACAAGAATCGCTGGATGCGATTGGCGAAGCTTTGCGTGAGAATGGTAAGGTGATCGTCACCGGCTGTTTAGGCGCGCGTGATGAGGAAATTCTTAAACATTATCCGCAGGTGTTATCGGTATCCGGCCCACAGGCGTATGAAACCGTGCTAAATGCGGTGCATGAGGTGATAGCACCCCCGCAACATAATCCCTATGTTGACCTAGTTCCACCCCAAGGCGTGAAGCTCACGCCGCGTCATTATGCCTATCTCAAAATCTCCGAAGGCTGTAACCACCGCTGCTCCTTCTGCATTATTCCCTCGATGCGTGGTGACCTGGTGAGCCGACCGGTCAGCGATGTGCTGGATGAAGCCAAGCGTTTGGTCGAAGCCGGGGTGCAAGAATTGCTAGTGATTTCCCAAGACACCGCCGCCTATGGGGTCGATGTCAAACACAAGCTGGACTTTTGGAATGGTCAGCCCGTGAAAACTTCAATGACAGGCCTGGTAAAAGCGCTGGGCGATATGGGCGTTTGGGTGCGTTTGCATTATGTTTATCCTTATCCGAATGTTGAAGAAGTGATTCCGCTAATGGCACAAGGCAAGGTATTGCCTTATTTGGATATGCCATTGCAACATGCTGATAAACGCGTGTTAAAAGCCATGCGCCGCCCGGGGAACATTGATAAACAGCTGGAACGTATTCAACAATGGCGCCAGCAAGTGCCGGATTTAACCCTGCGCTCGACCTTTATTGTTGGCTTCCCGGGGGAAACCGAAGAAGAATTTCAGCGTTTATTGGACTTTTTGGAAGAAGCACAATTGGATCGTGTTGGCTGTTTCCAGTATTCGCCAGTAACCGGTGCGCCAGCGAATGAGATCGCCGAGCAAATCCCGGATGACATCAAACAAGATCGCTACGACCGTTTTATGCAAACCCAGCAGGCGATTAGCGCCAAAAAAATGCAAGCCAAAATCGGCAAGCGCATGACGGTATTGGTGGATGAGGTGGACGAAGAGGGCGCGATTGCGCGTTCGTCTGCCGATGCACCGGAAATCGATGGCATGGTATTTATTCCTGAAGGCGAAGGCTTGCAGCCAGGTGATATGCTTGAGGTCGAAATTTTCGCGGCGGATGAATATGATCTGTGGGCGCAACCGGTATTAACGGATGATGCGGATCATTAGACGATGAACGGATCATAAATGAGCGATAAACTTAAGTACAAAGTGTATAAAATATTTTATGGCAATTGAACCCTTGTCCCAGAAAATTATCCTTTATACTTGTTAGATTAATTTTAATCGACGAAAGGAATGTAAGGCGTATGAGGCAGATTACGGTTTTAATGATAGGGTTAGGACGAATTGGTGGTAAGTTTTATCAACAGTTCTCGTGTATTGATCAGAGTCGAGTCAAGATCATTGCCGTCAGTGAACCCAATTTATCCAATCCTCTTTTAACGGATTGTGAAAAAAGAGGAATTCCTAATTTTCCTAACTATGAGCAGATAATTCGTGACTATGGTTCGCAAATAGATATTATTATGGATACCTCTAACCGACCTGAGTTAAAAATTGCTGTTCGTAAGCTATTACAAGAAACGAACAATCAACATACCGTTCTTGTTCCGATGGTGGTGGATTATCTTATGTGGTATCTGCTGCCTAATGCTGAAGACATCCCGCAAGCTCATCATGAAAGTATTGGCTACTAACTTGGCTACTAACTTGGCTACTAACTTTGCTACTAACTTTACTTTTTTTAAAGTCTACGAAAGTAATTGGGATAAATGCGCAGTTACTCAAACCTCAATCAAAATCTATTGTCAAGCGCTCATCTTATTTAGGCTGATAAGGTATACTTTGTATCCAAAGGTAAGTGGGTTTCAACTTGGATAAAAATACAAAATTATGAATATATTAGCGATTGAAACATCAACAGCTAACTGCAGCGTGAGTATTCTTGGGGAAAATATTGACTACCGAGAAGACACCCCTGCGCCACAAAAACATGCCGAGCTTATCTTACCAATGATAAAAAAAGCCTTAGCTGAGACAGGTATTCACTCAAGTGAACTTGACCTTCTAGCCTTTGGAGAGGGACCGGGGGCCTTTACAGGGCTACGCATTGCAGCCGGAGTGATTCAAGGCCTAGCACTAGGCTGGGATAAGCCTGTTCTTGGTGTTTCTTCGCTTGAAGCCTTAGCTTACCAAGGGTTTAATCAGACGGGTCACCAGGCCTGGTTGGCTTGTTTAGATGCAAGAATGGGCGAGGTTTATACTCAGTTTTGTGAGTTTGGTGAGCAGGGGGATTTACTTAATAGCTCCACAGCTTCATTAGTCAAAGCAGATAAGATTCCTACACAGGTCTCTAGTCATTGTATTGGTGATATAGGTGAGGCCTACCCTGAGCACCTACAGATGTTTAATTGCTGGTTAAATGCTGTTCCGCAAGCCTATGCGATTGCGCAACTGTCACGACAAAAAGCCGTTAACGCTAAAACACTAAGTCAGCAGGTGCCCCAGCCGATTTATTTGCGTGCATCAGTAAGTTAATTGAGCGTTTTTTGGGTTAAATCTTTTGCGGTGCTCATTAATTAAGCAGGGCTCATCAGGCTGTAGACTTTATTGAAGTTTTTACGACCCCACCATTGTTTCTAACAATCTTATCCACAGATTATGTGTAAAAGGAAGGACTATGAAAAACTACCAAATGATACTTGCTGCTGTAGATTTTTCTGCTAACAGTAAGCAAGCCTTGGCAAGAGCCAAAAGAATGGCCGAGCACTATGACGCAAAACTTAAAGTGATACATGTCACCGAACTACCTACCTATCCTGTGCTAGAAGATATAGCCATTACAGGCTTACCTGGGATTTGGGGCGATGATTTAAGTATCAAGCTTAAAGAGGCTTCACAGAAAAAACTAAGCAAAATGGTTGAAGAGGCTGGAGTTGACCCTCAGAGCTGTGAGGTTGTGGTGGGGGTTGCAAAGCAAGACATTGTTAGACAAGCCGAATTGATCAATGCAGATCTTATCATTATAGGTCGTCGCGGTTTATCTGCTATCCAACGACTAATAGGTTCAACCGCCGATTCTGTTATTCATCAAGCAAGCTGTGATGTATTAGCCGTCAACTTAGGAGAAGGATAATGGTATTAAGATTACACTTGGCATTGTTTAGTTTTTTATTGTTATCTTTAATAACCAAACCAGTTGTGGCGTCGTCGAAAAGTTTTTCAGTGGGCGATACTGTTTTTGTCGGTATTCCATCAACGAATATTCGCGATGATGCTTTTATTATTGGTCAAGTAACTCGGGTTACTGAAGAGGGCGACTATCAAATTAAAGTCGAAGACTATGTTGAAGGCCATGATTATGGTGCTTTTTGCACCCCGGTTGCTGTCTCAACCAGTTCTGAATACGGCGATGGATGGGAAGTTTGGAAAGATACCCGCAGCCTACGCCAACAAAACCTTGAGTATATTGTCTCGGCGAAACATGTTATGGCGCATCGTTCAGGTCAATATTATTATATTGAACGAAATAACACCTGGGTTGTTTATGGTCGTTGGCTTTCCGATGCGCCCATTTTAGCTCCTGAACGCATTCAACGTGCTATCAATGGGCTGGAACCGATTGGTCTGTCAGGAATGAAACCCTCTTTAGAACTGGTGATAGATCATCGCTTGGCTTTTTATGAACAGGGTTGGGGGCGTCCCTATTGGCCTTATGAAACTGTTGAGCCGATAAATAATCTGCTTGATAAGGTTTTAGAAACGCTTAAAAACGAGCCAGCCCTTGCAGACTTGTGGCGCGCTAAGCAACGTGATCAAGCAAAGCTATTAGCGGATGTACGCACGTTTTTCTTAGTTTCAACTCTGGATAAGATCGTTAAGGACAGCTATAACCAGCTGTATGAAAATCTTGAAAAAGCAGATGAAAAGCAGGTTGCAGCCTTAAGGGCAAAACTTAAAACGCTAGGGTATGAGAAAAGAAACTGATTAAAAAGCCGACGGTTAAGTCGGCTTTTTATTAAAGCTGGTTGCGTTTATCTATATCGTCTTTCGTGTTTTTAAAAAACAAATAAACACCGTAGATAACTAAACTCACAACGGTAACCGCAACAGCTGTCATACCCAACATTAAAAGCAAGGCTTCAAAAACCTTATCCATAGTTATAGAATGCATGTAATTTATCCATTTATTTTTAATCAATACCATTCTACAATAAAAGCCTAATTATACGTCATAAACATTGAGAAAACCTATGGCAAAAACGATATCGGAATTAGAACAGGAACGTGCAAAACTACTTGAAGCCATTGAAGCGCAGGCTAATCAATTATCCAAGCAACGAGGCACATCAAAAAACGAAGCCAGACCCCATACGCTGAATGATTGGTTAAATGCAGCCGAGCAGGTTGTGCCTAATAAAAAAGAGCCTAACATAAATTATGATGATGACTATAGTTCGCTGGTTAAACCGCGTATGTCAAAGTCTATTATGGATGACCCTTTCTCTAACCAAGATTTTATTGAACCTAAGGTAAATTTAAGCCAACATAGCTCTTCGGTCCCTCCGATGACGCAATCCCCCCCTCAGCTATCAAATGTTCAGGCACGCGCCACCCATGCTAAAAAAGCCTCTATATTTGGTGTCGTTATCATGCTTTCATTGCTTTTAACGGTATTAGGGCTGATTTATGTCGCCTACAGTGCTGTACAACGTGATATGCAACAATTAGCAGCGATTCATTTTGAAACGATTGAAACCATGACCGCACTTGAACAACAGCTTTTTGAGCTACGTGAACAGGTCGAGAAAGGAGGAGAGCCTGAACTGTTTGATCAGTTTATTGATCGAATCGAGTCTTTACAGCAGCAGCTTAATGGCTTAGCACAGATGCAACAAACGCAGAGCCAGACAGTTGAAAATTTGACGAGTCAAAATATCGATTCTTTGGCGATGAATCTTGAAAAGCAAATTGAGGCACGTTTGCAAGGTTTACTGACTCAGTTAGCGACAACACCGCAAGAATCAATAACACCAACCCGTCCGGCGACTGGGGCGATTATCGAAATGGACCTTGAGCCGACGATTGTTGAACCTACGCCGCCGGTTCAGCCAAGAGTTGAGCAGCGAGTGGTTAGGCTTGTTGAGCCAAGAAAACCCCAAGATGCCGATGTTAATTGGTTATTGCAACAGCCTGCTGAGGCGTTTGTACTTCAGCTTGCGTCAATGCCGGATCGATCAGGTATTGAAAAGGTGATAAGAGATAAACGTGTACAGGGTGGTCGTATTATCCCGCAACTGAGAGATGGACGACAGAGCTACATCCTAGTTGTCGGTGCTTATCAAGGCCGTGCTGAAGCGAACCAAAAAGCGATTGAATTAAAAGATTCGACAGGCATTTCTCCGTGGATTCGTCGAATTCGTGACCTAAGCAGCCGAGTCGAGTAGTGCTATTTTAAACACAAACGAAACGCCTTGCTGATTGCGCCAGTTTTGTGCGGATAGCTTGGCGTTACAATGTATAGCAATAAGTTTTGCTAAGTAGAGGCCTAAGCCTAAATGTGTTTGTTGCCCAGAATGGTGAGGTCTTACTGAAACCATTCCTTCAAATATTTCTTGTTCCATGCCTTCTGGTAACAAGGAACCCGCATTAGATATCATAAAGTTAAGGTGTTGGTTTTCTTGGCTTATCTTAATTTCTATGGGTTGGGATTTATCATTAAAATCAAGTGCATTGTCTACTAGCTTGTCAAACAGTTGTTCCAGAAGAAAACCGTCGGCCATAATCCTAAGTGAATCAAGGTTGGGATCGCTATTCAATTTAACCAGGCCTGGTGGTTGACTATCAACAATCCCTTGAAAATACTGAATTAAACGTTGGATGGAAATGGGTTTGAGTGGTTGGTCGGCTAGACTCTGTTCTAGACTTGATGCCTCTGTCAATAAATCGATAATATGCTTAAGTTGATCAAGATTTTCTTGTGCTTGCAACAGCTTGGGTTGCTCAGGCATTTTCATTAATAAAAGCTCAATATTGGCGTTAAGTCGATTAATAGGGTTATGCAGTTCATGGCGTAGTGTTCGAGGAAGTTGTTTTAGATAACGTTCGTAACTTGCTATTTTTTCGAGCATTTCAATAACCCTAAGTCTTAGATCACTAATTTCATCCTGGATAGTATCTGGGGTTTGTAATCGATTAAGTTGCAGTTTTTTGCTGTCATTAAAACTGCTTTTAACGTCTTCGCTAAGTCGAATAATGCGGTTTGACAGCGTTTGAGCGTACAACAAAATACCGAAAAGCATAATGGCCATCAAAAGACTGGTTAAGCCAATTAGCCGATAGAACCCTTGTAAACTTTGCTGAAAAACCTTATCCAGCCCTTGCTCAAAAACAACCGCGCCAACGAGTTCGTTTTGACTGTAAAGTGGGCTGGCAGACATCAGACTAATGGGTTTTTCATTTTCGTCCGTTCGATATTGTTGTGAGGTTTTTCCTTTTAAGGCAAGGCTGATTACAGCCTGTTCTGGGTAGCGAGATTGCGGGTAAGGATAGGGAAGAGGGTTGGCAAGTTTACCTACAAGTTGTAACCCAGTGAAACCTAGCCATTCAAACAGGTTTCGCTCAATTAATTGAGTTGTTTTTAAATGCCCCATCACATAGCTGGTTTGGCCTTGAGTGTTGACTAGCCAGATGGCACTATTATCCAAATCAAGGTGCGCAAGAATTTGTCCCGCTTCGGTTGTTTGTCCCCATAGCTCAGGTCTTTTTTCTAAAATAAGGGCTAGGTTTTGAACCGTATGTTGATGCAAACTTGCTTGATGGGTTAACAACAAATGTTGTAAATCAAGTGCAAGGCGGTAAGCAAGTAAGGGCAGAAAAATAAGGAGTAGAAAAAGTAAAACAAGCCTACGCTTTATTGTAAAGCGTATTCGGTGGACGCGGTCAGGTTGCGCTAATAGTTTCATTGATCTTTAAGCGTGTGCCAACTATAACCACGACCATATACATTATGAATTAAATCAAACTCTGGTGTTATTTTTTTAAATGCTTGGCGCAGACGGCAGATATGGGTATTAATGGTATTACGTTCGACCACGCCCTGTGTTGCGGTTTGTAAATCTTGATAACTGATCACTGTACCGGCTGAGTGGGTTGCAAATTGCTCTAGCATTTCAAATTCTGTAACCGTTAGGTTAAGGGGTTTTTGATGCCAGGTCGCTTTAAATGCATGTGAGTCGAGCTGTAGGTTTTCAATAAACATAGGTTTATTGTTAGTTAAGTGAGTAGATTGAGTCAGGCGTAATAGATTAGTCACTTTACGTTTTAAAACCGCAAGGCTGATAGGTTTAGGTAAATAATCAATGGCCCCAAGATCATGCCCGGCCATAATATCGAATTCGGATTGGCGCTCAGATAAAAAAATGATAGGGATAGGGCGCTGAAACGTTTGTAAATGACGTGCAAGATCAAAACCACCGTCCACTTCGTCACCTAAGATAATATCCGATATAAGCAGGTCGGGTAACTGCTGATCTAGGCGCCATTGCGCGGGTTGGCGCAATGCGTAGGTTTCAATCAAAAGCTCATTAGACTCAAGCGCCTCGACGATATTGGCCTGCTGTTGTGGGTCATCCTCAACCAGCATAATACGATGAAGCTTGCTCATAATAAGCCCTGTTTTAACTTATTTAACATGGTGAAAATCTAGAATTTGCATGTTCATGATTAAACCCGCATCCTGAATAGGTAAAACAACGGCATCCTCGTTCGACTCATTGTGGTGGGAATGCCACCAGCCGGGCGGGGTAATAAACACACAACCCGCAACCCATTGGGCTTTGATTGGGTCAATGATTTGGCCTTGGTCATTGAGTTCTTTACCAATCATCGTATAGGTGTTTTCACCTGCAGACACACAATAATCAATGGCAATAGAGTTATGGCGATGAGGTTTTTGAACAATGCCTTTTGGCAACACGTTATAAAGTGACCATAACGTATGGGTTAAGGTCATTGTAAGCGGGAAGTGAGGATTAGATAATAAAATCCCGGTTCTATTTCGCCCTTCACCCTGAGCACGCACATCCGCTAACTCTTGTTCTAAACGCTCTTTAGTATAAAGCACTGGGGTAAAACGTTGATGATTGGGAGTCACCCCCAGATAGTTAAGCAAAGGCGCGTCGGATACCCAATAGAGTGCTGCGTCTTCGGTTGCACTATGCAATGCATCAGGCACGGCAGGTAGGGTGAACAAGTCGCCTTGCTTCCACTCGATTGTGCCATGTTGCATTTGGGTTCGCCCTTTACCCTGGATGACATAAAACATTTGTGAGGTTGCTTTTTCATCAGTACGCAAGCTGGTGCCTTCACAAATACGAATAAAATTTGCCATTAAGTTAGGTGTGGTACAGGCATAGTGTGTTTGCAATTGGGCTGACAAATCAAAAGGGATAACGCGGGTTGCGCCTTCTGCATAGAGGCTATTTGGGAAACGTTCAACGCCAATTTTAGGCATGGGTGGGTTGACCGCAGACATGTACTCTTTAAAGTCGGCTTGACGTTCCCATTGTTGCTGCGCGACCTGCTGTTGTTGTTCGATTGGTTGTCTTTCTATCATTCGGGTTGCCTTTAGTTTTAAAAGTGGGTTTAACGAAAACGGTTAGTTTTTTTCCGCTCGCTTGAGGACGGGATACCTAAAGCTTCACGATATTTTGCAATGGTACGACGCGCAATATTTATTTCTTTTTCTTCAAGCAATTGCATCAGTTTATTATCACTTAAAGGTTTTTGGCTATCTTCATTATCCAAAAGCTCTTTGATATGGGCTTTAATCGCCACAGACGATTGGTCTTCACTACCATACTGACTTATACCACTCGAAAAGAAGTATTTTAATTCAAAAGTACCTCTTGGTGTTTGCATATATTTTTGGCTAGTGGCTCTTGAAATAGTTGATTCATGAAGATCCAACGACTCAGCAACCTCACGCAGTACCAAAGGCTGCATGGCTTGTTCACCTTCTTCAAAAAAACGATGTTGTTTTTCAACAATATAACGACCAACACGCAGCAGCGTTTCGCCTCGGCTATGAACACTTTTAATCAACCCACGCGCTTCAGCAAGTTGCTCTTTTATTTTTCTTGCCTGTTCTGAATCATCCAGTTTGTTAGCCATGTCAATATAGGTCGTATTAACCGATAAACGGGGAAAAGCATCCGTATTGAGTTCAACCAGCCAGCCTTGACGACTGCGAGATAAGCGAATATCAGGAATGATAATATCGGGCTGAGTCGCTGAAAATTCGCGACCTGGGCGCGGGTTTAATGATTGAATTAACTTGAGTAAACGATCCAATTCTTGGTCGTCAAGCCCATACATTTTTTTTATTCGTTTGTGATCATGGTATGACAACCAATCGAAATGCTCGTTAATTAATTGAATCGCGGTCATTTTATAAGGTGAATTGGGCAGGTTGCGTAGTTGCAATAACAGGCATTCTTGAACGTTTCTTGCCGCTACACCAGAAGGCTCAAATTGCTGAATGCAACTAAGCACCGCCTCAAGATTCGATAAATCGATCTTTAAAGACTCGTTGTGATTAATAGCTGATAAAATTTCAGCCAGATCCGCTTGCAGATACCCTTCGTCATTAATTTCGTCAATCAGGTAAGAGGCAATAATCTCATCAAACTCAGATGACCAAACAAAAGTGTCCGCTTGCCAGTTTAAATGATCATGCAAGCTCTTTTGTTCTGCGGTGTAGTTTTCTGCTGAAGTATAGTCATCCGCTTCTTGATGATTGGATTGATTGGTGGCTCCAACTTGACGGTCACTGTAAAACTCATCCGATGAGTATTCGGAATTATAGGCTTCATCGTGGTGGCTAATATCATTATTGATATCAATTTCTTTTAAAGATTCACCATCAAAATCAAGGGTACTCTCATTTTCAGCCGCTTCAAGTGCGTTATTTTCATTGTCCGTCAATTTATCAAGTTCATCAGACAAAAGCTCGTCTTCAATTTCAAGCATAAAGTTAGTTTCAAGCGTAGCTTCAATGGTTTGCTGAACTTCTAACGCAGAATATTGCAAGATTTTTATTGATTGTTGCAGCTGGGGGGTTAGCTTAAGATGTTGCCCCATATTTATTTGTAAACCTGGCATGATCGCCATCTACAAACACTCCTCGAAATATCTATTAATTTATTTAATGTCTAATTGGCTCTGTTTTGATCCCTAAAGCCTTTGGTTATCGCTATAATAATTCAAAATATGTCAAAACGGTAACAAAACGCTGGTCTTGGCATAGAATTTGTATTAATTTATTTGGAGGAATGTATATGACAATGAAATCAGACGTGCAGCAAATTATTAATGATTTACCTGAAGAGGCGACTTGGGATGACCTGATTAAAGAGCTTATTCGTCAGCGCAAGATAACCATTGGCCTTAAAGATCACGAAATTCATTCAAATGATGAACTTTCCGATGCGGATATTAATACTATTTTGGCAAGATTACATTCCAGTCATTCAAGACCTGATGATATGCGCAACACCAAAACCTATAAACCAGGCAATGCCACCACCCTGGGTATGGTCGCCGGTATTATTGCGATAGTTTTTGCATTTGTTATCCCGCCTATTTCATGGCTGGGTGCAGCCATTGCCGTTATCGCTGGGGGCTTCGGTATTTCACGAAAAGAAGAAAAAGCTTGGATTCCGTTGTTACTTGCATTCGTTGCCGTGTTCTCCTTCTTTACTGTATTAAACTAACAGACGTTCACTGTTTGATAAAGCGGGTCAACCAAACTGATTGACCCGCTTTACCAAAACAGCGCAGTTTCCTTGCTTTTAATCAATTTAGTTAAATAGGTTTGATGTTCCTCCAGCTCTTTTTCACTCGGATGAATAATACGAAGTGGTTGACGGTTTTCAAGGGTTTTGCGATTAAAGGTTTGTTTTTGTTCGGCACTATCTGCAGCCAAACTTAACTTCACCTGACCGCCGGTCATCATTAAATACACATCCGCCAAAATCTCAGAGTCGAGGAGTGCGCCATGCAATTCACGGCCCGAGTTATCCACCCCTAAGCGTTTACACAAAGCATCCAATGAGTTACGTTGCCCAGGATAGGTTTTGCGCGCCATTTTGAGGGTGTCGGTGATTTTGCAATGGTCTTCAATCTTGCCCCAGGGATTGTTAGGCAATAACGAGAGTTCGTGATTGATAAAGCCCACGTCGAAAGGCGCATTGTGGATAATCAACTCAGCCCCCTGAACAAAGGTCATAAACGCCTCAACCACCGCTGAAAACACAGGTTTATCAGTCAAAAACTCATTGGTAATACCATGCACATTAATCGCTTCTTGCTCGACCTCGCGTTCGGGGTGAATGTATTGATGGTAATGTTGATGAGTCAGTTTTCGTTCAATCAACTCCACACAGCCAATTTCAATAATGCGATGCCCTTGTTTAGGGTCAATGCCAGTAGTTTCTGTATCGAGGATAATCTGACGCATAACAAGCTCACATAGGTTAAAATAAGGCTCATTTTAACATTGATAATTAATTTGAGGGCAGCACAATGCGCGTAAAAAATGGAGCCAAGGTCACCTTTCACTATGAGTTAAAAGGTGATGACGGTAAATTGTTGGATTCAACCTACGATATTGCACCGGTGGTTTACATTCACGGTGAAGAAGAAATCATTGAAGGCTTAGAGGATTTTCTTGATGGCGAAGAAGCCGGTTTTGAAGCCAAGGTAACGATTGAACCTGAAAAAGGCTATGGCTATGAAGCGGATGACTTAATTGTTGTCGCCAGCCCTGAAAACTTTGATGATAACGTCGATTTAACCGAAGGCAACGTGGTTGAAACCCAAGACCCAGACGGAAACCCGATTAATTTCCGTATCACCAAAATAGTCGGCGACAAGGTGTATCTTGATGGCAATCACCCACTAGCGGGCAAACGTTTACATTATAAAGTTGAAATTGTTTCAGTTGAATAGGAGAGATTATGTTTCAGATTCAAGAGATAGATCCAACGGTTTATCGCACCAATACCCGTAATGCTACCTTGCGAGTTATGGGTTTGTTCATTGTGGTGGGCTTTGCCAGCTCTTATGGTTTTTATAGTTTGTTTGATGACCCGCTCAACCCACTGACCTTACAAATTATCGGCGCGATGATGGGCTTGATTGTTGTGTTCTGGATTACCGCCAAATACTTTAAGGACAAGCCTTGGATGAGGGAGGCGATGTACGGCTGGAAATTAAAACGCAGCTTAATGCACATCACCAATGCCATGAAGCCGTTACAAGAAAAAGTTGAAGCAGGTGATGGCGAAGCGATGAAAATCATGCGTTTTTATCATTTAGGTGTAACACAAATGTACACCCTAGAACAAAATACCAGCGGTCTTATCGACTTAAAAGTTGAACGCGACACACTCGAAGCCAAAATGCAACAACTAGGCTTGGATACCGAACAAACAAGCTTTGAGTTGGCTAAGCTAAAAGCCGTTATCGCTGATGAGTCAGCTGCGAAATGAATAAGGTGGTCCTTGCCAGCAACAAAAAGGTTATACTTGTTTTACATGTATAACGCGCGTTTGGGGGGGGTATTAAAATGTTAGCTGTGCGCTTGGATGCTGAAATGGAGCAGGAGCTGGATAGGTTGGCTAAAGAGACAGGGCGTACAAAGACGTTTTATGTCAAAGAAGCTTTGGCACACTATTTAGCCGATATTAAAGACTATTATGATGCTCAAGATGTGCTTAACAATGTTAAGCTCGGAAAAGAAAAAGTGCATAGTTCAGCCGATGTGAGAAACAACCTTGGCTTGGACGATTAAATATACTGACACAAGCCTTAAATCGCTTAAAAAGATTGATAAAACTTGGCAAAACGCATTCTAGACTATTTAGATAATAGCGTTGCAGTGCGAGATAATCCACGCGATTATGGCAGGCTATTGGTTGGTCATTTAAGTGGTTTGTGGCGTTATCGCGTGGGTAATTATCGAGTTATCTGTCACATCCAAGAACAAGAGTTAATTATCTTAACCACCCAGATTAGCCATCGAAAAGATGTGTATCAATAAGGTGCTATGTCCCCATTTCCTAAAAAAACAGCCGACCTTTATCCTTTGATAACGCAAGCGCAGACGCGTGATCAGTTTGGTTTGAAGCGTGATTTAGCGCGGCTTAAACTAACATCAGATGAAGAAAAAGACAACCATACCCAAGAGGGCATAAAGGCCTGGTTGCGTTGGTGTGCGCGTTTGCAGCAATCTTTGAGCAAGGTAGAAGCCCGTAAAGCGCTGGTGCCTAAAATTGATTTTGATCCGGCCTTGCCTGTGGTGGGGCGGCGTGATGAGTTGTTAGCGCTGATTAAAACCCATCAAGTGGTGGTGATTGCCGGTGAAACCGGGTCGGGTAAGACCACTCAAATCCCTAAAATTTGTTTAGAGGCCGGTCGCGGGGTGTTAGGTCGGATTGGTTGTACCCAACCGCGTCGTATTGCGGCGCGCAGTGTGGCTGAACGCTTATCTGAAGAGCTAGGGTCTAGCTTGGGCGAACTGGTCGGTTATCAAGTGCGGTTCCATGATCAGGTGCATGAAACCAGTTTAATCAAGGTGATGACTGATGGTATTTTGTTGGCTGAAATTCAAAATGACCGTTTTTTAAGCCAATACGATACGATTATTATTGATGAAGCCCATGAGCGCAGCATTAATATTGATTTTCTACTCGGTATTCTGAAACAACTGCTACCCAAACGCCCTGATTTAAAGCTGATTATCACCTCGGCAACCATCGATACCCAGCGTTTTGCCGAGCATTTTAAGCAACCAGGCCTGGTGGTGCCGATTGTGGAAGTTTCCGGTCGCACTTATCCGGTAGAGGTGCGTTATCGGCCTTTAGGTCAGGTTGAGATGGACGATGGCACGGTGATTGAACAGGATATAACCGCAGGCATTGTCGAGGCGCTTGAGGAATTAGCCGCCCATGACCCGCATGGTGATGTATTGGTATTTCAAATCGGTGAGCGTGATATCAAAGAAACTGCCGAAGCACTGCGCAAACAAAATCTAAAAAACACCGATGTCATTCCTTTGTATGCGCGTTTATCGGTTAGCGAGCAGAATAAGGTATTTCAAACGTCCAACAAACGCCGGATTATTCTATCCACCAATGTCGCGGAAACCTCGTTAACCGTTCCGGGTATTCGCTATGTGATAGACCCAGGCCTGGTGAGGATTAGCCGCTATAGCGTGCGCTCTAAAGTGCAGCGTTTACCGGTTGAGCGCATCTCACAAGCCTCGGCGAACCAACGAAAAGGCCGTTGCGGACGTGTGGCCGATGGTATTTGTATTCGCCTGTATTCGCAAGATGATTTTAACGCTCGCCCTGAGTTCACCGATCCAGAAATTCATCGTACCTCTTTAAGTTCTGTGCTATTGAATATGGCGCAACTTAAACTTGGCAAGGTGCAAAGCTTCCCGTTTATTGAGCCGCCAGAAGATAAGGCGGTGAATGATGGTTATCGCCAACTGCTTGAAATTGGTGCGTTGGATGATAACAAAAACCTAACCGAAGCAGGGCGCGACTTAGCTCGTTTGCCCTTAGAGCCACGCATTGCCAAAATGGTGTTGGAGGCGGAAAAAAACAATGTGCTGGCCGAGGTGTTGATTATTGCCGCTGCGATTAGTATTCAAGATCCACGCGACATCAACGAACAAACCATGCAAACCGCGCGCACCAAGCACAAACAATGGGAAGACCCGCGCTCGGACTTTTTGTTTTTCCTCAATTTGTGGCGGTTTTATGAATACCAAGCACGCCATCTGAGCCAAAACAAACTGCGAAAATTGTGTAAAACCAATTTCCTATCTTATCTTCGGCTGCGTGAATGGCATGATTTATTTCACCAGCTTAAAGTCAGTTTAAAATCCATTGGCTTAAAAGTCGGCGAACTGCATTTGTATGAAGAAATAACGGAAAGCGGCCAAACTATTGAGCGGCTAAGTGATTTACACAGTATCAATCTGCATCGTTCTTTGTTAGCCGGCTTGTTAGGGCAGGTGATGATGCGCTCGGATGATAATAGCTATCTCGGTGCGCGTGGCACTAAACTTTTTATTCACCCCAGTTCGGCACAGTTTAAACTTAAACCTAAATGGTTGATGTCAGCAGAAATGGTGGAAACCAGCAAACTCTATGCGCGAACCAATGCACAGATTGATGTGCGCTGGGTCGAGCAATTAGCGCCGCATTTGATAAAGCGCAGCTACGCTGACCCGCATTGGCAGAAAAAAACCGGTCAGGTTGGAGCGTATGAATCGGTGACGCTGTATGGTTTGCCGATTGTTAGTCGTCGTGTTTGTAATTATGGCCCGATTAACCCAAAAGAAGCGCGCGGCATTTTTATCCGTGCGTTGGCACAGCAGGATGTTAATACGCAAGCTGCGTTTTACCAGCATAATCTAAAGCTGATTGAGCATATTGAGCGTTACGAAAGCAAACTGCGCCGTCCTGATTTACTGGTGGAAGAACAGGTGTTGCAAGACTTCTATGCCGCGCGGATTGCTGAACGTATCAGCAACCAACCGGCGTTAGAAAGCTGGCTTAAAAAAGTCGGAGCCAAAGCGCAAGACGCCCTCAAGCTCAAAGAATCTGACCTACTGAAACAGGATTTAGACAGCCAGTATGAGCGAGATTTTCCGGATCAAATTCAACTCAGCCAGCGTATTCCCTTGCAGCTGGATTATCGTTTTGAACCAGGGAAACAACAAGACGGTGTGGTGTTTAAGATACCGCTCGCAGGTTTAAACCTGGTGAATGAGGCGCAGTTTGAATGGCTAACGCCAGGGTTTATTAAAGAAAAAATTACTTGCTATATCAAGGCCTTGCCAAAACAACTTCGCAAACAGTTTGTGCCCGTTCCTACTGTTGCAGAACGAATTTATCAACAAATTAGTGCTGACCAGGGTGAGTTTTCAACGCAACTTATTCACGTGCTTAATCGAGTTGCCCAGCATAAAATTAGTTTGGATGACTTTAAGGCAGTCAGCTTACCTGCGCACCTATTGCCTTGGTATCAGCTGTTGGATGATAAGGGCAAATTGATTGCCGAGAGTGCTGATTTGGCGGAACTTAAACAGCGTTATCACCATCTGGTCGAGGCGAAAATTCAGCAGAGCGGGGGCGAGAAAAAACAGCCAGTGACCGAATGGCACTTTGGTGATCTTAAAGACCATGAAGTCATCAAATCCCACGGCAAGCAGTTACAAGCCTATCCGGGCTTAGTGCTTGAACAGGGGCAGGTGTTTTTAACTCGCAGCGGCGACGAACGTCAGGCCAAAAAATACCACGGCTATGCGGTCTGGACCTTGTTAAAAACTCAACTTCACGACAAGATAAAATACCTGCAAAAACATCTAAACCTTAAGCAGGCCTGCTTGTGTTTTGCTCCCTATGGCTCTTGTGTGCATTTAACCGAGCAAATTATCGAGAAAGCCTTGCGCCATTTAGTGCCTGAGCCGCAAGCAATTCGCCAACAGGCGCAGTTTAATGATGCGCTAGAAAAGCTCAAAGCCAACTGGGTAGCTGACGCACAGGCTCTAGCAGGCTTAGTTAGTGATATTTTGACCCGTCATCAGAAACTTGCGCAGCAGATAAAAGGCAAACTTAATCCGCGCTGGTTAATCTCCATCGACGATATCAAACAACAGCTAGATGGCTTGGTTCACCTTAATTTTGTATTGGATACACCGTATCTCTGGCTCCAACAAATACCGCGTTATTTCATCGCCTTAGAAAAACGATTAGAAAAACTGGATTTAGATCCGCAAAAAGACCAGCAAACCCAACGCCAACTGCTTGGGGTATTAAACCGTTATCACGACTTGGCTAACCGCTATGGCGCGCATCCACCACCGGGCTTCATTGAGTTACGCTGGCAACTGGAAGAACTGCGGATTTCGTTGTTTTCGCAACCGATGAAAACCCTGCAAACCGTGTCGATTGCTCGTATCGAAAAAGCTTTAGCCGCGCTGTAAGCCCATGTGTAAACCCGTGCGGCGCGTCTTTTCATCCATTGTTCATGTTAGGTTAATCTTTCTAAGACTCTGTATTCAAATCCAGTCCGTACTATATGTCTTGAGCAAGGCCGAGGGCAATAACGCTAACTTGGCAGACCAACAGCCCACGAGGCTTTAACCCGAAATGTGGAGAATTTAGATGAACAGACGTAAATTATTAGGTTTAGGCTTAGCAACTTTGATGGCTTCGACAGCAGCGATTGCGGCACCGGTGCAAAACAACAATATCACTGAGGATGAAATTCGTGCCGCTCAAAAAGCTTGGGGTGCGGCGTTAATCCAAATTGGACAAGATTACACCAAAGGCGGACAAGCCAAAGCGCAAGCAACGGCAAAAGCGGTCTTAAATCAAGCCTATGGTTATAACCATGGCCCGGTATTATTTAAACCCACCTTGGCGAGCGGCGATACCACGTTTAGAACCACGCATGAAGGTGCTTTAGCCTATTTTGTGGGCAATAACCCTAAATACGGTGATAGTGGCTTTGCTCTAAAGGGCTGGCAAGCCTATGAGTTTAACAATGCCGCAGTCTATATAAACGGTGACTTAGCGCTAACTATGGGGCATGTAACACTAACCAATAAAGCAGGCGAAAAAACCACGGTGGATAAAACCTGGGGTTTTAAAAAGGACGATGAAGGACAGTTACGCATTGTGCTGCACCATTCCTCCTTGCCGTTTTCAGCTAACTAATGCACCGATCTTAAGGCACACAAATTAGCAAACGTCATGGACGATTAATCGCCCATGACGTAACCTAATCCTCGCCGAGTTTTAATCAGCTTCACTTCAAACCCATCATCAATCTTTCGGCGCAGGCGCGCCATATATACATCCACAATATTAGTCATGGGATCTTCCAATACCCCCCAGACGTGACTTAGAATGCGTTCACGACTTAATACCCGACCAGGATTGCGCATTAACATTTCCAAAATACGTAATTCCTTAGCCGTCAGTTCAATCAGTTTTTTGCCACGTTCCACCTGTTGTTTTGCTAGATTGAAATTTAAATCTTCAAGGCTTAAAATTGGATCAATCGGTTTTCTATTTTCACGGTTTAATAGAGCATCAATTCGAGCCAGCAATTCCTCAAAATGAAAAGGTTTGCCGAGGTAATCATCCGCACCGGTGCGTAAGCCAAGAACACGATCATCAACCTCAGACAGAGCGGAAAGCATCAGGATTTTGCAAGGTAATCCCATACTCCTTATGTCACGACATACTTTGAGACCATCACCATCTTCAAGCAAGCGATCTAAAATTACCAAATCAGGTTCCGTGCTTCGAATCATTGGCATAGCTTCGTTAATCGTCATGATGGCTTCAATATTGTAACCCTCGGATTGCAAGCCTCTAACAAGAAAGTCAGCTAAGCGTTGCTCATCTTCGATTAATAATATTTTCATAAAGATTCATCGCTTAAGTCAAAAAAAGGTAACTCAATCATCGTTTTCGTTCCTCTAGGAAGATTGGCTGAAAAATACAGCAAGCCATCATGCGCATCAATTAAACTTTTAGCGATAGACAAGCCAAGCCCTAGGCCTTCCGGACGCAGCTTTTTAGCTTGCTGACCTCGACTGTAACGCTCAAAAGCTTTGTTGCTATCTGAAAACTCGAAACCAATGCCTTGGTCAGCAAGCCTAACCATAATAGTGTGATCTTTTTGTACCATGCTGATTTGAAGCATTTGGGGTGCCGTTTGATAGTGAAGCGCGTTCTCTAAAAGTATGCCAAAAACCAATAGCATTTTATCCTGATCAACTAATAAAAGTTTTTCCTGATCCACCGCACTTGATTCTATATCTAGCTGAAAATCAATCCGAACTTGATAAGCAAGACATTGATCTATAAGTTGCTGATAAAGCTCACAGGCTGAAATGGGTTTTAATTCAACAGACACAAGAGCGTGTTGGCCTCGCGTTACCATAATAAGATCATCAATGCGAGAAGCTAGGGTTTGACAACTATCAATAATTCTTTCCAGCGCGCAATTTTGGCTATGTTCACTAGGCTGGCGTAACGCCAATTCAGCTTCACCCAAAATATGGGTAGTGGGGGTTCTTAGCTCATGGGTGAGTTCTTCAATAAACCCTTTTTGACGTTTTTCAGCATCACTCAATTGCTTAACCACGTGTTGCAACTGTGCGGTGCGTTCAAGAACTTTATCTTCTGTGAGTTCTTGAAGCTTGATTTGTTGTAAGCGGTGTTCTTCTAGACGTTTGGCCATTTCGTTAAAGCGGAAGGCTAATTCAATAAACTCTTTGGATCCTGTTAGCGGAATAAGTTCATTAAACTTTCCTTGTGAAAAGCGAGAAGCACCATAAGTTAAATGGTTAAGCGATTGATTAAAAACCCGAATTAAGCGATAACTTAAAATAATGACCAAACTTAAACTGATCAGTGTCATCAGCACAAGAGATAAATATATTAACTGGCGTGTCGATTTCGCATCATCCTCCGCAATGGCGACTTGAGCCTTATGAAGAGACACTAATTCATTAATAACCTGTTGCATATCGGCACCTTGAAATTTATCGAACAGAGCCAGAAGGGCTTGCCAACGCGCTTCATCAGAATCTAATGCCAAGACCTCTCGGGTTTGCAGGGCTTGTTTTAATGCGCTAAGGTTTTGGGTTAGCAAAAGCGTGTTTTGATTAACGCCTTGGCTGAAAAGCTGGTCTTCATAGCGCGTCGACTGCTCAAATAAGCGGTTTAGAATAGTAAGCTGATTTAAGTGTTGATCCATGCGCTCAAATAAATTATCGCGAATGCTAGTGTTTGACTTTTCAGTAATGATAAAATCAGCTAACCAGACTTTTAAACGTTTGGCGTCTGCGCGGAATTGAACAACATCCGTCAACATTTGCTGAGCATAAAGGCTGCGTTCTTTGTGGTAGGCTAGTTTTTGAAAAGACCAAAAAAAACCCCATGCTTGAATGAGAATTAAAACAAATAATAAGCTTAAAGAAATGATGAGCTGGTGACGAAACATAAGCTGCCTTCTATTCGCTGTTATTATTTTGATTAAAAAATTAAAGTTTAAACGTTAATACATCTGTTGTGGTATTGAGAAACCTACTCTTAACCAATCTAACACCTTAAAAAGCTAGGGTAAAAGCAAAGAATCAGTACAAGTAAAGGCGAAAACCTGTTAAAGTTAATAAACAATAATAACATTAAGGACTAAAAAATGAAATTTATAGCGTCTTCTACTTTGGCAATTGCTTTGGGCTTAATTGTAGTAGGTTGTGGTGAAAGCTATACCGAATCGGAAAACACGGTCGATACCCGTGAAGTGACTAAGCAGGCAGAACCCCAAGCACCAAGCTTGAAGCAACGAATTGAAGCGCCGGTCAATTTGACTATACAAGAGGCGCCCACACTGCCTAAGACTACTGAAGTTGAAATGCGACCGCAAATAGCTTCAGGTTCTGCACTTTATACCAGTTGTGCTGGTTGTCATGGTGTGACCGGTGAAGGCGGGGTTGGCCCAAAATTAAAAGGCCAAAACGAAGAAGACCTGATAAGCAAAATGATTTTATATCGTGCAGGGGAGCAAGTTGGCCCCCTGACTGGCATGATGGCTCCGATGGTAAAAGACATGTCTGATGAAGACATTGAACGTGTTGTAAAATTTATTTTAACTTTTTAAGTTAAAACGCAATCATCCTGAACCTGGCGGCCCTGTAAGCCGCCGCTATGATAGAGCACAATACGGCTGCCAGGCTTGAACTCATTGCGCTCTAGCAGTTGATTAAAGCCATAAATCAGCTTGGCGGTGTAAACCGGGTCGAGCGGAACGTCAAAACGTTTTTCGAATACCTGCGCTTGTCTAGTAATGTCCTCTGTTGTTTTGCCATAGCCACCGCCATGAAACGCGGTACATAATCTCCAGTTAGCCTTATCCTCACCCGCCCAGCCCTGGATGCGGGGGATTAAATACTCGGCTTGTTTTAACGTCGCTATCCCCCAAACCTGTTGATCGGGTTTTGCGTATTTTACTAACCCTGCTAAGGTGCCACCCGACCCCACTGCGCAAAGCAAATGGGTAAAGTCTAGCTGTTGATTAAGTTCTGTGATCAAGGATTCAAATCCATCTAGCGCTAACGGATTACTGCCACCTTCCGGCAAAATATAGGCCCGGGGGTAGTGCTGTTGTAACGCATGCAACCAGGCCTGGTCATCACGAAGCCTATAGGTTTTTCGGTCTAAAAATACCAGTTGCATGCCATTATGCGCTGCTTTTTTTAAGGTGGATGACCAGGCCTGCTGCTGTGACTCAAGTTCATCACCGCGAATAAAACCGAAGGTCTGCCAGCCATAAAGGTTTCCAGCCTCCGCTACAGCAGCAATATGATTAGAGTAGGCGCCACCAAAAGTTAAAAGTTGCTCAAAGCCTTTATGGTGAGCATAAGCCAAGTTAAGTTTTAACTTGTGCCACTTGTTCCCTTGAATGGCAGGATGGTTTAAATCGT
This sequence comes from Thiomicrospira sp. R3, assembly GCF_029581415.1. Lineage (GTDB taxonomy): Bacteria > Pseudomonadota > Gammaproteobacteria > Thiomicrospirales > Thiomicrospiraceae > Thiomicrospira. The sequence goes on along the minus strand of NZ_CP121121.1, from coordinate 1,887,194 downwards.
CTCGTTTAATCCATAACGAAATCCCTCTTTGATCAAAAAGCGGGTGTACACATTCTTGGAGGGGTGTAACCGGATGATTTAGTCGCAAGGCAGTGGGCATGGTTTGATACAATAGCGCTCTTTTAAATTTAAACCTATTTTACTTGGATTGTGCGCAATGCGAAAACTTTCTAGACAGCAGCTTTACCGTCATACTCAAATTGAACCTCAAGCGTTTGCTCAAAACACCACAACAATTGAAGATTTTATGCAGCGGTTTCATCCCCGCGCATATCAATCGCTCAATTTTGGCTTGCATTTAAAGCGCAACCAAAATCACATATTTATTATGGGCGAGCCAGGTGTTGGCCGAATTGGTATGACCAAAGCCATGTTAAAAAATGCAGCACAAAATAAACCCATGCCCGATGACGTCGTATTGGTTTCAAATTTTAAAGAGTCGCCTAAAACCAAATATCTTTACTTCCCTTCTGGCAAGGGCTTTGAGTTTAGACAAGCGATTGAGCGGTTTATTACCCAGCTAAAAAATCAGTTACCTGTAGTATTTGATGGTCATGCTTATCAACTTCGTTCGCAACAATTAGAGCGAAAGCTGGCCGCTTCGCAAGAAGAAATTTTAGAACCGGCGTTTGAATTGGCCACAGCCTTAAGTATTGACGTGCAGCAGACAGAAAATAATTTTGTTTTACATGCAGTGGTCGAGGGTGAAAAGATGCGTTTATCTGAGCTTAAAGCCCTAGATGAAGAGGTTCAGGCACATTTTACCGATGCGTTAGATCAGGTTGAGGCCAAAATCAATGAGGCCTTGACGCGTTTCCCAACCATGCAACATGAATACCTGGAAGAGGGTAAGAAACTCAATACTCAGGTGGCATCGGAGCATATTGCGCCGCTTATTCAAAGTTTAAAAAAAGAATTTGCGACCAACAGTGAAACCGAACAGTATTTGGATGATCTTGAGCAAGCATTGCTTGCCAAGCTTCATTTATTCTGGGATCAATCGGCTGATCAGGTGACGACCAGCTCAAATAATTCCAGCCAGCTCGAAGAAGCTGCGCCTGAACAACAGGGAATCAGTCAGTTTAGCGTCAATCTACTGGTTGACCACCGTAATCTTGAGCATGCCCCCGTTATCTACGAACAAAATGCGACCATGCCAAAGTTATTCGGTTATGCGATTAACAATGCCAGTTCAGCAATGGGGGATACCCTAAGCTTGGCAATGAACCACCAAGCCGGTTTATTGCAGAAAGCGAATGGCGGTTATCTGATTTTAAATATCCAGTCGTTGCTCAAAGACCCCGAAATTTGGTCAAGCCTTAAAGCCTCACTAATGTCGCGCCATTTGAGTTTTGAAATCCCCTCATCTAATAGTGTTGTGCCTTATCATTTACCGGATTTTCCACTGAATTTGACTTTAGTTTTAGTTGGACAACCGGTGCACTTCTATGCGCTGCATGAAATTGATGCACAGTTTAGCCGATTGTTTAAGGTGCAGGTTGAGTTTGAAGTAGAGTTGTCAAGAACGCCTGACCATGAATTGGCTTTAGCCCAGCAGTTAGCCAGTGAGATCGAATCTTGGGAGGACTTACCAGTTGAGTTATCGGCTTTTGAACGCTTAATAGAATACGCTTCACGTATGGCTGAAGATGAAAACCGACTCTATACCAATAAGGCAATTTTGCGCGATGTGTTGGCGGAAGCGACCGCTTTTGCCCGCGCTAATAGCCAAGAAAAAGTTAGCCGAGAAACGATTGAGGCCACCATTGCTCAAAGAGATTTCCATACAGGTTTGATGGAGGAATATTTTCATCGGGCGATTATCGAACAACAGGTATTAATTTCATTGCAAGGCCATCACACCGGTATGGTGAACGGTTTAACTGTGATGACCGTAGGCCGTCAATCTTTTGGCCAACCTGTGCGTATTACCGCGCAGGCTTCGGCGGGTGATGAAGGGATTGTTGATATCGAGCGTGAGATTGAAATGGCCGGACCGATTCATTCCAAAGGCATGCTTATTTTATCAGGTTATGTACGCGGGCGTTATATGCGCTACCGCTCATTAGGCTTTAGTGCCTCGATTGTTATCGAGCAAACCTATGACGGTATTGAAGGGGATAGCGCCTCATCCGCCGAGTTATTTGCCTTGTTGTCAGCGATTGCGCAAGTGCCAATGCGTCAGGATTTAGCGGTAACCGGTTCAGTCAACCAGTTTGGAGAAATTCAACCGGTTGGGGGGGTTAATGAAAAAATTGAAGGTTTTTATAAAATTTGTTCAGCGCGCGGTTTAACAGGTCATCAAGGCGTGGTGATTCCTGAAGCTAATACGCGCCATCTTATGCTTAATCAAGAAGTTCGTGATGCGGTTGAGAAGGGTGTGTTCCATATTTATGCCATTAGTCATGTAGACGAAGGCCTAGCCTTGTTTGGTGATATGCCTGTGGGTGAACCGAATGAAAACGGTGATTTTCCATCGGGCAGCTTTAATGCTCGGATTATGCAAGCCCTTGAGTGCATGAATGAAAAAGAGCGTGATTAAACCCTATTTTGTAACCTTAGAGATAGAAAAAAGTTTTGCTATAATGAACCAAAAGATAATACGGAAAACCTATGTCAGTTGATTGTTTATATATTAATGTTCACCCTGAAAACCCTCAAGAACGCTTGCTAAAGCAGGTCGTTGACATTCTTAACAAGGGCGGAGTTATTGCTTATCCAACCGAATCGGGTTATGCATTAGGCTGTTTATTGGATAATAAAGAAGGCGCAGAGCGGATTCGTCAATTGCGCCAGTTATCCGACAAACATGACTTTACCTTAATGTGTCCGGATTTAAGTCATTTGTCGCATTATGCTAAGGTGGGAAATGCACAATTTCGTTATTTAAAAGCTAGCTTTCCCGGCGCTTATACGTTTTTATTAATAGCCAGTCGTGAAGTACCTAAACGCCTACAAAACGCAAAACGCAAAACGATTGGCTTGCGTGTTACACCTAACAAAATAACGCAAACCTTGTTAAGTTATTTTGATAAACCCTTGATGTCAGTGAGTTTAGTGCTTCCGGGTGAGGACATGCCGATGACAGATGGCTGGTCAATTCAAGAAGAGCTCGGCCATGCGCTAGACGCTATTGTTGATGGTGGATTTTGTGGGTTTGAACCGACTACTGTGATTGACTTTACCGGAGACGTACCGGTATTGGTGCGCCAAGGTCAGGGGCCTTTTAACCCATGATGGCCATGAGCGAGTTAACGCTTATCCAACAACTCTCGATTTGGGCGTTGCCGGTTATTTTTGCGATCACACTTCATGAAGCGGCGCATGCCTGGTCTGCAGAAAAGTTGGGCGATAAAACAGCGCGCATGTTAGGCCGGGTAACGCTTAATCCGATTAAGCATATTGATCCAGTTGGCACCCTGTTAGTTCCTGTTGCTTTATTAGCGCTTGGTGGGTTTATTTTTGGTTGGGCTAAGGCGGTACCCGTGACCCAGCGCAATCTCAAACGGCCCAAAACGGATATGGCTTGGGTGGCTTTGGCCGGGCCAATGGCGAATCTATTAATGGCACTAGGCTGGGCTATTATTCTAAAACTCGGTTTTCTGTTGGTAGCGAGCTCTCCTGAAGTCGGCCAATTTATGATTTATTCAGGTATTGCCGGAGTGAGCATTAACATCGTTTTGATGGTGTTAAACCTATTACCTATCCCACCCCTAGACGGTAGTCGGATTGTCTCCGCGTTTATTTCTGACCGTTTAGCCTGGCAATATAATCGTTTAGAACCCTATGGGTTGTTTATTTTACTGGGGTTGTTGTTATTGGGTGTACTGAGTTTTCTAATCTCAGGGCCTTATCAGTTTATTCAACAACTCTTGCTTAAGTTGGTGGGCGTGGTTTAAATGGCGCAGCCACACCAGCTGTTATTGCCCTTTGCAATAGTGCAAGGCCAACCGCTGATTGAGCCGCCAAAAGGCCTGTATATTCCACCTAATGCCCTTAAAGTCTTGTTAACAGACTTTGAGGGTCCGTTGGATTTGCTGTCGTTTTTAATCCGTAAAAACAAATTTGATATTCGTGATATTCCGGTATTTGATATCGCCTGCCAGTATCAACACTACATTGATTTAATGCAGCAGTTAGATATTGAATTGGCCGGTGAGTACCTGTTTATGGCTGCTTGGCTGACAGAAATAAAATCGAGAATGTTACTGCCAAAACCGCCGCAAAATGATGAAAATAGTGATGAACCCGATGATCCGCGTACAGAACTCATGCAAAAGCTAATTGAGTATGAAGCTTACCAAAAAGGGGCGCAGTGGTTAGATGGTTTAAAAATTGTAGGGCGCGATCTTTGGCCGATTAGGTTGGAGGTAGAACCCCCAGCGAGTTTAGCGCCGGTGCTTTCCTTGGATGATTTATTTACAGCAATGGAGCAGGTTTATCAACGCGCACGTTCAAGAAGTGCGCACCAAGTGGTTGAGGAGGCGATTGAAATTAGTGATAAGATTGATTGGATTCTTCAGCAGATCACAGATCAACCGGTTTCACTCATTGGTTTATTGGTGTTAAAGGAAGGCAAGCCAGGCCTGGTGGTGACGTTTATTGCGTTACTTGAGTTATTGCGCCAACAAATGATTGAGCTTGAGCAAAATCAGGCCTATGATGAAATTTTAATTCGACGTGCTGCCTAATGAGTTTTGAACGTTTAACATCACGCCAACAGCAACTTTATCCGATTGTCAGCGCTTTGGTTTTTAGTGCCGATCAGCCCTTGTCGAACGAACGCTTAGTGGCTTTGCTCAAGTCCAAAGACGGCTTTAACAAAACAACCACTAAAGACTTGATGGCCGTTGTTGATGTGTTAAAGTCCCGATTAGAGGATTCGGGAATTCAGCTTGTAGCAACATCAGAAGGTTATCGCGTCGAGGTGCTTAAAGATTACTTGGATTGGGTGTATTTGTTGTTTGAACAAAACCCGCCTAAATTATCACGAGCGCTGCTTGAAACACTGGCAATTATGGCGCACAAGCAACCCATCACCCGAGCTGAAGTAGAGTCCATTCGGGGTGTTGCCGTCAGTACGCAGATTATGAACCAATTAAAACACCATGGTTGGGTCAAGTCAGCCGGAACCAAACAAGTGCCTGGTCACCCCACTTTATGGGTGACAACCGATAAACTCGTCCAAGACTTGGGTTTAACTAGCAAGGATGCGCTTATTGAAAAGCTGGATAGGCTGGTAAATGATTTCCTATCCGACAAACAAACTCAACATGTATCTCAACCAATACACTAAAATACATAGCAATATATCCAATTATATCTAAAGAGTTTAAAACAATGATTCAAGGTGAAAAGTTACAAAAAATGCTAGCACGTGGTGGGTTCGGTTCTCGACGTGAAATTGAACGGATGATCGAGCAGGGACTAGTGCAGCTGAATGGTCGCACCGCAAAACTAGGCGATCGTGCCGTAGATACCGATAAAATTCAAGTGCGTGGTCACACAGTAAAAACCACACGCTTAACCCAGCAGCCTACTCAAGTTTTGTATTATCACAAGCCCGACGGCTTAGTGTGTAGTCGTTCGGATGAGCAAGATCGGGATACTATTTTCTCACAACTTCCGCCTATTCGTAATGGCCGTTGGATTTCTATTGGACGTTTGGATATTAATACCAGTGGTTTATTATTAATTACCAACAATGGTGAGCTTGCCAATCGCATGATGCATCCGTCCTATGAACTAGAACGCGAGTATGCGGTGCGCATTTTTGGTGATGTGACCGAAGATATTTTAACCACACTACGCCAAGGCGTAATGCTGGATGATGGTGAAGCAAAATTCAATTTTGTATCTCGCTTACCTTCGGACGAAGATGCACAAAACCAGTGGTACCGTGTGATATTAAAAGAAGGCCGTTATCGTGAAGTGCGTCGTCTTTGGGAGTCGCAAGGTGTGCAAGTCAGTCGCTTAATGCGGATTCGTTATGGCGAGTTTAGTTTACCGGCTAACCTTAGACGAGGCCAAACCCGTGAATTTGATTGGAAAGATGTTAATCGTTTGCTGAAATCGGTTGATTTACCTGCTGAGATACGTCCTGATCAACGGCCCAAAACTGAGGTCAAGCCTGTTCGAGCTAAAACACCTTCCACAACACCTAGACCTGTTTCAACCCGTCGTCGCAGGTAAATTAAAATGTTTAACCGGGTTTATTTACAGTTTTTGGGATTGTTAATGGCCATTTTGCCACTGGGTTCGCTGTCAGCCACCACACTGTCAGCCGCTGACTATCAGTGGATTGGCGAGCGTATATACCAAAATGAAACAGGGGGTAAGCCCGAGCATTTAACCTTTTGGAGTTCAGCGGAGGAGTTTCCCTCGTTTGGTTTGGGGCATTTTATCTGGCTACCTGAGGGTCTAGACTTACCGTTTGAAGCCACGTTTTCGCAAATGGTAGCCTTTGTATCCCAAACCCATCCCGCGCCAACTTGGGTTAAACAACCGCATCCACCCTGGCAAAGCAAAGCCGAATTTGACCAGGCCTGGTCGTCTACAGAGCTGGTTGAATTAAGAGCTTGGCTTGAAGCAACCAAAGCACAGCAAGTTCAATTTATTGTACAACGATTTAAGCAACGTGCGCCCAGTATAACGCGAGAACTATCAGCTAGCCAAAACAAAGAAACTCAAGCCAAACAAGCACAAGCCGCAGAGGTACAAGCTAAATTCGATCGTTTAGTTCAAACACGTAACGGCCAGTACGCCTTAATCGATTATGTTAACTTTAAAGGCTGGGGTACCCATCCCAAAGAGCGTTATCAGGGCGAAGGATGGGGACTCGTTCAGGTTCTTCAGGCTATGCCTGAATCCCAGCAGCTAAATGATGAGCAACAACTCCTTCAAGCTTTTTCAGATGCGGCAAAGCAAGTATTAGCTCGGCGCATTGCACTTTCACCTCCAGCCCGCAATGAACAACGCTGGATGCCGGGATGGGCCAGTAGAATAGATGGCTATGTGCCATGATACGCACATTGCTGGCCACAGCGCGTCCGCCTTTTTTGGTTCTAACGCTTTCAGTCATCTTAATGGCGGGAGCGCTAGCGCATTATGACCAAGCCGATTTTTCAATCGGTTTATTTGTATTGGTGTTGTTAGGCGCTTTGGCTGCCCACGCCAGTGTCAATATGCTGAATGAGGCCTATGATGCGCGTTCTGGACTAGATGATCTTACGCAGCGCACCGCGTTTAGTGGCGGCAGCGGGGCGTTACAGCATAACCCTGCGCGGATTAACCAGGTAGAAGCCCTAGGCTTGGGTTTGCTGGGCTTTGTAATTGCACTGGGGCTTTATTTTATTTGGTTAACCGGTTGGGGGTTGTTGCCTATTGGTTTAATAGGTGTAGGGGTCGTGGTGGCTTATACACCTGCCATCACACGTTCACCTTGGCTGTGTTTAATCGCTCCTGGACTTGGATTTGGGCCGCTGATGGTTATGGGTGCGTACTATGTGCTAACGGGTAGCTATAGTTGTATTGCGTTTGCGCTCTCGCTCATTCCTTTTTTTCTGGTCAATAATTTATTACTACTCAATCAATACCCAGATCTTGAACCAGATCGTCAGGTGGGGCGGCGTAACCTATTAATTGCTTTTGGTAAAAAAGTGGGTGCTAGGGTCTTTCTGGTGTTTTTAGCGGCTGCATTTTTAACCTTGGCTTTTTTGGTTATTTCAGATTGTTTGCCCTATTGGGCCTTGCTGGGAGGGCTGATGCTGATCGTTGCTGTCCCGCTTGCGATTAAACTTATGCGTTCTTATCAGGCACCAAGCCTTGCCCCTTCGCTTCTAGCGTGGAACGTTGTGATTAATTTAGCCATGCCAGCACTGATTGGGCTGGGCTTGCTCATTGCTTGATTTTACCAAGGCAAGCCCTAAAGCCCCCGAATTTATTCGTGGGGAGTAGTCAACTAATAGCAGACGGATCGTTTATAATTTAGAATCAATTAATTTAGAAGCCTGTAATGCAAGTAAATAACACGACGACAAACCCGGGAAATCAAATGCCCTTTAAGGTTCCACCTCATTCGATTGACTCAGAACAATCGGTGCTGGGTGGACTGATGCTATCCAATGCGTCATTTGAAGACGTATCCATGGTGTTAAATCAATTTGATTTTTATACCAAACAGCACCAGGCGATTTATAACGCCATCGTTGAATTAAATCGTGCGAATAAACCGTTTGACTTGGTAACGGTGGTTGAGTTTCTAGAGGCCACACAACAAATTGAACTCGCAGGGGGTAAATCCTATTTAGCTGAGCTCGTTGCGAATACGCCCGGTGCAGGAAATATTATGTTCTACACCCAGATCGTGCGCGAAAAGTCTATTCTACGCAAGCTGATTGAAGCCTCAAATGATGTTGCCGAAAGTTGTTTCTTTACCAAAGGTAAAGATGTACGCGAGATTCTGGATTTTGCGGAATCAAAAATTATGGCGATTGCCGAGCACGGTGAAGGCAAACAGCGGCAATACAAAACAATAGATGAACTGCTGGTTTCGGCGATTAACCGTATCGACGAATTGTTTAACTCAGATGGTTCAATTACGGGTATCGCTACTCATCTCAATGAATTTGATGAAATGACCTCCGGTTTACAACGTGGTGATTTATTGATCGTCGCTGGGCGTCCTTCGATGGGTAAAACCTCCTTTTCCATGAATATTGCGGAAAACGTGGCGACCAAAAGCGGCCAACCTGTCGCCGTATTTAGTATGGAAATGCCCGGTGAACAGCTCGCCATGAGGATGATTAGTTCGCTGGGGCGGATTGATGCGCATCGTATGCGTACCGGTAAACTTCAACCTGAAGACTGGGCAAAGATGAATAAATCGATTTCATTGCTCTCAAATGCCGATATATATATTGATGATACCCCGGCTCTGATGATTACCGAATTGCGGGCTAGAGCACGACGCATTGATAAAGATATTCGTGAAAAACAGCGCCGAAAAGCGATTGAAGAGGGGGTTGAGGATCCTGAATCGAAGGTCACCGGTTTGGGTTTAGTGGTGATCGACTATTTACAGCTGATGCGTGGTTCGCAAAACACTGATAATCGTGTGAATGAGATTTCAGAAATCTCGCGGGGTTTAAAAGCGCTGGCTAAAGAACTCAATATTCCATTAATTGCTCTGTCGCAGCTCAACCGCAGCTTAGAACAGCGTCCTGATAAACGTCCGAAAATGTCAGACTTACGCGAATCAGGTGCGATTGAGCAGGATGCAGACTTAATCATCTTTATCTATCGTGATGAGGTTTATCACCCAGATAGCGATGACAAGGGTACGGCCGAGATCATTATCGGCAAACACCGTAATGGGTCCATCGGTTCAATACGCTTGACTTTTATTGGCCAATATACCCGTTTTGATAACTATATTTCTATGTCTCCAGACGATATGCGTTATTAATATGTCCCGACCTATTTATGCTCAAATTAACTTAGCCGCCTTACGCCATAACCTGGCTCAAGTACGCGCTTTAACCTTGGACTCACGCGTCTTTGCGGTGATTAAAGCCAACGGCTATGGTCATGGTATTGTTCGAGTTGCTAAACAATTAGCCTCAGCGGATGGGTTTGCGGTTGCGTCCTTGGACGAAGCCTTAATTCTGCGTCAAAATGGATTTCTACATCGTATTTTATTGCTCGAAGGGGCATTTCAACCCGATGAGCTCAGTCTGATCGAGCAACATCGGCTGGACCTAGTCGTTCATTCACCGCATCAGGTTGATTGGTTGCTGGATTATCAACCCAAATCACCCTTAAAAATTTGGTTTAAAATCGATACAGGCATGCACCGTCTGGGTTTCGACCTGGTTAGTTTTTCTCAATCCATGTTGAAAATTAGAAATGCACTGCCCAAGCTTAAACTCAATTTAATGTCGCATTTTGCCAGTGTGACTGAATCACAAGCCTTCACTGATCTTCAGCTTGAAACGTTTAACCAGGCCTGCATAGATTATAATTTACCCAAAAGTATAGCCAATTCTGCAGCGATCCAGCGTTTACCTCAAACCCATTTTGACTGGGTGCGCCCTGGCATTATGTTATATGGTGCGGGCATTGATCCCTCACTGCAATCACGATTCAAAGCCGTACTCACCTTTAAAACCCAATTGATTAGCTTAAAATGGATCGCTGAAGGCGAAACGGTGGGGTATGGTCAAACGTGGACCGCTCCTCGCCGCAGTTTAATTGGCGTTGCTGCAGCCGGTTATGGTGATGGTTACCCACGTCATGCGCCTAATGGCACGCCGGTATTAGTCAATGGCCAGCGTGTCTTAACGGTGGGGCGAGTGTCGATGGATATGATTACACTTGATCTAACCGATATGTCAGCGCAGGTCGCGATTGGTGATCCGGTTACACTTTGGGGAGAGGGGCTTGGTGTAGATGAAGTGGCTGAAAAAGCCGGTACGATAGGCTATGAATTACTCTGCGGCATAACCCAGCGTGTACCTATTCAAGAGCTGGATTCAGAGGTACAAGATGATGACAGATAAAACCCTGATAATTCACAGCAATAAAAAAGGCTATGATGGATTTTTCAAAATCAACCTTATCCGTTTTCAACATAGCCTATATCAAGGAGGCTTGAGCCCTAGCATTACCCGAGAACTATTTGGGCGTGGCCAGGCGGTGGTTGTGTTGTTATATGATTTAAACGCTCAGCAGGTTATCTTGGTTGAACAATGTCGTGCGGGCGCCTTAGGGCATGCACTCGACACAAACAATCCAAACCAGGCCTGGTTGATTGAACCGGTTGCCGGCATGATTGATGATCACGAAACCGCCTTAGACGCTTGCCGACGCGAAACACGTGAAGAGGCGGGCATTGAGGTTAATCAATTTGATTATGTTTGTCAGTTTTACCCTAGCCCGGGCGGCAGTGATGAGATTTTGCATTTATATGCCGCAGAGGTTGATGTGGAAAAAATAGGCCAGTGGGGTGGTTTGGCTGAAGAAGTTGAAGACATTCGGCTGGTCAAGGTTTCATTTGATCAAGCGAAGCAACAGCTTTTAGCTAGACATTATAACGTTGCCAGTACACTGATTGCTTTACAATGGCTCTTTTTTCAACGACTTCAGGCAAGCTAATGTCACAACAGCAGCACAAACACAATAAAGATCACGATAAAGAGCCAAACAGAGAACCCATGCTCGAACTATTTCGCTATGGACAGCTTCCAAAGTTGGCGCACCGTGGTTTACTGTTTGCCAGCTTAGCTGCGGCACTTTATTGGCTTTATTTTTCGATTGTAAAAATGGAGCTATTGCCCCGTCTACTAGCCGGTGAAACCTTAATTTTAGATGCGATTGTTGGTTTTCCACTGGTCTTAGCTTTAGCGATTGTGGTGTATGCGATTGTCTATTGGGCGATTAAAATAGTGATGATTATCGCCTATCCTCACTGGCTGACCTTGCCGCCAGGTCATAATGACCCTGATGAGGTGGCGTTTGATCCCGCTGATAAAACGGATTTAACTAATCCGCGCGATTCAAAGCGAGATAGCTGAATTCGCTATGAAGCTGGATCATTATAAACGCGAAGCCCATCTGCTTATTCGCATCGCCTTGCCCATTTTTACCGCACAACTTGCCTTAACCAGTCTGGGCGTGGTGGATACCATTATGTCAGGCTGGGTGGGCGTCAATGATCTGGCAGCCATTGGCTTGGGGACCAGCCTACTCTTGCCCGTATTTATTTTTGCGACCGGTATTTTATTGGCAATGACACCGATTACCGCTCGCTTTCTGGGGCAAAACAAACCGGACAAAATAGGCTATGGCTTAACACAAGGTATCTGGTTAGCCATTCCCATCGGTTTGATCAGTATGCTGATTCTTATGGTACCTCAGCCTCTGCTTAATCTATTACAACTCAGCCCCCAAGTTTATCAACTAACGGTCGATTACCTATTTTATGCCGCCTTAGGATTACCCGGGGTTGCGCTCTATCAAGTGTATCGTTTTTTCTGGGAAGGCTTGGGGATCACCTTGCCGACCTTAACGATCAGTCTTGGCGCACTTTTCCTAAATATCCCCCTTAATGCGTTGTTTATTTACGGCTATGGTCCAATCGAGGGCATGGGCGCGGTAGGTTGCGGGGTGGCAACGGCGATTGTTATGTGGACCATGCTCTTAGGAGGGTGGCTATATGTACGTTACGCAAAGAAAACCCAAGTTTATCGAACAAACACCTGGGTTAAACCGAGTTGGACGCTTGGGTTTAAACCGATTTTATTGCTCGGTTTACCTATGGCGTTTTCCTTGTTATTTGAGGTGGGCATGTTTAGTTTCATCGTACTCTTTATCGCACCGCTGGGTACCAGCGTTATTGGTGCACATCAAATTGCCATGAGTTTTACCTCACTACTGTTTATGTTGCCCTTAAGTCTGGCCATGGCGATGACCGTAAGAGTAGGCTTAGGTTTTGGTCAAGCAGATCGTAGTGCAGTAAAAACTAGTATTATTGTTGGTGTAGTTTTTGCCATCGTGTTTGGTGTGCTGCTTTCTTTGTTGACCTTTAATTTTAGACAAACCATTGTTAGCTTATATACTAGCCATGGCGAGGTGTTCCACATTGCGGCCATGTTGTTTATTTTTGCGGCATCCTATCAGGTTTTTGATGCGATTCAAGTCGCGATGGCAGGGGCCTTACGTGGTTTACACGACACGCAAGTCACCATGTGGGTCACACTCGTGAGTTATTGGGGCGTGGGTCTTGGCGGCGGCTATTGGCTTGCCTTTTTTAATCCATTTGGCGAACCGTTGGGCGTGTACGGTTTTTGGTTTGGCATTATAGGCGGCTTGGCCTTAGCAGCGGTGTTATTAGTTTTACGATTACGTTGGATGATGCAACATGTCGAATTTAAAAACTAAGCCTTGTCCTTGTGGCAGCGGTATGAGCTACAAAATCTGTTGCCGCCCTTTGCATTTAAAAAAGACTAAAGCAAAAACAGCCGAAGCCCTGATGCGTTCACGTTTTTGCGCTTATTATTTAGCTAAACAAAAACCAGAACTTTCACGCTATATTCTAACCACCTGGTGCGCTGAAACCAGGCCTGGTGATATGGATTTAAGCCATCAGCCTAGTTGGACAAAACTTAAAATACATCGAACTGAGCAAGGCCAAATGCAGGATAAAAACGGTTTAGTGGAGTTTAGTGCTTATTACATTGAAGACCAAGATGACGTTGAGTTTCGTGAAGTCAGTGAGTTTTTGCGCACAGAAAAGGGCGACTGGTGCTACTTAAAAGGTGAGATAAAAAGGTTATAAAAGCATAAGTTAGACACGTAAATAGCTATAAAAGTAGTTGTTCACGTGTCAATATGCATAGTAAAACGATTACTTCACCTTGTAATACTTGTCATTTAAATACGCAGCGACGTCAAGTACTTCATCTTCAAACCAACCGGTATTGAGGTTGACATTACAGAAATTGACAGCAGCGACCAATTTTTCAAAGGTATTGGTTTTTTGAGGGTTGTAAGGTTGTGCCGCGTGACATTGAAGACAATTGGCTTGATTGTGTAAGGCTTTTCCTGCTTCAGGATCACCACTGGCAAAGGCACCTGACGATACTGAAAATAGAGCGGTTGTTGCTAGTATTGCGAAAACTTTTTTCATGACACTCTCCCAAGCTTTGTGAAAAACGCAGTTTCATTTTAACCATAAAGAATAGATAAAAAATTAAAACTTATTTATTGCCCAATCAATTTTTGTTGGGCTAACAATAACTATAAAAATAAAGGAAGAACTTATGAGCGAAGTAACGTTTATTAAAGGTAAGGATCAAAGCTTAGAAAACTCTATCGCATTTATGCAAACCACGCTAATTAAACAGGGTTTTGATATCAATGAAGTTAAATGGTTAAACTCTGTTGCCAACATTTACTCACTGCATATTCATGACCGCGCATGTCCGGGTTTGTTTACCAACGGAAAAGGGGCGAGCCGCAAAGCCACGCTGGCTAGTGCTTTAGGTGAGTTTTTAGAAAGGCTTTCAACTAATTATTTTTTCTCGGATTATTACCTTGAACCCGCATTAAAAGACCCTAGCCTTTCGGGCATGAACGACTGGTTGTATTATCCCAATGAAAAATCGTTTGCACTCAGCGACTTTAAGCAATGTTTAAATGCCGATTTGTGGTCCATTTACGATCCGCACCAAGAGTTGCAAGCCGACCAGTTATTAAGCTTTAACGATAATAGCGAACGCATTAGAGCCATTGAAATGCGTCATGCACAAACCGATGAAGTGATTTATGTGCCGATGAACTTGTTGAGTAACCTCTATGCCAGCAATGGTCTATCGGCCGGTAACAATCAGCAAGAAGCCGCCGTGCAAGGCTTATCTGAAATTTTTGAACGTTGGGTTAAGAATAAGATTTTAAAAGAAAACATTTGTTTACCTGAAATACCCGATCAGGTCATTGCACGTTTTCCATCGATTCAGCGTTCATTGCAAGACCTTCGTGACCAAGGGCTTGAGGTATCCGTAAGGGATGCATCACTCGGCGGCCAGTTTCCGGTAATGAATGTCACCTTGTTTGATCCAAAACAAGGGCGTTGTTTTGCCTCTTTTGGTGCTCATCCGCTGTTTGAAGTGGCCTTAGAGCGAACGCTCACCGAATCGTTACAAGGTCGTCATCTCGGCTTTTTAGACGGCTTTCAAGTGCCAAGTTTTGATCAGCAAGCCATTGCCGAAGATGAAAACCTTGAAAACCATTTTATTGACTCTAGTGGCTTAATTAATGCACGCTTTATCGCCGACCAGGCTGATTTTGAATTTGTTGACTGGAATTGGGATTTAACCACCGAACAACAATGGCAATGGCTGGTTGAGTTGGCGAAAGAGCAGGGCTTTGATGTCTATATTGCACATTACGCCCAGTACAATTTCCATACCTGTCGAATCATTGCCCCCGGAATGTCTGAGGTTTATCCTATGGACGAGTTACTGGTTAAAAATCAAAATGATGGCCGAAAATTGCGCCAAGCATTAGGTCAGTTTGCAATCAATCAACAACCAGGCCTGGTTTTAGCTTTGCTAGACGAAATTGGCTTCAGTGATCATCAAGGCGTTGCATCATTAATTGGTTTAATGCCTGATGCAGGGTGTGTATGGAATAACATTAAAATAATTGATTTACGTTTTTGGTTAGAGGTCTATGCCAAAGATTTTGACGCTGCCTACCAAAGTTTGCAAGTGTGCAAGGCTTATGTTGACCCAGAAAAACCGATGGCCGTTGTGTACGAAGCCATGCAGTTTGCATTAGATATCGAGTTAGATAGCTTGGATTACGCGGCTTATCGTAGCGGAATGAAAAAGTTATTTGGTGAACAAATTATTGATAAGGTTCAAGCGCATTTGAATGGAGAACAATGTGCCTGGGGATTAGCCCTGGGGCCAGCGGCGTTTGAGCAAAGCCACCGACACCAAGCTTTGTGGCAGGTCTATCAGCGCGCCCATCAAGCCAAAATCAGTCAAATCAGGGTGAGTCAAATCAAAGCAGAGTAACAGGTGAAATCGAACCTAGCGGCTATCTTATCACCGCTGCTGTTCCTAAGTCATTCCGGCTTACGCCAGGATGACCTACAAACGTGCTAGCTTTTTTATTTAAAGCTTGTTCAAATTAAAAGTTATAAATTAACGATAGATTGGTTTCACCATCGGTCTTTTTAACCCCAGCACCGGGTTCGGAGTTATAACGATACTTATAACCCAAACTCGCAGACAGTTTGCTATTTAATGCAGCACGTAAGCGAGTATTGGTTTCAATTTTATCTTGCTCACGACCTGTTACATACAAAGCATCTTGCCCAAAGCTGTAGGTTTCATTAAATTTATGTGCAAAATCAAATTTTAATCGGCCAGTAACTTGATCAAAATCATCACCTACAAAAACACTAACATCTTGGTAACCGATACCGACTTCACCTTTAAGTTGACTGGCATTGGTTTTATAAAGTACCCGACCCAAACCTACAGATAGCGTGTTATCAAGTTTTAAATTTGTTGGTTTGTTGCGCTCGTTTCTCAGGTTACCAAAACCATAAAAATCACGTGCTGATGAAAAAAAGTAATCGTACTGCTGTTCCAACATATACCGATCAGAAATGGTGTTGCCAGACTCTTTTTTATTTTCGACTTCAAAAATGGCAGTATAGTCGCTTTGCGTAAAGCCATAACCCATTTTCAAACGCGCATTAATGGTCTGGCTATCGGTGTTTCCGGTGGTTTTATTAAACCCAGCTTCACCTGAACCGCTCCATCCTGCATCATCAGCCAAGACACCTGGCGCGGCAAAACCAAAAGCCGAAACGGTTGCAATAGCTACTAAATTTTTTTTCAAGGTCATCGTTGAGGTCTCCTAAGACGTTATTTAAATTCGATGTAAACCATCTAGATTACTTTAATACTTTATCATAAACTCGCTTTATCAACCAAATTGAGCGCGTCTGCGTTTAATTTGATAAAATACTTCTAAATTATGACTTGAATTAGGGATGTCCAATGAAACTTGATTTTTTAGATTTTGAACAACCAATCGCTGAACTTGAAGCAAAAATTGATGAATTAAGACACTTGGAAGGCAGTCAAGATTTTGATTTACTTCAAGAAATAAGTTCGTTAGAACAAAAAAGTCAGGCCCTAACCGAGTCTATTTTTAAAAACCTATCTGACTGGCAAATTTCACAACTTGCACGCCATCCTCAACGACCCTACATGCTTGATTACATAAAAGCCATCTTTACTGACTTTACAGAACTGCATGGTGATCGTGCGCTGGCTGATGATGCGGCGATTGTGGGTGGGCTAGCACGCATAGACGGTCAAGCTGTAATGGTTATTGGGCAGCAAAAAGGCCGTGATACCAAAGAAAAAATACGACGAAACTTTGGTATGCCTCGCCCAGAAGGCTATCGCAAAGCACTCAGGCTAATGAAAATGGCCGAGCGCTTTAATTTACCTATTTTGACCTTTATCGACACGCCTGGTGCCTATCCTGGCATTGATGCTGAAGAACGGGGTCAAAGTGAAGCCATTGCACGTAATCTCATTGAAATGGCTGAACTTAAAACCCCCATTATTTGTACCGTGATTGGCGAGGGCGGTTCAGGGGGTGCATTAGCAATAGGTGTCGGCGATGTAACCTTAATGCTGCAATACAGCACCTATTCGGTTATCTCCCCGGAAGGCTGTGCGTCTATTTTATGGAAAAGTGCTGCCAACGCTGCTGATGCGGCGGCGGCGTTAGGTGTGACAGCCCCACGCCTTAAATCATTAGGGCTAATCGACGAAATCATTACAGAGCCTCTAGGTGGCGCGCATCGTGCTCATCAACAAACGGCTGAAAGTTTAAAAGCCGTGTTGATCGAACAACTTAACCACTTTAAAACCTTTGACCTTGATCAACTCGTTTCACGCCGCTATGATCGTTATATGGCTTATGGAAATTTTGAACTCGTTTAGCTTATATAAAAGGGCGCTAATCCGCGCTCATTTTGTTTAACGTCATGTCCAAAGCCTGCCAGGTTATCAGCGCCATTCAAGATTTTTACCAATCGAGTCACCAACAAGATTTATGGGTAGGATTTAGTGGTGGCCTTGACTCCACGGTATTATTAGACGCTTTAGTGCGGCTAAAGCCTAACGATGTCAATCTTAATGCGATTCATATTCATCACGGCCTGCAAGCGGATGCAGACCGATGGCTAGTTCACTGTAAACAACAGGCCGAAGACCTTCAGGTTAACTTTATCGCCAAACAAGTGGTCATCAAGTTAAATCAAAACCTAGAGGCTGCCGCGCGCCAAGCACGTTATCAAGCATTTAACGAGTTAGTCGGTGAGCAAGGCGTTTTATTGACGGCGCACCACCAACGTGATCAAGCAGAAACCTTTATACTAAACCTGATGAGAGGGGCCGGGTTAGCGGGATTAGCCGCAATGCCCACCAAAAGACTATTGAATTCAAAGTCCAAGCAGGCCTGGTTATATCGCCCTTTGCTGAATATTGGTTATTCTCATTTGGTGGATTATGCCCATCAACACGGATTAAGCTGGGTAGAAGACCCAATGAATCAACAACTGGACTTTAGGCGAAATTATGTTCGCCATCAACTCTTGCCCTTATTCGACTCAACCTGGTCACAAGCCCAACAAAAAATCTCGCAAGCCGCTTCGCATTGCTTTGAATCAAATCAATTGCTTGAACAATTAGCTCAACTAGATTTAAAGTCAATTGATCATAGCGCTAGCTATCTTGACTGGCAAGCGCTGCAAAACCTGGATTGGGCTAGACAAAAAAATAGCCTACGTTATTGGTTTCACAACCACCATTCAGTGCGTTTAACTCAAACAGATTTAGACTGGTTTAAAAGCGAATGCTTTAGTGCCTCGTCCAATGCCAATCCACAGCGAATAATCGCAGGAAAAGAACTAAGACGTTTTAAGAGGTTTGTATTTTACCCTGTTGAAAAGATAGAAGAAATTAACATTTGTTGGTCAGGGGGCATCGATCTTTCAAGGGTGGGTTCGACTTTTCAGGCAAGCCTGGGGGAAGGCATTGCACACGACTGGTTTAATGCAAATAATAAGGTCGAAATTCGAACGCTTAAATCAGTCGATGTACCTAATCGCACATCGCTTAAAAAATGGTTCCAACAACAAGAGATACCGCCTTGGCAAAGACCTTATTGGCCAGTGGTGACGATCAACAATCAACTTGCTGCTATTCGTGATTATCGTGTTTTTGAACCGTTTAACGTTAAGTCAAATGAAATAGGGGCAATCTTTGTGGCTTTAAATTGAAGAGAACAGGCTTTTCGGTTAGAATATATGACCATTCTGTATTCAAAAGCTTGGGATGTTTAATTCATTCCCCCTGCGTGTCTTAATTTTCTACAAAGTGTGAATAATGACTAAATTTATATTTGTTACCGGTGGTGTTGTTTCTTCTTTAGGGAAAGGGATTGCCGCTGCATCACTAGGTGCGTTATTGGAAGCCCGCGGCTATCGAGTCAGTATGCTTAAAATGGACCCCTATATTAACGTCGATCCAGGCACCATGAGTCCATTACAACATGGAGAGGTTTTTGTCACTGATGACGGGGCGGAAACCGATTTGGATTTGGGCCATTATGAACGTTTTGTTCAACGTCCACTCAGTAAACGCAATAGTTTCTCAACCGGACAAGTGTACGAAACAGTAATACGTCGTGAGCGTCGTGGCGATTTCCTCGGTGGAACTGTACAGGTTATTCCGCATATTACGGATGAAATTAAATCACGCATTAAAGACGCGGCCGATGGTGCAGATGTCGCTTTGGTTGAAGTGGGTGGTACAGTTGGTGACATTGAATCGCTGCCTTTTCTAGAAGCCATCCGACAAATGGGGGTTGAAATTGGGCGTGATAACACCCTGTTTATGCATCTAACCCTATTGCCTTACATTGCAGTAGCGGGTGAAGTGAAAACCAAACCTACCCAACACTCTGTAAAAGAATTACGCTCTATTGGTATTCAGCCCGATGTCCTTATTTGCCGTTCAGAAATTCCTTTAGCGGAAAGTGAACGACGTAAAATTGCGCTGTTTACTAATGTTGAAGAAAAAGCCGTTATTAACTCGCTAGACGCCAAATCAATTTATCAAGTACCTCGTATGCTACACGAGCAGGGCATGGATGATTTGGTGGTTAAAAAATTAGGCTTAACCCATGCCAAACCACTCGACCTAAGCGATTGGGATCAAGTCGTAGAAGCACAGCTCAATGCCCAAGAGCATGTTGATATTGCGATGGTGGGTAAGTATGTTGATTTAACCGAAGCCTATAAATCGCTTATTGAGGCCTTATTGCACGCTGGAATTCATACGCGTACTAAAGTTAAAATACACTACATTGACTCAGAAGAGCTTGAACGCGTGGGTATTGAAAAACTCAACAAAATGGATGCGATCTTAGTGCCCGGTGGCTTTGGAGCGCGCGGCGTTGAAGGTAAAATCCTAGCTATTCAACACGCACGCGAACACCAAAAACCCTACCTTGGGATTTGTCTGGGCATGCAAATGGCGGTGGTTGAATATGCGCGTAATGTAGCCGGTTTAACCGGTGCCCATAGCACCGAGCTCAATCCTGCAACCCCGCATCCTGTTGTCGCCCTGATTACCGAGTGGACCGATGAAAAAGGCGCGGTGGTTGAGCGTTCTGAAAGCTCAGATCTAGGTGGCACAATGCGCTTAGGTGGGCAAAACTGTAAAGTAAAAGCCAACACCAAACTGGCCGAAATTTACGCTAGTCAAACCATTCGTGAACGTCATCGTCATCGCTATGAAATGAACGAAGGTTACATAGCACGCCTAGAACAAGCAGGCCTGGTCTTTTCAGCCCATTCAGAAGATGGCGATTTGGTGGAATCCATTGAAATCCCGAACCATCCATGGTTTGTCGCCTGTCAGTTCCATCCAGAATTTACATCAACACCCCGTAATGGACATCCTCTGTTTAGTGCGTTCGTTCAAGCGGCATTAACCGCAAAACAAAAAGGTTAAGTTATGCAACTTTGTGGTTTTAATGTTGGTATTGACCAACCGTTTTTTTTAATAGCCGGGCCTTGTGTTATTGAGTCCGAGCAATTGGCGATTGACACAGCAGGTCGACTAAAAGAATTGACTGCAGAGTTAGGCATCCCGTTTATTTTTAAGTCGTCCTATGATAAAGCGAATCGCTCATCAACCGCGAGTTTTCGTGGTTTAGGCATTGAAGAAGGCCTCAGAATTCTACAAAAAGTGAAGGACGAAATTGGTGTACCGGTACTCACTGATGTGCATGAAGACACCCCACTGGGTGAAGTCGCTTCTGTTGTCGATGTGATGCAAACGCCGGCATTTTTAGTACGTCAAACCAACTTTATTCAAAATGTATGTCGCCAAGGGTTACCGGTTAATATAAAGAAGGGACAGTTTCAAGCGCCTTGGGACATGGACCAGGTTGTAGCCAAAGCGCGCGAAGTAGGTAATCATCAAATTATGGTCTGTGATCGCGGAACGTCGTTTGGTTACAATACCCTAATTTCAGATATGCGTGGCCTAGCTTCAATGCGACAAACTGGCTGCCCAGTGGTGTTTGATGCGACCCATTCGGTTCAACAACCCGGCGGCCAAGGTAGCACCTCCGGTGGTCAACGCGAGTTTGTGCCTGTACTTGCACGAGCGGCCGTCGCAGCCGGAATTTCCGGTTTGTTTATGGAAACCCACCCTGATCCTTTAAACGCAAAAAGTGATGGACCGAATATGTGGCCGCTGGGTAACCTAAAGCCAATATTGGAAGTACTCAAAGCACTTGATCAGGTGGTTAAACAACAAGGATTCATTGAAACAGAGTTGATGTAATCAGCCTGTCATAAAACCCAAATAGAATTTGATTTATTGTTTATTTTTATTAATTTTACTACTCAAAAGGTTTAAAAGATGTCATTGATTAAAGAAATCAAAGCGCGCCAAATTATTGATTCACGCGGCAACCCCACCGTAGAAGCGGATGTAATTTTAGAATGTGGTGCGATGGGACGCGCAGCCTCGCCATCAGGCGCGTCAACCGGTTCACGTGAAGCGATTGAATTACGCGATGGTGATAAATCAAAGTTTATGGGCAAAGGCGTGATGAACGCGGTAAACAATATCAAAAATGAAATTGCACCTGCGTTAAAAGGAAAAGAAGCCACAGATCAAGCGAATATCGACCAAATCATGATCGATTTGGATGGCACACACAACAAAGCACGTTTAGGTGCCAATGCGATTCTAGCTGTATCTATGGCCTGTGCAAAAGCGGCTGCTATCTCAAAGGGTCAAGCGCTATTTGAATACCTAAAAAACGATGACTACCGTATGCCGGTTCCGATGATGAACATCATCAATGGCGGTGAGCATGCTGACAATAGCGTTGATTTTCAAGAATTCATGATTATGCCTGTCGGTGCGCCAAGTTTTTCTGAAGCACTTCGTTATGGTGCCGAAGTATTCCATACCTTGAAAAAAGTATTACATGACAAAGGCTACAACACCGCAGTCGGTGATGAAGGTGGGTTTGCTCCCGACCTAAAATCAAACGAAGAAGCGATTACCGTTATCCTAGAAGCGATCGAAAAAGCCGGTTATGTTCCAGGCAAAGACATCATGATTGCACTTGACGTGGCCGCATCTGAACTTTACAAAGATGGTAACTACGTATTAGCTTCAGAAGGTCGCACCTTAACCAGTGCGCAAATGGTCGATTTCTACGCCGATTGGTGTGCTAAGTACCCGATTATCTCAATTGAAGATGGCTTTGACGAAAGCGATTGGGATGGCTTTAAAATGCAAACTGAACGTTTAGGCAAAACGGTTCAATTGGTTGGCGATGATCTATTCGTAACCAACACCAAAATCCTAAAAGAAGGCATCGATAAGGGTATTGCAAACTCAATTCTAATCAAGGTAAACCAAATTGGCACCCTGACTGAAACCATGAATGCGATTCAAATGGCTAAAGAAGCCGGTTATACAGCGGTTATCTCGCATCGTTCAGGCGAAACCGAAGATGCCACCATTGCGGATATCGCGGTAGCGACGGGGGCGGGTCAAATCAAAACTGGCTCAATGTCTCGCTCAGACCGTGTTGCAAAATACAACCAGTTGATTCGTATCGAAGAAGCATTGAATGAGTCGGGTACCGCTGTGTACCCTGGTAAATCAGCCTTCTACAACCTTAAATAAGCATTAACGACGGATGAAAATTCTGATAATTATTTTATCCGTCCTAATCCTTCTAACCGGTGTTCGCCTGCTGTCATCTAACGGTGGTCTAGGCGAATACCTGTCACTAAAACTGCGCTTGGCCCAAGCCCAACAACAAGTTGAAGCCCAACAAGCGGTTAATGATCTACTCAAAAAAGAAGTTATAGAATTACAATCTGGCACCGATGCACTCGAAACGCATGCGCGTAAACGTTTAGGCATGATAGGAGAAAATGAAGTATTTATTCAACTGCTAGACCTACCCCCATCAAGCGTTCTTGCGCCCACACCTGATGAAGAGATAGAATCAGTGCAAGAAAACCCGCTACCCATTAATCCAATCGAACCTTAGTTTTATTTAGTTTTATGAGCCGTTTTACCTTCCCTGACAAACATCCGCATTCAATACCTGCTTAGCATTAAGATATAAACATGTGGCCATACGCGCATTTTGGTCGGTTAAACTTCGATAAATCTTACGTGCATTATGTCGAGTCGCCGAAAAACCTAATGCTAAAACCTCTAAAGCCTCTGCACGTTGTTCACGGTCTAAAAATGACCAGATATCATTGATAGTTAATGCCAACTCTAAATTAACTAACGGGTTTCGGTGAGCCAAAAATAAACTTTGATCCCAAAAATAATCGACCGATGAACTATCCTTAGTCAAAGTAAGTAAGCGAAGATTATTTACCCAAACAAAGGGGTAGTGAGGAAAGGCTAATGTTTGTTCTGCCAGTAGCGTTTTTATTTGCTCAATAACCTCAGCCTGACTATCGGGTTCAATGTCCAATTCCAGTCTGAATACACTTAACCCGATTTTTAAATCATAATAAGCAGGCCTGGTTATCCAAGCATAATGATTATACTGATTTAACGAATAATCAATCACATCAACTACAGCATGGGATACCGGCTCAACCGACTGACCAACTTGAGACAACAACTTACTAGCCTGATAAAAATGTAACTCAGAATAAACCCAACGACCCGCCACCCATAACAAAGTTAGACTTAAGACTAACCAGAAAGCAAAAAATAACCTAAAAGACACGAATGAAAAACCCGATTTAAACATCATAAATCACAATGGTCAGTAAAAGGGAAAGGATTAAATTTGAACAAGGATTCGGTTAACACACGGCTATTATGCCTAAGCTTCATTTTTAGTAGGTCATATACACTGGATTTCGACAAGAAACTAAACGCATCGGCCAATTTTGGAGGACGATAAAGATTATTATGCGCATCACTTGCCATAAACTGCACCTTATCTTCTTTAAGCAAACGTAATGCAAAATCTTGAGGGGCCTGACCAAAATCACCCAAAACAGAACCCGCTGTTATTTGAAAAAGACAGCCTAAACGTATAAAAGGCTGTAATTTAGAAGGCTGCGTATGAAAAAACGCATGACGTTCCGGATGGCTGAGATGAGTTTGCAGGCTTTACAGCAGGTGTATCCTGATACGCGTTTTGTGATGGTAAGGTTTGGTAATGTATTGGGCTCGTCGGGTTCGGTTATTCCGTTGTTTAGAAAACAGATTGCGAATGGTGGCCCTGTAACGGTAACGCATAAAGATATTACGCGGTTTTTTATGACAATACCTGAGGCGGCTTCTTTGGTAATTCAAGCCGGTTCGATGGGTGTCGGAGGCGATGTGTTTGTATTGGATATGGGCAAGCCGGTTAAAATTGATGACTTGGCTCGCCGCGTAATTCATTTGTCAGGCTTGAAGTTGAAAGATGAGGCCTGTGATGGGGATATTGAGATTGTTTATACTGGCTTGCGACCTGGCGAAAAGTTGTTCGAGGAGTTGTTAATTGGCGATGGTGTTGAGCAAACCGATCACCCTCGAATTATGAAGGCGCATGAAGAGTTTTTGGATTATGAGCGTTTACGTGATGAGTTTATTGAGCTTGAGGCGGCCTTGGTTGCTTTTGAATATGAGAAAGTAGAGGCGCAATTTTTGAGCATTATCAATGGGTTTAGTCATCAGTCTGGTTTGGTGGATTATTTGCATGATGTTAAAGCGGGTTAGTTTTTTTGATGTCTTTTTCTTTTAGTAATCAATCATTTATAAAAGCATCTTGTCGAGGTTTCGGGTGTTTTTTAGACCGCGTTTCGGTGAGTTTAATCTTGGCTTTTTTAGTTTTTATTCCTTTGCCTTTAGGGTCAAATCGTGATGCGTCGATGGCTTTTTTAGTGGCTTGGGTAGGCTTGATTGCATTGGTTTGGGCAAGCGGCTGGTTGTTTAATTTACGGTTTTGGCAGTGGAGACGTGTTCATCGGGTAGGCTTGGTGTTAGCAGGCCTGCTGCTTTTATTTCAGGCTTGGGTTGGGCTTCAACTTGCAGCCGGATGGACGTTAGATAGTTATGCGACCTTTAAGTATTTAATGCTGGGTTTGGCTTATAGCGTGCTGTTTGTTGTGGTGTTGGATGTGTTTAAAACGCGCCAGCGCTTGGTGTGGCTGATTGCGGCATTATTGGTGAGCGGCACCTTGCAGGCGTTGTTGGGGACGATGCGGGCGTTTGGTGAGCTTAGTGGGTTGTTTGGCTGGTTATTTGAATCTTCGCGCCAAGTGGCTACGGGTACGTTTGTTAATCGCAATCATTTTGCGGGTTATTTGGAGATGACGCTGGCGTTAGGGATTGGATTAATGCTGGCATTTAGAACGGGTCGTGATTGGAGCTGGGTTGGTTTTTTGGAGTTGTTGTTAAGCCCAAAAATGATGATTCGTTTGGCGTTAATTTTGATGGTCATTGCGTTGGTTATGACGCAATCACGGATGGGTAACACGGCGTTTATGGTGAGTTTGTTGGTGGTTTCTGTGTTGTTTATTGCGCGTAATCCACTTAATCGTGTTCGCAATGGGTTGATTATTCTAAGTATTTTGTTAATTGATGTATTGATTATTAGTCAGTATTTTGGGTTAGAGCGTTTGAAGGATCGGGTATTTAGTACAGAGGTGTCGGTTACGGTGGATCAGGGTAACTTGATTGTTAATTTGGATGATTTGCGTGGGCTGGCCTTTGAGCGCGGGTTGCCTTTGGCAATGGAGAAGCCTTGGGTTGGTCAGGGTGCGGGCACGTATGAGCTCGCGTTTATGCCCTATTCAGGGATTGATTTTGGTGGACATTTTGATCATGCGCACAATGATTTTTTGCAGTTTTGGATTGAGTTCGGCTTGATCGGGAGTTTGCTATTATTGGCTTTTTTAGCCTTGTCGTTTTATTTTGCACTCAAGGCGTTATGGATGCGTGAATCCTTGTTTCGCAGCGGGTTGGGTTTTGGGGTGACGATGGCATTATTGTCCATTACGATTCATAGTTTTTTTGATTTTAACTTACAGATTCCGGCGAATGCGGCCACGTTTGTGGTCGTTTGCGCCTTGGCGGTATTAGCCCCTTATCATAGCCATGAACCGAAGTCTTCGGTTCGTTGAACTAGCTAGGGATAAGCAGGCCTGGTTGTTTTAATCTTTAATTTTATTTTTTACATTTATCGACGATATTTTTAGCGATATCCACTAACCATTTTTTGTGTTGTTCGGCTTCGCTGTGTTCCAGTTCAATATTGAGAATGTGTTGGCCTTCCAGTAGCGAAATCGTTGTAAACTTTAAGCCCATTCCAAAATCAATGACTTCATAGTACGCGGCCTGAGTTAAGTTTTTTATGGACTCAATTTGCGGTGTGGGCATTTGTGCGAACATTGCTTTAGCCATTTCAAGCTCTTCAGTTCCAAGTTCTTCTTCAAGAACTACGTCCATCATCATGTTTTTACGGGTTTCAGGTTGCATCAGCAGGGTGAAGATTTCTTTTGTTGATTTTCCTGCTAGTTTTTGTTGCCATTTTTCCGGTAAGGTTTCTAATTGGGTTTTATCGAATGGCTCTACTGAGATTTCAATCCCCGTTGAACTAGCCATACTCATCAACCCCGCAGCCTGTTCAAAAGTGGGTTCAAACCTACAGTACCAACCTTCTGGTGTACGATTTTCTAAATCGCTTTCTTCAAATACGTGTTGCGCTTTTAGGTTAAGGCTTTTAATTGAAGGAGGAGTGAGTTTATCAAACTCTGATTGGCTGATTAGGCTGCAGGGTTCGCTGACCGCTTTAGCAAAGCATTGTTCAATTTTGTTCGCTGAGGCATGCAGGCTAAAGCTTGTTAGGGCAAGCCCAAACAAGCCATAAGCTAGGTGATGTTTACGCATAATAAATCCCCCTTAATCGGTATGTTACAGGGCATCAGGGCCGGTTTCACCGGTGCGGATGCGGATGGTTTGTTCAATGGTGGTGACAAATATTTTGCCATCACCAATTTTGCCGGTTTGTGCTGCCTGTACAATTGCTTCGATGGCATTGTCAACGATTTCATTGGCGACAGCGATTTCAAGTTTTAACTTGGGTAGGAAGTCCACCACATACTCGGCACCTCGGTACATTTCGGTGTGACCTTTTTGACGACCATAGCCTTTTACTTCGGTGACGGTCATGCCATGAATGCCGATGTCATGGAGTGCATCACGCACGTCATCGAGCTTGAAGGGTTTAATGATTGCGGTAATTTGTTTCATGCTACATACCTCCTATGGCTTGTTCGTCGTCGTTAACCGGATCAGGTTTAATCTCATCTGAATTGGGCGGGGTTGGAAAACGAAAGGCTTCACCCATTTTTATAAAGCGTTCTTGCTGTTGCCCTAGCTCTGGAAATTGTCCATTCTGTGTTAATAATACCACGGTTGAACCCATGTTAAATCGGCCAATTTCTTCGCCTTTTTCAAAGGTTAGATTGTGTTCTTTATAATCCCAGTGTTGTAGGGTTGCGCCATAAGGGGGGGTAATTTTACCCTGGAAAACGGTTTCCATGCTGCCAACGAAAATCGCCCCGACCATAACCAGACAGAAATGGCCTTGTTCAGATTTAAAGCGCAGCACTAGGCGTTCGTTTCTGGCAAAGAGGCCTGGGACAAGATTAACCGTAGCGGGGTTGACTGCAAATAAGTCACCTGGCACGTAGGTCATGGAGAGCAGCTGGGCATTGATGGGCATGTGAATGCGGTGGTAGTCGCGAGGTGAAAGGTAGATAACGGCAAAGTCGCCGTCTTTAAATTTTTTGGCGTAGCTGATATCACCCCCAACCAGCGCTTCGGTGGTGTAGTCATGGCATTTCGCTTGGATGAGTTTGTTGTCTTGGATTGGCGCTGACTGACTGATTACGCCATCGACAGGGCTGACCCAGATTTGCTCACCAGGGTGAATAGGGCGCGATTCTGGTTTAAGGGCGCGGGTAAAAAAAGCATTAAAATGGGGATAGTTTTCGATATTGGGATCTTGGGCATCACGGATATCGATATTGTAAAGCTTGGTGAGGCCTTTAATCGTAGCATTTTTAATCCATCCAATCTGACTATGCATAAAGCTATGCATGGCTTGCGAAAGCAGTTGTTTGGGTAAAAGGTACTGGGGTACAACTTTAACATAATCCATCAGTGGCATCATTCACATCCTTTTAAAAGTGAAAAGACTTGTGGCTTCAAGCCCTAAAAAATTAGATTTTAAGGTATAATTGCGCAAATTAGTAGGCTTGAGCCAATCTTTCGGCTCCCAATTAAACAAAGGAAACAAAATGTCAGATGTAAAAAAAGTCGTTTTAGCTTACTCAGGCGGTTTAGACACCTCAATTATCGCTAAATGGTTGCAGGATGAGTATCAGTGTGAAGTCGTCACCTTCACGGCGGATATAGGCCAGGGCGAGGAGGTGGAGCCTGCGCGCGTTAAGGCACAAGCGATGGGCATTAAAGAAATTTTTATTGAAGATTTGCGTGAAGAGTTTGCGCGTGATTTTGTATTCCCGATGTTCCGTGCCAATGCTATTTATGAAGGCGAGTATTTATTAGGTACTTCGATTGCACGTCCGTTGATTGCCAAGCGTTTGGTTGAGATTGCACAGGCTGTTAATGCGGATGCGATTTCTCATGGCGCAACCGGCAAGGGTAACGATCAGGTACGTTTTGAGTTAGGCGCTTATGCGTTAATGCCGGATGTCAGAGTGATTGCGCCTTGGCGTGAGTGGGATTTAAACTCACGTGAAAAATTGATGGCTTATGCGCAAGAGCACAATATCGCGATCGAAAATAAGAAGGGTAAAAAGTCGCCTTATTCTATGGATGCAAACTTGCTGCATATTTCTTATGAAGGCGGCGTGCTGGAAGATCCTTGGGCCGAGCCTGAAGAGTCTATGTGGCGTTGGTCGGTAGCTCCAGAAAACGCACCCAATGAGCCAACCTATATTGAGTTGACCTATGAGAAGGGCGATATTGTGGCGTTAAATGGCCAAGCCTTTTCGCCAGCGACGATTATGGCGGAGTTAAACCAAATCGGTGGTGCCAATGGTATTGGACGTGATGATTTAGTTGAGAACCGTTTTGTTGGCATGAAGTCGCGCGGTTGTTATGAAACCCCTGCCGGTACGATTATGATTAAGGCGCATAGAGCGATGGAGTCAATTACGTTAGATCGTGAAGCGGCGCATTTGAAAGATGAGTTAATGCCACGTTATGCTAAGTTGGTTTATAACGGCTTTTGGTTTAGCCCTGAGCGTGAAATGCTCCAAGCGGCGATTGACCATTCACAAAAAGTAGTGAATGGCGTAGTGCGCTTGAAGTTGTACAAAGGCAATGTCATTGTGGTAGGGCGCAAGTCAGAGACAGACAGTTTGTTTGATGAGTCGATTGCGACGTTTGAAGATGACAAGGGCGCGTACAACCAAAAAGATGCGGAAGGCTTTATTAAGCTTAACGCATTACGTTTACGTATTGCCGCGCGTAAACGCTCAGCGAAATAAGCTTCAACCCTCCCATGTCACCAACACCAAGTTGGTCCGAACTAAAACAGCACCCCGCATTGATGTTGGGTTTTGGTTTTGGTTCGGGTTTGGCCCCTAAAGCCCCGGGAACTTGGGGGACTTTATTAGGTTGGCTGCTGTTTATTCCTTTAGTCGTGTATGCGCCTGTTTTAGCCTGGCTGGTGTTTGGTTTAGGGCTGATTGCTGGCAGCTGGATTTGTGGCCGTGCCGCTGAACTGGTCGGGGTGCACGATCATGGCGGCATTGTTTGGGATGAGTTTGTTGGTATTTGGTTGGTGCTTTTATTGTTGCCTGACCAGGCCTGGTTGTGGTGGCTATTGGCGTTTGTTTTTTTCCGGTTTTTTGACATTATCAAGCCCTGGCCAATTGGCTGGCTTGATCGCCGAGTTTCGGGCGGTTTGGGGATTATGCTTGACGATCTTGTCGCGGCTTTATTTGCCCTAATAGGGGTATGGATTATTTATATTGGCCTTTTTAGCGCTTAGTTATTAAGATGGCGCCATTTTTAGATTGGAGATGTGCATGTTTATCCCTTGTGAGCAAGCAAAGGCTTTAATAAAAGACCATCAAGGTCAGCTCGTTGATGTGCGTACCCCGCAGGAATTTATGATGGAACCTATTCCTGGGTCGATAAATATTCCGTTGCATGAAATTGATCAGGTAGCGGCTCAAAAGCTAAATAAATCCTTGCCGGTTGTCGTGTTTTGTCGTTCGGGTCAGCGCTCGTATATGGCGCAACAGATTTTAATGGGGCAAGGTTTTGCTAGCGTGCATAATCTTGGGCCGTCGATGGCTTGGTATCAGTGTCCTGACATTTAATTCCATTCGTGTTTTAAAGCGCCTTTGGCGTTTTTTCATTTCTAAGCTAGGAGTAAATAACATGAAACTCGCTTTACATTGGCAAATTCTTATTGCTTTGGGGCTGGCGGCTATTATGGGTAGTGCAACCGGTGTTAGCGCGACGGTTGTGGGAATCAGTTGGGTCGCCATCTACGATTTTATTGGCACGCTATTTTTAAACGCACTAAAAATGATTGTCATTCCGCTGGTAGTGTCTGCGATTATTTTAGGCGTGAGTAATATTGGGGGCCAACAGGGCTTTAGTCGATTGGGTTTGAAAACCTTGAGTTATTATGCCGCAACCGGATTAATCGCAATTTTGATTGGTTTGGCTTTGGTCAATATTATTCAGCCGGGTGCAGGACAGACGCAAGCGCCGGTCATTGAAACCAATGCGCAGTTAATGAGCGCGGTGGAAGGCAAGGGGATGGGGGATATTGCTGAAATCTTTATCCGCATGATTCCTGATAATATTTTTAAGGCCGCCGTCGAAATGCAAATGTTGGGACTGATTTTTTTCAGTATTTTGTTTGGTTTCTTTATGACGCAATTAACCGGTCGGCCTCGAGAAGTGATGCATGATTTTTGGCAGGCTATTTTTGATGTAATGATGAAGATTACCGCTTTGGTGATGAAGTTTGCCCCTTATGGGGTATTTGGTTTGGTGGCTGCGTCGGTGGCGCGCACCGGGTTTGAGCAGTTTGGTAATTTGGCTTGGTTCTTTTTGACGGTAAGCTTAGCCTTAGCGTTGCATTTTTTTGTTGTGATGTCTTTGCTGTTGAAGTATGTTGGCAAAATCCAGAATCCATGGTTGCATTACAAAGCCATGTTTCCGGCATTGTTAACTTCTTTTTCAACCAGTTCTTCGTCGGCAACCTTACCGGTTACGTTGTCGAATGTCGAACAACGTGCCGGTGTGTCGAACCGGGTTACCAGTTTTGTTTTACCCTTGGGTGCGACGGTCAACATGAATGGTACGGCTTTGTATGAATGTGTGGCGGTTTTGTTTATTGCGCAGTTGTTTGGGGTGGACTTAACTTGGACACAGCAGTTATTGGTGGTGATTTTAGCGTTGGCGACGTCAATTGGCGTTGCGGGGATACCTTCGGCCAGTTTGGTTGCGATTAGTGTCATTTTATTGGCGGTCGGTTTGCCGATCGAGGCCTTAGGTATTTTGTTAGTCGTTGATCGCTTGTTGGATATGATGCGCACCTCGGTGAATATATTTAGCGACTCAGTGGGCGCGGTGATTATTGCGCGCTCGGAAGGGGAGTTGAATTTACTTAAACCTATGGAAGCCTTATCTAAACAGTCTGGTGAAACCAAGGTTAATCCTTAATATTAAAGGGCACCAGGCCTGGTTGTCCGTTTTCTATTTTTAGAATGCGGGCTTCGGGCCGCCAATCACCCAGTACCCATCTTGTTTTTGTTTGCTCGTTTATTTCAAGGTGATGAATCGCCGGGCGATGAGTATGGCCGTGAACAAGGTGTTCGATATTTGGGTGTTTGTTCAGTAAGGTTTCTACAGCTTGGTTTGAAACATCCATAATTTGTTGTGGTTTTTGCTGTGAATAGGTAGCTGATTTTGCGCGGAGTTGTTGGCCAATTTTATTGCGTTGGGTTTTTGGTAGTTTTAAAAAAAGCCACTGAATAAGCGGATTATGAAACCATCGACGCATTTTTTGGTATTGCAGGTCGTCAGTGCAAAGTTGGTCACCGTGCAACAATATAAAGTCGGTACCCTGTATAGTTTGGATACTGATGTCATCAAGCGCTTGCGACTGCGTGGCGCGGTAAAAGGCTTTTTTGAGTAAAAAGTCACGGTTCCCTGTGCCGATAAACACCTGTACGCCTTGCTGGCTCAAGGCTTTAATCGCGCCAATATCTTGGGCATAGGTTTCGAGTCCAAGATCATCACCGACCCAGGCTTCAAATAAGTCACCGAGTAGGTAAATAGCATCTGCTTGAGAGGCCCATAGGGTTAAAAACGATCGAAAGGCTTGATTGATGGGGTGTTGAGTGTCTGGCTGAAGGTGAACATCAGCCAGTATATAGCAGGGTTTAGCCAAACGCGTTATACCGTTTGAACCGTGGTGTTTTCAATGGTAATGTCTTCTCTTGGCACATCTTGATGGCCTTGGCGGTTGGTGGTTTCAACCTTGGCCATGGCTTGAACGACCTCCATACCTTCCACAATCTTGGCAAAAACGGCATAACCCCAACCATGCACATCTTTGCTGGTGTGATCCAGAAAATCATTGTCTTTTAGGTTGATAAAAAATTGCGATGTTGCTGAATTGGGGTCCATGGTTCGCGCCATTGACAGCGAACCTTTTAGGTTTTTAAGGCCATTGTCTGCTTCATTTTTGATCGAATCACGATTAGGTTTTTCTTCCATTCCAGCCACAAGCCCACCGCCCTGGACAACAAAGCTGGGAATAATACGATGGAAAATTGTGCCGTTATAAAATCCCTCTTCGGCATACTTTACAAAGTTTTCTGCGGTTAGCGGTGCATTTTCATGGTCAACTTCAATTTTTATATCGCCCATGCTGGTGTGAAAGGTAACCTGTGTCATGTATGTATTTTCCTTTTTAAAGTGGTTTAAAGTCTGGTTATTTAATTTGTCTTGCACGCTCAATAATCACCGGCTCCACGGGAACATCTTGATGCCCATTTTGACTGGTGGTCGGTACGGTTCGAATCGTATTTACGGTACGCATTCCGTCAGTGACGCGACCAAATACGGCATAGCCCCATGCGCGTGGAGTTTTTTCACGAAAGTCGAGTGAGTTATTATTGGCAACATTAATAAAAAATTGGGAGGTCGCTGAATGGGGGTCATTGGTACGCGCCATGGCTATCGTGCCAATTCGGTTTTGCAGGCCATTATCCGCCTCATTTTGAATCGGTGCATGGGTAGGTTTGCGTTTGAAATCGGCTTCAAAACCACCGCCTTGGATCATAAAGTTACCAATGACGCGATGAAAAATAGTGCCGTCATAATAGCCACTGTTAACATAATTTAAGAAGTTTTCAACCGATAGGGGCGCTTCGTTTGGGTAGAGTTCGATAATCATTGAGCCTTTATTGGTTTCAATCAGAACCTGAGGGTTATCAGCCTTAAGGATAAAACTGCTGAAGAACAGGCCAATAAACAGGGTCAGACTAAGAACTAAACGAGAGGGGGTTGTTTTCATGTTAATTCGCCTTTGATATTAAAATTCGCGATTATTTTAACATTGTTATTGGATACAAGGAACAGTATCACTAGCGAGGATGTTGAATGCTATAATATTTAATTAATTCAATTAACAACGGACAGAGTCGATGAGTCATGCTGAAACGGGCGATCGCGCCACCCATTTTATTCGAAATATTATTGATGAAGACTTAGCATCCGGGTTGCATCAACAGATTCAAACCCGTTTTCCGCCTGAACCCAATGGCTACTTACATATTGGTCATGCAAAATCTATTTGCTTAAATTTTGGCTTGGCGCTTGATTATAACGGGCAATGTAACTTGCGTTTTGATGACACCAATCCCGCCAAAGAAGACCTGGAATATGTGGACTCGATTCAGCGTGATGTAAGGTGGTTAGGCTTTGAGTGGTCGGGCGAGATTCGTTATAGCTCAAGTTATTTTGAACAGTTTTTTCACTATGCGCTTGAGCTGGTGGATAAGGGCTTGGCTTATGTGTGCTTTTTGAGCGCGGATCAACAGCGCGAGTACCGCGGCACCCTGACTGAAGGGGGCAAACCCAGTCCTTATCGTGATACCCCGCCAGCTGAAAACCGTAAGTTGTTTGAAAAAATGCGCGCGGGGGGCTTTAAAGAGGGCGAGTGTGTGTTGCGTGCCAAGATAGATATGAGCTCGCCGATTATGTGTATGCGCGACCCGATTTTGTATCGGGTGCGTTTCCAAAATCACCACCAAACCGGCGATACCTGGTGTATCTACCCAATGTATGACTTTGCGCATTGTATTTCTGATGCGATTGAGGCGGTGACCCATTCGTTGTGTACCCTAGAGTTTCAGGATAACCGTCGGTTATATGACTGGATTTTAGACAATATTACCCTGCCCAATGCTACGCGTCCGCGTCAGTATGAGTTCTCGCGCTTGAACTTGGAATACACCGTGATGTCCAAGCGTAAGCTGCATCAGTTGGTGGATGATAAATTAGTGACGGGTTGGGATGACCCGCGCATGCCAACGATTTCTGGTTTGCGTCGCCGTGGTTTTACGCCAGCCTCTTTGCGCGACTTTGCGGAACGGATTGGAATTAGTAAAGTCGATAGTTTTACTGAAATGTCGATTTTGGAAGCCGCCGTGCGTGATGATTTGAATGTCCATGCACCGCGTTCCATGGCGGTGCTGAATCCGCTGAAAGTGGTGATTGAAAACTACCCTGAAGGTCAGATTGAATCGATTCAAGCCCCGCTCCATCCGCAAAATGAGGCGATGGGTAAGCGCGAGATTTTCTTTAGTCGTGAGCTCTATATTGATCGTGATGATTTCCGTGAAGAAGCAAATAAGCATTTCAAACGCTTGATATTAGGCAAAGAAGTACGTTTGCGTAATGCCTATATCATCAAAGCCGAGCGTTTTGAAAACGACGAAAATGGCGAACTAAAAACAATTTACTGTAGCTATGATCCAGAAACGCTAGGCAAAAACCCAGCTGATGGTCGTAAAGTTAAGGGTGTTATTCATTGGGTTGAGGCTAGTAAAGCCGTGCCTGCTGAGTTTCATTTGTATGATCGCTTGTTTAGCGTACCTAACCCTGCCAAGGCTGAGGATTTTGAAGCGGTATTAAACCCGGATTCGTTAGTGATTAAAAAAGGTTATGTGGAACCAGGCCTGGTGGATGCGCAAAAAGAATTGGCCTATCAGTTTGAGCGCGAAGGCTATTTCTGTCGTGACAACACCTTACCAGGCCTGGTGTTTAACCGCACCGTCGGCCTACGCGACACCTGGAGCGAAAACGCGAGCTAACCTTTATTTATTGGACAACTTATGAATTTACATATTTACAATACCGAAACCCGTCAGAAAGACGCATTTAAACCGATTGTGCCCGGCAAAGTGGGCATGTATGTCTGTGGCGTTACGGTGTATGACTATTGCCATATCGGCCATGCGCGGGTGATGGTGGTGTTTGATACGGTGGTGCGCCATATGCGTGCACTTGGGCTAGAGGTGAAGTATGTGCGCAATATCACCGACATAGACGACAAGATTATTAACCGTGCTTTTGAAAACCAAGAATCGGTTCAAAGCCTCACCGAACGTTTTATCAGCGCCATGCACGAAGATGAAACCGCGTTGAATATTTTGCGCCCAGATATTGAACCCAAAGCGACTGATTTTATCCCGGAAATCCAACAGCTAGTGAAAACCCTCATCGACAAAGGTCATGCTTATGCAGCGGATAATGGCGATGTCTATTTCAAGGTGAAATCCTTTGATTCTTACGGCCGTTTGTCCGGTAAAAAGCAAGACGAGCTGGAAGCGGGTGCGCGGGTCGAAGTGAATCCGCATAAACAAGACCCGATGGATTTTGTATTGTGGAAAGCCTCCAAAGCAAACGAACCCGCTTGGGATTCGGCTTGGGGGCAGGGTAGACCGGGTTGGCATATTGAATGTTCGGCCATGTCGGGTTCGTGCATTGGCGAGCGTTTGGATATTCATGGTGGCGGGATGGATTTGCAGTTCCCCCACCATGAAAACGAAATCGCGCAATCGGAAAGTGCGCATGGCGAACATTATGTTAATACCTGGATGCATGTTGGCTTTGTGCGTGTGGACAACGAAAAGATGTCCAAGTCGCTGAATAACTTTTTCACGATTCGTGAAGTGCTCAAAGACTATCACCCTGAAGTGATTCGTTATTTCTTGTTGTCGAGCCATTACCGCAGCCCGTTAAACTACACGATTGAAAACCTAGACATTGCCAAAACCAAT
Source organism: Thiomicrospira sp. R3 (assembly GCF_029581415.1). Lineage (GTDB taxonomy): Bacteria > Pseudomonadota > Gammaproteobacteria > Thiomicrospirales > Thiomicrospiraceae > Thiomicrospira. Next base: position 1,850,677 of record NZ_CP121121.1, on the reverse strand, counting down.
CTTGCGCGTTTATACACCGCGCTGCAAGCTTCGGAACCAGGCCTGGTAGCAGAAGGTACTGAATTTGAAGCTAAATTTAACGAGGCCATGGATGATGATTTTAATACCCCACAAGCGATGGCGGTGTTGTTTGAACTGATCAAAGAGGTCAATAAAACGCAACAACCAGGCCTGGTGGCTTTGCTGCAAAGCCTAGCAAACCGTTTAGGGTTATTGACTGAAACCCCAGAGGCTTTCTTTAAAAACCAAGTCGGCCAAGCGCAGGGGTTGAGTGATCAGGCGATTGCGGATTTAATAGCGCAACGCACTCAAGCTCGCACCGATAAAAATTGGGCGCGTTCTGATGAAATACGTGATGAGTTATTGGCGCAAGGCATCGAGTTACTCGATAGCAAAGAAAGGACAACTTGGCGTCGAATATAAGCTCAAGCCCCTACTGAAGACCTGGCCACCAGGAGGGCATAGATTTAACTTATACTGGCATAAATTTACTTGACACTTTGGTGGGAGCTTAATATAATGGAGGCTATTCATGTTTCTTCATGAGTATCCTCCTTTAGTTATCTTTATAAAAGATAATTTTAAGCCCGGCCTTGAGTCGGGTTTTTTTATGCCTAAAATTTATCTAGCGTTTATTGGTGGCATGAGAAAGGACAGTCTTACCTTCTCTTGGTTAAGCAGAGCTGAAAAAATGATTTGATGCTCGAGTACCGCTTTTACATACTTTCTTGTTTCATTGAAAGGAATGGCATCAATCCACTGGTCGGCGTCAAGTGGGGCATGGTGAGGAAGCCAATCATTCACTCGTCTTGGTCCGGCGTTATAGGCTGCGGTTGCCTTAACACTATGGCCATCAAATTTTTCCATTAGGTAGTGTAGATAAGCAGAGCCTAATTCAATATTAGACTGGGCATCGGTAAGATTTTGGTAGGTTTGCCTTGAAAAACCACGTTTTTGGCCTATATAGCGTGCTGTAGTGGGTCTTAGCTGCATTAAACCCACTGCACCTGCAGATGAGCGGATATCCGTTTGATAAGCGCTTTCTCTCCTGATGATGCTATAAATCCAGGCAGGATCAAGTTTGTTTTTTTCTGCATTTTGCATAACCAGTTGCTGATAAGGCGTTGGAAACCTGAGTTCGAGTAAGTCCCATTGTTTTCCCTGGGCTAAGGCTTGAAAACTAAAAACATAGGCTTGCCATTGATGCGCTATTTGAGCAATGGCGGTTAAATCTTGTTCATCTGCCGTTTGTAACAGATGCCTCCATTCTCGACTGGCATTCACTCGCCAGCCAATCGCTAGTAGGTTTTCTATTAAGTCGAGTGCGGGGTATTTGTTTTGAACTCTGGCGAGCTGTTCAGGTGTAGAAAGGGCTTGGCTTTTAAGGTTGTAGGGCTGTGCAAGTTGGTCGGAGGCTAAAAAACCATAATAGCTGCGTTCGTTGGCGAGTTGTTTATAAATGAAGTGAGCTTGTTCCGGCTGATTGAGCTGAGCTAAGGATCTAGCTTGCCAATATTGCCATTTAGTGGAGCGCTGCTCAGCCAAATCCATCATTTGTATTGCTTGGTATAAACTGCGCCAGTCTGACTGACGCAGTGCAACTTGTGCCTGCCAACGCAGCGTATCTTGGTCGGCAGATTGTTGGTTATAGTTTTGTAAGAAGTATTGGGCTTTTTCATCATAACGAAAGGCTAATCGAAGACTGATGGTGCGCTGAATCGCTAACCTTTCATCCGTCCGGATGCTATAACGCTGCTGATGCAAGTCTAAAAGCTGGCTAGCTGTTTCAGGCTGTTGGTTCGCTAATCGACTTAAACTATGTAAAAATATTTTTCTATTTATAAAAGCGGAATCGAGGCTAGGAAGTTCGGTGATGAGTTTTTCAGGATGGGTATGAAATTCAATCCATTGATGAACCGCTTGGCGATCAACTCTGGATAAATGATTAGCCAGTAACCTGGCAACGTCAACTTGATTGGCTTGAAATGCATGTTCAATTTTTTGCCAAATAAGCCAGCCAGGTAATTGTTTCGTTTTAAGCAGGTAGTTTTCAAGGGGTTGGCATGCGTCGGTTGGTGTAAGTTGGTCAAGCCATAGGTCTCGAACGTCTGAGATAATTAGCGCTTGCGGTTGTTGATTTATTTTTGCTTGATAACGCCAACACTGGAAATCCTGGCCTGTAAATTCAGCTGACTCACTGTATTGCATAAAAGCAGACCATTGCTGTGTTTGGGCAAGATGACTTAACCATTGTTGGTAAAGACGGTCTGATATGGCTAGATGGCGATTTTGATCAATAAACCCCTTAATGACGATCGATGAGGTACTATCTAAGTTTCGAATAATATCTTGGTATATAAAAATAGGTTGGAGTGGGTGACCGTCCAATCTTGTGCGAATAAGACTGGCATTAACACGGTCAGCATTTTTAAGATATTCCACGCCCGCTAGGAAGTCTTTTTGTTGAAGCGTTTGGTTAGCTAGCGTTAAAGTTGGCATTAAAACAAACAATATAAACAGTTGTTTTAATATAGAAATTTTTTTTAACATACGCTCCTATGTCACGTAAAACTTAACTTCTTCCAGGAATACGCAATACTTGTCCCGGGCGTAGAAACTGATTTTGATTCATATTGTTATAACGCATTAAGTCGTTGCTAGTGATATTGTAATTACGTGCGATATCCCAAATAGTATCGCCTCTGCGGACGGTGTAAATGTTATTGGGTCCGGCTTGCCAAATATCGAGTTTTGTTCCTGGGCGGATTAAGCTCGCATTGGATAGACGATTCCAGTTAAGCAGTTCGTTTACGGTTACGTTATAACGCCTTGCTATCACCCATAGACTTTCACCTTCGCGTACCTGATGTTCAATTTTATGGCCAATTTTACCCTGTCTAATTTCTAAGGTTTGCGCAATTTGTAGTGGCTGTCTAGGGTTTAGATTATTCCATTTAATTATGTCATTAATGCTGACGCCATATTGTTGGGCGATCACGGATAAGGACTCGCCACGTGCAACCTGGTGACGGTGGGCATTTGGATTGGATGCACTTCGGCTCGGTGTGCTTGTGCTTGCAGTATTCTGCGCTAAAAGCGTTCTTGGTGTTTCGTTTGCTGGAATCGGAATCAGTAGCGTTCGTCCTGCTCGAATGGTGTTGCCATGAATATTATTCAACCGTCTAATTTCGTCAATCGATGTTCCATAACGTAATGCAATAGCGCCTAGTGTATCACCCTGCCTAATTTCATGACGCGCCCATTTTATATCAAATAAACGACTGTTATTTGCTAAATTTTGGTTAAATTTAGCAAGGTTATTGATCGGTAAAAACAAGTGATGCGGGCCTTCTGGTGGTGTAACGGTTTTTAAATAACCTGGATTGAGATGTTTAAGCAACTCGTTCGACACCCCTGCCATTTTAGCGGCCTGGTTCAAGTCAATTTGACGGTCCAACTCAACCAATGCGAGATAAGGTTCATTCTGAATGGGTTCAATAGTAAGATTATACTTTTCTCTGTTTTTTATTAGATAGCTAACAGCAAGCAGCTGTGGGACATAGTGACGGGTTTCAGCGGGTAAGTAAGGGCGGATTGACCAATAATTGATTTCGGCATTCGGATTAGCGCGTTTTAATCTGGCTGTGGCTTGTAAAATACGACCATAACCTGCGTTATAGGAGGCTAGCGCTAAAAACCAGTCTTGGTTATTTCGGTCATAGAGGGTTTCTAAGTAATCAAGCGCCGCATGGGTACTTAGATAAATGTCCTGACGACCATCAAACCACCAGTTTTGATGTAACTCAAACATGCGTCCGGTGGATGGAATAAATTGCCAAAGTCCTACCGCGCTCATATTGGAGCGAGCATAGGGATAAAATGCACTTTCAATTATCGGCAACATAGCCAGTTCATAAGGCATGCCACGTTCATTAATCGCATCATATATAAAGTACAGATAAGGACTAGCTCTTACAGAAATCCGCTCAAGGTGACGTGGGTTATTTAAATAAAAAGCGATATACTCTTGAAAAAGGTCTTGATGACTTTCCATTAATTGGAAATTTGAAGCTAGCTCATCCCACAGGTTTTCATAGGGTGTATCCGGTTCTAGTTCAAACGGCATAGCTTGGCTTTGTTGTTTTATGAGTTGGTCAAAAGCCAGCTCTTCAAGATTGAGTTGTTCGGTTCTTGCCAGATAGTGTTGAGCATGTTCGGCCCGCTGTTGATCTTGGCGTTGCTCCACAGATTCACTAATAGATGGGCTCGATCTATCTGATTTAATAAGCGGTAGACTGGTTTGACAACCTGACAATATAAGGCTACCCATTAAAAAAGCGGGTAATAATAAAATACGTGGGTTCAATGGTTTTTTATCCTTATTAAATGACATCGAGTTCACCTGTTTTATCGAGCTGATCTTTCCAGGCACGACAGCTAGCAAATAAGTCGCTCTCAGTGAGATTTGAAGCTTGTTCTCGGCTAGTTAATCGCCCAGCAAGCGGCTCAAGGTCAAATCGCATAAATGGATTGGTCTTTTTTTCAAGGCTCAACAATGAGGGCACACAGTCTTGGTTTTGGCGGCGCTGTGCACGCACTTGATCAAGACGTTGTTGGATCTCAATATTGTCTGGTTCTGCTAGGTTGGCGAAATTCATGTTACTGAGGGTATATTCGTGGCCACAATAAACATGGAGTGAATCGGGTAGGGCGCGCAGCTTGAGTAAAGAGTCGGTCATTTGCTGGGCCGTTCCTTCAAATACCCGTCCACATCCACCGCTAAACAAGGTGTCACCGCAGAATAAGACTTGGTCATTATAAAAGGCAATGTGATCTAAAGTATGGCCGGGCGTTTCAATAACCTGAAAACAACTATTGGCAATGAATAGTTTGCCACCCTCAGCGACTCGATCAGTAATGTAGGGTTTTTGCATTAAACAACTCGCATAAACACTTGATTCTGGGTAGTTTTTTAGCAACTTTTCTACACCGTCGGTATGATCGTAATGGTGATGGGTTAACAGGATTCCGGCTAGATTGAGGTTTAAATGCGCTAAACGAGCCAACACAGGTTCAGCTTCGCCCGGGTCTACTACCCAGGCCTGCTTATTGGATTCTATTAGCCAGATATAGTTATCTGCTAAGGCATGTATGGGATGAATAGTGAGGCTCATAAGTTTTGTTTTTACGTTTGAGGCTAGGCATAACCAGGCCTGGTTGTTACAATGTTAAAAAATAATTTTTAGCATTGTACCTTTAACCTCATGGTTTATCAAAAAAAACACAGCGTGTTTTAAGGAAAATTGTGCAAACTCATCGATTTCAAGCTTTTTTAAGAGAATGGTTTTCTTCGCGTGTTGGTGCGGCTTTATTTGCACAAGAACGCGATTTGGTTGAAAAAGAACTAGCACGCTTGTTTGGTTATTACTTGTTGCAAATAGGTCATATTTCATCATCAGGTATTTTGAGTACAAGTCGAATTAAAAATAAAATCATTATTGATGATCAAGCACTTTTTACGGCAGAGCAGTTAGTGGTTGCTAACTTAGACTTTCTGCCTTTTAAAGCTGAAAGCGTTGATGTGATTGTCATGCCTCATACCCTTGAATCAGTACCTGACCCCTATCATCTTGTACGCCAAGTTGACTCGATTTTAAGGTCTGAAGGCGCGTTAGTTATAACCGGGTTTAATTCGATTGGCTGCACTGTTTTACGAAGCCGACTGGGTTCAGCACGTAAAGATTTGCGCAAGGCACATTTTATTAACATGCACCGTATTATTGATTGGCTCAACCTGCTCGGTTATGAAATAAAAGTGGCTAAACATGGCCCAATTTCTTGCCTGGCTAACCGTAAAGGTCGGCTCGACAGTTGGTTTTGGAACACTATAGAACGCTTTGAACGGTGGCTGGACAAGGTAGGTATTCATTTTGGTAATGTTTATATTATCGTGGCGAAAAAACGTGATATTACGCCAAAGCCCGTTGGTCTAGATTGGAAATTGGCAAACTGGTTACCCTTATCCAATAAGGGGCGCGTGGCTGCATCCTGTGAGCAGCATAAAATAGTTAACAAACAAGATGTACAATAAGGGTAACTGATTGAAACAGCTAGTAGAAATGTTTACGGATGGTGGATGTAAGGGAAATCCTGGGCCAGGAGGTTGGGGTGCATTATTACGCTTTAATCAGATTGAAAAAGAGCTGAAAGGCTTTGAAGCCGATACCACAAATAACCGGATGGAATTGATGGCGGCGATTAGTGCGTTTGAAGCACTTAAACGTCCATGTCAAGCGATTATCACCACGGATTCTCAGTATGTTAAAAACGGTATTACGCAATGGCTGACGAATTGGAAAAAACGAGGTTGGAAAACCGCGAATAACAAGCCTGTTAAAAACCAAGACTTATGGCAACGATTAGAAGCCGCAATGGCTGGACACCAGGTCGAATGGCGCTGGGTTAAAGGTCATAGTGGGCATGCTGAAAATGAACGTGTCGATCAATTAGCTAACCGGGCGATTGATGAGTTATTAGCACAAACATAAAAGGATTAAACATGTTGAAAAAATATTGGGCATTGGGTTTAGTGATGGTGTTTTCGGTCAATGTAAATGCATTAGAAATCAAGGGTGAGCTGGTTCAGGGTAATTGGGTTCAGCTTATTGTCGAGCCTAATAGTCAAATACACTTTGAACAGCGGACTTTAACTGCCGATAACGACGGGCGGGCATTGATTGCTTTTTCACGTGATGCCAAGCCCCAAAAAACATTGATTGTGACCAATAAACAGGGCCAGGTAACCGAGCATAAGTTGTCGATTGCACAACGTGATTATATTATTCAACGGATTGATGGTTTGCCTGCTAGGCATGTTACGCCTGATGAGGCAACCTTGGCAAAAATTCGTGAAGATGGCCGTAAAGCGGTTGAGGCTCGAAAAATTGACTTACCCACGCCTTATTTTTTAGGCGGATTTATTTGGCCTGCTGAGGGTTGGGTGACGGGGGTGTATGGTAGTCAGCGTGTTTTAAATGGTCATCCACGTCGTCCACATTTTGGCGTGGATATCGCTGAAGCGACCGGCACTCCGATTTATGCGCCCGCTGCAGGCGAAGTAACGCTTGCAGAATCAATGGAACTCAGTGGTAACACTTTGTTTATTGATCATGGCTACGGATTGCGATCTGATTTTATGCATTTAGAGGAGATATTGGTCGCTTTGGGTGATCAAGTTGAGCAAGGTCAGTTGATTGCAACTATGGGGGCAACCGGACGTGCGACCGGGCCTCATTTACACTGGGGCATGAGCTGGTTTGATGTTCGATTAGATCCTGCTTTATTATTCAACCTTGATCGCACCTTGGCTCGCGGTGCACGTATTCAAAACAATCAGGTTATTTGGGATGACTAAGTTAACGAGTCAACCAAAGGGTTAAGCAGGCCTGGTTGTAATCTTGGCCTGATTATCCCTTTTTCACCCCCTAGTTAACTTCGCATAATGTATATTATGTTAAATTGGATAATTGACATATGTAACCACCTTACCCCACCATCAATTTTTCGATTTTTATAGCTTCTCGATTTAATTCTTTAGAATTTCATGAATCCGCTCTGCAGGTCTTGCAATCACCGCTTTGTTATTAATAACAACTATCGGACGCTGAATGAACTTAGGATGTTGACTGAGTATTGCCAACCAGGCCTGGTCATCACGCTCATCGTTAAGATTAAAGCCCATCGCTTGAAATAACACTTCGTCGCTACGAATAATGTCCGTTGGTTTACAACCCAGTAAGCTACAAACTTCGGTTAACGCCTCAACGGATGGCGGTTGCTCTAGATAACGAATTTCTTCAACCTGAAACCCCTTTTGGTTTAAGATTTGTAACGCGCCACGGCTTTTTGAACATTTTGGGTTGTGATAAATTTTTGCGTGTTTGGTATTCTTTTTAGACATAATCACTTCTCATTAAATTTTGTCGTTGTTTTCCTCTTGATCTAAACGCTGGCTTAATGCCGCTTCCACTGCATCCAGCCGTGACTTACAGATTTGATACGCGCGACTGGCTTCATCCACCATCGGTACAAGTTGATCAATATCCACCTCATCGGTTTGGGTTAATTGATTCGCTATCTGCTGTAATTTGGCGTAGTTTTCTTTAAAACTCTCAGCTTTTGTGGTTTTGCTCATGGTTTAAGGGGTTCCTTGTTGGCTTGAATTTGAGAGGGTGTTTTTACCGGACAGACCTGAAGATCGCCATCAGCGAACGCTAGCTTAAACCTATCCAGTTTTAGAGCCTGCTTTGCTGAACTAATGGGTTGGTTGTCTTGTGTTTTTGCCAATGCAAAGCCACGTTTTAGCTGGGTTTGTGGACCTGAACTCAAGATAAAACTTAATGTTTGTTGGCTTTGCTGACGGTAATAGATAACGGCTTTTTTTGCGTTGCATTGTATCTGGTGCTGTTGCTCTAAAAGCTTAGACTTTAAACGTGAAAGCGGTAGCCTAGCTTGTCGCTGTATTTGCTGTGCAAGCGCATCTAAATGAACTTTGTTGAGCGCAAGATGCTGTTGGCTTTTTGATTGAATCTGCGTGAATAGAGGTGAAAGCTGGTGTTGCCAATAGAGCAAGCTGCGTGATTGATTATTTTCAAGACGTTGTTTTAATTGATTTAAGTTGGCACGGGCGCTATGAAAGCGTTGCAGCGCCCCACTTTCAATTTGTAACCAATTATCCTTGGCTTGCTTGGCGTGTTGGCTAATACGTTGGCTAATGCCATAAATCACTTTGCTGGGGGTGTCAAACCGTGTATGCGCTACTTCATCAAGAATGGTGTTATCGCGTTCATGCCCAATACCGGTTAACACCGGAATCGGTATTGCGGTTAGGGCCTGGGCCAGTTCGTATTGATTGAGTGGGTTTAAATCCAGTTTTGCGCCCCCACCACGGATAATAACCAAGGCATCAAACGGCTGTTTTTGATGGATAGCGTTGAACGCCCTAAGAGCAGCGAGAAGCTCATCACGCACCTGGTCACCTTGAAACGCGCTGTGAAAATACACAAACTCACATAACTGATGCGCCTGAAGGCCATCCGCTTCCGCACGAAAATCGCCTAATCCGGCTGCATTAGGCGGTGAGATCACCGCAACACGAAAAAAATCTTGGGGCATAACAAGCCGCTTATTGGCGTGATAAATGCCTTCTTTAATCAGTTTTTCGCGGATAGCGATTAGATTCGCTTCAATTTCACCTAGGGTAAAACTGGGGTCGATATCCTGTATAACCAAAGAAAACCCAAACTTTTCATGGAAATTAACCTGTACCTGAACCAACACTTTTTGTCCGTCTTTCAGGGAGCTACCGGTAATTTTTTCAAATTGAGTTAAGAGTTTATCTGTACTGGATGCCCAAATCATCGCACGACAGCTGGCCAAAGCCTGCCCTTGATCGTTGTTTTCACTCAACTCCAGATAAATATGGCCACGACGTTCGTTCAGATTAGCAATTTCAGCTCTGACCCAAATGGCTTGAGAAAACTGTGCCTGTAATTTAACGTGCACTTCATTTAACAGCTGACTCAAACTAAGGCTATTTTTTTCAGTCGATGGGTTAGGAACGGCTTGGTCCAACAAGTCAATTTGTGCGCCGGATTGAGTTTGCGGCAACCAGGCCTGAAACAGCGTTAAATCAACGCTTTCCACATCGGGAACATACCATTTTTTTTTCAGCGGGTCCCAACGTGCGCCCTGCTGTTTGGCTATTTCTTTTTGAGCAAACGGAACCTCAAGATACAGCATGACTGGCCTCATACTCGGCTTTGCGCTGAATTTCGTGTGCAATAATTTGATAGGCTTGCTCAACCACCTCAATGCCCGCATTGGGTTGACAGGCGTGTTCGGATAAATAACGTCGCCATAATCGTCCACCACCACACCCGTGGAACAATCCCATCATATGACGGGTAATATGACTTAACCGTCCGCCTTGAGTTAGATGGGACTCTATGTAAGGATAAAGCTGAGTTAACACCTGCTGACGGCTAAGCGCACTGGGCGGAGCCCCATAATAAAGTGAATCCACTTGGGCTAATAAAAAAGGTTGTTCGTACACCGCACGCCCTAACATAACGCCATCAACTGGCGCCAAATTCTCATAGGTATCAAGATGTACCAGGCCTGCTTGGGGTGTTTTTATGCCGCCGTTTACGGAAGTTTCTAATTGAGGAAAGGCTTGCTTGACCAGATGCACCCAAGCGTAATTAAGCGGCGGTACATCACGATTTTCTTTGGGTGAAAGCCCTTGCAACCACGCCTTGCGTGCGTGAATAATCACCCCATCCACGCCTGCTTCAACCAAGCCGCCCACAAACTCGATCAGCGTTTGCAGATCTTCTTGATCATCAATACCAATACGACACTTAACCGTAACAGGAATCGATACCGCTGACTTCATCGCGCCTACCCCTTCAGCAACAAGCTTAGGATGACCCATCAAACAGGCACCGATAAGATTATTTTGGACCCGATCACTCGGACAACCGACGTTCAAGTTAATTTCACTATAACCCCATTGCTCACCAAACTGAGCACAGGTAGCTAAATCAGCAGGATCACTCCCACCCAGTTGCAAAACAACCGGTGCGTCTATCGGATCATGACCTAAAAAACGAGGCAAGTTGTTACCATAGATCAACGCACCGGTGGTCACCATTTCAGAATACAACCAGGCCTGCTTGGTGAATTGTCGATGAAACACACGACAATGCTTATCCGTCCAATCGAGCATCGGCGCCACCGCAAAGCCGCTTGCGCTGGTTAAGCCTTTGGTTAAGGCTTTCTGGGTCGAGCCTGTATTGATCAATGGAGTCACATTTAGTCCTGTAAAAAGTTAAACGTTAGAATTATACAAGTTAGCCTTAAGATTTCATAGGGATGCCGGGGCGCACTGTCATAAAAGCGCAAACCAAGTGTCATTAAGGCGTCATGCTTAAGGTTCACAATAAGGATTATTTACCGATGAGATGACTCATGCTAAACCTAGAAAAGACCTTGGAAGATCGTTTTCCAGAATTTAATAAAAAACCCGGTGCTAAGTTAATGATTAAATTACTTAAAGCACTCACTCATCAAGATGAAATTAATCAGTTTATCGACACCCATCAACACCTGCGTGGTTTTGCGTTTTTAGATAAGGTTTTAGACCATTTTAACTTTAGTTATCAACTCAGTTCACGCGAACTAGGGCATATTCCTTCTGAAGGACGCGTCATTATTGTCGCCAACCATCCTATTGGCTCACTCGACGGGCTTGCTTTACTGAAAATGGTGCGTGCAGTGCGCCCTGATGTGCGGATTGTTGCCAATGATTTACTCACTCAACTCGATCCCATTCGGTCGTTATTTATTCCCGTAGATAATCTGTCGGGTAAGGTATCACATAAAACTCAATACAAAACCATGTTAGCCGCATTAGAGAACAATGAGGCCATCATCATTTTTCCGGCAGGTGAGGTATCCCGCATCCGACCGAATGGGGTGCGCGATGGTAAATGGAAAACCGGATTTATTCGTTTAGCACAAAAAACCAAATCCCCTATTTTACCCATTTTTATTGAGGCACGAAACTCGGCCTTATTCTATAGCTTATCTGCCATTTACAAGCCATTGGGTACCGCACTATTAATTCAAGAAATGTTTAACAAGGATGATAAAGAAATCGCTTTCCATATTGGCAAACCGATAAGCTACAAATCCACTCAAGGGCTTAATTTAGACGAAAAAGAGCTTGCAGCGCGTTTTAGGAAGCACCTATATCGTCTTAATAATACAAAGAAAATGGCAAAATCGCCCTTGTTTGATGGTGAGATGACGGTGGCGTATCCAGTTGATCGAAAAGCCTTAAAAAATGCCTTAAAAAAAGCCGAAAAACTGGGGCAAACAGCGGATGGAAAAATCATATACCTCTATGACTACGAAGACGACTCGGCAGTGATGCACGAAATCGGCCGCTTACGTGAACTCACCTTTAGAACCGTTGAAGAAGGCACAGGCGGTTCGCTCGACCTAGACAAATACGATAGCTATTATCGTCATTTAATTTTATGGGATGAAGAAAATCTTGATATTGTCGGCGCTTATCGAATAGGCGAAAGTCAAAAAATACTGAAAAATAAGGGCAAAGCTGGGTTTTACACCCACAGCCTATTTAGCTTTAGTGAGGCGCTTAATGACTACCTACCCCAATCGATTGAATTGGGACGCAGTTTTGTTCAACCACGTTATTGGGGGCTACGCAGTTTAGATTATTTGTGGTATGGCATAGGCGCCTACATCGCTGCACACCCTGAGGTTAAATATCTGTTTGGACCCGTCAGCCTGAGTGCTGGCTACCCTGAGCAAGCCAAGCAAAAATTAATAGGCTTCTATCAGCAACAGTTTGGTTCTTGGCAGCACTTGGCTCAGGCCAAACGTCCTTACCTGCTGAGCGACGAAACTCAAAATCAAGTAGAAGCAGATTTTACCCAAGACTATGCTACCTGCTTTAAACGCTTAAACCATCAACTCGACCAACTGGGCGTTAAAGTTCCCACACTATACAAACAATACAGTGAGTTATGCGATGAGCAGGGCTGTCACTTTATTGCATTTAGCGTTGATGCGGATTTTGGTCATTGTATTGATAGTTTAATTATGGTTGAGCTTGACAAGATAAAAGCAAAGAAAAGACTGCGTTATATCAAAACCCAACCATGAAAAAAGTTAAGTCTCTTGCAGAACCTCTTGGGTTTCGCTTTGGTCTTGGGTTTCACTTGACCAGCGAATAAGGTGAATTTCGCCCTGCTCATCTTCAATTAACGCACTAAGTGATTCCACCCAATCTCCACAGTTATAATAGGTGACGCCATAATCAAATTGGCGAATTTCAGGGTGATGAATATGCCCACAGACTACCCCTTGAACCTGTTTTTGGCTGGCTGCTTTAGCAACCGCCTGTTCAAAGTCGCTAATAAAGTTAACTGCTCTTTTGACCTTGTATTTTAAGTAGGCCGATAACGACCAGTAACCAAAGCCTAACCGACGACGAGCAGCATTAAACCAACGGTTTATCGTTAATACGGTTTCATAAGCCCAGTCACCCAAAAAGGCTAACCAACGATGGCATTGAACCACGCCATCAAATTGGTCGCCATGGATTACCCAAAGTTTCTGACCATTTTTGAGGGTAAAAATATAGTCGTCGGTGAGTAAGATATTGCCGAACTCTATCCCCGAATAGCGACGCATAATATCGTCGTGATTGCCCGTAACATATATCACGCGAGTACCGCGTTTCGCACGGGTTAAAATTCTGCGCACCACATTGGTATGGGCTTGAGGCCAAAACACTTTTTTTCGCATCCGCCAACCATCAATGATGTCGCCAACTAAAAATAAGGTATCGCAATTATAGGTTTTAAGAAAATCGGCGAGTTCATCGGCTTTCGCACCTTTCGATCCGAGATGCACATCTGAAATCCAAATAGTCCTTACTTTTACTGGAGTATGCTCTGCTTGTTCAATCGGCGTTTCAATATCCTGCATCCATGCAGGTATTTTAGGCATCTGTTTAGCCATATTTCAGTCTCACCTTATCAACTTCAATACATACTAGAGTTTATTGATGAAGTCGGCATGACGACAAAATGAAGCTTTTATGACCTTGCCTGCATGTCACAAATAGTTCATATAAACCCTTTAACATCAATACTTAAAAGGACTCGATCAAGATCAATATGAATACTTACCCTATAAAACGTCTTACCCTGGTTACCGATGCTTGGCAGCCTCAAGTGAATGGTGTGGTCACGACTTTGTTTCAGCTGGTGCAACACCTACAAAAGACAGGCATTGAGGTCGATGTTATGCACCCCTATGACTATCACTTTTTTGGCTTACCGACTTACCGTGAAATCCCAATTGTATGGCAAGCTAAAAATCTTGAACAGCGTATTGAACAATTTCAACCCGATGCGTTACATATTGCTACAGAGGGCAGCTTAGGTTGGCGAGCGCGGCGGTGGGCAATAAAAAATAAGGTCGCTTTTACTACAGCGTATCACACTAAATACCCTGAGTATCTGCGTCAGCGTTTTCCTATCCCAGCAAAATGGACGTATCAATTACTCGCCCACTTTCATCAGGCTGCTCAACGTACATTTGTTCCAGCACAGGCTATTTTGACTGAACTCACCGTTCGAGGTTTTAATAATCTTGTGATGATGAGTCGGGGCGTCGATCAAACTGTTTTTAACCCAACGCAAGCCATTGAGCTACCCTATCCCAAGCCTATTTTGCTTTATGTTGGCCGCATAGCGGTAGAAAAGAATCTAGAAGCCTTTTTAAACCTACCTATTGCAGGTACCAAGCTATTAATTGGTGATGGCCCAGCTAAATTACATTTACAAAAGCGCTATACCCATGCCCATTTTATTGGCGTCAAAACGGGTCAAGAACTAGCACAGTATTATGCAAGCTCAGACGTGATGGTTTTTCCTTCTCTGACAGATACATTTGGTTTAGTCAATATTGAAGCCATGGCCTGCGGAACGCCTGTGGCTGCCTTTCCGGTGACCGGCCCAATAGATATTATTACTCATGGACTTAATGGAGCATTAAGTGAAGATCTTGAAGACGCGGTGGAAGAAGCCTTAGGGCTTGATCGTGATGGGATCGCACCGAGTGTCGCACACTATGATTGGTCCGAAGTCTCCCATGCCTTTTTGAATCATCTCGCATTTATTGCACCGAGTGAGCAAAATAACGATGAAACCTCCAACAGAATGTAACTTAAAAATAGGCAGCTGGTTTTTATCCGCCCTTCTCTACAAAATTTAAACCGACCCATTATGCAAACCAATGCGCAAACGTTAACTCAGAACCGCGCCAGCAAAAAAGCTGTTTTACCTTAACCAATGGTCTTTATAAGTTTCTTCAATAAATTTTACGCTGGACGGAGGCTAACATGAACAACGAACACACTGATTTGAAGACAAGTTTACTTCATTATCTTCAAAATCAACTTGACCGACGTTTTACCACTAAACAAGACTATAACCGTGCCGTTGCCATGGCAATTCGAGATCATTTAATGCCCGCTTGGCGTGAAACGCTACATCGTCATCACCATCAAACCCAGCGCCATGCTTACTATCTGTCAATGGAGTTTTTAATTGGCCGTTCGTTAATAAATAATGTGCAAAACCTTGGGATTGAAAATGAGGTCACCCAAGCATTTAACGAACTTGGTTTATCGCTTGAAGAAATTCAACAAGCCGAAATGGATGCCGGTCTGGGTAATGGTGGACTCGGTCGGCTTGCAGCCTGTTTTATGGACAGTTGTGCTAGCTTAGATCTACCGGTCACAGGTTATGGTTTGCGTTATGAATATGGACTATTTCGTCAATTGATTAGAAACGGACATCAAATTGAAACGCCTGATTGCTGGCTTGATTTTAATAGTTACCCCTGGGAAATTAACCGTAAAGAATACACTTGTAAAGTAAAATTTGGAGGTCACAGTTGGGCTCAAAAAGATCCTGATACTGGGCGTTTAATAATCACCTGGCAGCCAGATGAAGAAGTGTTAGCGGTTCCGTTTGATGTACCTATTGTGGGTTACAGAAATGGCACGGTGAATACTCTTAGACTTTGGGATGCTAATGCTACTGAAGCCTTCAAGCTAGATGATTTTAATGCTGGCTCCTATTTTGAAGCCGTGGCAGAAAAAAACAAGGCTAAAAACATCACTATGGTGCTTTATCCAAACGACAGTAATGAGAATGGTAAATCACTAAGATTACGACAGCAATATTTCTTGGTCTCCGCCAGCTTACAGGATGTGCTTATACATTGGGTTAAAAAACACGGTCAGGACTTTACTCAGTTTGCTCAATCTAATGTATTTCAACTCAACGATACCCATCCAAGCTTAGCCGTTGCTGAATTAATGCGTCTGCTAATAGACCGCTACCAGCTTGATTGGCAGCAGGCCTGGTTAATCGTTAGCCAAACTATGGCCTATACCAATCACACCTTGTTGCCAGAAGCCCTAGAAGCATGGCCGCAAAGTTTAATGCGTCAATTACTTCCGCGTCCACTTGAGATAATTGAAGAAATTAATCGCCATTTCTTGGTTAAGGTTTCCTATAAATGGCCTGGAGATCTTGACAAACAACGTGAATTATCAATTATTGATGACAATGGCACGATCAGAATGGCGCATCTTGCCATTGTTGGTAGTTTTTCAGTTAATGGGGTTGCGGCGTTGCATTCAGAGCTGTTAAAAAACAAGATTTTTAACTCGTTTTATCAACTTTGGCCGCATAAATTTAACAATAAGACCAACGGAGTCACGCCGCGACGTTGGATTGCTGCGGTAAACCCTGAACTACGCAACCTCATCAATGAAACACTCGGCACGCACTGGCTTAGCGATTTAAATGAGCTAAAGCACCTGGAAACCTATCAAAATGACGCTTCGTTTTTAGCGCATTGGCGTAGGATAAAACAAAATAATAAACAACGACTTGCTGATTACCTGACCAAAGAAACCGGGATTGAGCTTGATATTCAAGCTATGTTTGATGTTCAAGTAAAACGGATTCATGAGTATAAACGTCAACTTTTAAATGTGCTTCATCTTATCCATCTTTATATTCAAATAAAAAATGGACACACTGAGAACTGGACGAATCGTGTTGTTATTTTTGGCGGAAAAGCGGCGCCAGGGTATTGGATGGCTAAACTCACTATCAAATTGATCAACAACCTGGCTGAAATCATTAACAAAGACCAGGATGTTGGCGATAAATTAAAAGTGGTTTTTTACCCTGATTATCGCGTTTCTGCCATGGAAATGATCTGCCCTGCTACCGATTTATCAGAACAAATTTCCACCGCAGGCAAAGAGGCCTCAGGGACAGGCAACATGAAGTTTATGATGAACGGTGCACTAACTATTGGCACACTCGACGGAGCCAATGTTGAAATTTTAGAGGCCGTGGGTCAAGACAACTTTTTCTTGTTTGGTTTAGAAGCCCCTCAAATACAGGCTCTAGCCGGTCATTACCAACCCCAGATGCTGATCAACCAAGATCGCGATCTTAAAGCCGTAATGCAACTCCTTGAGGTTGGTCATTTTAATCTGTTTGAACCTGGGTTGTTTAACCCCCTGCTGGACTCTTTAAAAGATCCTTCAGATCCCTGGAAGACACTAGCTGACTTTCGTAGTTACATTGATGCGCAAGCCTTGGCGGCCAAAACCTATCTTGATCAAGAAAAATGGTCAAAAATGAGTTTGCTAAACTGCGCTCGCAGCAGTTGTTTTTCCGCTGATCGTACAATAAAAGAGTACAACAAGGATATTTGGAAGCTTAGCTAAAAAAACACGTTTTATTTTAATTTAACCTGGATCTTTTAATATGAATAACTTTGAGCAGACCAGATCCTAGCTATGAGGACTATAAAATGACTTTGTTTGAAAAACTTAGTATTAAAACACGTTTAAGCTTAAATGTTATTTTAAGCTTGGTTTTTGTCGGCATCGCGGTATTCAGTGGTTGGTTGGCGACAGAACGAGCGGCAGAACAGGCACAGACGCTTTCGCATCAACAAACAACCACTACGCAGAAAGTAGCCGACTTTCATAAAAAATTTATCACAACGCTTCAGCAATCAAATACTTTTATCTTAACTAATGATACTGGTGAGGGCGAACGATTTAACCTTTTAATTGACCAGCAAATTGACAGCCTTCAGTTACTTTTATCCGAATTCGGTGCTGATTTAGAGCGAAATGAGGCCGGCCACCTGATTCTCTCTAGTGTTGCGCAGGGTGAGCGTGCTGCGCTAATCAATACCCTAGTCATGATTGATAGTGATTTGCGTATGCTTAAAAACGCCACGAATGCGAATGTTTTTATGACCAATCGCATTAATGATTTACTAGAGTTTGGGATTAAACGGAGCGCGACAGGTTTACGTTCAGCGATTAATGAACTTGAAGCTTTAACAGAAGATAAACCAGACATGACTGAAGCCCTTAATCAATTAAAGCAACGTTTAGCCTCTTCACAACTTACCGTTGCCAACATGATCGCACTTAAGGACATTAATCTTAAAACTGAGTTTGATCAACAAGGTTTGGGGTTTAGTGCCATGCCATTAATAACTCAAATTAACGATGTATTTCAAGGCGATTTTTTTAACCAACAACTTGCTAGAAACCTTGAAAGAAGTTATGGCGACTATTTTGATTCATTTGGTGATATACGTGATACGCTCAATACGATGACACAAAACAATACCAGTCTTGCTGCCTTATCAGAACGCAGCAATATGACCTTGCTAGGGTTAATGACCGATCTGCAAAACCAAACCATTGAGTCCTTATTACAACTCGAAAAAAGCAGTAAGCAAATGGCGAATTGGTTGCTGGTAATAGGCCTGGTCGGGTTGGTTATTGTCTTGATCGCCAATATTCTGATTAGCCATTCTATTGTAAATCCACTAAAAACCATGCAACAACAATTGGTTCAGGTTGCTCGATCGGGTGAATTTAAAGGGTGGAAAGCCATCCAGGGCAAGCACGAGTTAGCCGACATGAGCCGTGCACAGGCTGAGTTATTGCACGCTATTTCCCATGCATTGAATGAAATTGATAGCGTTAGCCAAGCGCTCGCCCAAGGCGATACCCAACAACGTATGTCAAACGACTATTCAGGCGATTTAGCACACCTTAGCCAAGCTTTTAATCAAAGCTTGGCGTCTGTAGAAAACACGCTGAATGAAATCAGTATAGTCAGCCATGCCCTTGAACAGGGTGACTTAACAAACCAAGTAAAGGTAGAAAAGCATCAGGGTCAATTTAAAAACGTACTGAATGCGATGAGTAATGCAATTGCTGTGCAAAAAACGGCAATTAATGATGTCCGTCGAGTCACCCATGCCATGCGTGAAGGGCAATTTAACCAACGGGTAACGATTGAAATGCCTGGTGAATTGCACAACCTTAAGCGTTATCTTAATGAATCGCTTGAGCGACTTGAACAAGCCATTAACAACAAAGCAGAATCACTACTAGCATTTAGTCAAGGGGACTTTTCCTATGAATCAACCCATCAGTTCGAGGGTAAACTTCAAGAACTCAATAGTCACATGAGCAATATGGCGCAAAGTATTAGCCACATGTTGCAGGATGTAAAACAGGCCACCGACCATGCGGTTCATGGTATGAAAGAAATTAGCTCTGGAAACCAAGATCTTAACCAACGGGTTCAAAAGCAAGCCATTGCTTTGCAAAACACGAGCGCTAACATGTCTGTAATGATGGGCTCTATTCGCGCTACGCTGAACGAATCACACCAAGTTAGCCAAACCTCTGACCAGGTTCAGCAAGACTCGGCTTCAGGTTTGATCATAGTTGAACAAATGGTAAATGCGATGCAAGGCATTCAAACGGCCAGTAAAGAAATCGCTGAAATTACTGGGTTGATTGACAGTATTGCATTCCAAACTAATTTGTTAGCGCTCAATGCAGCGGTTGAAGCGGCGCGAGCTGGTGAAGCGGGACGTGGCTTTGCCGTTGTGGCTACTGAGGTTCGAAGTCTTGCACAACGTTCTGCCAAGGCCGCGCAACAAATTAGAGGTGTGATCGAAATTAACCTGCAAAGCATTGACAAAGGTATGGCCCTTAGCCAACAAACCAAGGCTGTTTTTGAACAGAACACCGCCTCAATTGAGCGTGTAGCAAAGATGATTGTAAAAATGAATTCGGCCTTGAAACAACAAAGCCAAGGGATTCACGAAGTAACCGATGCATTAAATGAAATTGATCAAGCAACACAACAAAATGCTGCGCTAGTGGAGCAAATTGCTAGCACGTCTTCCAGCATTATTGAAGAAGTTTTAGGGCTTGAACACAAAGTGAGTAGTTTTAAATTGCGTGATAAAAAAATATTAAATGCTGCCTAGTATTCAGCTATTGGATTTTCTACGCTGAGTCAAGATTCGATCGAGTTGATTGGCGAAGGCTTGGCGGTCTGATTGATTAAAGGCCGCAGGGCCACCGGTTTGAATACCGCTGGAACGCAAACTTTCCATAAAATCACGCATAGTTAAACGTGCTTTAATATTGCTTTCGGTATAAAGTTCACCACGAGGATTAATAGCCAAAGCCCCTGCTGCGACCACTTCAGCCGCAAGCGGAATGTCTTGGGTAATAACCAAATCATCGGGCGAGAGTTGTTGCATAATTTTGTTGTCAGCAACATCAAACCCACCGGGCACTTGCATAAACTTAATCAACGGATTACCAGGAATTTGCAAAGTATGATTGGCGACTAAAATGGTTTCGGTTTGGGTACGAATTGCCGCTTTAAAAAGGATTTCTTTAATCACAACCGGGCAGGCATCCGCATCAACCCAAATTTTCATTGCTTAGCCTGTATCGCCTGGCACCAGGCCTGGTTGTCTAAATACCATTGCACGGTTTTACGCAAACCGGATTCAAAGGTTTCTTGCGGTGTCCAACCCAGTTCACGCTCAATTTTGCTGGCATCAATCGCATAACGTCGATCGTGACCCGGTCGATCAGCGACAAATTTAATCAACTCACTATAACAACTGGCGTTACCCGGTTCACAGGAATAGCTATCAATATTAGGATTGATTTCGGAAGGACTGAGCTCTTCCAAAATGTGGCATAACGTTTTGACTACCTCAATATTACGCTTTTCATTGTGCCCCCCTAGGTTATAAGTTTCACCCACCTTCCCTTCTCTAGCAACCAATAGTAACGCACGAACATGATCCTCTACATACAACCAATCGCGTATTTGTTGTCCGCGCCCATAAACCGGGAGTGGTTGACCCTTAAGAGCATTTATAATGGTCAGTGGAATCAGTTTTTCAGGGTAATGATAAGGCCCGTAATTATTAGAACAATTGGTCACCAAGGTTGGCAGTTCATAGGTACGAAGCCATGCGCGTACCAAGTGATCCGACGCGGCTTTACTCGCAGAATAGGGCGAACTCGGCGCATAGGCCGTTTTTTCGGTAAACAAAGGCGGTGTTGAATGACTTAACGGTGAGGTTGACGAAGCTGCATCATACATCTCATCAGGGTGCGGTAGATCCCCATAGACTTCATCGGTTGAGATATGGTGAAAACGAAACTGGGCTTTTTTTTCATCGCGCAACCTAAGCCAATAAGCGCGAGCCTGTTCAAGCAAGGTATAGGTGCCAACAATATTCGTTTGAATAAATTCAGCAGGTCCACTAATTGAGCGATCCACATGGGATTCAGCTGCAAGGTGCATCACAATATCTGGCTGGTGCTGGTTAAACACGCGATTAAGCGCCTGCGCATCGCAGATATCTACCTGTTCAAACACATAACGCGGATCACCAGAAACGTCGGCCACCGACAAAAGATTACCCGCATAGGTTAATTTATCTAGATTAACAACATGATAAGGCGTATTTTTAATAATGTGTCGAATTAAAGCTGAACCTATAAAACCGGCTCCACCGGTCACCAGTATCCTTAAGGGGGTAGTTTGTATCTTCATAGAACCTGCATAATGTTTAACCTGCTCTAAAGGCAGTTGGAGTTAACTTTTTCTTAATTTAAATAGACCAACAAGCTGGGTTAGGTGGTCAGATAACTGCCCAACCTTGTTACTAGCTGAGAGGGTATTGTGCGTGCCTTTATCGACCTGATCGGAAGTTTGGCTTACCCGTTGCAAACTCATTTCTACCAAGTCGGCCTGCTTGCTTTGTTGCAGACTTGACTCAACGATGTTTGAGTTTTTTTGATAAATAGTCGCAACCGATTGTTGGATAAAACTTAGGGTTTCACCTACATGATGCGCTTGAGTTACACTGTTACGGGCTTGTTCTCGCCCTTGTTCCATGACCAGCACCGCTTTTTTTGACACATCGACTAAATGCGCAATGTTCAATTCAATTTCTCGTGTTGATTCTTGAGTTCGGCTGGCCAAAACTCTTACTTCATCAGCCACAACCGCAAACCCTCGACCATTTTCGCCGGCTCGGGCGGCTTCAATCGCTGCATTTAACGCTAAAAGATTGGTTTGTTCAGCAATGCTTTTAATCACACCGATGACTTTTGCAATCTTAAGTGCATCCTGATCAAGCTGTTTAATGACCTCTGCAGCCGCTTCAACTTGCACAGCAAGCTGTTCGATATAGATCACCGACTCCTCAACTCGCTTGTAGCCCTTGCGTGCTTCACCATCCGTTGATTTTACAGCGGTTAAGGCATCTTGGGCTTGTTCTGTTACCTTAGCAAGCGATTGACGCATTGAGGCTACAGCTTGCACCATTTTTTTCGTATCGATCTTTTGACAGTCAACACCTTGCTGCGTAAGTTCAGCTTCATTAACCAACACCGAAGCGGCGTGATTCATTTGGCCAGAGGCTTCAGAGATTTGTTGCACCATTGAGCGTATATTGCTGGTCATTTTATTAAAACTATCAGACATTTCACCAATAAAGTCATGGCTTTCTATCGAACATTTTGCACTTATATCGTTGTGGCTAACTGCATTCGCAACTTCACCTATATGCTCAAAATGTCTCAGTAACACTTTGTTTAATAACCAATAATTAAAAAGGCCAATAGTGATTCCTACCAGAATGCAAGACATAGCAAACCAGATAAACACTCCTGGCTTCCACACAACAAAAAAATAGGCAAACAAAGGGAAAATAAGCCCTATTGAGAAGCCAAAACCAACAAAGGCCAGCAGCATATTCCGTAAGATACTAGGCTGCTTAAAATTAGTGTTAATCGATGTCAACGATCTTATCCCCGCTGGATGCGTTTAAAAAGTGTATACCTAACAAACAAGCAAACAGCGAGCCATAAGTAGCAATAAAATTAGGTTGCTGAATTATTTAGCTTGCTGCTCGGGCGGTAATAAAATCTAAGGCCATTTGTAGGCGTATTAAACAGCGTTGTTTGCCAATTAAGGCGGCCGTGGCATCAATCGACGGCGATTGACCCGTTCCCGTAATCGCTACACGCAGTGGCATCCCGACCTTGCCCATGCCTATTTCAAGTTCGTTTGCGGTATCTTGAATCGCTTGATGAATAGCTTGGGTTGTCCACTCTTTAAGAAAGGTCATTTTTTTCATCACTAAGACTAAGGCTTCTGCCGCCACAGGACGCAAGTGCTTTTTAGCCGCATCGACATCAAACTGCTCAAAATCTTGGTAAAAATAAACCGCACTATCCGCCATTTCAATAAGTGTTTTTGCACGTTCACGTAATAAGTCCGCGACCTGATCCAAAGCAGGTCCTTGCGTTAAATCACAGCCACGCTCAGCCATAAACAGCGACAAATGACGCGACAAATGTTCTGCAGGCGCGTCTTGGATGTGTTGCTGGTTTACCCAGATGCACTTATCGTCATTAAAGGTTGAAGGCGCTGAATTAACCGAATCCAAGCAAAACGCTTCGACCATTTGATCTAAACTAAAAATTTCTTGGTCACCGTGTGACCAACCTAAACGCACCAAATAGTTCAACAAGGCCTCAGGCAGATACCCCTTTTCCTTGTATTGCAGAACGCTCACCGCGCCATGACGTTTTGATAAGCGTGCACCGTCTGGACCTAATACCATCGGAATATGGGCATAGGTTGGAATCGGCGCACCAAGGGCTTTGAGAATATTAATTTGACGTGGCGTGTTATTTAAATGGTCATCACCGCGAATAACGTGGCTAATACCCATATCCCAATCATCGACGACAACCGATAAATTATAGGTCGGTGACCCATCTGATCGAGCAATAACAAGGTCATCAATTTCACTATTTTTAATGGTGACTGTGCCTTTAACCTTATCTTCAATTACCACTTCGCCATCTAAGGGGTTTTTGAAACGTATAACAGGCTTAACGCCCTTTGGTGGTGTACCGGTAAAATCGCGATAGCGTCCATCATAACGGGGCTTTTCGCCTCGTTCACGTTGTTTTTCACGCATCACATCCAACTCGTCTGGCGAGGCATAACAGTAATAGGCGTCGCCTTGATCCAAAAGCTGTTGAATGACCGCTTTATAACGATCAAGGTGGTGTGTTTGAAAAAACGGCCCTTTGTCGTAATCTAAACCCAACCAGGTTATGCCTTCTAAAATAGCATTAACGGATTCTTGGGTTGAGCGTTCTAAATCTGTATCCTCAATTCGTAGAATAAATTCACCGCCCATTTTACGGGCATAAAGCCAAGAAAATAAGGCCGTGCGCACACCGCCAATATGTAAATAACCCGTTGGGCTTGGGGCAAATCGAGTACGAATCACAACAGACTCCTAGATATATCTTAAAATTAAAGCCGGATTATACAGCAACCAGGCCTGGCGCTGCAGCGCATTCAGTTACTAGCCTAACAAAATAAGCCTCTTCCCCCGCTTGTCCCAGATGTTCGACGAAATTACCGGCAACACCAAAAACAGCTATGTTTTTAATCTCGTCGCTGAAATCTGCATTAAACGCCATCCTTGTCAGCGCCAGGCCTGCTTGTTGTTAGAAGGCTGTCTGGCATGGATTTAATATAAAGATCATGCTTGCTATAAGGAATCTCAATATTGGCCTCGGCAAAGCATTTAAAAATTTGTACATTCAAGCTGTCCAATACCCGCGTAAGAATCTCCGGGTCGGCAATCCATACCCGCAGTGAAAAATTTAACCCCGATGCACCAAAGCCTAAAAACCGCACTTGGGGAGCAGGGTCCTGTAAAACCATAGGCTCTTTCGATGCGATATCCAATAGAATTTCACGGACTAGATCTATATCTGACTCATACGACACGCTAACGTTTGCACGCATCCGCATGCTTACAAACCGCCCGGAAGATTGATTAACCACCTTGCCATTCGCGATAACTGAATTGGGGATATTAATTTCAACATCATCACGGGTAAGAATACGTGTAGATCGAAGACCGATTTGAGTGACCTTCCCCCTGTCAGCGCCATCTATAATGATATAGTCACCAATTTTGTACGGTGAGTCGGCCATAATAAACACCCCAGATAAGATATTCGCAATCGTATCACGTGCCGCAAAACCAACGGCAATACCTATCACACCGGCCGATGCCAACCAGGCAGTCATATTGATATTCCAAGTTAGGAACAATAGATAGACAATAACCATCACAATAATAACGGCGGATAAATTATCTAACAAAGGCAGGGTTTGCGGTTTGATAAAAGAGCCTTGTTCTTGCAAACTACTTTGATACTTAAGTGCAAACTGTGAACCGCGATAAATAAATTGACCCCAAACAATAATGTTAATGGTTGTTAGGATGCGGTTAGCCAAAAGCAAAAAGTGTTCAGCTATCTCAAACTGCAAGGTCAACATCGCACTGATTGAAATAAACACCACCGTCACCATGATGGGCAATCGAACATTGCTCAACAAAAAGCACAGTACCTGTCGATCTCGACTACATGCCCAACGTTTTGGCCCCAAAACAGTCAACGTATTAATCATCCAAGCAGCAATGATCGCCAGAGTTAAATAACTCAAGGCTAAAAAAATAGGGTGAACCAGCCCGATGCTATGCAGTGCGTTTTCAATCATGGTATCGATCTCAGCTATTAAAATTTGATTAAGCAATAATTGTGGGCCAAAACACTTTGTTTTTCCAGTTTATTTAGGGATTTGTCTGTTTTACCAAAGCTATCTATTTAGCTGTAAAAATCACCAAAACCAAAAATAATAATTAAACCCAACACTGACCGGAATCCGACGATAAAAAATCTTTAAGCTAAAGCTACTTCCAATGTTTTGGCACTCAGCAGTTGTTCGGCAATGCACTCCAACTTGCCCTCTTGGCGTCCGGCATTCACTTCTGATCTCGGCCAATTCTGTAAATTTTCCGCCAGCATGGTTTGTTCCTCCGCTAAACTGTTTAATTGGTCTAGTTTAATCCCCAGTTGCATCCTTGTCACAAACAATATCCGCGAATTAGCCAGTATTGAGAAACTAACTTTTGAGGACTGGAGTCATAAAAGCCTGCTTTTATAACGCTTACCAAAGACAAACACGTCACCACCAGGCCTGGTTGTTAGGTTTACCTCACCGAAAAACCGCATAAAACTTAAAATCGCAATAACAAATTTCAGTGGCACAAACACCCTTTTGCATCTAAGAAAATTACGCACTTATCTAGCAACACTAATTTCTTTGATGTACTATTTGGCAACTTGTTTGTCGAAATAGGCCACTAAACCAACATTTTAGTATTCAATGTACCTGTCAAAACTCGGTTACAAGAACTAGATAAAATTACTGCACAACAATAAAACTAAGCGGATTTATCCATATGAATAATAAACTTTTGAATAAGTATTTCAGTCTCATAAACAGCGACGTAAATAAGACCGAATTTACCTGTCAAGAAAAGAACCGTATATATATTCCACTATTTTCTTCTTCGCCCCCTGTGTCAGAATAGTTGTCGCTTTTAGTAAACGAGACAGGTAGGCGGATTAGGATGTAAAATGACGCACGTAAATACACAAAGAAAAGAGGCGATACTCAAAAAACTATTGCCACCGCACAATCAACCGGTGTCATTGATTGCGCAACAAGAGCAGATTGGTAAATCAACCCTCTACTCCTGGTTAAAACAAGCCAAGCAGCAAGGTTTAGCCGTGCCCGGTAGTCAAGCGCATAACGCACAGCATTGGTCTAATGAAGCCAAGTTGGCGGTCATTATTGAAACCGCCTCAATGAACCAGCTTGAAACCAGTGAGTACTGCCGCCAAAAAGGCCTGTTTATTGAACAGCTCAAGCAGTGGAAAGACGAGTTCACTACCCAAGCCTCACACGCCAATAGCGACCTCAAACAAGCGCACGCTAAAATTAAAGAACTGCAAACCGAGCTCAGTCGCAAAGAAAAAGCACTGGCTGAAGCGGCCGCACTGTTGGTACTACAAAAAAAGTACCGCGCGCTGCTGGGGGACGAGGCATTATGACCACCCCTCAGCAGCGCCAAGAGATTATTGACCTGATAGAACAATCCGTTCGTGAAGGGGCACGGCGTAGCGCCGCCTGTCAATGCCTGGGACTATCTATGCGCACCCTACAGCGCTGGTATCCCAAGGGTAAAGGCTACTTAGCGTTTGACCAGCGTCCCATTGCTGTGCGGTTGCGTCCATCCCATGCGCTGAGCGAACAAGAGCGTTTATTGATCATTGAAACAGTGAACCAGCCTGACTATGCCAGTCTGCCGCCTTCAAAAATCGTGCCGCTATTGGCGGATAAGGGCAATATCTGGCCAGTGAATCGAGCTTTTACCGTGTTCTCAAAGCTCATGACCAGCTCCATCACCGAGGACGTGCTAAAGTTGCAAAAAAACCACGCCAGCCGGTGACCCATCACGCCTTTGCACCCAATCAAGTGTGGATGTGGGATGTTACCTGGTTACCCAGTCAAGTGAAGGGGCAATACTTCTATCTGTACATGGTGAGTGACCTCTATAGTCGCTACGGTGTAAGTTGGGAAGTGCATGCCGCCGAGACGGGTCACAACGCGGCTGAGCTGATGAATCAAGCGGTTATTAAGCATAAGTTATGTGGTGCACCCAAGCCGGTACTTCATAGTGACAATGGCAGTATCATGAAAAGCATGACGCTGCGGGCCAAGCTTGAATCACTGGGGATTCAACAATCGTTTAGCCGTCCTCGGGTTAGCAATGACAACGCCTATATTGAATCGTTCTTTAGAACACTCAAATACGTGCCTAATTGGCCTACAAAGGGGTTTAGTGACATTGAGCATGCGCGACGTTGGGTACAAAGCTTTATGGGCTGGTACAACGAGCAGCACCTGCACAGTCGGCTCAAGTTTGTGACGCCAGGGCAGCGTTATCGGGGTGAGGATAAACAGATACTTACCAAGCGAGGGCAGGTTTATGAACAAGCAAAGGCAAAAAACCCAGCACGCTGGCGATCTAAGGTGCGCGACTGGACACCGATAGGCGCTGTGGCGTTAAACCCGGATAATCTTGAACGGGTGAATGGATAAAATGGGATGAAAAACACGACAACTATCTTGACGAACACCGTTCGGTAGATCACTGTATATCTTTAAATATCTTAAATGATTGCAATATTACTACATCAATGTATGCGCTTGTTAGACCTTCTGTTGAAAACTATTTGCGTGCTATGTGGGTTAAATATTCAGATGAAGCTGGCTCACTGAACGCTGACTCAACAGAAATGCATTTTCCTAAAAGGATAGAATATTTGATTGAAGTTGTTACTCAAAAAAACCTGAATTAGAGAGAGATCATTCTCTAAAATCAGTAATTGAGAACACATTTATGAATATGCATGACTTTACTCATGGTGGTATTCAGAGTATTGCTAGACAGTACGATGACGATGGAGCCATGCTTACCTATGAAAGAGATAAAGACGAAATAACATCAATTGTTAAATTATCAGTCTTAATCTCATTATTATCGTATTCAGAAATTATCAACGTGAACACCACGAAAGAAGCCTTGAATTCTGAAGAGATAAATAAACTGGCTAAAGAGCTCATTGGGCTATAACAATTCACTCAACCCGGCCGTGCTAATTCGCAGCGGGTTATCACCACTCCATTAAAAGTAAGTGCAAGCATGAATATAAGAGTAGGAAGGTATCTAATCTATGGGTTAATCGATCCAAGAGACAGAGCTTTGTATTACATCGGTAAAACGCATAAACGTCGGGAATGGCGTTTAGCAGAACACATTAAGCACGCATTGGAAAATGACCAACGGCCAGTTTATGAATGGGTGAGAGCATTGCTTTTAGAGCATTTGGAGCCTGAAATTTTTGTTTGGAAAAAAATAAGTCCAGATTCTTCGTGGCGTGAAGCTGAAAAGGAAGCAATATCTTTTTGGAAAAACTATTCATCAGAATTACCCTACGCTCATCCACCCCAAACTAAAAAAAGCAAGCCTACTGAAATTAAGCGTATTGCTTTATTGAATGCAACAAATGGCGGTTAGTAAACTCTAACTTCTTAATGCTATTTATATAGCAGTACATAAAATGCCATTTCAGGGTAAGTTTACGCAACAAAATGGCTAAAAATGGAGGTAGGACAATGCAATATGCAATGAAGCTTGAAAAAGAAGATGATATTTTAATTGTCACTTTTGCTGATATACCGGAAGCCTTAACCGAGGTGCATATAGGCGATGATTTGCAGGCCATGGCAATAGATGCACTAGAATCTGCGCTGGAGTTTTATCCCGAAACCAAACGTCCGATTCCGCTGCCGTCAAAAACTAATGCCGCCAATGGCCTGGTGATTCCGACCGCGTTAGCGGCCAAAATCCACCTGTATAATACGTGGTTAGCCTCCGGCCAATCTAAAACCGAATTGGCGACCAAGGTAGGCATTGCGCCGTCTAACTTAAACCGATTATTTGATTTCAAATATCGTTCAAAAATCGAAGCGATTGAAGCCGCCCTACACGCTTTAGGCAAGCATTTTGAATTACAGGTGGCTTGATACGAAACCTTCCCCTCCCTACCCCGCCAATCCTTGATATTTTTGTGCGGCTTGGGTGACGAGTTCGCCGGATAATACAAAGTCTTTGAGTTCGTTGTTGACCAAATAACTCACTTCTAGCCCTTGGCCTTGGTGGGCTTGGATTTGTGTCCAACCGCCCTGCTGGCGTGTATTTTCAGCGGTGGGCAGGTGATAATCGCCGGCGACCGGGTGGTCTTCAAAATAAATGGTAAATTCTTACCTTATAAATCTTGGTAACTGACCTTAACCCGAATGTTTTGGCACGTGTAAATTATTCGGGTTAAACCCAGATCAGTGTGATGGGTTTTATAACACACGCATTCAAATCAATGCCATCGACTATTCCGGTCGCTACCCCACCACGTTTTATTGGGCAAACATTGGTATAATCGCCGCTTTAAATTAAAACTTTTGGGCAAATCAATGTTATCTCGACTTCAATATTTTCCGATAGGTTTATTTGGTGCGGTCATGGGCTGGGCTGGGGTCGCTTTATCCTATTATGCGGCCCACGAACTGATGATGCTTCCTGTTCTTGTCGCACAAATCATGCTGGGCATAACCGTGTTTATTTTTGTGCTGATGCTAACAACCTACACCTTGAAAATAGTGAACGAATTCAAGGCTGTAAAGCAGGAATTTAATCACCCTATTAGCTTAAACTTCTTTCCGACCATTAGCATTAGTTTTTTGCTTATCGGCTTGCTTTTGAATGATAGCTACCCTAACTGGGGCGAAGTCTTATGGTTTATCGGCGCGATCATGCAGCTGATCCTTACCCTAGTCATTATCAATCGCTGGATTCATCATGATACTTGGGAAATTGTGCATGCCACACCGGCTTGGTTTATTCCAGTTGTCGGAAATATCGTGGTTCCACTGGGGGCTGTGGCCTATGGGTATAACGAATTGGGTTGGTTTTTCTTTAGCATCGGCATTACCTTTTGGTTAATTCTTAAAGCGATTGTGATGTACCGCTTGATTTTCCACCCCTTTTTACAACCGATGTTGATTCCAACCCTGTTTATTTTAATCGCCCCGCCGGCAATGGGCTTTTTGGCTTATGTCGCACTCAATAATTACCAGATTGATAATTTTGCCCATATTCTTTACTACGCCGGGCTATTTATCACACTGATGCTGTTTGCTCAAGGCAAGCGTTTTATTAATGTGCCTTTTGCGGTCACTTGGTGGGCCTACACCTTCCCGATTGCCGCGATTACCAACGCCAGTTTTTTAATGTATGAACTTAGTGCGAATAAATCTTTTGGCTATATCGCCTCTTTTTTTATTGCGTTGCTGACCGCCTTAATGGTGCATTTAACCCTACGCACGCTGATTGCGGTCTTTAACAAAGAAATTTGCGTTCCGCCAAAACACTAACCGAACTAAGGGAAACGCCATGCAAAAACACGCCATTCATTACTGCCTAATGCCTGCTGATCCCTATGGACATCTTTATGATGTCTGTGTTGAGGTTCAACAACCCGACCCCGACGGACAAATCATTAGCCTGCCTAACTGGATTCCGGGAAGCTATATGATTCGTGATTTTGCCAAGCATTTGATCGGTATGAAAGCAACAACCTTGAGCGGCGATGCTTTAAACCTAACCTCACTGAATAAATCACAATGGAAAATTGCTCCAAGTGCTCAAGCCATACGCTTAAGCTATCAGGTGTATGCTTGGGACTTGTCGGTACGTGGCGCACATTTTGATCAGACTCACGGTTTTTTTAATGGCACCAGTTGTTTTGTGATGGTTGAGGGACAACGCGATCAAGCGGTTTCTTTAGACATTCAGTTAACCGATTTCACCGATAACCAGGCCTGGTTGTTAGCAACAAGCTTAAAACCCTTGAAAACAGATTCATGTGGTTTTGGGTTATATCAAGCCCAAGACTATGATGAATTGATTGACCATCCGGTAGAAATGGGGCGGTTTACTCAGGCTGAATTTTTTGCTTCAGGCATTAAACATCGTATTGTACTGACTGGAAAACATAACTGTGACCTAGAGCGCCTCTGTGCCGACCTCACCAAAATATGCAGCAGCCAACTTGAGTTTTTTGGTCAGCCCGCACCGTTTGATGAATACTTGTTTATGGTCATGGTGGTCGGAGATGGTTATGGTGGACTTGAACATCGTGCTTCCACCGCGCTAGTTTGCTCGCGTGATGTCTTACCTTATCCTGGTATGAGCACAGCGAATGACAGCTATCTAGAGTTCCTCGAGCTGTGTTCACATGAGTATTTTCACTCATGGAATGTCAAACGCATTATGCCCGCTCAATTTCAAACGCCAGACTTAAGCCAACCCGCTTACACCGAACAACTTTGGTGGTTTGAGGGGGCAACCTCGGTTTACGACTTACAGTTTTTATTACGTGCCGGCATTATTGATCAATCAAAATACCTAAACACCCTTGCGCAACAGATGACGCGAGTTTATCGCATGCCTGGGCGCTTTAAGCAAAGCGTCAGCGAATCGAGCTTTCATAGTTGGACCAAGTTTTATCAACAAGACGAAAACGCACCGAATGCGATTATTAGCTACTACACCAAAGGGGCTTTGATCGCCCTCGGATTAGACTTTGAAATTCGCAAAGCTACGCAAAACCAAAAAACACTGGATGACCTCCTTCTTTATTTGTGGCAACACTACGGCTTAGTGAGGCTAGGCTTAAAAGAAGGTGAAATCGAAACGATTGCCTCTCGTCTTGCTGGCAAAGATTTAGGTAGCTATTTTGATCGTTATTTGCGTGGAACCGAGGATTTACCTTTTGATGACTGGTTTGCTGAATGGGGTATTTCATTTGAACAGCGCCCCGCAACCAGTGCGAATGATCTAGGTGGTCGCTCTACTCAAGATCAGGCTTATCTCACTATAGGCGCCAATCTGCTTGACACTGAACACCAAACGCTAAAAATAACCCATGTTTGGCAGCAACAACCCGCTCATCAAGCAGGCCTGAGTGCCAACGATGAAATTATTGCGATTAATGGGATTAAAACCATCCGTACATCACAACTTGACACCCTGCTTAGTCGTGCCCAGTCAGGTGATCAATGGCTATGCCATGTATTCCGTCGCGATGAATTAATGACGTTTACACTTACCCTTGATGCCCCCGTACTCGACCGCATCCAACTTGAAGCGGATGAAAACTCGAAATGGCCTTTTGGTTGAAAAGGCTAAACAGGCTAAACCTAAATAAAATGCAAATTTCTCAACATTTAACTTGATTTCAATGCATTTCAACCACCTTGCAATGCATTATTTTTGCACAAGATAGTTTTAACCTTGGTTTTCAAGTATAATTTCAGCATCATTTTTTGGATGACTAATATGGCAAGCATTTTGGTTTTAAATGGACCTAACTTGAATATGCTTGGGCGACGCGAACCGTTAATTTATGGTCGCCAAACCCTTGCTGATATTGTAGATGAGCTGGAAACAATAGCCGATGATTTTGCTGTTCGGCTATGGCATTTCCAAAGTAATGCCGAGCATGAAATCATTAAACGCATTCATCAAGCGATGGATGATGGTACTGAGTTTATTATTATCAATCCCGCTGCGTTTACCCATACCAGTGTGGCTATTCGCGATGCGCTGGGCGCAGTCAATATTCCTTTTATTGAAGTTCATTTATCCAACGTTCACAAACGTGAAGCCTTTCGTCATCACTCCTATTTTTCAGATTTGGCTGTGGGTGTCATTACTGGACTGGGTTCAGATGGCTATCGTTTTGCCCTGGAAGCCGCTATTAAACACCTTGAATAACACCCTGTGATTCGTTGCAGACCCTTATAAAATTAGAGGAAATAAACATGGATATTCGTTCAATTCGTAAACTAATTGAAATAGTAGAAGAGTCAGATATTGCTGAAATTGAGATTAAAGAAGGCGAACATACCGTTCGCATCACGCGAAACAAAGAACCGATTATTATGCACGCGCCTGCGATGCAACAAACCTACCAAGCACAACAGATGCAAAGCCCACCCACTTCTTCAGTCCCAATCCCAGAAACCGCTGCACCAGCAACTCCGATAATAAGCGGTGAAGCGATTACTTCACCCATGGTTGGCACCTTTTACGCCGCACCTTCACCTGATGCACCTGCCTTTGCGCAAGTGGGTCAAAAAATCAATGTCGGCGACACCCTATGCATTATTGAAGCCATGAAAATTATGAATCCGATTGAAGCTGAAGTATCGGGTACTATCAAACAAATCCTTGTTTCAAATGCCGACCCAGTTGAATACGGCCAAACTCTATTTATCATCGAATAATCAACAGGAATTTTTATGGAAAAACTACTGATTGCTAACCGCGGTGAAATTGGGTTGCGAATTTTAAGAGCCTGCAAAGCCTTGGGTATCAAAACCGTGGCGGTCCACTCCACCGCTGATGCGAATCTTAAACACGTGCTAATGGCTGATGAAACGGTTTGTATTGGGCCTGCACCATCCAGCCAAAGTTATTTAAATATACCGGCTATTATTTCTGCCGCTGAGTTAACCGATGCTGAGGCTATTCATCCGGGTTATGGTTTTTTATCTGAAAACGCTAACTTTGCTGATCGTGTCGAAGAAAGCGGTTTTATTTTTATTGGCCCCAAAGGCGATACTATTCGCATGATGGGGGATAAGGTATCGGCCATTCGCGCAATGAAAGCCGCTGGCGTGCCTACGGTTCCAGGTTCGGGCGGCCCGCTTGGCGATGACGCAGAAACTAACCTAAAAATTGCGCGTCAAATCGGTTACCCCGTTATTATTAAAGCATCCGGTGGCGGAGGCGGACGTGGCATGCGGGTAGTACATACCGAAGGCAGTCTAATGAAGTCGATTCAATTGACTAAACAAGAAGCTGGTGCAGCGTTTAATAATCCTGAAGTCTATATGGAAAAATTCCTTGAGAACCCAAGGCATATTGAAGTTCAGGTTCTCGCTGACGGTCAGGGCAAGGCAATTCACTTGGGTGAGCGTGACTGCTCTATGCAGCGACGCCATCAAAAAGTAGTCGAAGAAGCACCGGCGCCGGGTATTACTCAACAACAACGTGATTATATTGGTGGCATTTGCGCTAAAGCTTGTATTGATATTAATTATCGCGGTGCAGGTACGTTCGAGTTCCTGTATGAAAACGGTGAGTTTTATTTCATTGAAATGAATACCCGTTTACAGGTTGAGCACACGGTAACTGAACAAGTCACCGGTATCGACCTAGTTAAAGCACAGATTGAAATAGCAATGGGCATGCCCTTAAGTATTAAACAAGAAGACGTGCTTATTACTGGTCATGCGATTGAGTGTCGGATTAATGCTGAGAACCCATCCAAAAACTTTATGCCTTCACCGGGAAAAATTACACGTTTACACCTCCCCGGTGGCCCGGGTGTGCGTTTAGACACTCACATTTATACCGAATATACGGTTCCTCCTCACTATGACTCGATGATTGGTAAACTCATTTGTTATGGAGCGGATAGAGATATTGCGATTTCACGTATGCATATTGCCCTGCAAGAGTTTGCCATTCGTGGCATAGACACTAATATTGATCTTAATATTGAAATTATGTGTGACCAAGGCTTTCGTGCGGGTGGGCAAAATATTCATTACCTTGAACACCGTCTTGAGCATTTAATTTAATGGCGTGGATTCAACTAAACATTATCGTTGAAGAAGCCCTGGCTGAATCGCTTTCTGATGCGTTGATGGAGATTGGGGCGCTTTCTGTCACCTTTAGCGAAACCGGTGGTCAAGAAATATTCGAACCTGAAATTGGTACCACGCCTATTTGGGATCAAACTCGGGTATTAGGTTTGTTTGATGCCCAAGTTAACACGACTGAGGTGTTATTAGCCTTGACTCAGTTAATGCCACAGATTAAACCCAGTGCTTATATGTTTGAGCTCATCGAAGACAAAGACTGGATTCGTGAGTGGATGGACCAGTTCAAGCCCATGCAGTTTGGCACTCATCTATGGATTGTACCCAGTTGGCTTGATGCGCCTAATCCAGAGGCCGTTAATCTATTGCTTGATCCTGGTTTAGCGTTTGGCACGGGGACCCACCCTACTACCGCTATGTGTTTGTCTTGGTTAGACAAACACCCACCTAGAAATTTAAGAGTGATCGATTATGGTTGTGGCAGCGGTATTTTAGCGATTGCGGCAGCCAGGCTGGGTGCCCAACAGGTTAGTGGCACGGATATAGATCCACAAGCCATTACCGCCAGCCAAGACAACGCCCAACGCAATCAGGTGAAGATTGAGTTTGCATTGGTTAAGGATTTTAGAGCTGAACCAGCAGATTTGTTAATCGCCAACATTTTAGCTGGGCCACTAAAAGAACTGGCCATTGAATTTCAACGCTTGGTTAAACCGGGGGGACAATTGGTGTTATCAGGGTTATTAAGCAGCCAAGCGGATGAGCTAGTTTCCCATTACCGTGACGTTGGTTTTACCTTAAACCAACGCGATACTAAAGACGACTGGGCATGCTTGTCTGGTTTTAAAGTATAACCAGGCCTGCTGATGGCCACTTTAAAAATTGGTCATTTCGAATTAGCCAACAATTTATTGCTTGCGCCTATGGCTGGCATAACGGATTCAGTTTTTAGACGCTTATGTATGCAGTATGGCGCTGGCTATAGCGTGGGGGAAATGCTCAGCGCACAAACTCATCTTTGGGATTCAAAAAAATCCTTAACGCGTTTTGCCAATCATACTGACCCTGAGCCTCGTTCCGTTCAGTTGTTAGGCACCGACCCAGAGCAATTTGCGCAGGCGGCTCAATTACAGGTTGAACAAGGCGCACAAATAATTGATTTAAACCTGGGATGTCCAGCTAAAAAAGTCTGTAATATTGCCGCAGGTTCGGCTTTAATGGCCTACCCAGAACGCGTTAAGATAATCTTTGAGTCAGTGGTATCTGCGGTTGATGTACCTGTTAGCGTTAAAATTCGGACGGGCGTTGATCAAACACAACGCAACGCCTTAGCGATAGCCATTTTGGCCGAACAAGCGGGTTTAAGTGCTATTACTATTCATGGGCGAACGCGAAACGACAAGTTTACTGGTCAGGTGGACTATGAATCCATTAAACAAGTTAAACAAGTCGTTTCTATTCCTGTGATTGCAAATGGTGACATTTCGACGCCCGAACAAGCTGAATTTGTATTAAAATACACAGATGCAGATGGCATAATGATTGGTCGAGCTGCATTAGGTAACCCATGGATTTTTCAACAAATTGCCTACTACCTTAAAACAGGTAATCAGCTAGAGAAACCTAACCATGACGAAATAAAACGGTGCTTGCTTGAACACCTTAATGGTTTATATGCGCTTTACGGTAAACTTCAAGGCAAACGTATTGCGCGAAAACATTTGGGCTGGTATAGCCAGCATTTAAAAAACGGCGAGCAATTACGCAGAGCGTTTAATCAACTTGATAGCTCGGCAGGACAATTAGCTCTTGTAGAGCAATTTTTTGCAAACTTGGTTCAGTTAAACACATGATTCTAAAACCCTCACCACACTCCTTAAGCGACCATTTGATTCAGACATTGGATCATTATTTTACGACCCTCGAAGAGCAAGACGCGTGTAATCTTCATGAAATGGTCGTTCAGCAAGTTGAAAAACCGCTGATTGAATATGTGCTTGCCAGAGTCGATGGTAATCAAACCAAAACCGCCAGTATGCTGGGTATTAATCGAAATACGCTTCGCAAAAAAATACTTCAGTACGATATCTGTATCGAACAAAACTAACCTGCTTCTTTTTTATATTTTAAATTTACGTTTGGAGACCCTTATGAAACCCGTGCGTCGTGCCTTAATTAGCGTTTCAGATAAAACCGGCATCATCGAATTTGCGCAAGCCTTAAGCAAACTCAATGTTGAAATTCTTTCCACCGGTGGTACCTATAAAGCACTTCAACAAGCAGGCCTGGTTGTCACAGAAGTTTCTGAATATACGGGGTTTCCTGAAATGATGGATGGCCGTGTAAAAACACTTCACCCTAAAGTGCATGGCGGCCTACTCGGCCGTCGTGGAACGGATGACGCTATTATGGCTGAACATGGTATAGAGCCGATTGATATGGTGGTGGTTAACCTTTACCCATTTGAAGCTACGGTAGCAAAAACCGACTGCTCGTTGGAAGATGCGATTGAGAATATCGACATTGGTGGCCCAACTATGCTGCGTTCTGCCGCTAAAAACCATAAAGATGTTGCGGTTGTAACTGATCCTGCTGATTACGCACGCATTCTAACTGAGCTGCAAGCGAATAATGGTCAACTTGCCCATGCGACCCGTTTTGACCTAGCGATTAAAACATTTGAGCAAACTGCTCGCTATGATGGGGCGATAGCCAACTACTTTGGTACGATGTTTTCTGACAATCAAAGCGATGCGTTTCCGCGCACATTCAATAGCCAGTTTGTAAACAAACAAACCATGCGTTATGGCGAAAACCCGCATCAAAAAGCCGCTTTTTATGTTGAGCGCCAAGCTTCAGAAGCCTCGATATCCACTGCGCGCCAGCTTCAAGGCAAAGAACTTTCTTTTAATAATATCGCGGATACCGATGCTGCGTTAGAGTTGGTTAAAACCTTTGACGATATCGCCTGCGTTATCGTTAAGCATGCCAACCCCTGTGGTGTGGCGATAGGCTCAAACTTATTTGAAGCCTACGATCGTGCTTACAAAACCGACCCAACCTCTGCATTTGGCGGCATTATTGCGCTTAACCGTGAACTCGATAGCCAAACCGCGCAAGCTATTATTGAGCGCCAATTTGTTGAAGTCATTATTGCACCGAGCGTTAGCAACGAAGCACAATCCATTATTGAATTCAAAAAAAATATCCGTCTATTAGTCTGTGGCGAACTAACCAACCAACAAGCGGCTTATGACTATAAGCGCGTTACGGGTGGTTTATTAGTGCAAGATCGTGATTTAGGTATGATAAGCGAAGCAGACTTAAAAGTAGTAACCGAAAAAGCCCCTACCCCTGAGCAAATGAAGGATTTATTATTTGCCTGGAAAGTCGCTAAGTATGTTAAATCTAATGCGATTGTTTATGTCAAAGACGGCATGACCATTGGTGTAGGCGCAGGACAAATGAGCCGTGTATACAGTGCAAAAATTGCAGGTATTAAAGCACAAGATGAAGGCTTGGAAGTACCAGGCTCTGTGATGGCCTCTGACGCTTTTTTCCCTTTCCGTGATGGCATAGATGCCGCTGCGGCAGCAGGAATAAGCGCGGTGATTCACCCTGGTGGTTCAATGCGCGACGAAGAAGTCATTGCAGCAGCCAATGAGCATGGCATTGCAATGGTGTTTACCGGTATGCGCCACTTCAAACATTAATAAAGGAAGCAACACATGAAAGTATTAATTATAGGTGGTGGTGGGCGTGAACATGCCCTAGCATGGAAAACAGCGCAATCACCTAATGTAACTCAAGTCTATGTGGCACCGGGTAATGCCGGCACAGCGATTGAACCTAACCTAACAAACGTCAATATTCAAGTTACTAATATACCAGGCCTGGTTAAGTTTGCACAAGACAATCAAATAGGTTTAGCCATTGTTGGCCCTGAAGTACCCCTGGTATTAGGTGTTGTTGATGCCTTCCAAGCGGCAGGGTTAAAATGCTTTGGCCCGTCTAAAGCGGCAGCCCAACTGGAAGGGTCAAAAGCGTTCAGTAAAGACTTTTTGGCTAAACACAAGATTCCAACTGCGCAATATAAAGTCTTTACAGATATTGACCCTGCCCTGCAATATATTGCAGAAAAGGGAACACCGATTGTGATTAAGGCGGATGGTTTAGCCGCAGGCAAAGGGGTGATTCTTGCACAAAGCCAGCACGAAGCAGAAGAAGCCGTTCGTGATATGCTTGCTGGGAATAAATTCGGTGAAGCCGGCTCACGCGTGGTGATTGAAGAGTTTTTATATGGTGAAGAAGCCAGTTTTATTGTTATGGCTGATGGTGAACATGTTTTACCTATGGCGACCTCGCAAGACCATAAAACACGTGATGATGGCGACCAAGGCCCGAACACGGGTGGGATGGGGGCCTATACCCCTGCGCCGGTCGTCACACCGGCTATTCATCAGCGCATTATGAATGAAGTCATTTACCCAACCATAAAAGGTATGGCCGAGGATGGCCTCCCCTACACCGGCTTTTTATATGCTGGCGTTATGATTTCACCTGATGGAACACCCAAAGTGCTTGAGTTTAATTGCCGCTTTGGTGATCCAGAAACCCAACCTATTATGATGCGTTTAAAATCAGATCTCGCTGATTTGTGTTTAGCCGCTTTAGATAAAAGTCTTGACACGATTCATGCTGAATGGGATAGCCGCGCGGCTTTGGGCGTCGTTCTAGCTGCAGGCGGTTATCCTGATAATTATACTAAGGGCGATGTTATCGAAGGCCTTGATAATGTAAATGGCCCTGATGTTAAAGTATTTCATGCAGGAACGGCTTTAAATGAAAATAATCAAGTCGTTACTGCAGGTGGACGGGTGCTTTGTGTAACGGCATTGGGCGATAGTGTAAGCGCTGCACAGCAACGTGCCTACCAAGCAGTTAAGGAAATAACTTGGAAAGGCTGTTTCTCACGCTCAGATATTGGTTACCGCGCAGTCGCTCGTGAACAATAAATCAGCTAGTTAGAATCTACTTTTCTTCAACCGTCTAGGTTAGAATGCTTTTGAAGCTTCTTCCTAGACAAAAAGGATTTCACCATGTATTTCGATACCGTCCATAATTTCTACGAACGTCACGTTATTAACGAAATCACCGAAAACTACAAAAACTCCGGTCTTGACGATGAGCAATTAGCCGATATGGCTTGTATAGCACTCAACCAAATCCCACCTCGTTATATTCGACATGACATTGATATGAGCTTTTATATGTCACCCGTTGAATATGAAGAAATGGGGGTGCGTGTGAAAGTAGCAGTCAAAAAGGCCTTTAACAGAATTCAAACCTCTGATCATTAGATTAGCCTTGCCAAGCCGCTTTATCTAGCAAAGTATAGGTTGTATCCTTACCCTTAGGGATACTAATAGGCAAACTGCCATGTATTAGCCATTGTTGAATCGCGGGGTGCTTGGTTTTGCCGGTGATTAACTTGATGAGTTGGCGGCTGTTGCTGAGGGCGCCATAGGACAGGCTTATGCGCTCAGCAGGTGGTTTAGGGGAGTTGTTCACGCTAATCACTGACTCGCTGGCATGTTGATTTTCATGCCCAGGAAACAAGCTAGCGGTATGACCATCTTCACCCATTCCAAGCATCACACAATCAAACTGCGCAACCGCGTCTATCACTTGCTGATAGGCTTGGCGGGATTTTTCTAGCCCGAGTTCGGTGGGCATTAAAAAGACATTTTCAGCGGGAATTGTAACTTTCGACAACCAGGCCTGGTTAAGCGCCGTTGAGTTTCTTTCAGGATTATTAAGCGGCAAAACACGTTCATCACCCATATAAACATACCAGTTTGACCAATCTTGATCAG
Source organism: Thiomicrospira sp. R3 (assembly GCF_029581415.1). Taxonomy (GTDB): domain Bacteria; phylum Pseudomonadota; class Gammaproteobacteria; order Thiomicrospirales; family Thiomicrospiraceae; genus Thiomicrospira. The sequence continues at coordinate 1,809,498 of NZ_CP121121.1, read as the reverse complement.
TGCGCTCTGCCAGCAGTTGGTAACAACGATTCGGTGTTGTGCCGCCTGCTGTGACCAGGTGAAACGCGCCGCGCTCGCTGATCGCTATCTCCGCTTGTTGAACAATCAGCGCAACGGCCTGTTGCGCTAAGATTTCGGCATTTTCGAAAACCTGCCAGCCAGCTGGCAAATTTAAGGCGTTATTTGCGATGATCACGATTTTTGTTCCTCACATTCAGGCTCCAACGAGGTACGCCAGCTTTGACCAGGTTGATCGAACAGTTTCACCGAGTCTCTTGGCCCCCAACTGCCCGATGGATAGGTATCAATATAACCACGTTCTGAAGACCAGGCCTGCAATACCGGATCTACCACTTTCCATGCGGCTTTAACTTCATCGTAACGCAAAAACAGTGAGCGATCACCGCGAATCACATCGAGCAACAAGTCTTCATAGGCGTCATTGGCTAACTCGCCTTTTTGGCGCATTGAGGCATCCAAACTAATTTGGCGGGTGTTGATTTCTAATCCAGGTTGTTTAACGGTCATTTCAATTCGAATTGCCTCATTCGGTTGAATACCAAACACCAACCAGTTAGGCTCCATTTTTTTCACCTGTGACTCACGGAAAAACTGCTTAGGTGGGTGTTTAAAACAAATGGAAATCAGTGTTTGGTTTTTAGGCATGTTTTTACCGGTTTGTACATAAAACGGTACCCCCGCCCAACGCCAGTTTTCGATATAGAGTTTTAACGCGGCATAGGTTTCTGTCACGCTATCGGCTGATACACCGGGTTCTTCTAAATATGACACGGCAGGTTGTTTATTTACCGTGCCAGCGGCATACTGCGCACGATAGGCTTGGGCGTTAACCGCGTTTTTGTTAATCGGACGAACCGACTTTAGCAATTTTACTTTTTCATCACGCAGCGATTCTGCATCCATCGACGCAGGCGGCTCCATCGCAATCAAAGCAAGAAGTTGCAGCAGATGGCTTTGAATCATATCGCGCAATGCGCCACTGGTGTCGTAGTAGCCCGCACGGGTACCGATCGGTTTGGCTTCGGCATGGGTGATTTGTACATGATCAATGTAGTTGCGGTTCCACAAGGGTTCCATCAATAGATTCGCAAAACGAAAAACCATCAAGTTCTGCACCATGCCTTTTCCAAGATAATGGTCAATACGGTACATCTGGGTTTCATCAAGGAATTTATTGAGCTGCATTTGCAAGCTTTTGGCGCTTTCTATGTCATAGCCGAACGGCTTTTCAAACACCACTCGCTTCCAGCCTTTTTGCTGGTCTAGCAGCTTGACCTTGGCGAGGTTTTCCACCACGGTGCTAAAATCTTTTGGGCTGATCGACAAATAAAATGCCATGTTTTGTGAGTAACCCTGCTGTTGAAAATAATCCGCCATCTGCACAAAGCTAGCGGCATCATCGTTATCCACTTTAACATAATCAAACCGAGCACAAAACCGCTCAAACACTTGCGTTTTTAAGCCGCCACGCGCCAAAGGAGTTACCGATTCGCGCGCGACTTCAACCCAATCATCACGCGTCCAATCACGACGTCCAACCGCCACAATCCGCAAACAATCGGCTAAACGACCCATTTCTTCAAGATGGTAAAACGCGGGCATTAACTTGGTCAGCGAGAGATTGCCAGTCGCGCCAAAAATCACATAGGTACAGGATTCAGACATAATTAAACCTCATAGGTTGTAGAGCTGATTTTTCCGCCTGAGCCAACCCAGTCAGTATGGAACCATTCACCGCGTGGTTTATCAACACGCTCATAGGTATGGGCGCCAAAGTAATCACGCTGCGCCTGAATCAAGTTCGCCGACACGGTTTCGCTGCGATAACCATCAAAAAACGCCAACGCCGAACTAAGCGCCGGTGTAGGAATCGCATTATGCACCGCAAAAATCACCGCCTGACGCCAGTTGGCTTCGGTTTGCTTAATTGCCTGCTCAAAAAACGGTGCTTGCAATAGATTATCAAGGCTTGGATTCACATCATAAGCGGCTTTGATTTCGCCTAGGAAACGACTGCGGATAATGCAACCCCCGCGCCACATCAACGCAATGCCCCCATAGTTCAACGGCCAGTTAAACTCTTTAGCGGCTTGCGCCATCAACATATAGCCTTGGGTGTAGGAAATAATTTTTGCGCCATAGAGCGCATCATGAATCGCCTGCAACATCACATCGCGCTCCACTTCGACCGTCGGCAATACACGCGGATAGGTTTTAGCGGCTTGTTGACGCTGGGTTTTTAATGCCGAAATACAACGTGCATACACCGACTCGGTAATCAGGGTTAAGGGTACACCCATTTCTAATGAGCTGATACCTGTCCACTTCCCTGTGCCCTTTTGACCGGCGGCATCCAAGATTTTATCCACCAACGGCTCACCGTCTTCGTCTTTAAAACGCAGGATATCGGCGGTAATTTCAATCAGATAGGAATCCAATACCCCTAGGTTCCATTCTTTGAAGACCTCGTGGCATTCATCCGCGCTCATTCCCAAGCCTTCACGCATCAGCTGATAGGCTTCAGCGATCAATTGCATATCGCCATATTCAATCCCATTGTGCACCATCTTGACGTAGTGCCCAGCCCCTTCGGGGCCAACCCAATCACAACAGGCTTGATCGTCAACCTTGGCTGAAATCGCTTGAAAAATATCTTTCACAAGCGGCCAAGCCTCAGGTTTGCCGCCTGGCATAATAGAAGGCCCAAAACGCGCGCCTTCTTCGCCACCCGACACACCCGTACCGATAAAGTGAATCCCTTTTGCCGCTAGGTCTTGAGTACGACGCGTTGAATCAGTGTATAAGGAATTACCGCCATCGATGATCACATCACCTTGGTCTAACAAAGGCACTAATTGATCAATGAAGTCGTCCACAACCTGTCCTGCTTTAACCATTAACATCACCTTACGCGGTGAGGACAAAGAATCAACCAGCTGCTGCAAGCTATAAGCCGCTTGAATCGATTTGCCTTGCGCGGTGCTGGCGAGAAACTCATCGGTTTTTTGTGGGGAACGATTGTAAACAGTGACTTTATAGCCGTGATCAGCCATATTTAAAACCAAGTTTTGCCCCATAACGGCAAGGCCAATTAACGCGATATCTGATTGAGACATGAGTAGTTCCTTGAATTTACGCGCATAAAAATTTTAATTATCAACATTCTACCGAGCATACAAAAAAAATAAACAACTAATTTGGGGTTTAAAGATGAATTGTAAGAAATGAAGGCACTAAAAACAAAAAAGCCTTGGATTTTAAATAAATCCAAGGCTTAGCTTGTATGGCGTCCCGTAGGGGAGTCGAACCCCTGTCGCCGCCGTGAAAGGGCAGTGTCCTAGGCCTCTAGACGAACGGGACTTATTTTGTACCCTAATGTAGCAATTGGCCCAACACTTCAATAGTAAGAATCTGGAGCGGGAAACGAGACTCGAACTCGCGACCCCAACCTTGGCAAGGTTGTGCTCTACCAACTGAGCTATTCCCGCATGGCGTCCCGTAGGGGAGTCGAACCCCTGTCGCCGCCGTGAAAGGGCAGTGTCCTAGGCCTCTAGACGAACGGGACTTATTGTATAACATTTCAAAGCTTTTAGTTCACAACTTGAGGATTTTGGTGGAGCTAGGCGGGATCGAACCGCCGACCTCTACAATGCCATTGTAGCGCTCTCCCAGCTGAGCTATAGCCCCTCAAGCTGATGGATGCGTATTATAGTGACTTGAACGAGATCGTCAAGCAGTTTTTGATAAAAAATTAAACTTTTTTGACAACCGTTAACAAAGAATCTAAGCGCCCATCAGCAAATAATTGATAACCTTGTAAATTTTTTCTCATTACTGCATATTGATTTTCAAACCATAAGGGCATGATAGGTAAGGTAGCTTGCAAATGAGTCTGGAGTTGTCGATAAAGTTCTGCCTGCTGACCTAAGTCCTGTGTACGCCCTGCTCTTTTTATCAATTCATCGGCCAAGCTATTTCGATAACGTCCGCGATTTGCACCTTTGGGTGGAATCGCATCACTGGAAAACACATATTGAAATATATCTGGGCTTTTAATCCCCACCCAAGCAAGACTAAATAATTGGAATCGGCCTTGAACGATATCATTATAAAATGTGCCCCAGTCATAACTTTGTACCTGCAAATCAATACCCAAAGGTTTGAGCTGGGCTTGATAAAGCGTCGCAAGACGAATGCGTGTAGGGTCGCTGGATGTTTTAAAACTTAAACGAATGGGCGTGGCTTTAGCTGCTGATGGCCGCTCAATGGCTTTTAGTAAATCCCTCGCCTTATCTGGGTTATAGTTCCAACCGGTTAAATCTGGATGCCCAGCCCAGTGCTCAGGCGGTAATAAACCACCTGCTAACCGAGCCTGTCCCTGAAACATCGCGTCAATTACGAGTTGACGATCTAAGCCATGTGCAATCGCTTGACGCAATTGAGGCTGGCTCAACCAAGGGTCATCCAGATTAAACCCTATATAGGAGTAATTCGTACCCTTTTGCCAATCAACCTTTAACTCAGCTTGCGTTGTGCAATAGTTAACCAGCTCGGGTGATAAGTCATTTTGTACACAATCTAGCTCACCTTTTTGGAGTTTAAGCACTCTTACCATTGGGTCTTTCACCACCACGAAATGTAATTCAACTTGATCAGCTCGCTGCAGCACCAATCGCTGCTCATTCAAGCTTACAAAATAAGCCTGACCCGACCCGATAGGTTTGGCAGCAAAGTTGTGTTGTTGATTAATTAAATCAGCAGGCAAAATACCTAAAGTCAAACGCCCTACAAATAACGCATCCGCTTTAGATAAAATAAAATCAACCTGAGTGGGATTGATGGCTTCGATTTTTTTAATGTGGCTTAAGGTACCCCGATGCGGTGAACCAAAGTCAGTATCGAGGATGGATTGATAGGTTGCTAGAATATCCTCAGATGTTAAAGGTTTGCCATGATGAAAAACTACATTTTTTCTAAGTGTAAAGCGATAGTGGTCAGCAGAAATTTGCTGCCAATCGGCTAAATCAGCAATGGGTTCTGACGCCTCATTAAAGTCAATCAATTGTTGATAAATAAGGCGATTAACCCGACTGGATAACGCATCGGTGGCGCGGCGCGGATCAAGCATTCTCGGCCGAGATGTTACGCCAACATAGATATGCTGCGGATTATTGGGCGTTTGGCAGCCAGAAAGAAGGCTGGGGGCAACAAGGGCCGTAGCACTGGCCCTAAATAAAGACCGTCTTGAAAACGAGCGCGTCATTGAATGGTTATAGGTTCGGTGAACTGAGCAACTGATCTAGCGTCCTTAGATCCTCAACATTTAATATTCCCAAGGTGTTTTGCAATTGCAGTTGCGTTAATAATAAATTATGCAAAGCAGCGGCCAAATTACTCTGCGCATCGAACAAATTAGCACGCGCCGTCACCACATCAATCATATTGCGCAACCCGACACGATACCCCTCTTCTGCGGCCTCTAAAAAGGCTTCACCTGACTTAACCGCCTCTCGCAACGCACCTACAAGCGCATAGCCACGCTCCATATTGCGTGCTTGAACTCGAACATTAAGCCGTGCTTGCTCTTGGGCATCTCGCAAGGCATCGGTTGAAGCTTGGGTTTTAAATCTTGCCTCATCAACCTGAGAGCTAATACGCCCCCCCGTATAAAGTGGAACTGAAGCGACCACACTTAACGAGGTATTATGACCATCCATGCAGGCTTGCTGAGTGCCACTGCAGTGTGTATAACTGTGCGCCGCCCGAAGATTGACTCTTACCCAATGTGCAGAGCGTTTCGCTTCAATTTCTTCATTTGCAATACGCTGTTGTTGCTGTGCTAAACGTACCAGCAAATTTTCGGTTTCAGCCTGACGTTCTAAGGCTAACTTATCTAACTTTGGCTCGACAACCACCACATCCAACATCAATTGTTTAACCTGACTGATGGAGGTTCCTGTCAGTTTTGAGAGACTTTCATAGGCAATATCCAAATCGTTTTCAGCACTGATCAGACTTGATAATGTAATGTCATAAGTGGAGCGCGCTTGTAATACATCTGTTCGACTAGCCAACCCTACCTCAGCGGAAGCCTGGGCACGTTCCCATAAAATTTTGTCAGCCTCCATTTTTGACTTAGCCAACATCAACTTTTGTTCAGCTAATAACACATCAAAATAGGCCGAAGAAACGCGCATCATCAATTCTTGCTGGGCAAGCTGGAAATTTACCTCAGCGGTTTCAACAATATATTTTGCCTGATCATAACGGCTAAACGCCTCTCGGTTATAGAGCGCTTGGTTTAGCTCAGCCTCCAGTACTTGACGCGAAGAAGACACCCCTAAATCAGGGTGAGAATAGGAGGCAGATGCATTCACTGTAGGCAATAATAAAGACTTAGCTTGCGTAATAATCTCTCGTTCTGCATCAAAATTAGCGCGAGCCTGTGCGATTTTCGCATCATGCAAAACCGACATTTGATAAACATCCACCAGGCCTGGTGCTTTTGCTTGCGCGGTTAGGCTAGCCATGGAGAGGCTAGCCGCAACCGCCACGTAGATTAGTGACGACGTTTTTAAACGCACAGGTAAGTTAATCTTTTTCATGGGGTAACCAATCCTTAAAGGGGTGTTTGCTCAAACTAATATTGTAATACTTTACGTCATCCGTCACTTCCTTGCCAACCCAGTCACAGAGCATTAGAGGTTGGTCTTCCGTCTCAAGCTCAACTTCAGCAATCACCAGGCCTGCATTATCACCAAAAAACTCATCAATTTCCCAGGTTAAATCCTCAACAACCACAAGATAACGTACTTTCTCAATAACCGGGCCAACCATCAGTTTTTCAAGCATTTTTTCGGCATCGCTTACCGCAATAGCATACTCATATTCATCACGACTTAATCCTATTTCTAGGCTTTTGATATTGATATTAGCCTGCTCGCCCTCAATACGAATACGTACTGAACTTTTGCTTGAATTTTCCTCAATCTGATTAAGATAACCCTGAACAAATCGTGTTTGTTTCGCTACCTGTTGACGCCATTGATCATTCTTTAATAAAAACTTACGTTCAATTTCTCGTGCCATAATTTCAGCTTATCTCTTTATTTATTTAACCAGGCCTGGTTATAGGCTTGCCAATGAGATTGATTAGGATTGTTTAGGCTTTGCGCTAACTCGTCACACGCGATTTGATACTGAACAGGCGTCAGCCACCCTCGCATTAACTGAAAACGGAGATACACTAAATAGGTATTGATCACATCCAACTCGCAATAGTCACGAATAGCTTTAATATCACCAGCGCGATATTGATCCAATACATCCGCACCACTTAACCCCATTTTGCCAGGTAGCCCTAGTAGTAAGGCGATCTCATCGAGTTTTGCAACTGCTCGCGGTTGATAGCCAGCCATAACATCCATCAAATCAAGGTGTGCAAACTGATAACGGCTAATATAGTTATTCCATTTGCGTTCACGATTAAAGTCCCCCATATCCCAGTAGGTTCGGGCGGTAATACCATGTAATAATGCACGATAATGCAAAACGGGCAAATCAAACCCCCCGCCGTTCCAAGTCACAAGAGTGGGTTGAAAACGTTCGATACCCTCAAAAAAACGTTCAATAATAACTTTTTCGTCTGAATCAACATCACCAACTGACCAAATCTTTAACATCTGATCGGTTTTTAATACGGCTGAAATCGCTACCACCTTGTGCAAAAAATGTTTTTGAAACTCGCCACCACTTTCAATCCGGCGCTTGAGATTAATCGCCTGATACACATCCTCATCACTCAGGTCTTCAAAGCCAAATACCCGGCGTGCGGCCGCAATATCTGGCACGGTTTCAATATCAAAAATAAGCGCTGGCTGCATGCTTAACCTACTGGAAAAACATTGGTTGAAAGATAACGATCACCGCGATCACAAATAATCGACACAATCAGCGCATTTTCCACTTCAGTCGCCACCTTCAAGGCGGCGGCTGTCGTGCCACCCGACGAAATACCGGCAAATATTCCCTCTTCAACCGCTAAGCGTCTTGTCATGGTTTCAGCGGTTTGCTGGTCAATATCAATAATGCGATCCACCCGTTTTGGATCATAAATCTCAGGTAAATATTCACTAGGCCAGCGGCGAATACCCGGAATCGATGCCCCTTCAGTTGGCTGAACACCAACAATCTGAATAGCGGGGTTTTGCTGTTTTAAATACATTGAGCAGCCCATAATCGTGCCCGTCGTGCCCATGGAGCTAACAAAATGCGTCAGTTTTCCTTCGGTGTCACGCCAGATTTCGGGGCCTGTTGACTGGTAATGTGCTAAGGGGTTATCTGGGTTGGCAAATTGATTAAGCACGACACCCTCACCTGCGGCTTGCATCGCCAAGGCTTTATCGCGCGCGCCTTCCATTCCCTCGGCTTGAGTGACCAGCAACAGTTTTGCACCATAGGCCGCCATTGATGTCCGACGTTCAATGCTCATATTGTCGGGCATCAGCAAAATCATTTTGTAACCCAACATCGAAGCCGCCATCGCCAACGCAATGCCCGTATTACCACTCGTGGCTTCAATCAGGGTGTCGCCTGGTTTAATTTCACCGCGTTTTTGCGCTTGTAAAATCATATTCAGCGCTGGACGATCTTTCACAGAACCCGCCGGATTATTGCCCTCAAGCTTGACCAGCACCACTGAACCCGTATCGAGATTAACCAGTCGTTGTAATTGAACTAAAGGCGTGTTGCCTACTGTATCCATGAGTGTTTTAAACATGAGATGTATTTCCTGTTGATCAAAGCGCGCCTTCAAGCAAACGCAATATAGCATCGTTTTGAGCATTATAAAGGATAAAACAACTGAGAATAAACGGCATTAAAACAAAATAACCGCTATTTAATAAGACTAGTCGACAAGATCACTCGACATGCGTAACGCAATAGGAAATTCTACTCTAAAGGTTGAGCCTACTTGTAAACGACTATAAACAGAAAGCTTCGCATGGTGGCGCTCCAGAATATGTTTAACGATGGCTAAACCTAAACCCGTGCCACCCGAGCTTCGGGAACGCGCGTTATCGACACGATAAAACCGTTCTGTCAACCGCGGTATATGTTCCCGGTCAATGCCTATACCTGTATCCTTAACCTCAAACACCAAGGTTTGAGGAGTCTGATACCAGCGCACCCAAATATCACCCCCATTTGGGGTATAACGTATCGCGTTGGATACTAGATTAGTAAATACCGAACGTAACGCTTCGCTTTTACCCAATAAGCCATCTTTAGACTCAATATTAAAATGAAAATTATGTTTTCCACCACTCAATTGATTAGCTTCAAGCTCCAGTTTTTGCAGCATGCTCGCCACCTCAACATAATCCGATTCTAACTCGATATCTTCAGCTTCGATATTAGATAAGGTTAACAAGTCGTTAATAATGTTTTGCATTCTTAATGATTGTTGATGCATTTGGGTAACGGGATTGGCCCAAACAGGTGGCAAAGAATCTGCACTATCCAACATTAACTCAAGGTAACCATTTAATACCGTTAAGGGCGTTCGCAACTCATGCGAGGCGTTGGCCACGAAATCACGACGTACTTGAGCTAGGTTGTGCGCGTCGGTAATATCGCGGATAATCAAAAGATAGTGTTTATCAAAATAAGAAACCATTTTTGCGCTAAGGCGGCGGGTGCTTTCTGCACTCAAATAAAACTCGATCGCTTGATCAAAATGCTTGAGTTCCAGGTATTGAACCATTTCTTTTTGTCGCAGCAAATTAGTGATTTTATGTCCGACATCATTACGTCGCAACCCCAATAAGTTCTCAGCACTATGGTTCACCCATTCAATCTGAAACCTTTCGTTTAGCGAGATATGCGCGTCGGGCAGTAAATTCATCGCGTTATAAACCTGGTCGGTTTCTATGCGCAAGCGTTTTATCCGCCGTTTATCTTGAAAAACTTTTTCAAAATAGGCATCATAAATATCGCCCCATACCCCAAAAGGCACCTTGCTAGGCTCTAAGGCACGACTACGCACTAAGTTTAAGAAATGCAAAAAATAAAATAAATTACGCGCAAGATAGGTAGAGAAAGCCAGTAAAAAGGCTAGAGCCCAAAAACCGCTTAATCCTCCGATAATAAGTGCGATACTGAGTAGTGTCCCCACACCAATCAGTTCCTCAAACAGACGTGATGAGCTTTCTAATGAACTAACTGGTTTTATACTGAGCATTTAATCACCAGGCCTGGTTAACCAGGCATTGAAAAACGATAACCTGCACCACGAATGGTCTGGATATAATCCTCACATTCACTGGGCTCTAATAAACGACGTAATCGGCGTATATGAACATCCACTGTTCGCTCCTCGACAATCACGCTATCGCCCCAAACTTGATCTAGCAACTGGGTTCGAGAATAAACCCGATTGGGATGGCTCATAAAAAACTGAATCAAGCGAAACTCAGTAGGGCCAAGTTTAACTTCTTCATTTTTTGCCCAGAATCGGTGACTGGACAAATCTAATTTGAGCTCACCCCGCTCTACTATATCAACATGCAGCGCGCCTTCAGGGTCTTTACGACGCAATAAGGCTTTCACCCGTGCCACTAAGGCGCGCGGAGAAAAAGGTTTTACCACATAATCATCGGCCCCTGACTCAAACCCTTGCACCTGATCTGACTCCTCACCGCGTGCAGTGAGCAGAATAAGCGGCAATACGCGGGTTTGATCGTTCTGACGAATGCGCTTGGCCAAATTTAAACCGCTGACACCCGGCAACATCCAATCTAAAATTAGTAAATCAGGCTTATGTTCTAATAATAACGCCCAGCCTTGCTCTGCATTCGCCGCTTCGATCACCTCAAACTCGGCAGCATGCAGCGTAAAACTTAGCATATCCCGAATTGCTGTTTCATCTTCAACAATTAAAATTTTAGCTTGTGGCATAGTGTTCCTTACTTAGCTTGTATAGACAGCAAAAACTCAGCTAAAGCATCATCATCCATATTGCGCAGATCCTGACCATTTACCAGATATATTATAGTTTCAGCAATATTACGCGCATGATCCGTAATGCGCTCGGCAGCACGCAAAGCATAAACCAGTTGTAGCAAACACTCAACATCATGATCAGTTTCTTTAAAACGCTCCGTTACTTCTTCCATAACAACGGCAAACAACTCATCAATCCGCTCTTCTTCTTCAATAACGGCTGCGGCGCCGGATAAATCCAAACGAGTAAACGCATCCAACACATTTTTTAACATTTCGCGAGCACGTGATGATATCTCAACCAACTGTTTATAACCTTGAAGGTTCTGGCAATCTAATTTACCACTCTGAGCAAGACGTAAAACTAACCTTGAAATTTTAACCACCTCATCCCCCATACGTTCAAGGTCAACCGCAATGCGAATCGACGAGACAATTAAACGAAGGTCAGAAGCGGTTGGCTGTTGGCGTGCAAGCACGCGCACGCACAAACGATCAATTTCCATTTCTTCACGATTCACCAGCTTATCAAGCTGAATCACTTCGCGTGCCAAATCACTATCGGCATTTTGTACCGACAATACCGATGACTGTAATTGGCGCTCAACTAAACTACCCATTTCTAATATCTGGTTAAACAAATCTTCAAGGTATTGATTATAGCTGGCAGAAACATGCGTGCCGAATTCTTTTCTATTCATGGTATATTCCTTTTTTAAATTTTGTACTTTATGACGCGTTATTAATTATTTTTTCAACTACTATTAACCATAACGTCCTGTTATATAGTCTTCGGTGCGTTTCACCTGTGGATTAGTAAACAAGCTATCTGTATCCGTGTACTCAACCAGTTCACCCATATACATAAACGCGGTGTAATCCGATACACGCGCGGCTTGCTGCATGTTATGGGTAACGATCAAAATCGTGAAATCTTTTTTCAGCTCGAAAATCAACTCTTCAATCGTAAGGGTAGAGATCGGATCTAAGGCCGATGTAGGCTCATCAAGCAACAAAACCTCTGGCTGAATGGCAATCGCGCGTGCAATACACAACCGCTGCTGCTGCCCACCCGACATACCCAATGCATTTTCATGCAAGCGGTCCTTGGCTTCATTCCAAAGACCTGCTCCCTTAAGTGCCCATTCAATGGTTTCATCAAGCGTTTTCTTGTCGTTAATTCCCTGCAAACGCAAGCCATAAGCCACGTTTTCATATATAGATTTGGGGAAAGGGTTAGGTTTTTGGAAAACCATTCCAATACGGCGACGAATTTCAGCAACATCTAATTCTTTAGCATACATATCTTGACCGTGCAAATACATTTTGCCATCTACGCTGACGATATCAATCAAATCGTTCATTCGATTAAAACAACGAAGCAAGGTTGATTTTCCGCAACCTGAAGGACCGATAAAAGCCGTGACTCGGTTTTCAGGCAAGTCCATAGTGACATTTTTAAGCGCTTGCGACTTGCCATAATAGAGATTCCAATCTTTAACTTGAATCGCCATTTTCTCATCATTTAACGCTAACCCACGGTTATCACGCTCCATCGCCACTTTAACTGTATTGTTACTCATTACATTATTCCCTTTAATCAATTCGCTAACTTTTAGCAACCAGGCCTGACCGCTAAAAGGATGATTTTTTAATTATCTGTTTTAATTGTCTAGTGACTTATACTTTTCACGCAGGCGGTTACGAATGACGATCGCTGCCAGATTTAAGCTCACAATTAAAACCACTAACAATAACGAAGTGGCATAAACCAATGGTTGAGCAGCCTCTACGTTCGGGCTTTGAAAACCAACATCGTAAATGTGAAAACCTAAGTGCATAAATTTTTGATCCAAATGGATAAAGGGCGCATTAGCATTAACAGGTAACTCGGTTACCGACTTAACCACCCCAACCAACATCAAAGGCGCAACCTCACCTGCTGCACGTGCAACCGCCAAAATTAAACCGGTCATAATGGCAGGCGTCGTCATGGGTAACACAATTCGCATAATCACTTCTGCCTTGGTTGCACCCAAGGCTAACCCCCCTTCACGCAACGCACGTGGAATACGTGACAAACCTTCATCAGTCGCGACAATCACCACAGGCAAAGTAAGCAGTGCCATGGTTAAAGACGCCCAAAGCAGGCCTGGTGTTCCGAAGGTTGGATTAGGTAAGGCATGGCTGTAGAACATTTGATCGACGGAGAAGCCTAAAATATAAACAAAAAACCCTAAACCGAAAATACCAAATACAATCGATGGAACCCCAGCCAAGTTGTTAATTGAGATACGGATCAAACGTAACAGTCTGCCTTCCTTAGCGTACTCACGCATATAGATTGCAGCGACCACACCCATCGGCATTACGAATAATGTCATCAATATCACCATCGTCAGCGTCCCTACGATAGCTGGGAACACACCACCTTCAGTATTCGACTCACGAGGGTCATCGGTTAAAAACGAGCCTATAGAGCCGAAAAAATAACCCAACTTATTGCCGAGGTGCATTTCGTTAGGTTGCCAGAATCTTACAAACTGGCTTACATTCACTTCAACATCGCGATCTGTTCCAACACGAACGACAACGCTACCAAGTGCGTTTAATTCTCTGTAATAACCATCAAGCTGTAGTTGTAATACACCAAACTTCTCATGCATCGCTTGACGTTTCGCTTCCATCTCCGCTTCAAGCTGAGGCGTTAGACGATCTCGCATTTCGAGTTTACGTCGATCATAACGCAAGGTTTGCAGGTCATGGTTAATACCACCAATAACCGTTCTTTCTAAGTGACGTATTTTGGTTCGAATCTTGTTGCCTTCTTTAATCGCGGCATTAATGGCCTTATAGACCTGTTGAAGCTCGGTGATTTCACCCTGATCATTCTTAAATGCTTGAATGTAACCATACATATTGCCCGATGCATAACGCTCGATAACGCTAATACCCTGAGCTTTATTCCAAGTTTGACCAACGATATGCGCTTCATCTACCCATCTAAAGTCAAAACTGTATAAGTCACGATTACCAGTTTTAATTAAAATTTGCGGCTCACGCAATACAAAACCCGGGTTTTGCGGATCACGGGTTTCACGGAAGCGGGTATTGTGTATCTCACCTTGAAGTATTTGTACTTCTGAACTAGGTGTTGGTTGAATTTGAAACTCATACACCGCATGAGGCCAAAAGTGACTTAACCCACGAAAGGCAATCATTAGGAGCAAACCAAACACCAACACCACCGAGGCAGCGGCAGCGGCAGCACTATACCAAACCCAGTGCTCGCCTTTATTTAACCATGTTTTCATAACACTATTCCTTTTGCTTGATGGGCTTAAAGTTGACCGTATTTACGGCGCATGCGCTGGCGAACCACCTCAGCAAGCGTATTAAAGAAGAAGGTGAACATAAACAGCACCAAGCCCGCTAAGAACAACACACGATAATGGGTACTATCCACTTCGGTTTCGCCCATCTCTACCGCAAGGTTGGCGGACAAGGTACGCATACCTTCAAACAGGCTGAAATCCATTAGTGGTGTATTGCCCGAAGCCATTAATACAATCATCGTTTCACCGACACCGCGACCAAAACCTAGCATAATAGCGGAGAAAATACCTGGACTGGCTGTAGGTAACACCACCCCTTTCAAGGTTTGCCAGCCGCTTGCGCCCAAGGCATAAGAACCGTTAACCAAATAGTTAGGTACCGAGTAGATCGCATCTTCTGCTACTGAGAAAATAGTTGGAATCAACGCAAAGCCCATCGCAAAACCGATAATCATCGCATTACGCTGGTCATAGGTGATGCCTGCGGTTTCTGTTAACCAGGTACGCATATCACCTTGGAAAAACATATATTGCAGCGGATCGCTCATCGTCATCGACAGCCACCCTAAAAAGGCTACCACCGGAATCATCAACACCACACGACGCCCGACCGGAATCATCAAGCGAATTTTGTCTGGCATCCTTGACCATCCATAGCCAAACAGCAGGATACCCAGCGGTACCACAATAATAATCGCAAAAAAGGCAGGAAGGTTGGATTCCACATAGGGCGCAAGCCACAGACCTGCCAAGAAGCCTAAAATAACCGTTGGCAAGGCCTCAATTAATTCAACCGATGGTTTTACCCACTGACGAGTACGTTTATCCATAAAGAAGGCGGTATAGATCGCCGCAAAAATCGCAATCGGCACCGCAAACAGCATCGAGTAAAGCGCGGCTTTAATCGTACCGAAGGTTAAGGGAGTTAACGAGAATTTAAACTCAAAATCATCGTTGCCCGATGAAGACTGCCAGGTATGGGTCGGTTCTGAATAACCTTCATACCAGACCTTGTTCCATAAGCTTCCAAATGAAACCTCAGGGTGTGGGTTGTCAATATCATAGCTAATTAAGCGACCTGACTCGGTTTCGATTAATGCGCCATTGGAGCGTGGTGCAAAACTTACAAAGCTGATTGATTCATCAGCCACCTCTGAACTGCGTAAATGACGGTGTGATGTTGAATAATACAAATGGAAGGATCCATTGGCATCACCCACAGCAAACCCTTTACGGGTTGATTCCATTCCCATAGAGGTAATCGGATAGTTATCGCGCTGAAACGAGCGAATTTCATGCAATGCAAAGTCATTATTTTTATCACGAACAGGGAACCACTGCACAATGCGTCCAGTATCTGTACCGAACATCATCGAAGTATTACCATTCAAAAAACGTACACTGGTTAAGGTTTCATTCGGTTTAATCACCCGCACTTTTTGTAACAACTCGGGTTGGTTCATATTCGCTAGCGAATAATAGTAGGCTTGACCGTCATTACTCACTAATACCAAATCACGCATCAACCCACCTAATAACATATGGTCGGCATAAGACTCGGTAGTGAATTGAGTGCGTTCATCTAAATCAAGCTGCACCTCATCACTCAAAAACGAGGAGCGTTTACGATAGGTTTGCACATGCAATACATTTGATCCAGCAGCTTGCACCACAATCATCATCGCCGTTTCACGCTCTCGCACAGCTAACTGCTCAATCGGCTCGTTAATAATCTGCTTACCGCTTTCCCCATAGGGCCACTCGACAACCGGTGTGACCCTACGTTGATTGTTAGGAAAGCTAATTTCAAAACGAATTTTGCCTATCAATACGCGTCCGTCAGCAAAACCAAATGCAAATTCATTATTCCCTTCATTGATCACAGTAAAACTAGTAATTCGAGAATCCTGAATAGGCAGACTTTTGTCGAGCATTACATCGGCATTCTCAGTAGAGAACCCCAAAATACGTCCCGTATCCGTGATACGCACGCCCGCTTCTCTGTGGTCATCCAATGCATAATGCAATGTTTTAACATTCATACCCCCCGGCACGGTCATTTCGGCCCGCTTTTCCAATGTAGCAGGCGCAAAAATAGGCAACACAACATACATCAAAAAGAACATGATCAGGAAGACGGCAAAAATTATTCCTACCCCGCCAATACTAATGCCGTACTTAGCCGCATGATCTTTTAAGCGCCGTGTTGCCAAACGCTTTTTTGTCTTTGGCCCATTCAGCGTGTCATAAAGACCTTGCTTCGTTTGCTCGCTCATAATAAATTCCCAGTTAAGTTAAATTGAACGAACTTAATATATAAGATTTATATGACAACAATATGTCAAATGATAAAACACCTGGTTTAATCCACCAGGCCTGGTTATTTACCGGCTTAAATTTGGCAAATCAGGCATTTGCGGTTACTATGTGATTTTTTTAAACTAGGTAAAGGGAAATCTCATGGCAAAACGTGCATCAGCTCGTCATCTTTTAGTAGAAACTGAAGCTCAGTGTTTGGAACTAAAACAACAAATTGAAAATGGCGCAGACTTCGCTGAAGTCGCGAAAGCGCATTCTTCTTGCCCTTCTTCAGCACAGGGTGGAGAACTCGGTGAATTTGGTCCAGGCATGATGGTGCCTGAATTTGATAAGGTGGTCTTTAGTGCGCCCGTAAATACCGTACAAGGCCCTGTTCAGACTCAGTTCGGTTATCATTTGCTTGAAGTCACCTCTCGCACTGACTAATGTCACAACCTAAATGTACACCTGCCCGCTTTGTAAAGCGCCACTAGTACGCCAAGCCCAGCGATGGGCGTGTGAGAATAGACATAGTTTTGATATCGCCAAAGAAGGCTATGTCAATTTGTTGCCGGTACAAAACAAACGTTCACTCACCCCGGGCGACAATGCTGAAATGATGCAGGCGAGGCGTGCATTTTTAAACCAAGGATTTTATCAGCCATTGGCTGACAATCTTGCTGGTCAACTCCAACGTCTGCTTTCAGCTCAAGCCAAGCTACTCGATTTGGGATGTGGTGAAGGTTACTACACACAATCTGTGGCTGCTAAACTTAACGATTATGCTGGGGTTAAACGAGACGTTTGGGGCATCGACATTTCTAAAACAGCCATTCGTTATGCATCTAAACGTGAGCCTTCAATAGCATTCAGCGTGGCAAGTGCCTATCAACTACCGTTTGCTGATGATTGCTTTGATGCATTGATTCGTGTGTATGCGCCCTCCGAGCCCAATGAGCTCAAACGCGTCATTAAAACCGGCGGTTACCTGCTTACGGTTCAACCTGGTGCTGAACATTTAATAGAACTAAAACACGCCATTTATCAAACACCCCGACTACATGATGAAACCTATTCACCTTGTGACGGTTTTGCCCTGATACACCAAAAAAACTTACGCTACACCCTAAATTTAAACACCGCTAATGATGTTTTAAATCTGATTAATATGACGCCTTTTGGTTGGAAATTACAAAACGACAAAAAACAGCAAATAAGTCAAACTATTGATTTCGTTCAAGCTGATTTTTTAATTCAACTTCATCAAAAATTACCACAATAGATTCATCAACAACCCGACTGGGTTGTTAGAGAAGTTTCTAAAAATCTGTTAGCATAAGCGTATATTTTATTGAGTTGAATGTATTTCATGACCACAGCACTTGTGCTTGCACAAAAAATTTTTCCAAACCGCGATCCGGATCAGCTTCCAGCTTACTTATTACGAGCATGTAGCCTAGCGCTAGAAGCGGATGCCTTGCCTAATCGACGAGTGATCTCTAGCCTTGAAGCGATCAATGAATTACTGCCTTTAAATCTTGATGACAACACCCTAACCGCAACATTAATCAGTGATCTTAACCTTGAACCTTACTATCCTATTGAAAAACTTGAATCTGAGTTTGGCAATAACATAGCAAAGTTAGTTGAAGGCATCAGACGGCTCAATAATTTTAAAGAGTTTGACCCCACCACTCACTCCGATCAAGTACAAACTGAACGTTTACGTCAAATGCTGCTGGCTATGACATCCGATATTCGAATTATGGTCGTTAAACTCGGTTATCGTGTAGCGCGATTACGTCATTTAAAGTTTGAAGATGAAACCACACGCCGTCAAATTGCAGAAGAAACGCAACTTATTTTTGCACCCTTAGCAAATCGCCTGGGGATGGCACAACTTAAATGGGAACTGGAAGACCTTTCTTTTCGTTTTTTACACCCTGATACCTATAGAACCATTGCTAATCAATTGGCCGACAAACGTACTGAGCGAGAAAACTATATTCGTTTATTTACCGCTCAGCTTCAATCCATCCTGCTCGACGAAGGCATTGTGGCCGAAATCAGCGGAAGACCCAAACATATTTATAGTATTTGGAAAAAAATGTCGAAGAAAAAGCTCACTGTGGATGAGCTTTATGATCTGCGTGCGGTGCGAATTTATGTAAGACACGTTAGCGAATGTTATCGAGTTCTGAGTTTAGTTCATAGCCAGTGGAACTTTATTCGTTCGGAGTATGACGATTATGTCACTACACCAAAAGAAAACGGCTATCAATCAATTCACACAGTTGTTATAGGTCCTCAAGGTAAAACGGTTGAAATCCAAATCCGTACCTACGAAATGCACCAGCATGCCGAACATGGCATTGCTGCGCATTGGAAATATAAAGAAGGTGGAAAAGGCTACGATGAAAATCTTGAAACCAGCATTAGCAATATGCGCCAATTACTTGAAAACAGAACGGATTATGAAGTTTTCAATGAAATTAGTACCGAACTTCAAAGCAAAAACATTTATGTTTTAACGCCCAAAAACCAGATTATCAGCTTACCTCAAGGTGCAACAGCATTAGACTTCGCCTATGCCATTCACTCTGACCTGGGGCATAGCTGTCGCGGTGCTAAATTAAATGGTAGGATTATTACCTTGACCAGAGCGCTAGATACCGGCGATCGGATTGAAATTTTAGCCGTTAAAAACGGAGAACCCAATCGTAATTGGCTTAATCCTAACCTGTGTTACCTAAAAACGAGCCGTGCAAGAACCCGGATTAAACATTGGTTTAATAAGCGTGATCGTCATCTTAATATTGAATCCGGCGAGCAGCTTTACCAACGTGAAATAAAACGCCTGCATATTCATGATATTAAAGCCAAAGATATAGCTAAATATTTCTATTTTGAGCACGAAAAAGATTTTTTTGAAGCGTTAGGTAAAGGTCAACTAAATGAGCGCCAACTTCTCAGCGCCCTGCAAAAAAGACTTCAGCCCCCATCAGTTAAACCAATTATTAGAACCGCCTCACCCGAGCGCCCTGTTAAATTAGCAGATGACCAGGTCTATGTGGTGGGTGCCCCCTTACTCAAAACACTACTTGCGCCTTGCTGCAGCCCAAAACCTGGCGATCAAATTATTGGTTTTGTAACCCGGGGACGTGGTGTAACGGTTCACACATCTGACTGTGCTAATATTCTTAACCTCAGTAATCCTGATCGACAACGCCTGATTGAAGTCAACTGGGGTAACTCAAATGAACCGCTTGCCGAAATCTATTTAATGACCATGCATATCCTTGCGTTTGATCGAAAAGGTTTATTGCGCGATATTATGAGCAAACTCACTGATTTAGATGTAAACTTAGTGCGCTCAAATACGGTTACACAACGCCAAGACCGCACAGTGGAAATGGAACTCGCCTTGGAGGTTTCGTCGCAAACAGATTTGAGCGCCCTACTCGATCAAATAGAGGCCTTACCCAATGTAGAAGAGGTAAGTCTAGAACAAGCTGAGGATGATTCATGAGGTCGGTAAAACTAAGTATATTGCGTGGGATACGTGCAATCAAATACAGCCAGTGGTTAAACAAAAAATTCCCTGGGCTTAAAAACAAAGATCTCTGGCGTGGTGATCGCATTACGTTTGCCAAAGCGGGGTTTGTAGGGGCATTTTGCGCCTTTATCCCTGTCCCTTTGCAAATGCCTCTTGCAGCTATTATTGCTTACTTTGCTAAAGCCAATATCCCCTTCTCCGTTGCTCTAGCGTGGATTACCAATCCAGTTACTATGTGGCCAATTTGGACGTTTGGGTATATTGTGGGCGCGAAAATTTTGGACATGCCCACCGTGCGAAATATTGAAGTAACCGAAGGATTAGGTGTGCTGGGCTGGATGACCGAGGTATTCCCTCAAATTTGGTTACCACTATGGTTTGGTAACATATTTATGGGCACCCTTGTAGGGCTGGTTCTGTATCTAGTGATTCGCTTTATTCCGATACCCCATTTCAACAGAAATAGCGCCAAAAAAACTAAAGAAGAATGAACTTATATAAACTGAGCCTTTTTACAAGGCTCAATGGCTGTTTACACTTAATTTGTGCTTACTAAATGGATTTTGCTACTTGTAATGTATTTTGTAACAAGGTCGCAATCGTCATCGGACCCACTCCCCCGGGTACGGGGGTGATCCAGCTCGCACGTTCTTTGGCCGCCTCAAATTCAACGTCACCACACAAACGCCCATCGTCTAAGCGATTAATACCAACATCTATTACAATCGCGCCAGGCTTAATCCACGCCCCCTTAACCATGTTAGGCATACCTACACCGACTACAACTAAATCGGCTTGAGCAATCTTTTGGGCTAAATCCTTGGTTGCGCTATGACAAACCGTAACCGTAGCACGGACATTCAATAACTCTAGAGCCATAGGGATACCAACGATATTTGATGCCCCCACGACGACTGCGTTTAGCCCACGTAATTCAATTCCGGTTTTAGCTAACATCGTCATCACGCCATGAGGTGTACAAGGGGCTAAATTAGTCATCCGTGTTGCTAAACGTCCTACATTATAAGGATGAAAACCATCTACATCCTTTAAGGGATTAATGCGTTCAATAACCGTTTCTGCATTAATATGCGACGGTAACGGCAATTGCACCAAAATACCATGCACATCAGCACGTTGATTTAATTCATCAATAAGTGCCAACAATGCTTCTTGCGTTGTGCTACTTGGCAAGTCATAGGCTAAATCCTTGAACCCTACCTCTTTGCAGGCATTCTTTTTATTGCGCACATACACTTGAGAAGCAGGATTCTCACCCACTAAAACAACCGCCAGGCCTGGTTGTGTTTTGCCCATACCAGCTAACTCAGCCACCTCATGCTTAATCTGAGTACGCAATTCGGCCGCAATCACTTTACCATCTAAAATTTTTGCTGACATACCTTCATCCATTTAATACCATAAAAATCAACAGAGTTTATGATACCCGATTTACTAAAAAAAATTTATTATAAAAATAGTGATGAAGCGTATTGACAGCCTCTAAGTAGAACTATACAATACGCGCATCTTGAAACGGGCGACTTGGGTCTAAACGTTAGAGTGACATCGGAGTGTAGCGCAGCCTGGCTAGCGCACCTGTTTTGGGTACAGGTGGTCGGGGGTTCGAATCCCTCCACTCCGACCAAATTCAAGCTATTGATCTTATCCTTAGCTAGTCCAAAGGTTCGAATGAGCGCCCATAGCTCAACTGGATAGAGCATCGCCCTTCTAAGGCGAGGGTTGCAGGTTCGAGTCCTGCTGGGCGTACCATTTAAACGCCGCATATTATGGTGACCGTAGCTCAGTTGGTAGAGCCCAGGATTGTGATTCCTGTTGTCGCGGGTTCGATCCCCGTCGGCCACCCCATTTTCTTTACGCCTTACTCCTTTTAAATATTCACCCCTAAAACTACTTCAAATTTTATTGGCTAGGCAAAGCTGCCTTACTTGTTCCATAAGTAGAATCCGCTCAAAAAACCAGCACACAAAAAACCGGATACTTTGAACTCAGCGCTAATTTGTTTTTTTCATGCGCTGAGCATTGCTGGTGTTGATCAATCACCCCAAGGGCTAGATTGATCAACACCATCACTCAAATCAATTTGAGGGAGTTTTTCGGCTAATTTTTTAGTGACATGTACGCGCAAAATATTTCTCAACTTGAATTAAATGGCTGGTGTAGCTGCTTCGCTTGATCCCGATCAATCGGCACAGACGACAGACACTGTAATCCGCTTTGTGTGTATCAATCCAGGCGTACTTTGCTAGTTGTGAACCGCAAAGTACGCCGCCGCTTTTCTTTAGCAGTTCAACATCCTCCAAGGCCGTTTTTAATTCGCGTTTGAGCCGGCGATTCTCTGCTTCTAGATCAATCGGTTTAGTCATTGCGGGTTGGATTGCACTTTTTTCTTTATTGGCGCGACGGTATTTGTCAACCCAGCCATAAAGCGTGTTGTCTTTGATGTCTAAATCGCGCGCTATTTGCGCAATCGTTTTTGACCCTTCAAGCGCCATTTCAATCGCTTGTTGCTTGAGTTGGTCGTCATAGCGTTTTGGGTGTTTGATTGTCATGTTCCATTCCTCGTATTTCAGTCACATTTTAACGTGTCTTTGTGTACGAAGGATTCTAGCCAGTCCATATCGTGGCTGCGAATCACGCCTGCCCAGTCATATAGGCTTTGAAAGGTATAACGATGAATGGAGCAAAAGTAGTCTAGGTTAAATTGGGTATCGGCATCTAGCTGAGTGGCATATTGCTTAAAAGCAGAATCGAGTAGATCGTTTTCAAACTCAGTCAGTATCTGGGCATCGGTAATGCCAAGCTTGTTGATCGGGATATCAGTGTTTGGCTGATAAATAAGGCTTTGCTGGAATTGATACTTTAACACCATAACTCTCCATTAATTGCTTAATGTACTGGCGTCTTTCAACGGATTCACTAACTGTCTGCCCTTCAATCTGCATGGAAACCTTAATGGCTTTTTGCATTTTTGTTTGGAGGTCTGGGCTAAGTTCCATTGCGCGATTCCCTTTTGGAGGCTAAAACAACTAACCCCTCGCAGGGCGCTATTCTTATGGGTAGCGGGAGGGGTATTGTTGCTACATATTATAAAGCTATCGCCCGCTAAATCACAAATTTTATTTGAAATCTTAATTGCTTCTAAACTCAAGTTCATTTTGCCATCTCTAAGTCAATTTGATCATTATAGCGTTCAAAGGCTCCTGCTTGGTGATAAGCGTCCAAGGGGTATTTCCATTTTGCGTTTCATGGCTAGCTTAGCGGGTCATTTTTCATGCATGCCCCGCCTTGATGTTTTCTAATTACTTACTGAGCTGTTGCAGTTGCATATTCAGTTGCACTTTTTCGTTGAACTGTTGGCTCGATTGAGCCAAGCCTAGACCCGAGGCCGTAAAAGGTGACGAACCTTGCAGGAACAAAGATTTATCGGCGTTTTGAATGTGAATGAGGTTTTGTGGCACTCTGTGTTGATCGATATGGACTGTCAACCTCCTGTTGCTGTTCTAGGGTCAAATTTTTCTCATTAAGTAGGTCAATGAGTGGGGTAAAGTCATTAAAGCTTTTTGCTGAATGAATAGCGTAATTAAAATTCAACAGGTTGATTTCTTCATTAATACGGTCAAAAATATTATAGACTTCGCTGTCTTCAAGCATCATAAACTCCCAGCATTGGCTAAATGGTCTGTATTGCGCTTGGTGACTGTGCGCTTAATGTTGTGGGCATGTGCATAGCGGTTGGCCATCATTACGCTTTTAAGATTCAGGGTTTGCTTAATGTCTTCAAGAGAAAAACCATCTGCAAGCATATCACTTGCAACCGAATGCCGTAAATCGTGCACCCTTAGCCCGGCTGGCATCTGAGCGGTCTTTTTTGCTGTCTGCCAGTAGCAGTCAAAATTAACCATAGGTTTGCGTGGGTCATTGCGGTGCTGTAATACCCAATGACTCATTGGCTGGCTTAACTTCCATTCTTTGAGCATTTTAACTGCGCTTGCTGGTAGCTCTACTGCATGGTCAGAACCGTTTTTAGTTTTAACTAGGGTGATTATGCCCTTTTTAAAATCGACATTCTCCCAGCGCAAACGCGCTATCTCATTGCGCCTTGCACCAGTCAGCAATAACAAATTAACGAGTATAAATAAGCCTTTCCAGTCGCTTACACGGCACGCCTGCAATAGTGCGCCTTGCTGTTCACGGTCTAAAAAAGCATTCTGCCTTTGCCCTCTTTGCCGCGTGGAACGTCTTTGGTTGGGTTCACAAGCTGGTATTTCTTAAACTCTTTATGACAGGCTAGGAATTTAAAGAAAGATGAAAAGGCGGCTTGATAGCGGTTGCGCGTGCCATCGGATAACCCGCGTTTTTCTTGAATGCCGTCTAATTCCATTTCAAAAGCTAAACGACTCACTTCATTAATAGGCGTGTTTAATAGGCTGGTAAAGCGTTTTAATTGAATGACGTATTTAGCCGCGCTTGGTGTGTCACATTCCCCAACAAACAGGTTAATACAGTCTAGCATAGTGGGGGTTTGGTTGCGAACTCGTCGCAAGTCTATTTCGTCAATAATTATTTGAGCGGCTTTATCTTTGCGGGTTGGGTGTCCGTTGAAATCAGTGGCACCAAGATAGGCTAAATCATCTAGCCATTCCTGCGCATCTTCGCGGGTATCAAATAGCTTTGAATAGCGCTCCCCTTTGTATTGCTTTTGAGCATTAAAGCGGGTTTTGTTATTGTGTTTCCGAGATGTGATTGAACCGTTTTTGATAGTCATGATTATAGTTCCCATAAAGGGCGGCTCATTTACCAAGTGCATACTGGCATAATTTCCGCGTTATTTAAAAGGTTTTGAATGCTACTTCAAACGACCTAAATAACGAATAAAATCAATAACTTATAATGGTGCCCAGGGCCGGAGTCGAACCGGCACGCCCTTTCGGGCGAGGGATTTTAAGTCCCTTGCGTCTACCAATTTCGCCACCTGGGCAGATGACTTGTTTTTAAAGCTATGTTTGAAGCTGTTGTAGCAATGGAGGCTGAGCCCGGAATCGAACCGAGATCCACGGATTTGCAATCCGCTGTATAGCCATTCTACCACTCAGCCATTTTGGAGCGGGAAACGAGACTCGAACTCGCGACCCCAACCTTGGCAAGGTTGTGCTCTACCAACTGAGCTATTCCCGCTTTGTTGGATGCGTATTATAGAGTTTGGTGTAAAAACGTCAAGCACTATTTTGCAAAGTGATGAATTTAATTTTGCTTTTTTATTAAACAATGCCCGGGGTTTATTAACTCATGGTTTTCCATGCTGACAAGCCATATTCAACCAATGACCAAAGCGTTAAAGTTGTCGCAATCACTAGCATAATTAACCCAATAGCTACCCAGGGCACACCCAATAATTCTCCACCATAAATCAGCATAGCCAAAGCGATCAATTGAAACGTAGTTTTATACTTGCCTACTAGTGAAACAGCAACCACATCACTCATATTGTGTTCAGCCATCCATTCACGCAAAGCGGAAACGGCCATTTCTCGCATTATGATAATGATAGCAGCGAGTGTCACAATCCAATGCTGATATTCAACCGCAACAACGATAAGAGCTACGGCAACAATAAGTTTGTCTGCAACAGGATCAAGAAATGCACCAAATCGACTGGTAGCGTTAAATCTGCGCGCTAGGTAGCCATCCAGCCAGTCAGTCATGGCCGCTATCACAAAAACCAGCATCGCGATAAAACTCGAATATTGAAGAGGTAGATAATAGATAATCAAAAATACGGGTATCAAAAAAACCCGCGACCAGGTGATAGCCATTGGCAATTGTTGTAACGTCATTATCTTTTTACAGCTCAATTTTTATTAATTTTTGGAATTTTACCATTTATTGGTTAACAATAATTCAGCAAATCAGGCTTTCCAACTAACTGCATCACTGCAAGCTAACTCAACCAAAGATACTTGTAACCTTAAACGCAAACTGTTTGAATAAAGCAAGTTTTGACCAAATAAAATATCATTGCCCTGCTTACGATAGCTTAAAGCGCTACGTACTTCTAACTGGGCTTGAGCTGTAAAAGGATCAACCGTTGGAATAATGCAACGTGCGCAGGGTTTTGCGATTTTAAAACAGTGTTCGCCTATCATAACTTCAGCATGCTGATCTTCTTCAAACGCACAGCCAGTATTTATGACGATATTTGGCCGAAACCGAATCATTTCAATCGGCTCGGCTAAGCGCTGATTCAAGTCATCCAGTGATGCTTGGTTGGTTAGCAGCAAAGGAAAACCATCTGCAAACGCGAGCTGCTCCCCTATTTGTGCGTAATTTAAGTCAATCTGCCGTTGACTCGTGTCGGGAAACCAAACCAATCTCACCGCTCTACCGAGTACATTAGAAAACCACTGATGCGCAGTTTCATCAGCTAACCAGGCCTGGCATTTGTCTTGCCAAACTTGCACTTCAATCGTATTTTGTGAGGCTGGCTGCTGAATAAACAAGGCTTGAAAACCAGGGGAGTTCACAACCAGGCCTGGTTGGTTTTTATTACTGGTTTTCACTTGGATTAAACACATTTTGGCACATTGACGTTGTGTAACCATACGATTATTTGGATCAATCAACATCCAGCGACGGTCGCCTTGAATACCCAGCTTGTCAAGCTTTGCTTGCTGCAACTTCTCACCGCCACAGGACTTAATGGGATAACGATAAATTGCTTTAACAATCATTCTTAACCTTTTGATTTTAAACAAGAACCCAATAGCACCTGCATGGACGCTAACCCCTTTTCTCGTGCCAAGTCGATATTGGTTTGTGGAATGCTATCAGGGTCAGGGTGGTGTTTGAGTGCCTGCTCTAAACTGTCTTCACGAATCAGATGCAGCATCGGAAAAGGCGAGCGATTGGTATAGTTAGCTGGATCATCCTCAGCGGCATCGGCAAAACAATAGTCAGGGTGGAAACTGGCCACTTGATAAACGCCTTCATAGCCTTCTTGTGCCAGCAACCCCTGCGCCCAGTCTTCCAAATCAAGATAATCAAAAAAACCCTCAAAACCATAAGGCAAAATCAACAAAGTCGTTTCTATTTCTGGCTGTGCATCCAAGCGATGAAATTCTTCGAGCAGCGTTTGCAACACCTCTGGCGTTTCACGACTGTCGGCCACGGCATAATGCGCACGATGGGCATCGACTTCGCGCTTGGCAAAAGGACAGAAGTTCAGCCCCACAACAACACGCTCAACCCAGCAGCGCGTAGGCTCAATAAATTGCGCCCATTCAGCAGGCGTTGATTCGGGGGATTGTTTTGTGCTCACCTTATTCTCCATGATAAAAATCGTAAATGCGTTGTGCTATTTTGCCACTAATCCCAGGCACCTTGGCAAGTTCTGATACGGCGGCGTTTTTCACCCGCTCCAAGCCACCAAAATGCGTTAGCAAAGCCTTGCGTGTTTTGGGCCCTACGCCCTCTATTGATTCCAGTGTTGAGCGGGTTTGCGCTTTTTGTCGCCGTGCACGATGACCGCTAATCGCAAACCTATGGGCTTCGTCTCGAATATAGTTAATTAAATGCAGCGCAATATCATCCGGCTCTAAATCAATGCCCTCATCATTACCCGGCGTATAAAGCACCTCCAAACCAGCTTTGCGCCCCTCACCTTTCGCAACTGACACAAGGGGGATGGACTCTAGCTCCAAGCTCTTTAACACGTCTATCGCTTGATTTAGCTGCCCCTTGCCCCCATCCACGATCAACAAATCTGGCAACACCGCGTCTTCGTTTTTTAGCCGCTGATATCGACGGGTAAGCGCTTGATGCATCGCGGCATAATCATCTCCGCCGGTAATGCCCTCAATATTAAATTTGCGGTATTGCTGGGTCACAGGTACACCCTCAACAAACACCACACAACTTGCCACCGTTTGCTGGCCCATGGTATGGCTAACATCAAAACACTCCATTCGTGTGGGCGGCTTGGCCAACATCAACGCCTCTTGCAGCGCAGATAAACGCTCTTGCTGGCTAGATTTTTGAGTAACCTGTTGTTTTAACGCGGTTTGTGCATTGGTAATGGCTAACTGCACCAAACCTTTTGCCGTCGCTTGCACAGGCTGCTTAATCTCAACCTTTTTCCCCTTTTTATCTGCCAGCCATTCTAACAACCAGGCCTGGTCGTCGGGTAGCGTATCAGTCAAGATGGTTTTTGGAATCGGATGGGCTTCATAGTGTTGGGCAATAAAAGCACTTAACACCTGCTCTAATCCAGCGCCGCTAACTTTTGGGAAATAGTTTTCGCTGCCCCATAAATGACCGCCACGATATAGCATCAAGGTAACACAGACATGCCCCGCTTGCTCGCAGACCACCACCACATCCAAATCCTGCGAGCCGGGTTGATTGATTAAATGCTGGCTTTGAATCGCACGCAGGGCTGAAATTTGATCACGCGTTATCGCCGCCTGTTCAAACTCTAGAGCTTGGGCCGCCTGCTCCATCTTCTTCCCAAGCTCATCAATCACTTCAAAACTTTTACCCTCAAGAAACTTAAGCGTTAAGCGCACATCTTCGGCATAATCCGTCTTGCTAATTAAACCGACACAAGGTCCGGAGCAACGTTTGATTTGATATTGTAAACAAGGGCGTGAGCGATGATTAAACACGCTATCAGCACACTGGCGTACCGGAAAAATCTTTTGTAAAGACTGCAAGGTTTGATGCACCGCCCCGCCATTCGGAAACGGTCCAAAATAACGCCCAACTCGTCGCTTGGCACCACGATGAAAACTCAGTGCTGGATAAGGTTTACCCGTGGACACAAACAAATAAGGGTAGGACTTGTCATCACGAAACAACACGTTATAACGTGGATTTAAGCGTTTTATCAGCGTGTTTTCTAAAATCAGCGCTTCCGATTCGGTATCCGTGACCGTCACCTCAATACGCACCACCTGCTCGATCATCGCTTGGGTTTTAATCGCTTGCTGTTTAACAAAATAGCTCGACACACGGCGTTTAAGGTTTTTGGCCTTGCCGACATAAATCACCTCATCGGATAGGTTAATCATCCGATAAACCCCCGGGCGCTCGGTTAGATTAGCGAGAAATGCCTTGATATCAAACTCTGACACGTAATTCCTTCAACATTCAGTTTTTAAAAACGGTTAGAATTATGCAACTCTACATTAGCCATCACTTATTATAAATCGTTAGGAACCTGAAAATGGAACAATACAACCCTTGGACCGAAAACCAAATGGTCGATGCTGTCAATAAAACACCGAAACAACCGGCTGCACTGGATCGGCTCGCCGATGCTGCTGATGCCTATGTAAAACAAGAGCGCTGGTCACGCCGTTGGACCAATGCGCTCAAAGCAATGGTCGTTATTTATATTCTGGTGTCGATTATTCTATTAGCTGGTTTTCTTAAGAGTGACGACAATAAAATATCAACCACACAGCATGCGGCGGTGATTAAAATCAACGGTGCGATTATGGCGGGCGGGCGCACCAGTGCTGAAGCAATTAACCCCCTGCTACGCGAGGCCTTTGAAACAAAAAGTGCCAAAGCGGTGGTGCTTTATATGAATTCACCCGGTGGCAGCCCTGTTCAATCCGCACTTATTAATGATGAAATCACCCGACTAAAGCACCTACACAACAAGCCGATTTATGTGGTGGCCGAAGACATTTGTGCCTCCGGCTGTTATTACATTGCGGCGGCGGCTGATAAAATTTTTGCTAATAAAGGTTCGATAGTTGGCTCGATTGGTGTGCGCTTTGATAGCTTTGGCTTTACTGAGCTAATGGACAAGATTGGGGTTGAAAACCGTTCAATGACCGCTGGCGAATACAAAAGCTTTATCAACCCATTTGGCAAAGAAGATGCTGAGGCTAAAAAGTTTTTCCAAGAACGTATTCTAGAACGGACCCATCAGCAATTTATTGAAGTGGTGCGTGCGGGTCGCGGCGATCGCCTTAATGAAGTCGAAGGTGTTTTCTCTGGATTAGTTTGGTTGGGCGATGAAGCCGTTGAAATTGGTTTAATTGATGGGCTGGGAGATTTAGGCTCGGTGGTGCGTGATGAAATCGGCTTAACCCGTATTCGTAAATATGAACAGCAAAAATCGCTTATTGAGCATATCATGGGTGACTTGGTTTCCGAAACGGCCTTGCGTTTAAGTCAGTCCCTAATTGGCATGAAATAAAACGATTAACATCTTTTCTAAAGCAAGCAGCCACTGAGCCGCTTGCTTTAATTCCATCAAATTAAAATTAAACCTTAATATCTAACAAGGTACCAATCATATTATCGGCTGTTTTTAATGCTTTTGCATTAACTTCAACAAGTTGAGCATCTTGCTTATGCTCAATCAACGACTGTGTTTTATCTAGCTGATTTGGATCAGCCAACTTTGCACTTGTTTGCGTTAAATTATTAAATCCCGTTTGCATCCCTGCGTAAGCCTGGCTCATAGCACTTGAACTAATCATTACTTCCTCCTTGTTTTACGCTTTATATTCGTTCATTCTGACACCAACAAAGAACCTAGAGCGTCTATCTTCGATTGGCAAGGTTAGCAGATGGCTCGCGCTTTTCAACAAAAGGATCACGCATAAGTTGATAGTGAATAAAAATCGGTTGTAAGCTATTACTCCCTAAATGATCAATACGAATCGTTAATTGATCACTTTGCCAAGTGTAACTCGGATAACTTAACCCACCCTCATTAACTTTTCGCGCTACTTGATGGGGCTGACCCAGATCATTGATCATCAAGCGCGCAATATCTTGAGTGGACAGATCACGATATTGATTAATCAAATGAACACCATTACGCCGAAACAAGCGCTTAATGGAGACAATTTGACCATTCGCATCGTAGCGAAATTCAACGTAATAGCTGTCTCTTAATTGAGAAACAGGAAAGAACTTATCTAAATTAGGGTGTGAAAACCTTGCCCGCTCCTGTCTGAATCCGCCCAAGTCATTAAGGTGTTTTCGCACACTCGATATGTCGGCTTCAAATAGATTCAGCCCTAAAAAGGTGACGTCGCTCAGGGTCTCGTCCTCTATTTCGGCTTTTAGTGTGGGGACACAAACCATTGCAATTAATAAAACCCAAAATCGCATCTTGTTTACCTGTTAGTCATCTATTTTATTATAACGACTGTTATAAATAATCTTTAAGCATGGGTAAAGCGGATTGCATTTCAATAATACAAGAAGGCTCTGTGACAAGAGGCGATTCAAAAGCGTTTAACTGATTATGCATCACACTTATATCCGCATCAGAAGGGTCGTTGTTTAGCGCCATGCGTTGCTCAATGAATTGACCCGCTAAAACGGGATCAGGTTTAATCGACACAACAAGTGAATCACACTTTAAATCAGTTGCTAACTGCAAAAAACGCTGCCGATGCGCCGCCTTCAAGAAAGTCGCATCGGCCACCACACTAACACCGGCCTGCAAGGCCGCTTGACAAGCCAAATAGAGTTGATCATAGGTTGCCTGATTCATTGTTTGGCTATAGAGCTTGTTTTTGTCTGCATTAGTCAGGCGCTGGGTAAACTCAATACCAAATAATCGTTTACGCTCACGATCTGAACTCACAACCAATGCCCCGGTTTGCTGATGAATTTGCTCAGCATAAAAACTTTTGCCTGAACCTGAAATGCCTTGCATGATATAAAGAACAGGAGAGGTATCCATTAAATAGGCATAGGACTCCGCTAAGCCTATATAACGAATTACGTTATGAATACACTCAATAGCCTCTTTAGAGCCAGGATCCAGCTGCAAATAACGTAAACCTGTTATTTTTGCCCTTACCAAGGCACGGTAGGTTTGGTAAAAACGGAGTAACACCAATCCTTGGTAGTCACCATTAAGTTGTAAATATTTATGCAAAATCGTCTTAGATAAGTTTTTTTTATGTCTGTAGTCAAGATCGATTAACAAAAAAGCTAGATCACTCAGTGTGTCAATCCAACGGAATTGATCGTTAAACTCAATGCCATCAAACAACAATGGTTTGTGCTCAAACAAGGTAATATTATCCAAATGCAAATCACCATGACAGGCTCTAACATGGCCATTTTTCTGTCGCGCCTCGATCAAAGGTGACAAAAGCACATGCTGGTGAGCTGTCCAAAGTTCAAGCTGGCGCAACCGAGCGCAAAGTTGTTCAACATTAAAACCTGTCTTTAGTCGGGGCGTTTTCTCAAACAAAGCAAACAAGGATGGAAAATTATCAAGCATAGGCTCCAAAACACAGGCTGGCGAGCCTAAAAACTCACCCGGCTTAATGGGCTGGGCAATTTTATGTAAGCTGGCAATAGCCAGCACCAGCTCATCAATTTGTTGATGAGTTAACACGTGGTGTTGTAGATAATGACTTAACACACACGCTGGATTGAATTGATGCATTTTAACAAGGTAATCTACCACAACCAGGCCTGGTTGTGGCTCAAAGCTAAAGTGCGAGCTAGTTTCAGGGTCGGCATAAATAGCTACTACATCCTGATAGATTTGAGGGGCCGTACGTTGATTCAACTTAAATTCTAACTGACAGAACTTAGCACGCTGCTCAAGAGATGAAAAATCTAAAAAACCAAAATTAACAGGTTTTTTAAGTTTATAAGCCCAGGTTCCGGTTAAAAAAATAACTGAAATATGCGTTTCAATTACCTGGACAGCCTTAACATTGTTGGCATAACTTTTGGGCTGTGTTAACCATTCTTGCAGCTTATGAAGGTTAGCAACTCGATTAGACTCGATCATAACCTGACTGCCTCTTGTTGACCAACCTTGTTTCTATCCCAATGAGCAATAGCCCATTGCCAAATTTCATCAACTTCAGCTTCATTTAAGTATTTGGGGGGCGATTGATTTAGAAACTCAAGCATTAACACCAGATTTTCCTTTGCACTTTGTTTAGTTATTGCAGGGCTTGCGGCCGATTTACTAAACTTAATATTTTGATCATTGACGACTAAAGGATGGTGACCATATTTAAGTGTTTTATTCGCAAGGGCATCACTTAACAGTCGTTGCGCAAACGTACTCTGAATCAGGTCAAAACCTCGGATCACATGCGAAACACCCAGCTCCAAGTCATCTAGCGCACAAGCAAGATGGTAGGCAAAAAAACCATCACTCCGTTTTAAGATAAAATCACCCAACTGAGAGCGCGTATCAAAGGACTGCTGTCCTTGAAACATGTCCCTAAACACTAAACGCTGATCTGCAACCAAAAAACGCTCCGCTTGATTCATTGCAGAGGCTAGAGACTTTGAGCGGCAGTAACCATCATAAATAGTCGATTGACAACGTGTTAGTAGCTGCTTACGGCTGCAAGAACAAGCGTAAACCAGTCCCTTGGAATACAACTGACCTAATGCGGCCTGATACCTGTCAGTTCGCTCGGATTGATACACAACCTTTTGATCCCATGTAAAACCATAATCCGTTAGTTGAGTTAGAATCTGTTCAACTGACCCTGGAACGACTCTTGGCGTGTCAAGATCATCCATTCTAACTAACCACAGGCCGCCATTAAACTTAGCGTCTAAATAACTAGCGCCCGCTGCAACTAACGAACCGAAATGCATGTGACCGGATGGGGTTGGCGCAAAGCGCCCAATATAACGAGACATGGGCGTTAATCAGAAAGTTTAACTAAACAATACCTTGTTTTTCGCGAATTTCTTGCTGACGTTTCATTTCTACCGTTAAGGTAGCCGTAGGTCTTGCTTCCATACGTGCAAGCCCGATTTCGTCACCACTTATCTTACAATAGCCATATTCACCCACTTCAATATCTTTCAGTGATTTGTCAATTTTGGCAATCAGCTTTCTTTCACGATCACGAGTTCTCAATTCAAGAGCAAACTCTTCTTCTTGAGTTGCACGATCATTGGGGTCAGCGGGGGTAGAGGAATCGGAGCGAAGATGGACAACAGTAGACTCGGCTTCAGCCATCAATTGTTTTTTCCACGTCAACAGCTTATGCTTGAAGTGCTCCTTCATGGCCTGGCTCATATATTCCTCACCCTCTTGAGGCACATAAGCGGGATAATCTTCAATAAAGTTACTGGACTGTTCCATCTAATTCTCCATAAAAAATATTATTTTTATTTACTCACTAGCCTAGTGAATAATAAAATCAAAAGTGTTATATCAGTTTTTTAATTAGTTAACAAGATTAAGTTAAACACCAATAAACTAAACAAACGAACAAATAGACAAGATACCCTTTATTTTCAAGTGGTTATAATCTGGCTCTTGACTCATAAGTTTGCCTTATAGGTTTAAAACTTTTTCGATAACCCTCAATTAAACCATACTTTTCTATCGCCGCAAGATGTGCTGTCGTTGGATAGCCTTTATGCTGATTAAATCCATACATAGGAAACAGTTTATGCAGTTCATCCATCTGCTGGTCTCGATAAACCTTAGCTAGAATCGAAGCCGCACTGATAGACGCAATTAGGCCATCTCCTTTAACAATCGCCTCGCAAGGACAATTTAAGTTAGGACAACGGTTTCCATCAACTAACACCTGATCAAACGAAATACTGAGCTGTTCAACAGCCGTTTTCATGGCTAATAGCGTAGCTTGCAAAATGTTTAACTCATCAATCTGCTGAGCACCAATACCCACAATAGCGTAATCTAGCGCTTGATGTTTTATTTGCTCAGCAAGCTCAAGTCTTTTTTGGTGACTCAACTTTTTGGAATCTTTAAGTTTAAGCTCAAAATCCTCTGGGAGGATCACGGCTGCCGCCACCACGTCACCAATAAGTGGACCGCGCCCAACTTCATCAACCCCGACAATACGTCGATTACTGAATTCATAAGCCTGCGAGCTCTCGAGCGTAAATAAACTAGTCTGCTGCATTAGAAACTAATACAGACCTTTGCAAGCCGGCCCACTTGATCAGAGCCTCAACCGCTAGTTCAGCACTAGGCTGTGTCAATGCCTTTTTTTGCTCAATAAAGGTTTGAATTTGTTTTTGTCGTTCAGCGGGCTGATCAACAAGCCTTTCCAAGGCTTGGCTTAGACCTTCTGGGGTCGCCTGCTCCTGAATCAACTCTTCAACAACACTGCACTTCGCCAAAATATTAGGCAAACCTATCCAAGGTATTAGTGCCATGCGCTTCATAATCCAGTAGGAAAGGGGGTGAACCTTTATTGAGATAACCATCGGACGGAGCATTAAAGCGGCCTGTAACGTAGCCGTGCCCGAGGTAACCAATAACTGATCAGAGGCTTCCATAACCTCAGTAGCCTGCTGATCAACTAAATGGAAAGTTACCCCATTCCCATAGTGTTTAATCGCCTGCATAATTCGATCTTTTGCACGCTCATGCACACAAGGAACAATGAATTCCATTTGAGGATTAGATTTCTGTAATAACTGTGCCGTTCGAACGTAAATATCCGCCATCCTGTCAACTTCACTCATTCTAGAGCCAGGCAACAACCCCGTTAAAGGCGTTTCAGGAGAAAGTCCAAAGCCATGTCTAGCCCTTACTTTGTCTGGTACTTCAGGAACTTGATTGGCTAAAGGGTGGCCAACAAAAGTTACCGGGATTTTGTATTGCTGATAGATCTCAGGCTCAAATGGGAATAAAACCAACATACCATCTACCGCTTGTTTAATTTTTATTAAACGGTTTTGGCGCCAAGCCCAAACGGAAGGACCTACATAATGAACTGTTTTAATACCTGATTGCTTGAGCCTTCTTTCAACATAGAAGTTAAAATCAGGTGCATCAATACCAATAAACACATCTGGCTTCAGATCAAGCACGTTTTTAATCAATTGCTTACGTAATTTTAAAAGGTAGGGAAGGTGCTTTAAAACTTCGAAAAACCCCATGACAGATAAGCGCTCCATTTCAAACCAAGATTCCATTCCCTCAGCGTGCATTAATGGGCCACCAATACCCACAAATTTTGCGTCAGGAAAAACCTGCTTTAAACCTCGAATAAGATCTGCGCCTAAAATATCACCTGAGCGTTCACCCACTACCAGAGCAAAAGTAGGGGGAATAGTAGATGGGATTAAACTGGACATGAGTGACTAACGAACAATCCCACGATCTACATTTTGTAAGAACCGGATCAAACCATCCAGCGTGCCCTTCTTATCATTTAACGCGTTGATTTCAACAATGGCTTGCTCAAGACGAAATCCATTACGATATAGGTTACGGTAAGCTTTTTTAACCAAGCTAAGCTGTTCAGAATCAAAACCTCGACGCTTTAGCCCTTCAAGATTAACTCCCCTAGGTTGTGCCAAATTTCCAGACACCACGACAAAGTTAGGTACATCCTGACTGATAACGCTCCCCATACCGCAAAAGCTATGCGCACCAATAGAACAAAACTGATGAACTAAGGTATAACCACCAAGAATGACGTAATCTTCAACAATAACATGACCCGCTAGCGCAGTAGCATTAGCAAAAACAGTATGATTACCCACCACACAATCGTGAGCAATATGCACCCCAGCCATAATCCAGTTATTATCGCCAATCGTTGTTACACCCCGATCCTGAGTAGTACCTCTATTTACCGTCACGTTTTCACGAAAAGTATTATTATCACCAATGACTAAACGAGTGGGTTCATCACGATACTTTTTATCTTGTGGCGCGGCTCCAATGGAGCCAAACTGATAAAAGTGATTGTTTTTTCCAATTTGTGTTGGTCCGCTAATAACCACATGGGGTTCAATCACCGAACCGTTATCAATATTTACCTCTGCCCCAATAATAGCATAGGCACCAACTTTAACATTAGTTGCCAGTTGTGCAGAGGGGTCAATAATTGCTGTTGGATGAATCACGTCACTATACCTTTCGTTGTGCACACATTAAATCTGCAGAGGCAATCACTTTTCCATCAATACGGGTTTCACACTCAAACTTCCAAATACCACGCTTATTGCCCGTAGTACGAACCTCGAAATCCAATCTGTCACCGGGAACAGCAGGCTGTCTAAAACGACAGTTATCGACCGCCGCCAAATAATACATTGTATTTCCATCAGGTTTTACTTCCTGTGTTTTGAAAGCAAAAATACCTGTACACTGCGCCATCGCTTCAATAATCATCACACCAGGCATAATCGGATTATTTGGAAAATGGCCGGTAAACTGGGGCTCGTTAAAAGTCACATTTTTATAACCTTTTAAATAAACCCCCGCTTCAAACTCGGTAACACGATCCACTAATAGGAAGGGGTAGCGATGAGGCAAGTATTCAAAAATATCTTTTACATTAAGCATGAGGTTAGTCCGAATAATTGTACGACTTGATTAATATTTAAACCTAGAAAGTGGGCCAGGTTGCTTCGCCAAAACTGGCATCTACCTTTCTCCAGTTTCCAATTGCTTTAAACGCTGATTTATTTGTTTTATTTTATCGGAAAACTTCCCAAGGTTCTTTGCATATATCGCATTTTTTTGCCACTGTGCAATGGGTACAGCTGGAAAACCACTGTACACCCCTGACTGATGAATGGAATGGGTCGCCACACCGCGTCCCATAATGGTAACGCCATCCGCCAATTCAATATGCCCCACCATCGCGGTTTGACCCGCAAAGGTACAGTTTTTTCCAACAACCGCACTGCCAGCAAAACCAACTTGCCCTGCTATAGCCGTACCTTCACCAATTTTAACGTTATGCGCAATATGAACTAGATTATCAATAATGCAATTATCTTCGATGACCGTATCATCAATAGCACCTCGATCAATGGTTGTATTATTACCAATAGACACCGAATCACCTATTACCACCCGGCCGATTTGCGGTATTTTTAGCCAAGTTCCTTGATGACGTGCCCAGCCAAAACCATCTCCACCAATAACGGCACCCGATTCCACAATACAATTTTTTCCAATCACGCAATCATGCATGATAGTTACATTCGGAGCGAGCCGAGTCTTTTCACCAAGCCGAACACCCGACTCTATCACACATCCTGGGCCAATAACTACACCCTCTTCTACCATAACATTTTCACCAATTACAACACCTTCCCCAACGAATACATTATCTGATAATGAGGCTGTTGCACTAATGACAGCCGAAGACGCAATAGTGGCTGTAATTGAATAACCATACATTTTTTGAGCAACCAATGCATAAGCCGCATAGGGATTTGAAACAATAATTGAATTAGTGGGGCAAGATTCAGCCAGCTCTAACTTAACACAGACCGCTGTGGCTTGAGTATTAACTAGGTCACTAAGGTATTTTTTATCTGATAAAAAACTAAGATCACCTGGCTGAGCCTTATTCAGTCCTTGGATTCGATAAACCTCATCCATCGCAGACCCTTTGACTGAAGCATCTAAACCATGACTTTTCAGGTGCTCAACTAATTGTTGTAATGTATAGACCATTAAAAAACTCTAAATATTAACTAGCGATTAAAGTTATTACCCTGTTTTTCAAACTGTTTTGTTAAATGCTCAAGCACTGGTTGAGTCAAATCGATACGTGGATTAGTATAAGCAATCCCTTCGTATAATATGAGATCGTAACCTTGGCTATTACCGATTTCCTGAATCGCTATATTCACTTGGTTTTGTAACTTGGCTAACTCTTCATTACGTCGAATATTTAAAAGTTCTTGAATATCATTACGCTTACGCTGAATCTCTCTAGCCAACATAGCAATTTCTCGCTCAGTAGCTGCTTGCTGCGCCTCGCTCATTGCTAACGCATTACGCCTGAGCGTAGCTTGCTTTTTCTCAAGCTCGTTATTAAGATCAATCAGCTCTTTTTGCTGCGGTGAAAACTCACGCTCAAGCGCACTGCTGGCCACTCTCGCTTGAGGCGCCTGCTCAAGTAAAAGCCCAACATTCACAACCCCTATCTTTACAGATGCATTCGCTAAAGCGGCATTAAATGTAATCAACGCGATCACACCGACCGAGAATAGTTTTAAGAATTTCATATACGCTACCCTTTCATAAAAATATACAAATACGCTATTCAAACAAGCGCTGAAAAACAAGAGACGCCGCTAAAAAGGCATGCCTAGACTAAATTGAAATGACTGCAACCTATCGCCTTTTTCGTAATGCACTGGTCGTGAAAAACTAAATGCTAACGGACCCACTGGAGTCAACCAGGAAAAACCCAACCCAGTAGCTGATCGAAAATCGGCTACTGACACATCACTTAACTCATCAAAAACATAACCTGCATCAAAAAACCAACTTAAACGTAAATTAGATGAATCTTCTATAAGTGGCATAGGGAATACAATTTCAACGCCCGCTAAGGTTCTAACATCGCCGCCCTTAGGTCGATTTACGTCTGTATAATAGCCCCCTAATGAATTAGGATCAAATCCTCTTACAGAACCTATCCCTCCAGCGTAAAAACGTTCAAAAAACGGTAGTTTTTTTACATCTGCGTATCCCGAACCATAGGCTAAAGAAGCGTTGAGCTTTAAGGTTAAGTTTTCAGATAAAGGTGTAAACCAACTTTCATCTAAAAATAGCTTATAAAATGTCATATCGGACGTGCCTGGCACCACGGCTTGCAATGATAAGCTCGTTAGATGACCTTTGGTCGGAAAATAAAACTGATTACGGCTGTCATAACGCCAGCCCGCTGTAAATAACAAATATTGATTGTCTGAGCTAAAATTATCCAAATGATCTGTACAGGCATCAAAAGCGGTTACGCACTTTAATGTTTGTGCTTCAGCACGCAAACCAAAGTTTAAACGTGTTAACTCACTCGTAGGGTAGCCTAGATTAACGCGAACCCCTAACTTATCCAAGGTATAGTCAGTGATATTTAATTTAGCCGCATTGACTTTACTGTAATAAATACCCTGCCCTAGACTTACCCCATTTTTTGTAAAGTAAGGATTGGTGTAACCCAAATCTGCTGACTGCATCGAAGAACTCGAGTTTAATGTCAAGTTCATTTCATTACCCGTACCCAAAAAGTTTTTTTCTGATATACCAAGATTGAAGCTAACCCCATCAAGCTGTGAATAACCTATGCCCGCAGTAAATGAGCCGGTGGGCTGCTCCTCAACCTGAATAATCAGATCAACTTCATCTTCCGAAATACGGCGCGTATCAATATTAACGCGCGAGAAATAACCCAATCTATTTAACCGACTGGTCGATTGGCGGACAGCGGAAAGCGAATATGGGGCGCTCTCAAACTGTCGCATTTCACGGCGTAGAACATGGTCACGCGTACGTGTATTTCCCTCAACTTCAATATTTCTAACATAGACACGATTACGAGGTTCTATGTAAAAATCAAGACTGACCAATCGCGTTTCATCATTAATAACCGTTCGTGGATCCACCTCAGCAAATGCATAGCCTTCCTCACTTAACTTGTCGCGGATGGCATTAAGTGCACGAATAATTTCAGATCGAGAAAAAACCTGACCCGTCCTTAAGCCAGCCAACTCATTTAATTGAGTTTCTGTTAATAACAATTGCCCAGAAAAGCTAATTTCATCGAGTTTATATTGTGGGCCTTCGGTCATGTTTAGCGAAACAAACACTTTTGTTTTATCGGTTGACAAGGATACTTGAGAAGAATCGATAGTAAACTCAGCGAAACCTCTATCCATATAAAAAGAACGGATTGTCTCTAGGTCTGCTTGAAGTTTTGGACGCGAATATTTATCACCGCTGCCTGCAATTACATGCTCCTTTGATTGCATTAGCCCTAATAACCGATCATCTGGAAAGGCCTGATTGCCGACAATACTAATACGCTCAATACTGGCAGGCCTGCCTTCATCAACTTGAATATTAATCGCCACCCTGTTACGTGGTAAAGGATCGGCGGTAATATCAATAGCTGCCGCGTAATAGCCCTGATTGTGATACTGGCGCTTTAAGTCTACTATCACACGATCCATCTCAAGGCTATTAAACATTTTCCCCTGGCTGATACCTAAGGACAATAAGGCTTGCTTTAGGTCATCCGTTTTAATTAACTTGTTACCTTTAATCTCAATTTCTGCAATTGAAGGCCGCTCAACTACTTTTATAATAAGCTGACCCTTTTCACCTTGATATAAAGCGAGGTCACTAAAAAATCCCGTTCGATAAAGTACACGCAAACTCTCACGTTCTTTAGCACTTGTCATGCTCTCACCGAGGCTAATAGGCAAATAAGTATTGACCGTTTCAAAACCTATACGTTCGTTCCCTTCTATCAGAATTTCGCTGACAATAAATTCATTAGCTAGTATATTCGATGATAAAACAGCTAAACTCAGTGCCAAAATAGGCTTTTTTAGGGTGCTTTTAAACATATTATCCATTTGTTATTCTTATTACATCGTTGCTTAGAGCAAGAATCGTTAAGCCTGCTATCATAACCAAACCTATTCGATATGCAACCTCTTCTACACGTTCACCAACCGGCTTACCGCGCAACATTTCATACACATAAAACATTAAATGACCACCATCAAGCATTGGGATCGGCAAAAGATTCAGAATACCTAAGCTCAGACTCAACAACGCCATCAAACTCAAAAAGCTAATTAAGCCAGTTTGCAGCGCCTTTCCGGAAAAATCCGCAATACTAATTGGACCCGATAAATGCTGAAGACCAACCTCACCAAATAGCATTTTCTTAAACATCGCAATCGTCATATTAAACAATCTAACCGTTTGATCCCAGCCATAGCCTATGGCTGAAAACAAATTATAGCGCTCTGTCATCATATAACGTTCATCCAACTTATCGGGGGCTAATACTGCAGCGCCCAAACGCCCAATAACATCACCATTATCTAGCCTTATCGACTCTAGCGTAATCTGTGTGCTATAGCTGGCAGCATTTCGCTGATAAACCAACTCAACCGTTTGACCAGGATGCTGATGCACCCACTCAACTAATGCTCGCCAATCCTCAATTGATTTTTCACCAAGGCGAACAACTTTGTCACCCGTTTGAAGGCCAGCAATGTCAGCAGGGGAACCTGATGTTAACTGTCCTAGAATCGCTTCAAGTCTTGGACCTTCAGGCACAAAACCAAGCATTGACAACCATGGGGTAGACAGCTGATTTATGTCGAGTCGGTTTAAAGGTAATTCCACAGATTGCAATAAATCGAACCCATTTTCAAATGAACTGAATTCCAACTCAATAGTTTTTTGATCATGCACAAGTGCTTGCAATACAGACTGTTGGACTTGCTGCCAGCTCGAAATAGATTGGTTATTAATTTTCTGTAACCACCAGGTCTGGTTCGACTGTTCGCTTAAAGGTAAACCTGCTTGTGAAAAGGCATGTGCTAAGGGCGTATCGGCTTGGGGTGTTTGAAATATGGGCTTAGCACTATGAATGCCTATCATGCCGATTACGGCAAACACCAGCCAAGCAAAAACCAAATTAACCATTGGACCTGCCAAAACTATCGCAAAGCGTTTATAAACCGATTGCTGATTAAATGCACGGTGCTTTTCATTATCGGCTACAGGCTCAACCCGCTCATCAAGAAACTTGACATAGCCGCCCAGCGGAATCATGCCCAAACGGTATTCAGTTTCACCACGCTTTATACTGTAAACTGATTTACCAAACCCTACAGAGAACTGCAGCACTTTTACTTTAAATAGCCGTGCAACCGCATAATGCCCCCACTCATGAATGGTGACCAGCACACCGATTAAAATTGCAAAACCCAGTATCGACCAAATAAACGTCATAGCGTCACAGAGTCCTATGCAAATGACCAAAAAAACCAAAACAACGGAAGAGCAAGCAATAAGCTGTCAATCCGATCCAAAACACCACCATGACCGGGCAAAATTTTACCACTGTCTTTAATACCTACTTGCCGCTTCATTAAGCTTTCAAATAAATCGCCATAGACTGATAAACCTGCTATCAGGGATAAACCCAATACAAACACAACCAGGCCTGGTTGATAACCAATCGGCGCAACAAACCAAATAACACAGGCAACAATCATTGCTAGCATCACGCCACCGACCACACCTTCCCAGGTTTTACCCGGACTAACGTGCACAGCTAATTTATGCTTACCAAACCGGCGACCCGCAAAATAAGCTCCCGTGTCAACCAACCAAATCATAACCATGCTTAACAGCAACAGTTCTACAGGATAAACATCTCGCATCCAAACTAATGCCATTGAAAAGCTGACTATAAACACAAGACCCACAAATAGGTTAATAAATGGCTGCTGAAGAAGAGGCTGCCCGCCCGTTAACTGAAATCGAGTAACACTATAGATAACAATCACTAACTGCATTATCGCCAATCCAACCAGCCAGGCCTGCAAGTCAGCTACAAGCATTAATAGCAGTGAAGCTAGCGTTATCACCACAAACCCAACTTTAACCAGAGATCGCTTAATGCGTGCGAACTGCGACCACTCCCAGGCCGCAATAGCGGCCAAAACAGCCACCAAAGCCTGCCAAACTAAAGGCGTAGCAAAAAAAAGCG
Source organism: Thiomicrospira sp. R3 (assembly GCF_029581415.1). Lineage (GTDB taxonomy): Bacteria > Pseudomonadota > Gammaproteobacteria > Thiomicrospirales > Thiomicrospiraceae > Thiomicrospira. The sequence goes on along the minus strand of NZ_CP121121.1, from coordinate 1,765,756 downwards.
CAAATAAAGCAACAACCAATAAAACGATAGCGGTTACTAAACGTTGTTTTAACATTTAGCTACCTGCTCACTGGTTCGACCAAAACGTCTTTCACGTTGCTGATAAGAAATAATCGCCAACTCAAGATCCGCTTCATTAAAATCAGGCCATAATCGGTCAGTAAAATAAAATTCAGCATAAGCCATTTGCCAAACCATAAAATTACTTATACGCTGCTCACCGCCCGTTCTAATCATTAAATCAGGTTCAGGCAAATCAGCTAAAGCCAAATAAGGTGCGATAGCATCAGGGGTTAAACTAGAAATTGTTTCATCAGGGTGCGCCTGGTGCCAGGATTTAAATGCCTCAACTATGTCCCAACGCCCCCCATAATTAGCCGCAATATTCAATGCCAAACCCGTATTGCTTTTTGTTAAAACTTCAGCTTGGTCAATATGCTTTTGCATTGCATCACTAAAGGCGCTACGATCACCAATAACTCGAAGGCGAACATTATTCTGATGCAATTTTGCAACCTCGCGTTGTAATGCATCCAAAAACAATGACATTAACTTGGTTACCTCATCGGCTGGTCGCTTCCAGTTTTCAGTACTGAACGCATAGAGTGTCAGGGCTTTGACACCTAATTTTGCACAATGTGCAACGGTTTTACGTACCGCTGTTCTTGCTTTTTGATGACCTATGTATCGAGGCAAAAAACGCTTTTTTGCCCAGCGGCCATTACCGTCCATAATAATGCCAATATGCTGAGGAATCGGTGGGGTTAGTTCTAAATTAGACAAATTATACCCTGTAACTTTTAAAGTTTTTAAGCGTAGCAACTGCTGACACCGGATAAAAATAACGGCCCGATCGGGCCGTTATCAAAAGAATAACACTAAGATTATGCCGTAAACGCACATAAATATCGAATTAAATTTCTAATAAAGAATTTTCTTTTTCAACCAACATACTATCAATCTTCCCAACAAATTGATCAGTAAGCTTTTGTATATCGTCATCCGAACGGCGCGCTTCGTCTTCAGTAATCTCTTTACCCTTTAATAAACTTTTTACATCTCCATTCGCATCTCGGCGAATATTTCGCACAGCAACCCTAGCATTTTCTGCTTCTGAACGCGCCAATTTTGCAAACTCTTTACGACGCTCTTCGGTCAACATCGGCATAGGGATACGCATCATATTACCGGTCGTTACAGGATTAATACCCAAATCAGAAGTCATAATTGCTTTTTCAATTTTCTGCAACATATTCGACTCCCAAGGCTGAACCGTTAAAGTGCGTGCATCCTCAACATTTACATTCGCCACTTGGCTAACAGGTACATCTGAACCATAATAATCGACTCTAACACTATCTAAAATACTAGGATGAGCACGACCCGTGCGAATTTTAGCAAAATTACCCTCTAGCGTTTCTAAACTTTTCTGCATGCGCAGTTTTGCATCTTCACGAATATCTTGTAACATTATTCATCTCCTATCGTAACCAGAGTGCCTTCATCTTCACCCTGCAAAATTCTCTCTATAGCACCTGTTTTCAACATATCAAATACACGAATCGGCATAGCATGATCACGGCACAAAGCAAACGCAGCTAAATCCATAACCTGAAGGTTTTTCTGAATGACTTGCGTATAGCTTAATTTAGAGTAACGCTTAGCATCAGGGTTCTTAAATGGATCCGCTTCATAGATACCATCAACCTTAGTTGCTTTTAAAACAACGTCAGCATTTACCTCAATTCCACGCAACGCCGCCGCTGTATCCGTTGTGAAAAAAGGATTACCTGTTCCGCCGGCAAAAACAACCACATCACCAGCCGAAAGTGCTTTTTGCGCGGCATTCGCACTAAAACCCTCAGTAACGCTAGCCATCGCCTGCGCACTCATTACCCGCGTAGTTAGGCTCATACTTTCAAACACATCGCGTAACGCAATAGCATTCATAACGGTTGCCATCATACCCATTTGATCTGCTGTGCTGCGTTGAATCTTATCTGATTGAACTTGCGCACCACGAAACACATTGCCACCGCCAACAACAATTGCGACTTCTACACCTAAAGCGCGAATTGATTTGACCTGCTCAGCAACTTGAGTTAAGACATTTATATCCCAACCAAAATCAGCACGGCCCATTAAAACTTCACCGCTGAACTTCAATAATATGCGCTTATACTTCAAATCCATCGCAACCTCTTTTCAAACCTTTACCGATAAACTAACCGTGTTACATCATCGGTAAAAACTTGCACTATTTAACTAAACCCTCAGGCCACAGAGCCAAAAGCACAGTGACCTGATTGCAACAAAATTAACCTTGTGCTGCTTTCGCCGCTGCGGCTACTTCATCAGCAAAGTTTAATACTTCTTTTTCAATCCCTTCACCCACTTCTAGACGAATAAATCTAGAAACAACGGCATCATGAGACTTTAATAGTTTCTCAACAGTTTGATCTGGGTCTTTAACGAACGGCTGACCTAACAGGGTAATTTCTTCCAAGAATTTACGGATACGACCTTCAATCATCTTTTCGATAATTTCAATAGGCTTACCACTTTCTTTTGCCTGGTCAGTTAATACATTACGTTCTTTATCAAGAATAGCAGGGTCGACATCCGCTGAAGAGATGGCTTGTGGTTTCGAAGCGGCCACATGCATTGCTACATCACGAATTAAAGCATGATTGCCATTACTCATTGCAACAACCACACCGATTTTTTCGCCGTGCTGATAACTTCCAATCTCACCGTTATCCACTTCAACAATCTCAACGCGGCGAATCTGCATGTTTTCACCGATTTTCGCCACCATCGCACGACGTGTCTCGTCAAGCGTTTTACCTGATTTCATTGTTTGCTTTTCTAATTCTTCAGGGTTAGTTAGACCATTATCAAGAACAAGCTGTGCAATTTCATCAGCAAAACCCTTGAACTCATCACCCTTGGCAACAAAATCCGTTTCGCAGTTTACTTCAACAATCGCTGCTCTCTTCTTGTCGTCAGAAATAACAATAGCAATAACACCTTCAGCGGCAACACGCCCCGCTTTCTTGTCAGCACCCGCCATACCTTTAACACGCAAAAATTCGATGGCTGCTTCGATATCACCCTGGGTTTCATTCAATGCTTTTTTACAATCCATCATGCCTGCGCCTGTTCTTTCGCGCAATTCTTTAACCATAGCCGCTGTAACTGACATTTTTTGATCCTTGTTTTAAATTCAATAGAGTAGAAACAACCAGGCCTGGTTTCCCAGGCCTGGTAACATGCAATATTACGCCTTAGGCGGTTTGAGCAGTTTCTTCTGCTGCTTCAACAAATTCATCCGCAACACCTGTTGTCACACTGGCTTTAGCTTCGATAATCGCATCAGCCATTGATTCAAGATAAAGCTTAACAGCACGAATAGCATCATCATTACCAGGAATAATGTAATCAACGCCATCAGGTGAGTTATTAGTATCAACCACACCAATTACAGGAATACCTAGCTTTTTAGCTTCTAGGATTGCAATATCCTCATTACCGGTGTCGATAACAAAAATAGCGTTAGGCATTGCGCGCATATCTTTGATACCACCCAAAGATAGTTCAAGTTTATCTAGCTCACGGGTTAAAGTTAACGCTTCACGCTTGGTAATTTTTTCAAAGGTACCATCTTGAGCCATAACTTCAAGTTCTTTCAAACGTTTGATAGACTGCTTAATCGTTTTGAAGTTGGTCATCATGCCACCCAACCAACGGTGGTTGACGTAAGGCATACCACAACGTTTTGCTTCTTGAGCTACGATATCACGTGCTGCACGCTTAGTACCCACAAACAAAACCTTACCTTTATTTGCAACAACAGAACCTGCAAAGTTCAAGGCATCATTAAACATAGGAAGTGTTTTCTCTAGGTTAACAATATGAATTTTGTTTCGCGCACCAAAAATATACTGACCCATTTTCGGGTTCCAATAACGTGTTTGGTGTCCAAAGTGACAACCTGCCTCAAGCATTTGACGCATAGTAACTTTTGCCATGTTTTTCTCCAATTTTGGGTTAGGCCTCCGTTTACCCATCTAAAACGAACCAGGCCTGGTTAACATTCAGGCTGGCACCCCGCTCTAGGTTTCAGTAAACGTGTGATTTAATATATGATACTCACCAAGTTTGATAAGCGGCGCATTTATACCATAGTGCTTCAAAATAAACAAGCCTCCAGCGCAATCTTGATAAATAAACAACTTTTAAACTTGTAAAATTCTTGTAAGGCTTAAATTCTGTTAGACTTTAATTTTTGTTTTATCCTACTTATTAATTATGACTATTATTTTAAAATCGACTACCCAAATTGAAAAAATGCGCATTGCAGGCCAACTTGCCTCGCAGGTTTTAGATATGCTGACACCCCATATTAAACCAGGGGTTAGCACAGATGAATTAAATCAGCGCGCCCACATCTACATGACCGAAGTTCAAGGTAGTGTTCCAGCAACCTTAAACTACCGTGGATTTCCAAAATCTATTTGCACCTCCATTAACCAGGTAGTATGTCACGGTATTCCAAGTGATAAAAAACTGAAAAAAGGTGACATCATTAACATTGATGTCACTGTTATTAAAGACGGTTACCATGGCGATACAAGCAGAATGTTTGAAGTCGGCAAGGTTAAACCCTTTGCTTCCAGACTCTGCAAGGTAGCCTATGAATGCCTATGGAAAGGTATCGCTGAGGTAAAACCTCAGGCCTCACTTTTTGATGTAGCTCTCGCCATCGAAAACCATGCACACGCTAATCACTGCTCGGTTGTTCACGAATACTGCGGGCATGGCATTGGTCAAGACTTTCATGAAGAACCCCAAGTGCTTCACTATGCTTCGGATGACCTTAAAGAAATCATTCTTAAACCCGGCATGACATTCACCATTGAGCCCATGATTAACCTTGGAAAATCAGATGTTAAACTGCTAGGTGACAATTGGACTGTTGTCACCAAAGATCGAAGCTTATCGGCACAATGGGAACATACGTTAGCTGTAACCAAAACAGGTTATGAGATATTCACGCTCCGACCAGGTGAGACCCCTCTTTTTTAAAAGGAAACACATGCCAAGTCAAACTGATTTCCCCAACTTCTTAAGTGCACTAAAACACCAACCGGAGATGGTCGTGAAAACCGGTCGTGACATGCTTAAACGGTTTAACCAGCATCAGTTTAACCAGTATGATCAAGGCACACCTGTCTCTGAACTAGTCAAAGAGCGAGCTGTATTTGTTGACCAAATTCTCAAAAAAACTTGGCAACACAATTTTGATGGCGCAAATTTCACCCTTCTCGCGGTAGGGGGTTATGGTCGCAATGAACTCCACCCCTACTCCGACATTGACATACTGATTCTATGTAAAACCTCTCTAACAGACAACACACAGGTAAGTCAGTTTATAACATTACTTTGGGACATAGGCTTTGAGGTCGGCCACGCCATTCGCACCCTAGACGAGTGCACTCAAGCAGCGCAAGACGATATCACCACCGCGACTAACTTACTTGAGGCACGCTGGCTAACTGGCAACTATAGCCTATTTGAACAACTACAATCCCTTTGGAAACAGCCCGATTTTTGGCCAACCCATCGTTTTTTTCATGGCAAAATGGCCGAACAACAAGCACGACATAAACGTTTTCATGACACGGTTTACCAACTTGAACCCAATATCAAAGAGAGTCCAGGGGGGCTTCGCGATATCCAAACGCTTTTTTGGGTTGCCAAACGCCATTTTAATGCAACGTCCATTAACCAGCTCGTGCAAAAACGATTTATTACGCCTGAAGAATTTCGCGAACTCGATGCCGCTTATAAGTTTCTAAGTCGGGTTAGATTTCTATTGCACCGTTTAAAAAAACGGCGTGAAGACAGACTCTCATTTGACAACCAACAAGACGTTGCAGAAAATTTTGGCTACCAAGACTCGCCTGAAAAACTAGCTGTGGAACAATTTATGAACAGCTATTACCGAAACTTGCGCTCTGTTGTAAAACTAAATGAAATACTCCTTCAACACTTCAACGAAGAGCTTTGTGACCTAAAAACCCCAACAATTACCAATATTAACCAGCGTTTTCAACTCATCGACCAATACCTTGACATCCGCTCAGAGAAAGTTTTTCAATACTTCCCCAGTGCACTTTTAGAAATTTTTATTATTTTAGAAAATGATCCAAGTATCGCAGGCATTCGTGCACGTACTATCCGCCTACTCCGGGAAAACCTCCACCTTATTGATGAGGATTTTCGACGCGACCCAATCAACAAGGCCCTATTTATAGAAATACTTCGCCAACCAAGAGGCATTAATGCCTCGCTAAAACGCATGCACAGCTACGGTTTGTTGGATGCCTACATTCCAGCTTTCCATAAAATTACTGGACTCATGCAATTCAATATTTTCCATGCTTATACCGTTGACGAACACACGCTTCTGGTTATCCGTAATCTAAGACGTTTTTTTATCAAAGAATATGCCTTCGAATTCCCAACTGCACACCAAATCACTAAAAATATTTGCAAACCTGAAATACTTTTTTTAGCCGCTTTATTTCATGACATCGCTAAAGGTCGAAATGGTGCGCATGAGATACTCGGTGCACAAGACGCCCTCCAATTTTGCCAACAACATAATTTAAATGAGTCTGACACCAAACTCGTTACCTGGCTTGTTCGCTATCACCTAGAGCTTTCAAGTGTCGCTCAACGTAAAGACTTAAGTGATCCCGCTGTAATCCAAGCTTTTTCAAACTTTGTCGGCACACAAGATCGCCTCAACTATCTCTACTTGCTAACCGTTGCTGACATATGCTCAACCTCTGACGATGTTTGGAATGACTGGAAAAATGGACTGCTTCTTGACCTTTACAACCAAACATCACACGCATTGGACAAAGCACTTGAAATACCCAAAACAAAAACCAAAAAAGCTTTATTACACCAAGAAAAAGCCCGTGAGCTCTTAGCTAAAAATGGCTTGACTGTAAGCGACTACCAAGCGTTTTGGAATGCACTAAAAAAGTCGGCCTTTTTTACCCGCCAAACACCTATAGAAATTTGCCGCTTAACACTAACACTTTATCAACGCCACCAACAAGACGTCAGCATTCACATCACCGCTAAAACTCAACGCGGTGCATCTGAACTCATGATCTACATGCAAAATCGCGACTTTTTGTTTAGCCAAATAACCCAAACCCTTGACAATTTAGATTTGAATGTTGTTGAAGCTAAAGTTTACTCAACCACAGAAAATATGACACTTGTACTGGTTTATTTCCTTGATCGCGACCAGACTGCGATTGAAGATCCAGCCATTATTCAACTCATAACTAATAAATTGAAAAAAAACCTGAATGAACCCAATGGTGTTCCCGTCTCGACTAATCTTCGACGCTCTCGACAAGTTAAACACTTTAACACCCCTACCGATATTGAATTTCGTGAAATCAATAAACATCTAACAGAAATCACCATAACCACTAAAGATATATCCGGTCTACTATCGCGCATTGGCCAGGCCTTTCGTGAGTGCGAAATTCGCATGCATGATGCCAAAATCAACACCGTTGGAGAAAAGGCTGAAGATACATTTATCATCAGCAGTATTGACAATAAAGCACTCGAAGAGCATGAAAACCAACGTTTAAAACAAACACTAATAAGGGCTATTACTCACTAAACGGAACTTAAACACGCTCACTAAAAACCACTTAAACCTCACAAAGCTCGATAACATTGTTATCTAAGTCACTAAAAAACAACGCTTTTCTACCTGATTGACTTAGCGTATAACCAAGCTGCATCCTATCGAGTTTCGCTATAAACGTTTCAAGTTGACTAACCCTCAGCGCAAAGTGTCGATCACGGCCTCCATGAGCAGGCCTGGTTATGCCTTGATAAGGATTGGGCAACTGCATTAAATGCAAGGTTTGATTATCCCCCAAACCTAGCCAGTAACCCGGAAAACCCAAATTAGGCCTTTTAAGCACTTCCAAGCCCAATACTTGCTGATAAAACTTACAGGCTTGCTGCGCATCTGAAACTATTATACTCACGTGATCTAAACCCAAAACACCAGACATCGCTTCTCCTTTTTCTTTAGCCTGAATACTAAAACTGCTATAATAATCAAATTGTATTTTATTTTAACTAGTGGAAAAGAAGATTATGCCTGCAGATTTTCAACAAATTATCGAAGCGGCGTTTGAACGTCGTGCTGAAATCACCCCTAAAAACGTTGATGCTGAAACGAAACGTGCCATTCAAGAAACTTTGCATTTATTAGACACCGGCACAATGCGTGTTGCCGAGCGTCAAGGGGTCGGCAAATGGATCGTGAATGAGTGGTTAAAAAAGGCCGTGTTATTATCCTTCCGCACCGAAGACAATGTATTGATGAATTCATCTGAAACGCGTTACTTTGACAAGGTACCGTCTAAATTTGCCGATTACTCACAAGCGGATTTTGAAGCAGCGGGGGTTCGTGTGGTTCCACCTGCTATGGCTCGTCGTGGTGCTTATATTGCCCCAAGTACGGTGCTAATGCCATCCTATGTCAATATCGGTGCCTATGTAGATTCTGGCACCATGGTTGACACCTGGGTAACGGTTGGCTCTTGCGCTCAAATTGGTAAAAACGTGCATTTATCGGGCGGTGTTGGCATCGGCGGCGTATTAGAGCCATTACAAGCCGCGCCAACCATTATCGAAGACAATTGCTTTATCGGTGCGCGCTCTGAAGTGGTTGAAGGCGTGATTGTTGAAGAAGGCTCGGTAATCTCAATGGGCGTCTATATTGGTCAATCAACCCGCATTTATGATCGTGAAACCGGCGAAATCCATTATGGTCGCGTGCCGGCTGGTTCGGTCGTTGTTTCAGGTAACTTACCTTCTAAAGATGGCAAGTACAGCTTATACTGCGCAGTAATTGTGAAAAAAGTAGATGCTAAAACACTTGGCAAAGTCGGCATCAACGAACTTTTACGCGATATTTAATTTCTACTCACGCTAGGGCGTTTTTTATAACGCCCTTGAAAAAACAGAGCTCGCCTATGATTCTTTATGGGATTGCCAATTGTGACAGCGTTCGCAAAGCTAAAAAAACCTTAGAATTACAAGGTCATGAATACCAGTTTCATGATTTTCGCAAGCAGGGTTTAACCCCTGATATCATCCAGGCCTGGTTGAAACAGGTCGATTATAGCCTATTAATCAACACGCGTAGCACGAGTTGGAAAACCTTAACCGATGAACAAAAACACAGGGTTGAGAACCAGGATTTAACCCTCGTTTGCCAACTACCTACCCTGATTAAGCGCCCCGTTTTGCAAACGGATCATCGCATTCTCATTGGGTTCAACCTAGCCGAGTATCAAAGTTTATGAATCCGAACACAACACCAACTCTTAGGCTGGCACGTCAATTATTACAAATTGACTCAGTGACACCAGACGACAAGGGTTGCCAAACGATCATCGCTGATTTTTTGTCTGACCTAGGTTTTAAAAATGAATCTATGCCCTTTGGTGAAGTGACCAACCTTTGGGCGCGAAAAGGCCAGTCCAAACCGCTGGTCGTTTTTGCCGGGCATACCGATGTTGTCCCAACCGGTCCGGTTGAAAAATGGCAATATCCACCCTTTAGCGCTGAAATTGAGGGCGACATGCTCTGCGCACGGGGTGCTGCGGACATGAAAAGTGCGATTGCGTGCTTTATGATTGCAACCGAACGTTTTGTAAACGACCATCCTGATCACCCAGGTTCGATTGGCTTTTTGATCACCAGCGATGAAGAAGGCCCTGCGCTAAATGGCACGGTTAAAGTGATTGAAACCCTTGAGGCACGCCAAGAAAAAATTGACTATTGCTTAGTGGGCGAACCCTCCAGCGATATAAAGCTTGGGGACTCAATCAAAAACGGACGCCGTGGTTCTCTAAATGGATGTTTAACGATTAAAGGCGTACAAGGACATATTGCTTACCCTCAACTTGCTGATAATCCTGTGCATAAAGCCCTGCCCGCGTTAGCCGCCTTAACCGGTATAGGGTGGGATCAAGGCAATGATTACTTCCCGCCAACGGGTTTACAAATATCCAATGTTCAGTCAGGTACAGGCGCAACCAATGTCATTCCTGGCGATATTTTAGTAATGTTTAACTTCCGCTTTTCAACCGAGCACACCCCTGAAACACTCAAGCAAGGTGTTATTGATTGCCTGGCGCCGTTTAACTTAAACTACGAGTTAGAGTGGAACCTATCTGGCCTACCGTTTGTAACCCCTGCCGAGGGTTTACTTATTCAGGCGACCGGTGACGCCATTGAACAAGTTTTAGGCTATCGTCCCGAACTCTCTACCGCTGGCGGCACATCGGACGGTCGATTTATCGCCCCCACCGGTGCACAAGTCATCGAATTTGGGCCCTTAAACGATACGATCCATAAAATTAACGAACGTGTTAGTGTGTCAGACTTAAACCAACTCACTGATATTTACTATCAAATACTCGTTAACTTATTAATCAAGGTGACTTAAATGGAACTTCCACTTTCGGTGCAAGCATTTTTGATTTTTATCCAGATTGCCGCCGTGGTGCTGTTTATTTGGCTAATTTGGCCGCTGGTTAAAAACGAAGAATGGAAGAAAAAGTTCATTGATAACAAACAAGCCCTGTCGATTTTTATCGTCTTTGTACTGGTGTTTGTCTTTATTTATGGCATAACGGCTGTTTTTAATTGGCTCTATCCCGTTGAACTGATGTATTAACCAACAAAATAAAAGCGTTGAAATTAAAGCAATAACAAAAGGAACAACTATGAGTGATCAAGATATAAAAACCATTACTCAATCGGTACTGGGTGCCGACTTAAATGAAGTAGAATGCCTGGCTGTATTAGGTATATCTAGCCATCGTTCATTAAAAAAAGATGAAATTCTTTTCCGAGAAGGCGCATCAGATGATCAACTCTATGTTTTGGTTTCCGGAAAAATAGACGTAATCAAACACTATGGTCAAAAAGATGAAACGGTCATGGCCACATTAAAGCCTGGCGCACTAGCTGGCGAATTGAGTTTTATTGATGGTGAACCTCACTCAATGACCCTCAAATCGCGCGCTGATAGCGAAGCGATCATTTTACATCGTGCTGATTTTGAAAAGCTTATCGAAACGCAGCCTACAGCGGTTTATCACGTCATGCGTGCCATTTTACGCTCTTCACACAAACTCCAGCGTGAACTCAATACACGCTTTATGGAAATGAACCGTTTCGTGACGAACCAATACATGTAACCTTGAATTTTTAGATCTTCTCGCAACGACGTCGGGAAGATCTAAATCCTGAATACTAACCCAACCTACCCGCTCGCTTAAGCACTTTATAAATATATACCCCATAAACCCCTACACTTACCGCCATAATCACCCCAATAGTGCGCCACTCTGATGATAAATTAGATGCAAAAACAAAAATCACCGCAAACGGCGTAACGTAACGAAGGCTAAAATTAAACAGGGCTAATAGACGACCTTTTAACTCAATTTGCGCCAAACGTGTTTCTGGGCGCATCGCCCAAGCGACAAAAATACCAATAAACAAGCCACCTAATGGCAACATAATACTCGAGGTAATAAAGTCCAATAAAGAGAAAAAGTTTCGCTCACCCACAATATAAAGCGTTTCCCAATAATTAAACGACAACACCGTACCTAAGCCAACAAACCAGACTAAACCACCCAGTATCCATGCCGATTTTGCACGTGTATAACCCCAATTTTGTTCAAACCAACTGATCGCCGGCTCAATTAACGATATAGCCGACGTCAGTGCCGCCATGACGACTAACAAAAAAAACAGCGTACCAAATAACCAGCCCGCGCCCATTTGACCAAATGCAATCGGCAATGTTTGGAATAATAAACCCGGCCCCGCACCCGGTGCTAAATCGTTGGCAAACACAATAGAAAACACAACCAGGCCTGCTAATATCGCAATCAAAGTATCCATAATAACAATAAAAACACTCGCTTTCGCAATGGACATCTCTTTACCAACATAGGCTCCATAAGCCATCATCGTCCCTAAACCAATACTCAAGGTAAAAAACGCATGCCCCATCGCGACCATAACGGCCTGCCAACTCAACTTAGAAAAATCAGCGCTGAACATAAAGGTCCAACTTTGCCCAAACGCCCCGGTAGTGGTCGCATAACCAAGCAACACCAATAGGATTAAAAACAAACCGGGCATCATAAAGTTAATCGCTTTTTCTAAACCACCACGGACACCGCGTGAAACAATTAAAATCGTTAACAACACCATCATGCTATGCCAAAACAACAAGGCCCAAGGGTTTGACACCGTAGCATCAAACAAACCTTGTGCCGCCTCGGCACTCATTTCAATAAACAGGCCTTGCAGACTATTAAAAAAGTAAGCTAACGCTAGGCCAGCAATCACCGTGTAAAAAGATAAAATCAATAAACCCGCCAAAACACCATTAAGACCCAGCCCTGCCCAAAGTTTAGATGTCTTACTTTCATGCGCCAAATTGGCCATGGCTTGCACCGGATTGGCTTGACCTGCTCGACCCAGTGCTATTTCAGATAACAAAATGGGTAAACCAATAATCACAATACAAGCCAAATAAACCAACACAAAAGCACCGCCTCCATTGTCGCCCGCAATATAGGGAAACTTCCAAATATTACCCAGCCCAACCGCAGATCCAACCGCCGCCATAATAAAAACGGTTTGAGACGACCAGGATTGTTTTGAAAGTTTTAAAAGTTCCATAGGGTTTTCCTTTATAATCACAGAAGATTTATATTAATCATTTTTTGAATTATAAAAAACAAAGCAAAAACCATGCACATTCAAGCCAACTACCTAATTACTCACCTAAACACCTTTAATATTGTCACAAAGACACGATACTACGCTGAAGTGAATCGCCAAAGTGACATTACGGTTTTACGATCGGACCTTAAGTTAGCCTCTTTACCTTGGACAATTATCGGTGACGGCAGCAATATATTATTCACTCATGACCTTGAGGGATTGGTTATTCGCTGCAGTTACGATAAAATTCGATTAGTTAAAGAGGACCAAGATGGTGTATGGTTATCTGTAGGCGCCGGGATAAATTGGCATAAGCTAGTTGAATATACTGTCAACAAAGGCTGGTGGGGCTTAGAAAATTTGGCTTATATACCAGGTACAGTTGGTGGCGCGCCAGTTCAAAACATTGGTGCCTATGGAGCGGAAGCGCGCGATAGCATTACACGCATTCAAGCATTAAATTTATATGATGGCACCCGAACAGAATACCGTAACGCTGATTGTCAATTTGGTTACCGTAGCAGCATCTTCAAACACGAACAAAAAAACCGTATGCTAGTGCATCGCATAACATTTAGACTTCGTAAACTTCATGCTGGTCAAGCTAACCTAGTATACGAACCACTGAAAATTGCGCTTCAAGAACAGGACAAATCCACTATCACACCACGTGATGTATTCGACGCCATTGTTGCAATCAGACAAGCAAAATTACCCGATCCTAAAGTTCAAGGTAATGCAGGAAGTTTTTTTCAAAACCCCATCATATCCGCTGATTATTTCGAACAAATCAGCCAAAAAATTGATGAGCCCATTCCCAATCATAAAATGCTAGATGGCCAATACAAAATCCCCGCTGCCTGGCTGATCGAAAACGCCGGTGCAAACCATTTTACCGCTGGACGCGCAGCTGTATCTAAGAAACACGCATTAGTGTTAGTGAATTTAGGCGGTGCGGTGGGTGATGACGTAGTTGAACTATCTAAAAAGATTCAAGATGAAGTCATGCACAAATTCGGCATTCACCTTGAACCTGAAGTGAATATTTTATAAAAACTACAGCAAACTAGCTTGATTCTGATCGTTAAAAAAAGTTAAATGCTTGACAGCGGCTTGCCAAAGGGGGTTGTAGTGGAGTTTATCGTATCGCACCTTAGGGTGTCCATGAAGGCGAATAAGTCGGGCATGCGAAACCACACAAGGTCGATGCACCCCCGCATTAAGTACCTGCGGGATTTCGGCTAGCTCGTTGCATACTAACACCAAATCACAGCCCGCCTCTATCGCCATTCTGACACGTTCAACCGTGTCACCATACACTGCCGCAGCTTGCATACCTAGGTCATCGCTAATTATCGCGCCCTCAAAGTGACAGGTTTGGCGCAGGATTTTTTGTAACCATATTTTAGAAAACCCAACAGGTAAATCATCTACAGCTGGATAACGCACATGCGCTGGCATCACCGCTTCTAATCCATGTGCCATCAAGCTCAAAAAAGGTTGCAAATCACGCTGTTCAATTTCTGGCCAAGTACGCGCGTCGATCGCTACGGCATGATGGGTATCTGCCTGCACAAAGCCATGCCCTGGAAAATGTTTGGCAACACTCGCCATTCCCGCTTCACGCATGCCTTGGGTTAATGCCAAAGCGAGTTTTCCTGTAACAATCGGGTCGGCAGAAAATGCGCGATCACCGATCACATGGCTTTCGCCATAATCCAAATCGACTACCGGCGCAAAACTAAAATCGACGCCGCAAGCAAGAAGTTCCGTTGCCATCAGCCAGCCCATTTCTTTGGCAAGCTTCAAGCCCTTTGCATTATCATCTTGATAAAGCTGCCCTAATTGGCGCATCGCCGGCAATCGACTAAAGCCTTCTCGAAAGCGTTGTACTCGCCCGCCTTCATGATCTACTGCAATGAGTAATTTAGGATGGCGCAGGTTATGAATCTTCTCACACAAGGATTGCAGCTGTTGAGGCGATGAATAGTTTCGACTAAACAGAACCACCCCCGCCACCCGTGGATGCACTAAATAATCCCGCTCATGCGCCAGCAAACTCTCACCCGCCAATCCAATCAACACCGACCCTAATGACAGGGCTTTTCCTTGTGTTTGAATCATCTATTTTCCTTTAATTTTCAAGCCTACCCAAAGGGGCAAAGGGGCAAAGGGGCAAAGGGGTATAAAGGTCTTGGTTTGTTAGTGCGTCATTCCGGTCTAGGCCGGAATGTATCATTTTTTAGCTTGATGCTTCACATCCAATTTATCGCGCGCCATATCGCCGAGGATATTAATGGCCAACACCACCAGCATCAAGGACACACCAGGTACTATCACCAAATGCGGTGCGACTAATAAATAGCGGGTGCCCTCCCGAATCATATTACCCCAAGAGGCATCCGGTGGTTGAACGCCTAAGCCTAAAAACGACAAACCGGCCTCAGAAATCACCGCACCCGCAAAACCAAACGTCGCCTCGACGCCCAAGGGAGCGGCAATTAAGGGCAGCAAATGACGGCGTAAAATCACCGGCTGGCTCACACCCAGTGCGCGTGCTGCTTGGATGTGCTCTCGGTGACGTAAACTCAAGACCTGGGCGCGAGCCAAGCGTGCATAACCTACCCAACCGACCACCACTAATGCAATAATCACATTTTCAATACCCGGCCCCAATACCGCCGCCAAGCCTATCGCTAATAACAAACCAGGAAAGGCTAAAAACACATCAATGATTTTGACAATCACCCGATCAATCCAGCCGCCAACATAGCCGCTATAGGTGCCAATCGTAATGCCAATCAACGCTGAAAAAGTCACCACACCCAGCGCAACAAACAAGGAGGTTTGCGCACCGAGCAATAAGCGCTCAAATAAAGGCCGCCCTAGTTCGTCATAACCTAGCCAGCGTTGTGCGTCGCCCGATGCCATTAGCTTGGCTAAATCAATTTGGTTAGCCGATTCACCAACAAAAAACGCTCCGATCGCCATTAACAGCCACAGGGTCACAATCGTCATCGCCAGCCAGCGCATTAGGGTGTTGATGTGCAAATTAAACCGCATATTAATTGGCCAACCTAATTCGTGGATCCAGCCAAGCATACACCAGCTCGGTCAGGGCGTTTACGCTGATATAAATCACGCTGATAATTAAAATACAGCCTTGCACCACTGGATAATCACGCCGCTGAATCGAATCAACTAATAATTGCCCCAGGCCTGGCCAATCAAACACCACTTCGGTAATCACCGCGCCACCGAGCAAGGTGCCAAGCTGTAAGCCCATAATCGTCACCACCGGCAACAGCGCATTACGCAAGGCATGTACCCCATAAACCCGGGTTTTGTTTAAGCCTTTAGCTTTCGCCGTGCGAATATAGTCTTCATGAAAAATTTCTAATAACGAGGCGCGTAACATTCTGGCTAAAATCGCAGCCAAGGCCGTGCCCAGTGTGAGCGCTGGCAGCACCCATGCCCAAGGCTGGTCGGCGCCACTTACCGGCAACCAAGCTAAACTTATCGAAAACAATAAAATCAACATCGGCCCTAGCCAAAAATTCGGAATCGACACCCCCACCAGCGCGACAGTCATTGCCGTATAATCTGGCCACTGCCCCGCCCTTAGCGCCGCCCACATGCCCAGTGGAAACGCAATCAGAACGGCAATGAGCATCGCCATCACCGCTAAATAGGCAGTCATCGGTAAACGCTCTAGCAATAATTCACTCACTGGCTGATGAAAAAACAATGACTGACCAAAATCAAACTGCAACAGGCCACTAAAATAAATTACATACTGCTGCCAAAGGGGTTTATCCAGGCCCAGCTGCTGGCGCAAGGCTTGTTCATCCGCTGGCGAAGCCCAATCACCTAGCATCACCGATACAGGGTCGCCTGGCACTAAATGAATCAACAAAAACACCAAGGAGCTCACCACCCAGGTCACCAACAGGAGCGAGCCGAGCTGACGCAGCAGATAACCCATCATGGTTTAATCTCCACTGGCGTGCCGACAATAACGAGGTCAAACAAACACATCACATCCGGATTATGCATGCGAATACAACCATGTGAACAGGGCACGCCCATGGGTTCGCTATCGGGAGTACCGTGGATATAGATATAACGCTGCATGCTATCGACCTGCCCCAGACGGTTGAGCCCGATTTCACAGCCACTAAGCCACAAAATACGACTCAAAATCCAATCTCTTTGTGGGTAGGTTTGAGCTAAATCTGGTGTATAGATTTCGCCTGTCGGACGACGACCCACAAACACGCTGTTGATCGGGTGTTGATGGCCGATTTTCGCACGGATAATATGTTGACCCACAGGGGTTTGATTAGAGTTTTTTTGTTGCCCAGCGCCTTTGAGCGCGGTGCTGATTGGAAAGACCATCGCTGGTTTTCCAGCTTGAAATAGCGTCAGGGTTTGTTGTGGCAAACACACTTCAATATGATTTTCACGATAACTCCCACGATTTAACACAACCCGACCTGGTTATTCTTTGTAGCCGCTAGTAATCGGATAACGACGATCACGACCAAACGCACGCATTGAAATACGCACGCCCGGCGCGGCTTGGCGTCGCTTGTATTCGCTGCGCTGAATTAAACCCACTACCCGATCAATCTCCTCTTTCGAGGCTAGGGCTTGGGCGTAAATTTCAGCTGGCGTTTGATCTAGTTCGACATAAGCTTTGATAATCGCATCCAACACATGGTAATCCGGTAAGGAATCCTGATCACATTGGTCAGGGCGTAATTCAGCCGAGGGCGGACGGGTGATAACACGCTCTGGAATCACTGGGCTAATACCATTGCGGTAATGGGCTAAACGATAAACCAGGGTTTTGGGCACATCTTTTAATGGCGAAAAACCGCCAGCCATATCACCGTACAGGGTGCTATAGCCCACCGCCGATTCACTCTTGTTGCTGGTCGCTAGCACCAGTTTACCCAGTTTATTTGACATCGCCATTAGCAAGCAACCGCGAATCCGTGCTTGCAAGTTTTCTTCGGTTAGATCGGGTGCTATGCCCTCAAAACGCGGCGCCAAGCTTGACTCAAACCCTTGGTAGATTGATTCAATAGGTAAGCAGTGATAAGCTACGCCCATCGTATCTGCTTGCTGTTGGGCATCGTCTATACTCATTTGCGCGGTATAGTGAAACGGCATCATCACTGCTTCAACCTGATCTGCACCCAAGGCATCAACCGCTAGTGCCAGCGTGAGCGCCGAGTCGAGACCACCAGACAAACCTAACAACACGCCTTTAAAACCATTTTTTTGCACATAATCACGGATACCGAGTTTAATCGCCTCATACACTCGCGCCTCGCTGCGATAAAGCTCGGCCTGCTGACCATTTATCAGCACAATATTATCAGCCTGCTTCACCAGCTCAACTGGAATCAAATCAACCTCAAACTCCTGCGCTTGGACTTGGATTTCACCATCAGCGTCCATCGCAAAGGAGCCGCCATCAAAAACCAGTTCATCTTGCCCACCGACTTGATTAACGTAAATCAGCGGCAATTTAACCTCATCCACGCGACGACGCGCAACTTGTAAACGGTCGTGGTGTTTTTCAGCATGAAAAGGTGAGGCATTCAAATTCAAAATAACATCCGCACCTGCACGTGCTGCTTGAATCACAGGACCAGGTCGCCAAATATCCTCACAAATCACCAAACCAAAATGAATACCCTTAAACTCGATAACACAGGATTTTTTACCTGAAGAAAAATAACGTTGCTCATCAAACACGCCATAATTGGGTAAATTCTGTTTCATATAACTGGCTTGGATTAAATCATCATAAATCCACGCCGCCATATTAAAACGTTCACCCAATGCATCCATCATCGGATAACCGACCACAATCGCCACATCCTTGACACGTTTGCACAGCTCGGTGAGTGCGTCTTGAACTTGTGGATAGAGCCCATGACGTAATAGCAAATCCTCAGGCGGACAGCCTACTAGGCTTAACTCTGGAAACACCACTAGATCGGCATCAAGCTCATCTCTGGCACGTTCAGCGGCGTCAATAATCCGCTCAACATTACCCACAATATCGCCAACCAACGGATCGATTTGCGCCATTACAACCTGTACTGTATGTGACATAGTGGTTTACCCCAGTAATTAAAGCGCTTAGCTCTCCAAACGCTGTTTAATAGCAGAACCCAACTCAGTCGGCGAATACACAATCGTGACACCGGCGGCTTCTAGCGCGGCAAACTTAGCTTCAGCCGTACCCTTGCCGCCACTAACAATCGCTCCTGCATGCCCCATACGCTTACCCGCTGGAGCCGTTACCCCTGCGATATAAGCTACCACAGGCTTAGTAACGTGCGCTTGAATATATTCAGCCGCATCCTCTTCAGCCTGACCACCGATCTCACCCACCATAATAATGCCTTGGGTTTGCGGGTCTTGTTCAAATAATTTTAAACAGTCAATAAAACTCATGCCATGAATCGGATCACCGCCAATCCCCACACAGGTGGATTGTCCTAGCCCGTTTTGAGTCGTTTGATGCACCGCTTCATAGGTCAGCGTACCCGAACGCGATACCACGCCAATTTTGCCGGGCAAATGAATATGACCAGGCATAATTCCAATTTTACACTCACCCGGTGTAATCAGACCGGGGCAGTTCGGTCCAATCAACACACTGTCAGAGGCATCCAATACCGCACGCACCTTGATCATATCCGCGACCGGAATGCCTTCAGTAATACAAGCAATCACCTTAATTCCGGCATCAATCGCCTCGATAATAGAATCGGCTGCAAATGCGGGGGGTACATAAATCATACTCGCTTCAGCGCCAGTTTGTTTAACCGCATCACGCACAGTGTTAAAAACAGGCAACCCTAAATGGGTTTGGCCACCTTTACCCGGTGTCACCCCCCCCACCATTTTAGTGCCGTAGGCTATAGCCTGCTCCGAATGATATGAACCCTGCTTTCCGGTAAAGCCTTGGCAAATTACGCGGGTGTCTTTGTTAATTAAAATACTCATCCACCCTCTCCTGCCAATGCTACCACTGTTTTTGCTGCGTCGGCCAAATCATTCGCCGAAACAATTTTCAGCCCACTTTGTGCCAAACGTTCACGCCCAAGTTCAACATTAGTGCCTTCTAAACGCACCACCACAGGAATCGACAAACCGACTTCTTTCACTGCCTGGATAATACCCTCCGCAATCAAATCGCAGCGTACTATGCCACCAAAAATATTAACTAAAATGGCTTTTACTTCAGACGATGACAAAATTAATTTAAAGGCTTCCGCTACACGTTCAGGCGTAGTGCCACCGCCAACATCCAAAAAGTTTGCTGGTTGACCACCATAAAGCTTAATCAAGTCCATTGTCGCCATCGCCAGACCTGCGCCATTCACCATACAACCAATATTACCTTCAAGCGCAATATAGCTTAACTGATGCGCCCAAGCCTGTGCTTCGCGAACATCTTCTTGCGAAATGTCACGCATCGCAACCAGGCCTGGTTGACGATAAAGCGCATTCGGGTCGATATTCACCTTTGCATCCAGCGCGACTAATTGATTATCTGCCGTCACCACTAGCGGATTAATTTCCACCTGCGCCAAATCTTTTTCAATCGCAAGTTTATAAAACTGGTTCAACATCACCCCCAACTGTTTAAACGCTTCGGCTTTCAAACCTAACGCAAAGCCTGCTTCTCGTGCTTGATAGGGCATCACACCTAAAACGGGATTAATATCAAGGGTATGGATTTTTTCTGGATGATGCTCGGCGACCGCTTCAATATCCATACCGCCTGAGGCTGAAAGAACAAAACGGTAACGACGAGTCACGCGATCCACCACCAAACTCAAATACAGCTCTTGTGCAATATCCAGCGTTTGTTCAATCAAAAGCTGACTGATTGGCAAGGCTTTGCCTGCGGTTTGAATCGTAGCTAAGGACGAACCCAACAGCGAACTCGCTACTTCGCTGGCTTCTTCTAGGTTTTTCACCAATTTCACACCACCCGCTTTACCCCGTGCTCCGGCATGAATTTGGGCTTTTACTACCCAGCCATTGGATTTGATTTTTTCTATTGCGGCGGGGAGCTGAGCCAAATTATCAATCACCTCACCTTGTGGCACGGCAATGCCGTAGTCGCTAAACAGTTTTTTAGCCTGATATTCATGTAAATTCATGGAAAGGATTAAACTCCAAATAGATGTCTTAATACAAATAATTGTAATATTGTAGAATGGTTATAAAATGATTGCACGACAAACTGGCTCAAAACTAACAAAAGGCGCTCAAATCTATGCAAGCTGTACTACTTTTATCGATTGTGATATTGATTTATTTTGTATTACGTTTAGTAATTAACGTAATTGTTGAGGCACGTGCAAAACTTCAAGACGAACGATCTGAGATGGGAGAAGAGCCACCAAGTCAAGCCATGGTGCGTTGTGCCCACTGCGGCATTCATCTTCCCCAGTCAGAAGCTTACTATGACGGCCAGCACACCTACTGTAGCGAAGGCCATATGAAGCTCGGCCCAAAAGACTATGAAAACAACCTAAAGCAACCCAGCCATGGCGGCAACAATGAGGATAATGATTAAAGCCCATTAGCTTGATTCTAGCTAGTTCCCAGCCAGTTTTTAGCTGACTATTATGAGCTGACTTTTTCGATTTTAGCTTCGAAAATAAAGATTTCGCCAGCTAGGGGATGATTGAAATCAACTTTAATTTTGTCATCATTGATAGAAACAACCGTACCGGGAACCTGGTCTCCGGTTGGGGTATCAAAACCGACCACATCCCCCACTTTTAAAGTCATATCATCCGGAAATTCTGTTTTATCTAAATCATAGATATTAGCGGGATCCGGATAACCAAAACCGTCTTCTGGTGGGACAAAAAACTTGCCGCTCGTTCCCTCTTCTAACCCAATCAACAGACTTTCTAAACTAGGAATTAAGCTACCATCACCAATTTGAAATTCAAATAACTCACCAGGTTCTGTTTTATCAATTTCAGTTTCATCCGTTAAGCGCATTGAATAAGAAATTGCGATTTGGCTGGCTTCAGTTACGCGCGCAAGCAAAGCGGTTTTATCTGTCATACACATACATCCTACAATTAGGTTCGACCAAAGAAACGGAAAGGTTCACGTGGAATATGACCACAACGAATATGCCAAGTGAGTTTATGACTACAATCAGCACCTACCGCACACTGCGCATGATGTATCGCCAACTCACCATCTCGATGCGCTTGGCGTAAAACATAACTATAGCCCGTTGGACATAGCTGTTCGGCCTGGAGACGCAAACGTCGATTTTCAAACTTCATCGGTGGCTCATTGCGCTTAATACTTAAGATAAATTCATCTTCTGCTAGGACAGAAACTTCAACACCATTCTGGGGGGAAACAGCTTCATCACTAACGGGCGTTTGACTACAAGCTGTCAACACAACCAGGCCTGGTACTAACAACAATAAATGTTTTAATTTCATGACTACTCTCAAATTCAAAAAAATTTTATAAATTCTAACACATTCACTTTGTAGCCTTGTTGCTTTAAGATCAAGTAAAATAGGTTATAACAATTTATTAAGGGTGTATTATGATTATTGATCGTATTGAAAATGCAAAACTTTACAAGGGACTACACCCTTCTGTTGATCAAGCGCTGGACTATATTGCAACCACCCCTAGAGCTGAACTGGATCAGCTTAAACCAGGACGCTATACACTCTCCCCGCAGCTTGACGCAATTATTGATGAATACGAGACCCAATCCAGTGAAGGCAAAGACTATGAAGCACACAAAACCTTTATTGATGTGCAATTTATACTCGCGGGTGAGGAATATATGGGAGTAGCGCCCTTAGTTAACCAAACACCAGTGCACGCTTATAACCCAGACAAGGATTTTGCACTTTATCAGGTGTCAGGCCAAATGTTTAAAGTGAAAGCTGGAATGTTCGTTATTTTCTTCCCAACCGACCTGCATTTACCCAGCATTGGCATGCCAGCTAAACATGTTAGAAAGCTGGTTATGAAAGCACGCATTCAGGGTTGATTTGTCACCATAAATACCAAGAGGAACACTATGAACATCACCATTTTAGGAACCGGATTCGCTGCCCTAACAGCCATTAAACACGTCAGAAAAAAACTGCCTGATGCTCGTATTCAGGTGATCGCACCGACTAAAGCGCTTGTTTATTTACCTAGTCTGATCTGGATTCCTTCAGGACTCAGAAAAGCCGATGATTTACGCATTGATCTGCATAACTTTTTTAATCGCCAATGCGTTGAATTTGTTGAAGCTAGCGTAACTAGCTTAAGCGAATCGGGCCGAGTCGTTTATACCGACCAAGGCGAGTTTGAAAACGATGGCCTCATTATTGCCAGCGGTGGACGCTTTATCAAAAAACTGCCAGGCATTGAACACGCCATTACGCCCTGCGAAGGCATTCCTGCCGCTGAAAAAATTCGAGATAGATTGGCCGAGATGGACTCAGGCACGATTGCCATAGGGTTTGGTGGAAATCCAAATGAGCCTGCCGCAATGCGAGGCGGGCCAATGTTTGAGTTTTTATTTGGTATTGATACCTTATTACGCCAACAAAAACGCCGTGACCAATTTAAGCTGGTGTTTTTTAATCCTGCGGCAGAACCGGGCAAACGCCTAGGCGATCAATTCCCTGAAAAACTTAAAAAAATGCTCGATAAAAAAGGCATCGAAAGCAAGCTAGGCCACAAAATGACAGGATTTGAACCTAACCTTGTTAAAACCGAAGGTGAACGTTTTCATGCGGATTTAATTTTGTTTATGCCAGGCATGACAGGACCCGCCTGGCTAGACAATTCCTCACTGCCAAAATCTGCAGGTGGAATGATTGAAGCGGATGAACAAACTCAAGTTAAAAGCCTAGAGCGTGTTTATGTAGCTGGCGATGCGGGTAGTTTTCCTGGCCCGGCTTGGCAACCTAAACAGGCTCATGCCGCCGACATTCAGGCCAAAACAGCCGCGCATAACCTAGTCGTGGATTTAACCAACCAGGGAGAAAAAATAAAAATCAAACACGAACTGGTGTGCATTGTTGATACCCTAAGCCATGGCATGCTGATTCGTCGAACCGAATCGGGCACATTAATGCTGCCGCCTTGTCGTTTAATGCATTATGCTAAACGCTTTTTTGAAGGTTGGTATTTGCGCCAATACCGCTAATTTTAACACTGCGCGCTTGCTTTGGTCTAAAAGCGCGCAGTCTTGTTCGTTATCTCTTGGTTTTCTACTTGGTTATCTAATCGAATGATACCGCTCTCGCCCGCCATGTCACCCAATAACCAAACCTGCTCAAATGGATGCGATTCAGGCAAATTTATATAATGACAGCGTGCTTCAAAATCTTGTCGTTGCCAGGTTGGATGGGTATTACGAATGACAAGCCAGGTTGTAACTGAATCATAACGTTTTTCCGCTTTATTGGCTAACAAACGATTCAGAGCTTCAAGCAACCTATGGTCAGGCGGGGTCAAGGAGAGGTGCTCAAGTTCCAAACGAGTGTGCTCAGTCAACTCTCGCCCTAATAAATGTTTGGCTTCTTCAGTGCTGGCGTATAAGTGAGCAATTTCCAGATCCAGTTTATTGCCATTCCAATAACAACTCACATCTGGTTTTTGGGGCTCATTGTGCCATATATGGCGCATTTGTATGCCATGGATTTTTTCGTAAGCCCGCATAAAAAGTCGAGCCGCCTCATGTTCTAACCTTATTTTTTCTGACACTCCCATTAAAACACCTTCAGCCACCTATAAGATTTAGTCATTAAAAAAAGTGGTGTCAACGAAATACCAAATCATAAAGCCACCATACACAATCACCATAACCCAACTCAGCAGCGTAATAGGTCGCAAACCTTTTTGCTCTGGAAGCTTTTCGCCACGCCACTGCATTTTTTTAAGCCGCCATTGTCGCCTTAACATCCAGAGAAAAAAAACAATCACCGCAAACAGTGTTAAATATTTAAACATAACGCATTACACCGGTTTTAACAGTTGACGAACCCGATCAAGCTGCTCCTGGGTGTCCACCCCTAGTCCTGCGTCCATAAAGGCTTGCTCAACCAAAATACGTTCTCCATACCAAAGCACTCTTAGCTGCTCGAGCTTTTCAACCTGCTCAAGCCCACACTCCGGCCAACCGACATAACGCTTTACAAAACCTGCCCGGTAGGCGTACAAACCAATATGGCGCTGATAAGGCCAGCTAGCTGGCAAGCTTTTATGTTCCCCTGAAAACTCATCTCTAGCCCAGGGCAAAGGGGCGCGACTAAAGTTAATGGCAAAATGCTCAAGGTTACGACTCACTTTTACAATATTGGGGTTAAATACATCTTCAACTCGCTCAATAGGCTCACACAAGGTCGCCATAAACACATCATGTCTATGCGATAAGGCATTAGCCAACTGCTGAATGAGTTCTGGAGGCAGCATAGGTTCGTCACCTTGCAGGTTAACTAAAATTTGATTATCGCCAATCCGTAGTAGATCAACCACTTCAGCAATGCGCTCCGTTCCTGATTGATGATGATCGCCTGTTAAACAGACTTCAGCGCCAAAGTCCTCACAGACCTGCTTAACCTGTTCAGATTCTGTTGTAACCACCACCCGCTCTGCCCCAGACTTTATCGCTTGTCGCCAAGTCCAATAAATCATGGGTTGACCTTGAATAGTTAAAAGCGGTTTGCCATGTAAACGGCTCGAAGCCATACGCGCTGGAATAATGACGTTAAAAGACATAATGAATTAAGACTTAAGTTTACGAAAGTATTCGGCTTCTTCAGCGGTGATCGAGCGGGCTTCGTCTTCAAGCATAACAGGAATCCCCTCTCTAACTGGGTAGGCCAAGTTTGCTGCAGTAGAAATTAATTCTTGTTTATTTTTGTCATAAACCAATTTTGTTTTGCTAACGGGGCAAACAAGTATGTCTAAAAGATAGGTATTTAAACTCATGGCGCAACCTTTGTGGTTAGTTTTAGGTGTTTAAGGGTGGTTAGTTTTTGGACTTCTTGGTGTTTACAGCCTGCCGAACTTTCAGCATTAATGCGTTTTCAAACGCGCAATCGCAAATCGGATTAATCTCCAGAACCCACCAATTGTCTTTCGCAAATAAATTGCATTTTACCGCATCTTTAGTTGTCATAAACAAGGGTTTTTTAGTATCAAGTGTATTAAAGTCCGATGCACTAAAGGCATGATGATCTGAAAAATCAAGCGGCAAGGGCTGAATGCTCAGCGATTTCAACGTGGAGTAAAAACGTTCTGGATGGCCAATTCCTGCCACCGCATACCCCTGTTGCCCGCTAAAAGCACCAAGATCATATTCAATTCTAGGGTTTAACAGGTTAACAAACCGAACTGGCTGAAGCTGCATCTGTCCCACACACGGCGCATTAAAATCGAGTTCAGCAGGCCGCTCACCATTAAAAATCACAAAATCAACCTCTGATAACCGACTAGCTGGCTCGCGTAAAGGCCCAGCAGGTAGGCATAAGCCGTTACCTAACCCCTGATTTGGTCTTGTGGCATCCAGCATAATAAGTTCAATATCGCGCGCTAAGGCATAATGCTGTAAACCATCATCACTTATAACAATATCTAGGTGATGATGTTTAAACATCATCGCCATGGCTTCAGCACGTTTGGGCGATGCAATTACCGGGCAACCCAAAGCCCGTGCAAGCAACACAGGCTCATCACCAACCAGCGTCGCATCCGAGTCAGCATTCACTTGCTGTGGCCAGGTTTTCGCTTGACCACCATATCCGCTCGCAATCACGCCAACGTTGTAGCCCCGATGAACTAACCGCTGCACCAACCAAACAATAAAAGGTGTTTTTCCCGTACCCCCAACCACAATATTGCCGACCAATATCACCAGGCCTGGTGATATTGGAGGGTTTAACCTAAAACGCTGCAATCGCCTAGTCGCTTCTCGGCAAACCAACCAGGATAGAGGTTTTAGTAGCGTTGAACGCCAATCGGCTTTTAACCAAAACGTAGGCCAACTCATTGCCCTCTCTCCACACACAACCCCTCTTGTTGAATCAACCTATACCCATTAAGATAATGCATTAAGATAACTTATTGAGACCTTTGCAAAACCCCGCTATTTCTAAAGTTAAATTCTAAAATTCGACTTTTTTGAATATAGAACTTGCAATTTAGTCCTTTTTCGCTGTTTTACGTCACTTTTATGACGGTTTTTTGCTATTTTGTGCGCATATCCTGTTTTTTGGATACACGCACCCCTTGAGCCTTAGCTCAGTTGTATGTTTATTGCGCGTTTTAGGTTGTATCCAATACACATGAGTGTTAATTTTGCCGCATTGCGCTTTAGGCCGTTATAGCGGGCTTGTGCCATTCCATAGTGCTGTTTTAATACACCAAAGGTGCGCTCCACGATGTAGCGTACTTCTGAGGCTAATCGGTTGTGTTGCTTTTGTTGTTCGGTGAGCGCTGTATTGCGATAAGCACGGTGCAGGATGTTATTTTTAATCCGCTTGGTTTTGAGTAGTTTGTCGTGCGCTTGGCTTTTGTAGGCACTATCGGCATACACGACTTTTTCGCTGCCCGTTAATAGGGTCTCGAAGGTCTGAGAGTCGTGGCTTGATCCGGTGGTGAAGTCGTTGGTTTTAATGAATCCGTCTTCATCGACATTAATGTGGGCTTTAAAACCGTAGGTCGATGTTTTCTTGCCATTGGAGGCGGTTTTGACATTGTAGCTGGCCTGGGTGTCTTGGGTGTTTTCGCCTTTGGCGTTTTTGTTGGGGCGGTTGTTTTTGGCTTGGATAACACTGGCATCAATAATACTGACTTCACCGGCTTTCATGATCAGGCCTTGTTGGCGCAGCTGATGATTGATGTTTTCAAATAGGGCATCCAATAGGTTGTCTTGTTGTAGACGTTGGCGAAAACGCCAGATGGTAGAGTGATCAGGTACACTATCGGTTAAGCTGAGCTGGACAAAGCGACGAAATAATAAATCGCGAGCCAGTTGTTTTTCACAGGCTGGATCGCTGAGGTTGTACCAGGTTTGTAATAATAGGATCTTGAACATGAGTAGTGGTGGGAAGGCACGCTCACCCATTGGGTTGTTATGGATATTGAGCATTAAGGCTTCACACGCTGACCAGTCAATTAGCTCTTCAACTCCATCTAATTCATTGAGTGCCGGATGGGGGCAGATAAGTGCATCAGCGAGTGAGGTCTGTGAGAGGTTTTTCCATGCCATGTGATAAAATCCAGTTATATGTAATAATTGTTTGTTATTTTAACTCTTAATCGCAAAACTTGCAGATTTATAGTGGTTTGGCAAGCTTTTCTCGTGCAAAGGTCTCTTATTAACATTAATTTTTTCTTGATTCTAGCATAGCTAAGCGTTTTTGCCATTTAAACACGTCAAAACCTTAGCTTTATAAGGCCCTCTTTAGCATGCGAAGTTACCCTGAACATCTCCCCTATTGGCTGGATGATCCTAACACACCCTGTTTTCCTCCCACTCATTTTGCCCTTGATGAGCCCAATGGCTTATTAGCAGTTGGGGTTGAAACCCTGACACCTGAATGGATGCTACATGCTTATCAGAAGGGTATTTTCCCTTGGTCGGGTGATGAGGAGCAGTTAACCTGGTGGACACCCAGCCCTCGCGCTGTGCTAATGACTGACCAGGTAAATTACTCAAAAAGCTTACAAAAAACCTGGCGCAATACGGACTTAAGCATTTCGTTTGATCAGGCGTTTATGACAGTTGTAAAACAGTGCGCCAGCATTCAACGTCCCGGCCAAAATGGAACTTGGATACGTAAGGATATGCAGACCAGCTTGGCTCATCTTCACCAGCTTGGCCATGCCCATTCCGTTGAGGTTTGGCACCATCAAGACTTGGTGGGCGGATTATATGGACTCAGTATAGGTTCAATGTTTTTTGGCGAATCGATGTTTGCGCAGATCGCTAATGCCTCAAAACTGGCTCTGGTTGCACTATGCCGTCATTTACACCAATGGGGCTGGCCGATGATTGACTGCCAAATGGAAACCGATCATTTAAAAAGCATGGGAGCCATCACCCTATCGCGTGATCGCTTCGAAGCCCTACTCCATCAGCAGGTTAATCACACAACCAATGCGCCTTGGTTATTTGATCCTGACTTAATGATTCCAGGCTAATAAAGACAAATTAAAGACGCTAAACCAAGGATTCCAGATTAATCCCCAATTGACTTTGCAATCACTGGGCTTATCGACTTAGAATAGTTAAAATTATTGTAATTGCTTGGAGTTAGTTTATGATGCCACGCCAAGATTCACGCCCAGTCAATTTGAGCCTATGGCATTTTCGTTTCCCACCGAATGCAATTTTATCAATTAGCCACCGAATAAGCGGCGTAGTGTTAAGCATAAGCTTGGTTGTTTGGCTGTTATGGTTAAATATTGCTTTTGTAAGTGCGCAGAATCTGGCTAGTAACCAGGCCTGGTTATCCAGCGTGATCGGTCAACTCTTCTTATCACTTTTTTGGGTTTCTTTAGCCTTTCATTGGTTAGCTGGCGTGCGCCATCTTTTAATAGAGTTTGGTATAAGTGCGGGTTTTTCAAACTTCTTGCGAACTGAGCAAGCCGTTTGGATGATCTTAGGTCTATGGATTGCATTAGGTAGCTTTAGTTTAGTAAGGATTTGGCTATGAAACTAACCGGACGGCGTGCGTTTTTTTGGCAAACAACCAGCGCCAGCTTCCTTGCTTTTTACACCCCTTATCTTGTTTGGCTGGTCTTAACTCAACCTATTCACAAACCGCTTGATTTTTACGCACCTAGTATCTTAATTCCTACATTAATTGCCATCGCCTTGGTGCTCGTTCACGCTTGGGTAGGTTTACGTGACGTAATAATCGATTATATGCCACGTGTTTGGTTAGCTTGGCTCCTTCCTGGCCTACTTGCGCTGGTGTTAACCTTAAGCTTAAACCTGATATGGTTATTGTTTAAAGGATTATCACTATGAAGCAAACACAGTTTGATGCCATAATCATAGGCGCAGGCGGTGCGGGTTTACGCGCAGCTTTAGAGTTAGCGCAATCCAATATCAAAGTAGCCGTTGTCTCAAAAGTTTTCCCAACTCGCTCACACACGGTTGCCGCCCAAGGCGGTATTAATGCCGCTTTAGGCAATATTACACCAGACAATTGGCATTGGCATATGTTCGATACTATTAAAGGCAGTGATTATTTGGGCGACCAGGATGCCATTGAGTTTATGTGTCGTGAGGCGGCTGAAATTGTTCGCGAGCTTGAACATTTCGGCGTGCCCTTTTCTCGACTGGATTCGGGCAAAATATACCAACGACCCTTTGGTGGACAAAGCCAAGATTTTGGACAAGCCCAAGCCACCCGAACCTGCGCGGCAGCAGACCGAACTGGTCATGCCATTTTGCATAGTCTGTATCAGCAGAATCTGCGTGCGGGCACTCAACTATTTAACGAACATCTGGCGATTGATTTTGTTAAAAACCAACAAGACCAAATTGCCGCCGTGATGGTATTAGACATTGAGGGCGGTAACTATCAGCTTTTG
Organism: Thiomicrospira sp. R3; assembly: GCF_029581415.1. Classification (GTDB taxonomy): domain Bacteria; phylum Pseudomonadota; class Gammaproteobacteria; order Thiomicrospirales; family Thiomicrospiraceae; genus Thiomicrospira. Next base: position 1,735,234 of record NZ_CP121121.1, on the reverse strand, counting down.
CGTGCTAATTGTTTTTTAATTGCTACAGGGGGCGCTGGCCAGTTATTTCGCACCAATACCAATGCAATGATTAACACCGGCGATGGACTAGGTATGATTTTACGCGCCGGACTGCCCTTAATGGATATGGAGTTTTGGCAATTTCACCCAACCGGGGTAGCCGCAAAAGGCATGTTAATTTCCGAAGGCGCGCGAGGGGAAGGCGGCATTTTGCGCAATGCACAAGGCGAAGCCTTTATGCAACGCTACGCGCCAAAAGTAAAAGACCTCGCCTCACGTGATGTCGTCGCGCGTGCGATTGCAATTGAAATACGTGAAGGCCGTGGATGCGGGCCAGATAAAGACTATATCGAGCTAGATTTAACCCATCTTGATCCTGAGATTATTAAAACTCGTCTACCTGGCATTCGTGACATTTGCCTGACCTTTGTTGGCCAAGACCCTGTTAATAGCCCTATTCCCATTCACCCCAGTTGTCACTATATGATGGGGGGCATACCCACCAATCTGCACGGCCAGGTCATCACCAAGCAAAACAACCAACTTCAGACCCTACCTAATCTCTATGCCATTGGTGAAGCCGCTTGTGTATCGGTACACGGTGCCAATCGACTGGGCGGCAACTCTTTACTCGACCTAGTGGTTTTTGGTCGTGAAGCTGCGCGCCATCTGGCGCTAAACCTGAACAAAAATACCCCTCAAGACGATAGCTCTCTCAAACTAGACACGGTTGAACAGCGTATTAATCAATGGCAACAAGCCCTGACACGTCAAACACCCGACGATTCGATTTATCTAATTAAACAAGACTTACAACGCATAATGGAACAGCATTGTGGCGTTTTTCGTGATGCACAAACCCTAAAAGAAGGCCTGCCTAAACTTGATGAATTAGCACAGCGACTCGCTCAAGTTGGCCTAAAAGACAGTGCTAAATGCTTTAACCTTGAACGGGTTCAAGCCTTTGAACTCGAGAACCTGTTAAGCCTGGGTTATGCCACCCTGCATAGTGCTTTAGTACGCCAAGAAAGCCGAGGCGCACATAGCCGTATTGACTTTCCTGAGCGTGACGACCAGGCCTGGTTAAAACATACACTATATTTTGAATATAACCATTCTATCGATGACAAGCCAGTTAACTTACAACCCTTGAGCGTTGATGGCTTTATACCCAAACCACGCGTTTACTAGAGGCTGACGATGAATTTTAATATTTACCGATTTAACCCAGAAAAGGATAGTGTACCCTACACACAACGACTTGAATTGCCTGAAACAAAGATCACAGCTGGCATGATGCTGTTAGACGCGTTAAAACTCTTAAAGCAGCAAGACCCAAGTTTAACCTTTCGCAGTTCTTGTCAAGAAGGTGTCTGTGGTTCTGATGGCATGAATGTCAATGGCGAAAATAAACTAGCCTGCATTACCCCACTCGCTGAGCTTGGCGAAACCATTAGCTTGCGACCGCTACCAGGCCTGCCTGTTATCCGTGATCTCGTGGTTGATATGGGCCAATTCTACCAGCACTACGATCAGGTAGACCCCTATTTACAAACCAGCGAGCTAGATTTGAGTGTTGAGCACCTGCAAACGCCTATGGAAAGAGCAAAAATTGATGGTCATTATGAGTGCATTCTATGTGGTTGTTGTACCACCAGCTGCCCCTCATTTTGGTGGAACCCAGATAAGTTTGCCGGGCCAGCCGCCTTACTCGCTGCGAACCGCTTTATTATCGATAGCCGGGACATTCAAACAAAACAGCGTGTTAAAAAGCTCGATGACCCTTATACAACCTTTCGCTGTCGCAATATTCAAAACTGCACGGCAAGTTGTCCAAAAGGACTCGATCCAAGCAAAGCCATTTCACAAATCAAACATAAAATTCTAGAAAGCCATTAACTAGTTAAGGGCTTTTGGGAAACAAACCCTGATACCTATGCCCTTGGCGCGAAGAGGCCATCATATCCGCGACAGCATCGCGCCAAGTCAAATAATGACCCCTTTCCTTAAATGATTTTGCTGCTTCTTCTAACACCTTAGCACTCAGTGCCACAATAACGGCTGCTTGAAGGTCGTCCTTGCCGTTTTGAACGCTCGGATACGCCCAGTGGCTTAATGCCATCCATAATCGGCATATTGTTATCCATCAATATACGCTTGTCAGGAAAAGCTAAAACAAAATAATTAACAAGGATATACGCGTTATTTATAGATTAAAATCAACACATATAAAATAGGATTAAAGCTCATGCCAGTCGATAAATCTCAATTAATAAATAAACTAAGGGTCAAGGCACGCCGTGGCAATCTCGAATCCGATTTATTACTACAGGCTTTTATAGATGCATTATCGACCCAACCCTACTCATCTATATGGCCCGAACTTGACGCACTGTTAGACCTTGACGATCAGACACTTTTAAACTGTTTGCTTCAACCTGAAACGGCCGAACCTGACCATATTAATATAATACAGCTTATACGTAAAAATTATTTGAATTCAACGGACTAACCTGTGATACAATGCGCAACAATTTTAATCAAGGACATTCCTCAGACAGGACTTATGGCAAAACAAGACGTTATAGAATTTGAAGGTACAGTTTTAGAAACCCTTCCAAACACCATGTTTAAAGTTGAATTAGAAAACGGACATGAGATATTAGCGCATATTTCAGGGCGTATGCGTAAGAATTACATTCGCATTCTTGCGGGTGATAAGGTCAAAGTAGAACTTACTCCTTACGATCTTACCAAAGGACGCATTACCTACCGCGGCAAATAACACATTTAATTACACATGAAAAAACCGGTTTTAAAGCCGGTTTTTTCATGCTCAAAGTGTCTAAACTTTAAGCTTTCGGATAAGTTAAACCCGAAAGCTTAGATTCTCAGCTAGGCAACAGCCACACCAATCTCTTCCAACTTGGCAGGCGATTTAATTTCATAATCCGCCATTTCATCAAACTGAAGATAACGATAAACATCATCCGCCATCGTATCGAGCATACTCACTTGTGCCATGTATTCTTCAACCGTTGGAATTTTACCCATCGCCGCAATCACCGCCGCTAGCTCCGCCGAACCTAAATAGACGTTAGCGTCATTACCCAAACGGTTTGGGAAGTTACGGGTTGAGGTTGAGAAAACCGCCGCACCGTCTGCTACACGCGCTTGGTTACCCATGCACAATGAACAACCCGGCATTTCAGTACGCGCACCGGTACGTCCAAAGATGCTGTAGTAACCCTCTTCAATCAACTGACGCTCATCCATCTTAGTGGGCGGCGCAATCCATAATTTAGTTGGCACCGCACCCTTGATGTTTTCCAACACCTTACCAGCGGCCCGATAGTGACCAATATTGGTCATACACGAACCAATAAACACCTCATCAATCTTTTCCCCCGAAACCTCAGATAATAACTTCACATCATCAGGATCATTCGGGCAAGCCACAATCGGCTCTTTGATTTGCTCAAGATCAATCTCAATAATTTCAGCATACTGCGCATCGGCATCGGCTTCTAACAACGCTGGGCTATCAATCCACTTTTGCATTTCATCACGACGACGTACTAAGGTACGTGCGTCCTGATAGCCGTTTTCTACCATCCATTCAATCAAACGAATATTCGACTTTAAGAACTCAATAATAGGCGCTTGACCAAGTTTTACCACACAGCCATTCGCTGAACGCTCAGCCGACGCATCCGACAACTCAAACGCCTGCTCTACTTTCAAATCTGGCAAACCTTCGATTTCTAGTACACGAGCGTTAAATACGTTTTTCTTACCTTTTTTCTCAACCGTCAATAAACCACTTTTAATCGCTTGATAAGGAATGGCGTTGACTAAATCACGCAACGTAATACCCGGCTGCATCTTGCCTTTAAAGCGCACCAAAACCGACTCTGGCATATTCAGCGGCATCACACCCAAGGTTGCACCAAACGCCACCAGGCCTGATCCCGCTGGAAAAGAAATGCCTATTGGGAAACGCGTATGTGAATCGCCCCCAGTACCCACAGTATCAGGCAACAGCATACGATTTAGCCAAGAATGGATTACCCCATCACCTGGGCGCAAAGACACACCACCACGGCTGGTCATGAAGTCCGGCAAACTATGCTGAAGTTTAATATCTACCGGCTTTGGATAAGCAGCCGTATGACAGAAGGACTGCAACACAAAATCGGCACTAAAACCTAAACAAGCCAGCTCTTTCATTTCATCGCGGGTCATTGCGCCGGTTGTGTCCTGCGAACCCACGGTCGCCATATGCGGTTCGCAATACACACCTGGACGCACACCCGCCACACCACAAGCCTGACCCACCATTTTTTGTGCCAGCGTATAACCATGGGTTGCGCTATCGTCATCCGTTGGGCGAATAAAATGTTCACTAGGTGCCAATTCAAGCGCACGGCGCGTTTTATCCGTTAAATCACGACCAATAATTAAGGGGACACGGCCACCTGCACGCACTTCATCTGGCATGGTAATCGGGTCAAGCTTAAAACTAGAAACAATGTCCCCAGCTTCATTAGTGATTTTGCCTTCATAAGGATAGATATGAATCACATCGCCCATATTGAGCTGGCTGACATCACATTCAATCGGCAATGAACCTGAATCTTCAGCCGTGTTAAAGAAAATCGGCGCAATTTTACCGCCCAACACCACGCCACCTTGACGCTTGTTCGGTACATAAGCAATATCATCACCAAACCACCACATCACCGAGTTCATCGCTGACTTACGTGAAGAACCAGTACCCACCACATCACCGACATAGGCAACAGGATGCCCTTTTGCTTTTAATTGTGCAATAATCTGCGGCACGTTTTCCATTTTGGAAGCCAGCATTTCTATCGCATGCAAAGGAATATCCGGACGCGACCAAGCGGCGGTGGCCGGAGACAAGTCATCGGTATTGGTTTCACCATCGACTTTGAATACGGTGACGCTGATTTTGTCAGCCAAGGGCTTCCGATCCACAAACCAATCGGCATTCGCCCAAGATTCAACCACCTGTTTAGCATAGCTATTGCTATCGGCTTTTTCTAAAACGTCATGGTACGCATCATAGACCAGTAGGGTTTTTGACAAGGCTTTCATCGCGGTTTCCGCAACCGTTTTATTGGCGCTATCTAATAATTCAATCAAAGGCTGGACATTATAGCCGCCCATCATGGTGCCTAATAAAAACGTCGCTTTCTCTGGCGCTATCGCTTCAACCTTGACACGCTCTTTCGCTACATCAGCTAGAAAACTGGCTTTAACATAAGCTGCCTCATCCACCCCTGGTGGCACACGATGAGTTAATAAATCAACTAACACCTCGACTTCAGCGGGATTTGGTTGCTTTAACAAACTAATTATCTCGGCTGTTTGTTGTGCATCCAAAGGTAGCGCAGGAATGCCCTGTTGTTCACGCTCAGCAACCAATTGACGATAAGCTTCTAACATAGATTATGCTCCATTTTTTTTATTGTGCTCTTTAATAACAACCAACAGGATGCATTAAGAGAGTCCTTAGGTAGTCCTTAATTGCGATATAATATCACGATTTAACACCTTTCATTAACAAGGAAGCCTTATGTCAGACGCTCTTTCTCTTTCTGAACTTACTGCAATCTCACCAGTCGATGGACGTTATGGTAGTCGCCTCGGTGATTTAAAATCGATTTTCAGCGAATACGGTTTAATTAAAAATCGTGTACGCGTTGAAGTCGCTTGGCTCAATATGCTTGCCAATCACCCAGGCATTCCTGAAGTCCCAACCTTCAGCCCAGAGGCGAAAGCCCACCTTCAACTATTAGTCGATAACTTTAGCCTAGAGATGGCCCAGCGTGTGAAAGAAATCGAGCGCACCACCAACCATGATGTTAAAGCGGTAGAATATCTCATCAAAGAGCACATGGCATCTGTTGAAGAGCTAGACAAGATCAACGAATTTATCCATTTCGCCTGCACCTCAGAAGATATCAATAACCTATCCTACGCGCTGATGCTCAAAGAAGCACGCGAACAGGTCATCGTAGCTCAAATGCAAAAACTGGTCGATGAGATTGCGCGTCAAGCGATTGAAATGGCAGGCATTCCAATGCTATCTCGCACCCACGGACAACCTGCTTCGCCAACGACTGTGGGCAAAGAGTTTGCCAATGTCGCTTATCGCCTACAACGCCAAATCAAACAACTAATGCAAGTACAGGTGATGGGCAAAATCAATGGCGCAACCGGTAACTATAACGCCCACCTGTCGGCCTACCCTAGCATTAACTGGTATGAGTTGAGCGAACAGTTTGTTCACTCACTAGGCTTAGCCTGGAACCCCTACACCATTCAAATCGAACCCCATGACTATATCGCTGAATACTTCCACGCGCTATCACGCTTCAACACCATTTTGATCGACTTTAATCGTGATGTTTGGGGCTATATTGCACTGGGCTTCTTTAAACAAAAAACAGTGGCGGGTGAAATTGGTTCTTCGACCATGCCACATAAAGTAAACCCCATTGACTTTGAAAACTCTGAAGGCAACCTGGGGATGGCGAATGCGATATTTGAACACCTAGCGCAAAAACTGCCGATTTCGCGCTGGCAACGTGACCTCACCGACTCAACCGTACTGCGTAACCTTGGTGTCGGTGTGGCGCATACCCAAATCGCACTGCAAGCCAGCATGAAAGGTCTAAGCAAACTTGAAGTCAATGAAGCCAAGCTTGCCCAAGATCTCGATGATAACTGGGAAGTATTGGCTGAAGCCATTCAAACCGTGATGCGCCGTTATGGCATCGAAAAACCTTATGAAAAACTAAAAGACCTTACTCGTGGTTGCCGTGTGAATTCACAAATCATGCAAGAGTTCGTTGACCAATTAGACCTACCAGCCCAAGCTAAGCAAAGCCTTAGAGAAATGACGCCCGCAAGCTACATTGGCAATGCGCAGCGCCAAGCCGAAACCATTGAGTTAGCCCTGACTATCCTTAAAGGTCGTTAAAGGTCGTTAAAGGTCGTTAAAAAACCAACTCGACTCCTTGTTGATCCCAAGGAGTCGACTCTAGCATTAGGACGTCTCTATGATTCAGTTTAACCAAATCGATGCCAATACATTCCTAACCGAATACTGGCAAAAAAAACCGCTTCTGATCAGACAAGCGCTACCCAACTTTATTAGCCCGATTAGCCCTGAAGAACTAGCAGGCCTTTCACTTGAAGAAGAAGTCGAAAGCCGAATTGTGATTCAACAGGCTCAACAGGACTATGCTTTGCGCAATGGGCCATTTAGTGAACAGGATTATGCGGATCTACCCGAAAAAAACTGGACACTGTTAGTCCAAGGCATGGATCGACTCATCCCTAAGGTTCAACAATTGCTCAATTCGTTTAATTTTATTCCGCGCTGGCGCATTGACGACATTATGATTAGCTATGCCACCGAAGGCGGCAATGTCGGCCCCCACTTTGATCACTATGATGTGTTTTTACTCCAGGCGACAGGAACACGTAAATGGATGCTGAGCGCGCAAGACTGCGAGCTAGACAACTATTTAGACAACACCCCTCTTCGCCTGATGCGCAAGTTTGAAATCGAAGAAGAATACACCCTTGAAGCCGGTGATATGTTATATCTGCCACCAAAATGGGGACACCATGGCGTAGCGCTCGACGATAACTGCATGACCTACTCGATTGGCTACCGCAGCTATAAAGGCCAAGAGCTATTTGACAGTTTCGGTGACTATTTATCGGAAAACAATCTTTTCAATCAAATGTATCAAGACCCAAGCTGGCAAAATACCCAGACAGGCGAAATTAACAACCAGGCCTGGTTGAATGCTAAACAACTGATGCTCAACGCACTCAACGACGACCAAGCCATCCAACATTGGTTTGGTCGCTTTGCCACCCAGTTAGATCAAAACGCGCATAACGCGCTAGCTGAACCACTCAATGAAGATGAAGCTGGCGACCTAGACACTTTTATCAATGCACTCAAACAAGTGGATTATCTAGAACGAGACCCAGTTTGTCGTTTTGCATTTCAGCGTATTAACAATGGCTGTGTGCTGTATATTAATGGATTTGAATGGCCGACAGACGGTTTAGCCGATGGTGTGATTATGCAAGTGGCCAATCAAGACCGTATCCATGCGGATACCTTGCAACGCTGGAGCAAGCAACGCCCAGTGGCGGAATGGCTATATCAGCTATGGCTAAGGCAGTTTATAGTGTTTCCAGAAGACAAAGAACAAGCAGAATGTTTCGAGGGTGAAGCCTGATTAAGTCTATGAGCCTGCAGACCTAAGTCCGACAGGCTAAATAGCCGAACAGTAGCTTCAGCCTATTTAAATTTCAGAAAATAAAAAAGCCCCAAGCTCAATTGAGTTCGGGGCTTTTAAATGTTGGCGGAGCGGACGGGGCTCGAACCCGCGACCCCCGGCGTGACAGGCCGGTATTCTAACCAACTGAACTACCGCTCCAATTTTGGTGGGTGCTGAGGGGTTCGAACCCCCGACCCTCGCCTTGTAAGGGCGATGCTCTCCCAGCTGAGCTAAGCACCCGTTGAAACGTTTTTTAACTCTTGCGAGTTAAATCGCAACTTGTCATTGTCGCAATAAAAAAGCTAGCATTGCTAGCCTTATGATTTGGCGGAGCGGACGGGGCTCGAACCCGCGACCCCCGGCGTGACAGGCCGGTATTCTAACCAACTGAACTACCGCTCCAATTTTGGTGGGTGCTGAGGGGTTCGAACCCCCGACCCTCGCCTTGTAAGGGCGATGCTCTCCCAGCTGAGCTAAGCACCCGATAACTCTTTACTACTCTATACTACTCTAGCGCGCTTCAGCTAATTGCCGTTCGCTTAATTGATGCGCGTATTATAAAGAGCTGGGCGGCGTTGTCAACAAAATTTATTACAAATTTATAACAATTTCATCAACCTTAGTTAACGGCGTCTTTTAATGCTTTACCTGCAGCAAACTTTGGTACTTTAGCAGCTGGAATTTGCATCTCAGCACCCGTTTGAGGATTACGACCAGTTCTAGCAGCACGATCACCCACTTTAAACGTACCGAAACCAATAATCGCAACTTGATCACCCTTAGCTAAAGCTTCAGTAACGCTTACAACTGTTGCATCCAGAGCACTTGCTGCCTGCACTTTTGTTAAACCCGCTTTTTCTGCTATTGCGCTAACTAATTCAGATTTATTCATGTTTTTAACTCCGTTGAAAAAAAATTTATTGCCATCAGAATGGTCTAAGGCATTTATAGCAATCCCGGCCTTGGTATGTCAAGAGAAATACACTAAATAGGCCAATTAATGCGCTTTTTGCTCATCCATAGCAACATTTGTTAACTTACCGACCCCCAGAGAACCTACAACTTCATCCTCATAAACTAAAGGTGCAGGTTGACTAACTAGGGTTTCTTCTAGAACCTCATCAATCCAACGAACAGGTTTAATATCTAACTGAGAGGTTATTTCTGCTGAAATATCAGCTAAATCTCGCAAGTTATCATGAGGAATCAAAACAACCTTAACACCACCACGCAATGCAGCCAAAAGCTTTTCTTTTAGGCCGCCTATTGGCAAAACCTCACCTCTTAGAGTAATCTCTCCTGTCATTGCAACATCTGATCTCACCGCTATTTTTGTTAAAACTGATGTGATGGCCGTACAAACAGCAATACCTGCACTAGGACCATCTTTTTTTGTTGCGCCATCAGGAAAATGCAAATGCAAATCGACCTTCTCGTAAAAATCAGCTGGCAAACCTAAACTGGCCGACCGACTTCTAATAACACTCATAGCCGCCTTAACCGACTCCGACATAACACTGCCTAGTTGGCCTGTGCTCTCAAGCTTACCCTTGCCAGGCATTGCTGTTGCTTCAATTTTAAGCAAATCACCACCAACACGTGTCCATGCAAGTCCTGTAACCTGACCCACTTGATTCTCTAAACTAGCTAAACCAAAACGATGCTTGGCTACGCCTAAGTAAGCTTCTAAATCATCTTTATCAACTTTAATCGGTGCCGTTTTTGAGTTATCGAGTATCTGCCTGACGGCTTTACGACATATCTTAGCAATACTACGATCAAGGTCACGAACACCTGCTTCACGAGTATAGACTTGAATAATACGTTTAATCGCAGACTCCGTTATTTCAAGTTCTTGAGGCTTCAAACCATGGTCTCGAATTTTTTTGTCAACTAAATAACGCATAGCAATATTAATTTTTTCTGGTTCTGTATAACCAGATAAATGAATAACTTCCATGCGATCAAGTAAAGCCTCTGGAATATCCATCGAATTTGACGTCGCAATAAACATCACATCAGACAAATCATAATCGACTTCAAGATAATGATCATTAAAGGTAGCATTTTGCTCAGGGTCTAAAACTTCTAGCAATGCACTCGCTGGATCACCCCGTGAATCAGAAGCCATCTTATCCACTTCATCAAGTAAAAACAACGGGTTAACTGTACCAGCCTTAGCCATTTTTTGAATGATTTTACCGGGTAAAGCACCGATATAGGTTTTACGATGACCACGAATTTCAGCTTCATCCCTAACCCCACCTAATGCCATTCTCACATACTGGCGGTTAGTTGCTTGAGCAATAGAACGTGCCAAGGTAGTTTTACCGACACCAGGAGGACCCACTAAACAAAGAATGGAGCCTTTTATTTTCTTTACGCGCTGCTGTACCGCTAGGTATTCAACAATACGCTCCTTCACCTTCTCTAATCCATAGTGTTGCTGATCAAGAATAGCTTGGGCTTTTAACAAATCTTTAGAAACGCGAGATCGTTTTTTCCAGGGAAGCTGAACTAACCAATCTAAATAGTTTCTTATAACATTGGCCTCGGCAGACTGAGCTTGCATTTGCTTGAGCTTTTTAAGCTCCACAAATGCTTTGGTTTCAATTTCGGCTGGCATTTGAGCCTGCTTAATTTTAGTTTCAAAATTTTCAAACTCATCAGGCCCCTCTTCATCACGACGCAATTCCTTGTGAATCGCCTTAATCTTTTCATTTAGATAAAACTCTCGCTGAGTTCGATCCATCTGACTCTTCACCCGCATGGTAATGCGCTTTTCAGATTCAATCAGGTCAATATCTTCTTCAATATAAGCCAATAACTGCTCTAAACGAGCATTAACAGATAACAATGACAATAAGGCCTGCTTTCTATCCATTGTTAACGACATATTGGCACCGATTAAATCAACTAAACGATTAGATTCCTCCGTACGTTCAATCGACTCACGGACCTCTGAAGGCAGTTTTTTTCTCAAATCAGCAAGGTACAGAAATCTTTCACGCAACAGGCTTGATAACGCCTGGGTTTCATCATCAGGCCCCTGATCCTGCTCTAGCGCAGCGATATCCGCCTCTAAAAAACCATCGTGGTTATGCAAGTTAATCAACTCAAACCGTTGCACCCCCTCAACCAAGACTTTTACCGTACCATCAGGAAGTTTTAGAGTTTGGAGAATGTTTGCAAGTGTGCCAACAGCATAGAGATCAGATACCTTAGGATCATCTTGATCAGCACTTTTCTGTGCTATTAAAAAAAGTTGTCGATCACGCCTCTGCGCCTCGAATACGGCGCTAATCGACTTTGCACGACCAACAAATAAGGGCATCACCGAACCAGGAAACACAACCACATCTCGCAGAGGCATGACTAAAACATTCATTTTCATTGCGATTTGATTAATATCCATAAACACTCTTCTTTAGAATAAAAAACCCAGGCAAGCTGGGTTTTAGTCACCAAAAATTAAGGTTATTCACTTGCCGCTTTAGCAACATCATGATAGACCACCATAGGTGGTTTTTTACCTTGAATAACCGCTTTGTTTACGACTACTTTCTCAACATTTTCCATGCTGGGTAATTCATACATAGTATCTAACAAAACCTGCTCAAGTATAGAGCGTAAACCCCTTGCACCTATTTTTCGAGCTATCGCTAATTTAGCAATCTCAGACAAGGCATCCGTTCTAAATTCCAGTTTTGCACCCTCAAGTTCAAACATCTTCTGAAACTGTTTAACCAATGCATTTTTAGGTACAGTTAAAATCTGTACCAATGCCTTTTCATCCAACTCAGTAAGTGATGCTATCACCGGCAAACGACCTACAAACTCAGGAATCAAACCAAACTTAGTAAGATCTTCAGGCTCAATTTCAGCAAACTTCTGCGTTAAGGTTTTTACCTTGTCTTTAGATTTTATATCGGCAGAAAAACCTATACCTAAATTTTTCTCGGTTCGCTGTTCGATAATTTTATCCAGTCCTTCAAATGCGCCACCCACTATAAATAAAATCTTAGAGGTATCAACATAAATCATTTCTTGATTAGGGTGTTTACGTCCGCCTTGTGGTGGAACAGCTGCTTGTGTACCTTCAATCAACTTAAGCAATGCCTGCTGAACACCTTCCCCAGATACATCGCGTGTAATTGAAGGATTTTCCGACTTTCGTGTAATTTTATCAATTTCATCGATATAAATAATACCCCTCTCAGCCTTAGCGGGATCATTATCGCAGCGTTGAAGAAGCTTTAAAATAATACTTTCAACATCCTCACCTACATACCCCGCTTCAGTCAAGGTAGTGGCATCGGCTATCGCAAAAGGGACATCCAACAATCGTGCCATTGTTTGAGCTAGCAAGGTTTTTCCTGAACCTGTAGGTCCAATGAGTAAAATATTACTCTTTGTAAGTTCAACTTCATCCGCGTTGTTGGCGTTTTGTAAACGTCGGTAATGATTATATACAGCGACCGATAAAACTTTTTTGGCCTTTTCCTGACCAATTACATAATCATCAAGAATTGCATTTATTTCACGCGGAGTCGGTAAATGATCAAGATCAAACGCATGTTCAACATCAGCGCCTAATTCTTCATGCAAAATATCATTGCATAATTCGATACACTCATCACAAATGTATACCGAAGGCCCTGCTATCAGCTTTCGAACTTCATCCTGACTCTTTCCACAAAAAGAACAATACAACATTTTTTCTTTCATAACATCTCTCAATCCTAGCGGTTATGCAATACCTGATCAACCAAACCATATTCCATCGCACCTTGTGCGCTCATAAAGTTATCACGATCCGTGTCGTTTTCAATTACCTCAATAGGCTGTCCAGTATTTTCAGCTAAGGCACGATTTAACTTGTCTTTAATATACAATATTTCGCGTGCATGTATTTCAAAATCACTCGCCTGCCCCTGAAACCCACCCAATGGTTGGTGAATCATTACGCGTGAATTGGGCAATGCAAAACGCTTACCTTTAGTACCCGCGGCCAATAAGAACGAACCCATGCTCGCTGCTTGACCCATCACCATAGTTGAAACATCAGGCTTAATGAAACGCATCGTATCATAAATCGCCATTCCCGCGGTAACACTACCGCCAGGCGAGTTAATATATAGATGAATGTCCTTTTCCGGGTTTTCTGCTTCCAAAAACAACATTTGGGCTACAATCAAATTCGCCATATGGTCTTCAACCTGCCCTACTAAAAAAATTACACGCTCTTTAAGTAAACGTGAATATATATCATAGGCACGCTCACCTCGGCTGGTTTGCTCTACCACCATAGGCACTAACGCATTGCTAATTACCGATGTATTCATTATCCACCTCTACAAAATCTAATTTATATTCTAATCGAATGTTAAAAACAAAAACCCTATGATGGTTTAAACCATTCATAGGGTTTGGGCATATAAGCAAATTAAAGAACTTAAGCCGCTGAAGCGCTAACAATCTCATCAAACGCTTTAGTTACTTCATTTACATTAGCTTCAGCCATTATTTTTTTCGCTACAGCTGATTCTACAATTACAGAGCGTGCTTCATTTAAACGCTGTGGATTTTCTTTATACCACTGTTTAATTTCATCCGGATCTTCGTATGCAGAGGCTTGATCAGCAATAAACGCATCCAAATCAGCTTGTGATGCCTGTATGTCATTCGCTTTTATAACATCACCAATGACCAAGCCTAACTTAACACGCTTTTTAGCCTCTTCGCTGAAAACATCAGCTGTTAAGCTTGGCATTTGACCTTTAGGCATACCCTGCTGCTCTAAACGTTGCATATAGTTTTCCAACATGCTCTGCGCTTCTTGCGCAACCAAAGACTTAGGCACTTCAATATCCACTGCTTTTTCTAATGCATCAAAAGCAGCCTGACGGTTTTTAGCATCCAAAGTGCGCTTTAATTCACGCTCCATGTTCTCACGGATTTCTTTACGCAATGAATCAACGCTCCCATCATCGATACCAAATGATTTGATGAACTCCTCGTCTAGCTCAGGCAACTGTTTAGTTTGTACTGAATGGACAGTAATATCAAACTGCGCAATTTTACCCTTTAGGTGTTCCGCTTGATAGTGCTCTGGGAAAGTAACATCAATTGTTTTTGATTCCCCTTTTTTCATACCAATAATGCCATCTTCAAAACCTGGGATCATTCGACCAGAACCGAGCTCTAATGGTACATTTTCAGCCTTACCACCGTCAAACTCAACACCCTCAAGCTTACCAACAAAATCAATAATAACCTGCTCACCCATGTTCGCTTTTTTCGCCGCATCCGCTGGCTTCCATGCTGAGCGCTGTTCCTGCAAACGTTGAATCATTTTATCAACATCGCCTTCTTTCACTTCAGCATTCAATTTTTCAATTTTAATCGAATCAAAAGCAGGCAAAGTAATTTCTGGGTAAATATCAAATCGTGCGTCAAATTTAATTTCGCCCTTTTCTAACTTTACGTCGTCAAATGCAGGATAACCAGCAGGGTTATAACCCTCTTTGTCCATAGCGTCAAAAAAAGCATAGTGCAATGCTTCACCCAAAAGTTCCTGCTGAACTTGCGGCAAATAACGTTTTTTAACCATATTCATTGGAACTTTACCAGGACGGAACCCATCCATCTTGACCGTGCGGCGCATTTCATTCAGACGCTTTTCAACCTTCGCGTCAAAATCATTAGAAGGAAAGCTGACGCTAATTTTATGCTCTAGGCCTTGCTCAGGTTTTTCGACAGATACTTGCATACAAATTCTCAAATAGTTATTAAATTCAAATGGCTACTGCGTTTGGTATGTAAAAACCTACAAACACAGCAATAATTAATAGTCCCAAAATTATACAGATATAGGCAAAAACAACAAGAAAAATATAAACACCATTAAAACATTAGTATTTACTTATTTTATTTATCCAAGCGGATCACATTATTTAATAATATTGGGCTACAATAGTAATTGTAAATTCAAATTAAACTAAAATTGGAGAAGTACATATGATTATTGAACGTGTTGTTTTAATGGTAGCTGGTTCTGTTGTTTTGGTCAGCTTAGCGCTTGCGGTGTACGTTTCACAAGCCTGGTTGCTTTTAACCGCTTTTGTTGGTTTAAACCTGATTATTTCTGGTGTATTCCGTTTCTGCCCAATGGTCATTATTTTGAAAAAACTAGGCTTAAAGCACGGTTCACCTTTTTTAAAAGAACGAGCTTAAACACCCCGCTTCATCGGGTTGAGGCATTTTGCCTCAACCCGCCCACTTCTACTCAAATCCCTTGCTGATTTCTTCTATTTGTTGTTCGAGTTCTAGCCATTGCATTTCTAGCTCGTCTAGCTCGTTTTGTAGTTGAGTTTGTTCTGCTAATAATGTATTAAGTTCTTGGGTTTTATCGACTTGATAGATGCTCTCATCGGCCAGTTGCTGATGGAGTTCATCCATACGCTGCTGGTGTTTTTCAAGTTGTTTATTAACCTGCTCTAATTGCTTGCGCGGCTTTTGAGTGGCGTGTTGAAGGCGCTTGCGTTGTTCGGCATTTTGTTGGCGTTGTTGTTTTTTATTTAAGCCCGCGTCTTCAACCAGGCCTTTATGCCCGTCTGGGTATGGTTGTGTGGAGTCATTTTTTGCTTCGCTCTTGGCTTGTTTTTGTTGCTTAAGCAATACCAATCTTTGGTGCAAATAGGCATCCAAATCACCATGAAATAAACTCACCTGCCCTTCGTGGACCCACCAGTATTGATCCACAATACCCGCTAGCATATGACGATCATGCGACACAACAATCAATGCGCCTTCAAACGCCTGCAGCGCTTCATCCAGTGCATCACGCGCATCCATATCTAGATGGTTGGTGGGTTCGTCAAGAATAATCAAATTCGGCTTTTGGTAAACAATCACCGCTAAAGAAAGCCGTGCTTTTTCACCCCCAGAGAAATGGCGAATCGGTGATAAGGCTTGGTCATGGCTAAAACCAAAACCTCCGAGAAAATCACGCGCTTGCTGATCGGTTAGGGTTTCAAACTCACGCAACAGGGTTTGCACCGGTGTGGCATCTAAATCCAACGCCTCGACTTGGTGCTGGGCAAAATAACCGACTTTTAAACCCTTGGCATAACGCATTTTGCCAGTTTGGGCTTTAAGCTCTTGCACAATCAGCTTTAAAAAGGTCGATTTACCACTGCCATTCACCCCAACCAAGCCGATACGATCACCCGCACGTAGCACCAGATCAATCGATTCAAATAGTGGGTTTTCATCGGGATAACCAAAACCTAGCTTTTCGACCTGCAACATCGGGTCTGGCAAATGATCCGGATTAAAAAACTCAAATCGAAGCGGGTTAGTCGCCTGCAAGGGCGCAATCTCTTCCATTCGCTCCAGCGCCTTAACGCGGCTTTGTGCTTGTTTGGCTTTGCTGGCCTTGGCTTTGAAGCGGGTGATAAAGGTTTTAAGGTGCTGCATACGCTGCTTTTGTTTGTCGAGTAACGACTGCTGTTGCATCAACTGCATACTGCGTTGGCGCTCATAGCTTTCAAAGTTGCCGGTATAAAGCGCAATCCGCTGCTCCTCCATCAGCGCAATGCCACTCACCACCTGATCCAAAAAATGCCGATCATGTGAAATTAACAATACCGCGCCACTATAGGCCGCCAACCACTGCTCCAGCCAAGCCACCGCTTCGATGTCCAAATGGTTAGTGGGCTCATCCAGCAATAACAAATCCGATCGCTGCATTAAGGCTTTAGCCAGTTTTAAACGCACCTGCCACCCACCGGAAAACGCCCGATATTCTCGTGCTAAATCTGCTCTCTCAAACCCCAAACCATACAACAACTGCTCGGCTTTGAGCGGCACTTGATAAGCTTGAATATGATCGAGTTGATCATGCAAATTCACCATGGTATTTGAATCATTCTCCTGCTCAGCCTGCTTAAGTTTATTTACCAACTGATAATACAAGCTATCGCCAGACAGCACATAGTCCATCGCGCTCAATGCGCTTTCTAAGTCTTCTTGCTGAACATAGCCCACCTGCCAATTAGCTGGCATCGAGATCTGCCCGGCATCGACAGTTTGCTGGCCTAAAATCGCCTTAAATAAGGTCGATTTTCCGACGCCATTGCGCCCAATAATGCCGACTTTTTGACCAGGATGCAGCGTAAGGCTGGCATTTTCTAACAGCGACTTGGTGCCCGCGCGCAGGGAAATCGATTGAATCGCTAGCATACTTAGCTCGGCTCGCTCTGAATACGACCGTCCACCAGCGTGATGGTTTGTCCAATTTGGGCGGCCAATTCTAAATCATGGGTCACCACCAGCAAGGCGGTATCAAACTGCTCGTTCAGTGACAGCATTAGCTCAAACACCTGATCAGCCGATTTTGAATCCAAATTACCGGTCGGCTCATCCGCAAGGATACAACCAGGTCGGGTTATAAGCGCGCGCGCTATCGCCACGCGCTGACGTTCGCCACCCGACAACTCCGAGGGTTTGTGGTGCAAACGATGACCCAAACCCACCTGTTTTAACAAATCGGTGGCTTGACGCGCCG
Organism: Thiomicrospira sp. R3; assembly: GCF_029581415.1. Taxonomy (GTDB): domain Bacteria; phylum Pseudomonadota; class Gammaproteobacteria; order Thiomicrospirales; family Thiomicrospiraceae; genus Thiomicrospira. The sequence continues at coordinate 1,717,327 of NZ_CP121121.1, read as the reverse complement.
ACTCAAATGCGTCTTTTCTGGCCACCCGCAAAGGCAACATCACATTCTCCAGCGCCGTTAGCTCCGCCAACAGATAGTGAAATTGGTAAACAAACCCCAGATGCTGATTGCGCAACAAACCGCGCTTGGTTTCAGATAGGTTCGAGAAGTCTTTACCCGCCAGCCTGACTTCGCCGGTTGTCGGTTTGTCTAAGCCTGCCAATAGGTGAAGCAAGGTACTTTTTCCAGAACCCGAGGCGCCAACAATCGCCATCCGCTCACAAGCGGATAAAGAGAGATTGATATCCGCCAAAACCTCAGTGACCAGCTCACCGTCTTTGTAGGTTTTGCCAAGATGATTCGCTTGCAAAATAAACTCACTCATAACGCAGCGCCTCCGCAGGTTGAATTCGTGATGCGCGCCAGGCCGGATAAAGGGTCGCCAACAGGGTTAAAACAAACGCCAATCCTGACACCGCCCAAACGTCGCTCCAATCTAACTTGGAGGGCACTTCGCTAATGTAATAGACATCAGCAGGGAAAAACTGGAAGCCAAATAGTTGTTCAATAAACGGAATAATCACATGAATATTCAACGACAACACCACGCCGCCAACCATGCCGAGATAAGCACCAATAATGCCTATAATCAAACCTTGAATAATAAATATGGCCTGAATACTCATTGGCGATGCACCAATCGTGCGCAACACCGCAATGTCCTTCTGTTTATCTGTTACCACCATCACCATGGTCGAAACAATATTAAACGCCGCCACCATAATAATGAGCGCCAGCACGATAAACATCATGCGTTTTTCCATTTGAATCGCTTTAAAAAAGTTGGCGTGTTGCTGAGTCCAATCACGGATTAAAAACTGATCGTTAAAACTAACGATATAGTCGCGCCTAACCTCATAAACCTTAAACAAGTCATCAATTTTTAACTGCAACCCACTGACCGTTTGATCACGATACCGGAAGATGGTGGCCGCATCTTCTAGGTGAATAATCGCCATACCGGAATCATATTCATGCATGCCAGCACGGAACAAGCCCGTGACACTCAAGCGTTTAATACGTGGCAACATACCCACGGGCGACACCGCACCCTGCGGCGCAATTAAGGTAACCGAATCGCCGACTGACACGCCCAAGCTCTGTGCCAGCTCCATCCCTAACACCACGCCATAACCCTGCGCGGTTAGCTCCGACAATGAACCGGTAATCATATTATCTTCAATACTGGAGACCTCGGATTCATACTCAGGCAACACGCCACGAATCATCACGCCTTTAACCCTCTCGCCCTTTGACAGCATGCCCTGCTCCATAATATTCGGCGCGGCACCCAACACTCTTGGATGCAGTTTGCTCATTTCATACAGTTCTTGCCAATTAGCCAGGTTGTGGTGGTTATCTGACAGGGTTAAATGGGCAGTCATCCCCAAAATGCGCTCACGCAACTCGTGCTGAAAGCCGTTCATAATCGACATCACCGTAATCAGTGCCATCACACCGAGTGCAATACCAATCATCGAAGACATGGAGATAAACGAGATAAAACCATTACGGCGTTTGGCGCGAATATAGCGCAACCCCAATAGCCATTCAAAAGGAAGTTTAAACATACAATTCTCTAAGGTTTGTTGGAATCATCCGCGGGTGCGGACTTGGAAATAAAAATTGGTAAGCCATAGTTTTTCTGTATCGCCAGCATGCGCAAACCAAACACGACAATCATTGCCAGTAAAATCGCCAGCTCTCGGTTTTCTATAAAATGTAACCCTAGCACCAATACACTTGCCCCCAAAAACGAGGCGGTAGCATAAATCTCTTTTCGGAAAATCAACGGCACTTCACCCACCAGCACATCACGAATAATACCGCCTACCACACCGGTCATTATGCCAAACATAATGACAATCGGATCACTAAAGCCTAAATCAAACGCTTTTTGTGCGCCAATCACGGTAAATACCGCCAACCCCAGCGCATCCAGCACCAACAGCAATTTCATCGGAATATCAAAATAACGATTGTACACATAGACAATCAGGGTTGAAATCACAATCACATACACATAAAGGGTTTGCTGAGTCCAAAACACCGGCACATCTAAAATCAAATCCCGCAGAGTACCGCCACCCACCGCGGTTACCATCGCCAATACCACCGCGCCAAACAAGTCGAGTTGCTTACGACTGGCCGCCAGCAAACCGGTAATCGCAAACACCACGGTGCCTAATAAATCTAAAAAATGAATCGCCGTTAGAAAGTTCATAAGTTCGCGATTTAGCTCGTCATAAAAAAACATCCTATTCTATCTCAAACGTAACACGATAAATTCCCAAGCGTTAAATTTTTCAGGCTAGAATAGCGGTCTAATTATTAAGTGATGCAAAAGGCAACCCAGGCATGAGCCAAAATTTATCCCTTGTTGATTTTAAACCGATTGAACTCAAAGCTAGCCGCTCCCATTGGGGGCCACTTAATCTAAGTGAGCAAGCACTCGCGATAGTGCAACAAGCGATAACCGCACCAGGCCTGGTGGTGCTGGTGTGCTCTGATATGGCGCAAGCCAATGAAATGATGGAGCTGACGCAATTTTTTGCGCCGGACACGCTCACACTGTTGCCGCTTCCTGAATGGGAAACCCTGCCCTATGATCGTTTTTCACCCCACCAAGACATTATTTCTGAGCGCTTAAAAACCCTCTATCAATTGCCCCAAACCCATAAAGGGCTGTTGATTATTCCGGTAGCGAGTTTATTACAAAAAATCGCGCCCGCGCAGTTTATTCAGCAACACACTCTATTACTTCAAGTCGCTCAACGTATTGATAGCGCCCAGTTTGCCAGCCAACTTGAATCGGCGGGTTATCAACGGGTGAGCCAAGTGATGGAGCATGGTGAGTTTGCAATTCGCGGTGCTCTGATTGATTTGTTCCCGATGGGCAGCCGCCAGCCGCTGCGCATTGATTTGTTTGATGACGAAATCGACACGCTTCGCCTGTTTGATGTCGAGAGCCAACGTACTACCGGGCAAATCGAACAGGTTGAGCTGCTGCCCGCGAAGGAATACGACTTTAGCGAAACCGGCATTGCCCAATTTCGCCAAGCGTTCCGCGAGCAGTTTGCGGGCGATGGACGTAGCAGCGCTCTCTACAAACAAGTCAGCGAGGGCGAAAATGTCGGCGGATTAGAGTATTATCTGCCGCTGTTTCATGCGCAAACCGCCACCCTATTTGACTATCTACCCGCCGATGCGTTGTTTTTTGACACGGCGGATTTAGAAAACGCGATCGAGCACAATTGGCAAGACTTTAACGAGCGCTATGAGATTGGGCGCTATAACCCAGATTATCCGCTCTTAGCGCCCAATCAATTAATCCTAAGCGCCCCCGAATGCTTGGGACAACTTAAAGCCTTCCACCGCATAAGTCTGCACAGTGCTAGCGAAGGCAAGCGCTTTAATGCGAGATTTGATAGCCAAACCCTGCCCGACTTACGCGTTGATTCACATTCTGATTATCCCTTGGCGAAACTCACTGCATTTATTGATCGTTATGCGGGTCAATTGGCCTTCTGTGCAGAAAGCTTAGGACGACGTGAAACCCTGCTCAACCTGTTGAACAAGCAGCGTATTCAACCTAAGGTATTTGAATCCTGGGCAGAGCTTTTACAACACCGTGCTGAGTGCACCGCACAACAACCAGGCCTGGTTGTCGGGCCGTTGCAGGAATCCATCCACACACGCGATTTTACGTTAATTGCCGAGGCGGCTTTACTCGGTCAAACTGTGGTGCAAAAACGTCGCCGCCGCACCAAGCACCATGAGTTTGATCAGGCGATTAGTAATCTAGTTGAGCTAGAAATCGGCAGCCCAATGGTGCATATTGACCATGGTGTCGGTCGTTATCTAGGTTTAGAAAAACTGGCTTTGGGTGGTGATGAACGCGAGTTTTTAATGATTGGTTATGCCGGTGGCGACAAGCTGTATGTGCCGGTGAGCTCATTACACCTAATCAGCCGCTACACCGGTGCCAGCCCAGAAACCGCGCCGCTTCACAAACTCGGCACCGATAAATGGGATAAGGCCAAACGCAAAGCGGCTGAAAAAGTGCGCGATGTCGCCGCTGAACTGCTCGACATTTATGCGCAACGCGAAGCCAAACAAGGTTACAGCTATCAACTGGCGGATGAGGCTTATGCACAATTTTGTGGCGGCTTTGGGTTTGAAGAAACCTATGACCAAATGCAGACGATTGCCGCTGTGGTCGCGGATATGCAATCGAAAAAACCGATGGATCGTTTGGTCTGCGGTGATGTCGGTTTTGGTAAAACCGAAGTGGCGATGCGTGCAGCGTTTGTGGCGGCTTACGATGGCAAACAGGTCGGCATTCTCGTTCCCACCACCCTGCTTGCCCAACAGCATTTTGAAAATTTTAAAGATCGATTTGCTAACTGGCCGATTCGCATTGAAGTGTTATCACGCTTCCAAACCGCCAAACAACAAAGCCAAGTGCTCCAAGCCCTAGCGGATAACAAAGTGGACATTATTATCGGCACCCATAAACTGATTCAAAAAGATGTGGTGTTTAGCAATCTAGGGCTATTGATTATTGATGAAGAGCATCGATTTGGTGTGCGCCAAAAAGAGCAACTCAAAAAACTGCGTGCACAGGTCGATGTATTAACCATGACCGCCACGCCGATTCCTCGCACCTTGAACATGGCCATGAACGGTATTCGTGATTTATCGATTATCGCCACCCCACCGGCGAAGCGCCTGTCAGTGCAAACCTTTGTTCAGCCCTGGCAGGAAGATATCGTGCGAGAGGCCTGCTTGCGTGAATTACGCCGCGGCGGACAGGTGTATTTACTGTTCAATCAGGTGGATAAAATTGAACACATGGCTGAAAAGATCCAAGCACTGATTCCCGATGCGCGTGTTGGTGTGGCGCACGGTCAAATGCATGAACGTGAGCTGGAAAAAATCATGCAGGACTTTTATCATAGACGCTTCAACATTCTGGTCTGCACCACCATTATAGAAACCGGCATTGATGTGCCCAGCGCCAATACGATTATTATTCATCGTGCGGATAAATTCGGACTGGCTCAGCTGCATCAACTAAGAGGTCGCGTGGGGCGTTCTCATCACAAAGCCTATGCCTATATGCTCACCGGTGACAAGGCGAGTATTACCGAAGATGCCCAAAAACGCCTAACAGCGATCGCCAAGCACGACACACTGGGCGCAGGCTTTATGTTGGCCAGCCATGACCTAGAAATTCGTGGCGCAGGTGAATTATTAGGCGAAGGCCAATCAGGTCAAATCCACGAAATTGGCTTTGGCTTATACAGCGAACTTCTCGAACGCGCAGTCAATGCACTTCGTTGCGGTAAACAGCCTGAACTAAATGCGGATTTGAGTGGCGGTTGTGAGGTCGATTTGGGCTTTGCCTCACTGATTCCTGAGGATTATTTGCCCGACATTCATAGCCGGCTAGTGTTTTACAAACGCATCGCCAGCGCCCAAGACGAAACGCAATTGCATGAGCTGGAAGTCGAGATGATTGATCGGTTTGGTTTGTTACCTGAGCAGGTCAAAAACCTGTTTGCCGTGACACGTGTTAAACTGCTTGCGGCGCCGATTGGGATTAAAAAACTCGATGCGGGTGATACAGAAATTCGGATTCAATTTAATAACCAACCGAATATTGATGCGCTCAAACTTATTCAACTCATCCAAACTCACCCCAAACGTTATCAGCTAAAAGGTCAAACAGAACTCAAGGTTTTCGATACAATGCCAGATATGAAAACCCGAATTACTACGTTAGAGTTTGCTCTGCAAAGCCTAGGTGTTGAACAATAATGAGTCAAAAACCATGAAAAAACTATTTTCAAGTCTAATAATGTTAGTGTTATTTCAATCAGGCCTGGTTATGGCTAACCCTTTGCAGGGCGCTAAGGTACAGGTCGAAGTTATCATTTTTCAATCCTTAGCATTGCGTGGCTGGACGGAGGAATATTGGCCTGATTTCGATGGCATTACCTCCATAGCAGATACGATTCGACTTGGTGAGCCTAACAACTACGCCCAACTTATTGAGCCCAGTAAATACAGTTTAGTTGAAGAAGTCAGTAAAATGACGACTGACCGGGGATATGATGTATTAGCCCACTTTGCTTGGCAACAACCCTTGCAATCCAATCAACTGGCTATACCGGTTTTAATAGAGCCCACTATCCAATCAAGACGTGCCGAAACCAGCCCGCTTCTAGGGAAAATTCGCCTCTTCCAGGAACGCTTTATTCATGCTGAAGTTTATCTAGAACTTGATCGCCAAATCCCGGTTAGAATAAGAGAGCGGTTTGCTGAACACCAACAAATACCGGCTGATTGGTTGCCAGACAGTTGGCGTTTTAAGATTGACGAGTCACGCCGCATGCGCTACGGCCAACTTCACTATCTTGACCACCCTATCTTCGGAGTCTTGATCAAAGTTGACCGTGTAACGCAATAATAACCAGATTTAACTTTTACTTTCAGGCAAAACCAAATTTAACTCTAATACCTCAAAACCATTTCCTTCATCTAAAGAAATTTTGAGATTATCTTCATCAATCTGGACATACTTGGCAATGACCGCTAGGATCTCTTCACGCATTTTAGGTAAATAATCCGGTGACTTAGCCTGAGAGCGCTCATGCGCCAACAAAATTTGCAACCGGTCTTTGGCCTTATTGGCAGAATTTTTTCTACGCTGACCGAGTAAATAATCTAATAACGCCATATCTTACTTCCCAAACCATTTTTTAAACAAGCTCTTATGTTCAACCGATATAAAACGCTGTGGTTTATCTTCGCCTAAGAAGCGATCAACAATATCCTTGTACGCTTCTGAAGCGTTAGCCCCTTCGGTGAGAATAACCGGCATCCCTGAATTAGATGCTTGGAGCACATCTTCCGACTCGGGCACAACACCAAGCAATTTAATGCTTAATAACTCAACCACATCTTCCATGGCTAACATTTCACCCGCTTGAACGCGGTTAGGGTTATAACGCGTTAAAACCAAATGCTCAACAATCGGATCGCCACCTTCGATCGCACGTTTAGACTTGGCCTGGAGGATACCCAAAATACGGTCAGAGTCACGTACAGATGAAACTTCAGGATTGGTTACAATAATAGCCTCATCGGCAAAATAAAGCGCAAGCTGAGCGCCTTTCTCAATGCCGGCTGGAGAATCGCAAATTACATAATCAAAACCCTCAGCACGCAAGTCCTCAATAACCTTACCCACACCTTCAAAGGTTAAGGCATCTTTATCACGCGTTTGCGAAGCGGCAAGAATATAAAGATTATCAACTTTTTTATCTTTTATAAGTGCCTGTTTTAGACTCGCTTCACCCTGAACCACATTAACAAAATCGTACACCACTCGACGCTCACACCCCATAATTAAATCTAAATTACGCAGCCCAACATCAAAGTCAATGACAGCGACTTTAAAGCCTTTTTTTGCTAAACCAGCCGAAAAACTAGCACTCGTTGTGGTTTTACCCACCCCTCCTTTGCCTGACGTTACTACGATAACACGTGCCACATGGACTCCTTTAGAAAACGTGAATTTTCAAAATTTATAATAAATTAAATACTAACCTGTCCTGCTGCAAGCAAATTTCAACCCATCCTTGCTTATACTCAGGCTTAATGTCTTCCGCCATTTGGTATAAACCCGCGATACAAACCATTTCGGCATCCAGCTGTTGTACAAAAATACGGGCTTGACGATTACCGCTACTCCCAGCAAAAAGCTTGCCTTTTGCTTTACCATAAACATGAATATGCCCATCTGAAACCACTTCTGCACCTGGATTAATAGATGATTTAACAATTAAATCACGCCCTTTAGCATAAACCTGCTGCCCAGAACGCACCGCTGAATCAATCAACAATGCGCCCTGATCAGGTTTGTCATCCATTTCTTTAACTGATTTAACTGGCTTAGTTTCTTGTGTCGCTTTTTCGCTCGACGCTTTAACAGGTTCAAACACCGCCAGGCCTGCATACTCAGCCTGTTCAATTAGAGTGGCATCCGCTGTGCGAACGCCTACTGGCATCATATTATTTTGATGCAGCAACTCAACCAATTGAGCTAAAAAAGTGGGCGCCAAAGGAGCTATTTCAGGCTCAATAACAATAGGCAACGCCTTAAAAAAATCCGGAGCTTGCGCCACTTTCTGGGCTAAAACCTGTTTAACCTCTGTAAAATCATCGCTAAACACCTTGAGCACCGAGAGCGACAACACGGAACCTTTTAAGGCAATCACTTGATTCATTAAATGTCTCAATTTAAAAATGTTTGTTATTTTAGCATGCCAGATAAAAAAGGCTGAAAAAACCTGCTAACCGGGTGATCGTAATCAGCAATATTACTAAACCTATGCCCACCCCCTTTAGACACACAACAAGCTACATCGGCTAAATACTCAAGCGCCAGTTGCGCATCCAACACTTCATCATCCAATTGCTGCAACACGAGTAAACGGGAGCGTAATAGAGGAGATAGGCTTTTAACACGATAAGGTTCCAGTCGTTTTAGATGCTCGGGTAACCAGTCAAAACGCTCAGAATTAATCGATTTCAAACAGGCATTGTTGCTGTTTTTTTGATGCCAGGGAGGAATGGCAGGATTGATAAGCACAGCAGGAAGACAAAATTTATTGGCTAAAAATAATGCCAAAAAACCACCTAAAGAGGAACCGATTAAGCCAACTTCATAGTTTGGCATTAAGAGTTCTAGGCTTTGCTCAAGTGAATCAACAGCTAACCGTGTATCTGTTGGTAAGCTGGGAGTATAAACATGGCGCTTACCAAAGAGTTGTTGGTAATGACGTGCTTTACTGCTTAAACCACTAGACGCATAGCCATGAATATACACAATTAGGCTGGGTTTAGTCGAAAAGGGTAAAGGATTCACGCTTATTAGTTAATATCCATTTCCGCTTTTATTTGCTCAACCCACTCATTGACACGCTGATCGGTTAACTCTGGCTGCTGATCTTCATCAATAGCTAAACCAACAAAAAACTCACCATCTTCGGTAGCCGCTTTCGATTCATCATACTCATAGCCTGTTGTAGGCCAATAACCTGCGGGAGTTCCACCATTTTCAAGAACCACATCATGCATCATGCCGACTGCATCAATAAAGTACTCTGCATAGTCTGCTTGATCGCCCAAGCCAAAACACGCAACTGTTTTGCCCGTAAAATCAATAGAAGAAAAATCATCCCAAAAATCATCCCAGCTTGATTGGCGCTCACCGTAATACCAAGTCGGTTGGCCTAAAATTATCTTTTGGTACTTGTCAAAATCAGATTTTTTCGCGCCCGCAATATCGTGTACATCGACACAATCAGCGCCTAGTTTTTGCTTAATTAAATCTGCCACACGCTCAGTATTCCCCGTGTCCGTACCGTAAAACAAGCCAATCTTTTCCATAAATCTTCCTTTTAAGCTAAGTTTGGGCACCGCCCAGGAGTTAGAACTAGTAAGTTTTAACTGTATCAAATTCCAAAAAGTGCGACAATACTAACACAGGTTTATCTTTCATCTTATTTAGCTATTTTATCAAACTCTATGAAAAAAATTGATTGCTTTCGTTGCCAATACTTCTATGTCACTTGGGAACAAGCCAACCCACGCGGCTGTAAAGCCTTTGGCTTTAAAACGTGGAAACTTCCAAGTCAAATTGTTGAGGAGTCATCCGGTCAACCGTGCATGCAATATCGACCCAAACCCAGCCCAGAGCAAAATCCATCTAATAAAAAAGGGTGGATCGCCTAATTACTTAACAGTTTAGCGAGCGCCTGCCAATTAAATAAAGGCCCAGGATCGGTTTTTCGACCTGGCGCGATATCACTATGTCCAACGATCGCTGGTTTTGGTATCGTGGGATAAGCCCTAAATAAAGCCTGAATGCACAAGGCTAGCTGTTGATATTGAATCGCGGTATAACAAATATCATCCGCGCCCTCTAACTCAATGCCAATTGAAAAATCATTACAACCAGAACGCCCCTGATAACTCGACAGACCTGCATGCCATGCGCGCTGATTAAAATCAACGAATTGAACTATTGAACCGTCTCGCTTAATCACTAAATGCGCAGACACCCTTAACCCCTCCAAGGTTTTATAGTAAGGATGCGCTGCTGAGTCAAGTTGGTTTGTAAAAAGCTGCTCTATCCCCCCGGTGCCAAACTGACATGGTGGCAGACTGATTCCATGAACCACAATTAAATCTATAACCAGGCCTGGTGGTCGACTATCAAAATTTGGACTTGCTATCCATTGTGCTTCTTTTAAGCGGCCTGAGTCAATATGGTAAGGCATATCTAACCCCTCAATTTTCCCATTCTAAGTTATAATTAGATTTTATTACACAACCACTTATTAAACTTATTTTTATGAACCATTACTTTGCAGATTTAACAAAAAATGTCCAACATGCGCTTGCTGAAGATCTAGGTGCAGCTGATTTAACGGCTGAACTTATTGCCGAAAACACACAAGCAAGGGCACGTGTAATTGTGCGTGAAAAAGCCATTATTTGCGGCCAAGCCTGGTTCAATGAGGTGTTTAAACAGCTTGACGACACGGTGTTAATTTCATGGCAGTGTGAAGATGGCGATTCGGTGGCAGAAAATCAATTGCTCTGCGAAATCCAAGGATCAGCTCGCTCCATTTTAACAGCCGAACGCACTGCATTAAATTTTATGCAAACCTTAAGTGCCACGGCGACACTAACTGCACAGTATGTTGCGGCATTGGGTGAAACAACCACTCAACTATTAGACACCCGTAAAACCTTGCCGGGTTTACGCTTGGCGCAAAAATATGCGGTCAAATGTGGCGGTGGCCGCAACCATCGCTTGGGCTTATATGATGCGATACTGATTAAAGAGAACCATATTATCGCCTGTGGAGGCTTAGAAAAAGCCGTAAAAAAAGCCAAACAACTCCACCCAGGCGTGCAGGTTGAAGTGGAAACCGAAAACCTTGATGAAGTTAAACAGGCGTTAAATGCACAAGCAGATATTATTATGCTAGATAACTTTAGCCACGAAATGATTCGCCAAGCCGTCGCGCTAAACCAAGGGCAAGCCAAACTCGAAGTATCTGGCAACATAGAAATCGATCAACTCAAAAGCCTTGCCAATACGGGTGTTGACTTTATCTCTACAGGTGCTATTACCAAACACCTACGCGCAATTGACTTATCAATGCGTTTTGAGTTTTCATAAGGATTAGGTCATGCATACGGTGTTACAAGAAAATATTCTAATGGCGGTGGTACTTTTGTTGGGACTCGCTGTCCTGACCGTTTCTGTCGCTCGCCGTTTACATTTTCCACCAATCCTAAGCTATATTCTGGTAGGCGTTATTGTCGGGCCTGGGGGCTTTAGTCTAATACAAGACGAAAGCAACGTTCGCTTTCTAGCTGAATTCGGCATTGTATTTCTTCTTTTCACCATTGGGCTTGAGTTTTCTATCGCACAAATGCGCGCCATGCGTAATATTGTTTTTGGACTGGGTAGCTTACAGGTTCTTGTCACAGGCGCATTGGCCTATTTAATCGGCTGGTTACTCGACTTCGATAATCACACCAATATTGTCATCGCCAGCGTCGTCGTTATGTCCTCAACCGCGATTGCGATAAAACAACTCAGCGCACAGGGTGAAATTCAATCCCGCCATGCACGTAATGCTATAGGTGTGTCGATCTTTCAGGATATCGCCTCGATCCCCCTCCTTATTTTATTTTCCGCACTGGCCTTTAGCCAAGACGATTCGTCTTTAGGTGAAGCGCTGGGCATTTCGTTTTTAAAGGGCGTGTTTGTTGTTATCTTAATGCTAGTATTGGGTCGTTATTTACTTCGCCCCTTATTTCATGAAGTCGCCGCAGCGAAATCCACTGAACTCTTTATGCTTACCGTCTTGCTCGTTGCATTAGGCGCAGCCACCTTTACTGAACAAATTGGCCTTTCTCTGACCCTAGGCGCTTTTTTAGCCGGCATGATGCTAGGCGAAACTCAGTTTCGTCACCAAATTGAGTCGGATATTCGTCCATTTCAAGACATCTTACTTGGCTTATTTTTTATCACTGTTGGCATGATGATCATGCCCAGCCTAATTTGGGATAATCTAGCTATTATTTTACTGGCCACAGTCGGCATTATACTGCTCAAAGCGCTAGTTATTTACGGCTTAATGCGTATTTTCTTTAGGGCGACCAGCAGTGGTGTCGCCATCAGAACAGCCGTAACCTTGGCACAGGTCGGCGAATTTGGTCTAGTTTTGATTGCATTGGGATTCTCCTACCAATTACTCGACAATGATGTAGGACAACTAGTGCTATCTGCATCGGTATTAAGCATGATGTTGGCCCCTTTCCTCGTTAAGTTTAATGGTCGTATTGCCAACCTTCTGAGTTTTGATTATGTTAAAGAAAAGCGTGATATGGAAACCCATATTGAACTGGATAATGAATACCTTAAAGACCATGTGATTGTTTGCGGCTTTGGCCGCGTCGGTCAAATAACCACACGCTTTTTACGCAAGGCAAATCAAGCCTACATCGCGCTTGATCTTGATGCCACACGTTTAAAAGAAGCGCAACTTGCGGGTGAAAATGTTTACTATGGTGATGCCGCTAAACCGGATATTCTTGTCGCAGCAAAAATTGACAAAGCTAAGGTGATTATCATCACCCACCATGATTACCATTTAGCCCTAAAAACCTTACGCTCTATTCGCTCACTCGACCCGAGCATACCGGTACTGGTTCGTATCCCTGATGATGAGCATGCTGACGAACTGGTTGCAGCGGGTGCAACGGAGGTCATCCCCGATTATTTTGAATCCAGCATCATGCTTGCCTCTCACCTCCTATTAATGCTGGGGCACCCTCCAAGCCAGGTGTTAAGAGAAACCCGTCAAGCGCGTGCCGACCGCTATACGCTGCTATCGAACTTTTATCCTGGCGAAAGTGATTTAAGTACGGGCTCTCCGCTCGCTCATGGCGGCGTGATTCATGCAGTCAAACTGGATGAAAGCGCTTATGCCATAGGAAAACGCCTGCACGAATTCCCTTTTGAAGACTACGATGTTCGTGTTGATGCTGTTAAACGTGGTTCTGTTCGTGGTGAAAACCCAGATGAACGCACACGACTGCGTCCCGACGACACCCTAATCATTTCAGGATTGCCAGAAGCCGTTGAAACGATAGATCGAATTCTAAAAACAGGTAAATAGTGATGAATGAAACACAACCAGGCCTGGTTGGCGAGTTAAATAATAAAATAATGGATCTAGAAATTAGATTAAGTTACCAAGACGAAACGCTGGAGGCAATGGAAAAAACCCTTGCCGACCAACATCAATCCATTCAAGGTTTAACAAGAAAGTTAAACCTTTTAGGCGAATACCTTAGAAGCTTAAAAGAGCATCCGATTAAGCCTTTAAGTGAAGAGCTACCGCCCCCTCATTATTGATCATCGGTCTCGGATACTGTTTTCGCAGGTAGCTGCAAAACTGGATTTTGAGCCATTTCAGATGGAATCAAGAAGAAAATACCGCGCTGTCCCTTTCTGAACTGAATACCGGCTTCACGGCCTTTTTCACTCACAAAGGTTTTAAACCCCCTTTTCTCAAGCAAACCCTGCTCTACAAGCCTTGCTTGCAATTCTTGGGGGTGAATAGCCATTTCACGCGCTAACTTAGCCAGTGTTAATCGCTGCAACTTAGGCTCGGTCGAATAATTACGCTCTAGCTCCACAGCTTGAGGAGCTGATGAAGGATTATAGTCAAGATTTAAACCATACTTTTCGATGTAGTTAAAATCTAACGCCTGATGCTGCTCTAATAAGCTAGCCAACTTGGCTTTAAGTTGACTCGTTGAAAGACTATTATTTAACCCAAATAATCGCTTAACCGCATTAATAATCCCGCCTTTAGAACTCGAATCTTGTGTGCCTAATAAGTCCTTAATGGTATCTGAGCGCACAATCATATCAAAGCCTTTTTCTGGCTTGACTAATTTAGCGCGGTAATCCACAAGGATGTAATGACTAAAGTCTGGCACTTTACCAAAAACAGGCTCTAGCAGCACTTTCAATATATGTTTATTTTTTTCAGCATTTTCAACAGGTGAATTTATGCCATAAAAAGTTCGTTTAAACCTATTCCAGTAAGCAAACTGCCCTTCAGTATTAACTTTAAGACCATTTGAAAAATTCTTCGTTTCAAAGAGATTAACATGACCATCTGTAGCAATGACCAAATGATCAATTTGTGACTCAACATCACCGTTATTTAATCTCAAATCATGCAAAATAATCACATCTTTTCGATCAGCAAACAAACTTTCTATAAATGTTGAGGCATTATATTTACCTCTATCCCCCCCACGAACGCGCTTTAAATCCACTAACACTCTGCGTTTAATGTCTTCTTGCTCAGTGGTTAATTGGTCTAATATCCACTCTAATTGCTTAATATCATCTGTACGTGGTTCAAATTTTTTAAGTACAGTCATTTCTATCCTTTTTAATTATTTTATTCTGGCTGGAGCGATTTGCTATCTTGATCCGTTTTTGCTGACCAACCCGCAACGAATTCACACGCATGAACCGTTACACTCTGTAAGTTAGAGATAATTTCGGATTGCTGATGCAACGGTGATGGCTCAAGCTGATAAGCGCTCAGCATCCAAAACGACAAAATTGGGTTCACCCATTTGCCGCAGTAGTTTTTCTCGTCTGGATGAAGGCTAATAGACTAGTTGACTTTTGAAGCCATAAAGCCTTCATAATGCAAAATTACACTGCGATACATCTGCGGCAATTGTGCAACTACTGATTCTTTGACACAAGGTTTGGCCAATAAAGTCTGTTGCCAAGCCTGCATTTTGGGTAATCCCTCAAGTAAATCCAAATCACAATGTTGTTTTAATAAACCAAAACGCATTAACATGGGGGCATAAGCCGCATCAATCAAACAAAACACCTCACCGTTAAAAAAAGCCTGCCCTGAATGGACCGCTTCTAAACGGGTAAGGAGATCTTTAATTGAATCAATTATTTTCTCACATTTTGCAGGGTCTTTTTCATGAATAATGCCATGCAAACCTTGCATTCCCATTAATTCACCACCAAATGCAATCCAAGCGCGATTTTTTGCTTTCACGAAAGGGTCGATAGGGTGAAGTGAAGGAGGAGTTATTTCATCAATATACTCTTGGATCACAGAGGATTCAAATAAAATCTCTGCATCATTCACCTTTAAAACAGGCACCTTACCTAAGGGCGAAATTTCTTTAAACCAAACCGGCGGATTTTGTAGATCAATATAGGTTATTTTGAAGTCAACCTGCTTGTGTTTTAAAGTAATGACTGCTCTTTGAACATAAGGGCAAAGTTTAAAGCTAATTAACTCAAGCTGGGGAATTAAATCCGACATACTATCTCCTTAAATTTTATTCGCCTGTACCAATTGTTTAAATTTTTCATATAAGCTTAGTTGATTTTCAAAATACTCAGGATCTTTAATAATAACATCTAATGGACAAACACTAATACAGGTAGGGTTATCATAATAGCCAACACATTCAGTACACAAGTCTGGATTGATCTCATAGACCTTTTCGCCCATATAAATCGCTTGATTTGGACACTCTGGCTCACACATGTCACAATTGATACAACCCGAAAGAATTTTCAATGCCACGGTTTAGACACCTTAACTAGCCCTTTGACCCAGCAGAGTCGCGCTTAGTATCACCGCCCCAAGACTCATTGCGCATTAACAAACCAAACTTTAACACATCCTGACTCAACCCTTTAAATGGGTTAGGAATACGGGCTATCCAGCCTGAGCCAAGCGCTGCTTCAATCGGACGATCATATTTATCACGCATTTGTTCTAGCACCATCGTCATATTACCTTCAGGTGTCATAATTTCAACCGAATCACCGACACAAAACTTATTTTTAACATCAATCTCAAGGTATTCATCCTTGGCATCAATGACTTCACCAACAAAACGTTGGCTATCTGATTTAGACACACCATAATCATAGTTCTGATACTCTGAATGGACATGGCGACGCAGAAAACCTTCGGTATAACCTCGACTGGCCAAACCATCTAACTGCAAAAGCAGGTCTGAATCAAACTCCTTACCTGCAGCGGCATCATCAATTGCTTTACGATACACCTGTGCAGTGCGCGCCACGTAATAATGTGACTTGGTACGTCCCTCAATTTTCAAGGAGTGTACGCCGATTTTAACCAAGTCAGGAATCAGCTCAACTGCACGCAAATCCTTTGAATTCATGATATAGGTACCGTGCTCATCTTCATAAGCAGGCATTAACTCACCGGGGCGCCCCTGTTCCTCTAGCAACCAAACCCGCTCAGTCGTTTCGCCCTCCCCCAGTGTGGGCTCGGGTTTTTTAAGGTTTATCATTTCGGGAGCGAGTCGCCCAGTCGTCCCAGTCAAATCAGTAATACGCTCGACACCTACCACCTCACCCAACACATCTTCCTTACCCTCATAGGTGTTGTAATTCCAACGACAAGCATTGGTACACGTACCCTGATTGGCATCACGCTTATTGATATACCCTGATAATAAACAACGACCTGAGTATGCGATACATAATGCACCGTGAACAAACACTTCGAGCTCCATAGCAGGCACTTTCTCACGTATCTCACTGATTTCTTGTAGAGATAACTCGCGTGACAATACAACACGCGTAATACCCATTTGGTGCCAAAACTTAACCGTCGCCCAGTTAACGGCATTCGACTGTACTGACAAATGAATCTCTTGCTGAGGAAATTGCTCGCGCACCATCATGATCATACCCGGGTCGGACATAATCAATGCATCCGGTTTCATATTAATCACCGGCTCAATATCTTTAAGAAAGGTTTTTAACTTTGAGTTATGCGCGGCAATATTGGTCACTACATAAAACTTTTTACCTAGCTCATGCGCTCGAGCAATCCCTTTTGCAAGATTATCGTGATCAAACTCATTGTTGCGAACACGCAAACTGTAACGTGGCTGTCCGGCATAAACCGCATCCGCACCATAGGCGAACGCGTATTCCATATTTTTCATAGTGCCGGCAGGCGACAAGAGTTCGGGCTTAAATGTCATTGCTATAATCATCCTATTTAATAACCTAGTTATTTTATAGGAAATAGCCCAATTTGTCCTGCCATATCTTTGTTTTATCAACTAAATTAAGACGCGCATTAGCGGGACTAGTAGAAGGCAAATCAAACATAACCCTGTTTTGAAATAAGATTTCATTTTGTTTCAAAACGTATCGTTTGAACAGCTGTGCCGCTTTAGAACCGTTAAACACCACCACTCGGCATTCTGGATGACGCTCAATCAGACAACCTATATTATTCACACGCAAACCCTCAAGCTGAATCGCTGTGTCTAAACTGCCTTGTCGTTGGCACTGAGCTAACACATCCCATAAACCAATATGATGCGCCATCAACTGCTGATAACGCTGGCTAGTGTCTAACGACCAGGCCTGGTTACAAACTCTTTCCATTACAGGCCAAAAAGCATTCCTCGGATGAGCATAATAAGCTTGCTGTTCTAAAGAGGCCACACCGGGCATAGAACCCAAAATCAAAACCCGCATTTCAGCGGGTTCAATTGGGTTAAAACCTTGGCATACCACAAGCAGGCCTGCTTAAAACTCAGCGGTTAGCATTAATAAATGCTGCAATTGAGGCAGGCGTATCGACAAATTGTGTTTCTATAATCGTCAAGTTATCTAGCTTTAAAAGGGTTACCTTTTCATCTTGTTTAGGCAAAGCTTCCGTTAAGTTACCTTCATAATCTAACGCCAAGCTAAATTCATACTTACGCATCGCAGGCATCGCAAACATGCGTGTAACAAATGCAGGCATTCGAGAAATATCTGCAATATACACACCTTGGTAGGCTGAAAAATCAGTAATTCCAACCTTATCAATGGCCTCTTTAGTCATTTTGGCACCTTTGTTGTGATGACTAAAAATAGCCCAGGTCACCGTTGAATCTAAACTAATCACCTCGCCATGCTGATCCTCAAAGGTTACCGCTTGAATACTCTGAGCGAATGCAACAGGCAACATCAACAAAAAACCAAAACCTATTAATACTCTCTTAATCATAAAATCCTCTTTATTAAACATCTTTAAATAAGCCCCTATTATTACAGATTTAGCAGATTAAAGCCAATCGCATAAAAAACAACTTAAACCACCCTACTAAGACAGCAGCTCTCTTCCCAATAAAAACTTGATTAAAATCAATAAAAACTAATAAAAATTGTACTTATAAGTGCCTAGTGATAACATTACTAAGCTTTTATAAGCAGTGTATTTAAATTACTTAATATCATCGGAGATCAGTATAATGTTAAAAATACTAGGGGTAATAACGCTGGCACTTTTAAGCTTTAATGTATGGGCGACGCCTATTAACATCAATAAAGCACAAGCACAATCTATCGCTGATGGTTTAAATGGCATAGGTTTAACTAAAGCAGAAGAAATTGTTCGTCACCGTGAGCAACATGGCGACTTTAAATCACTTAAAGAGTTAGAAGATGTAAAAGGAATTGGGCCTAAAACGCTTGAACGCAATGCGGATAAGATAATTTTTAGTGATGGTGAATAAACAACAGGTTAAACGAAAAAAGCCAGATAATTATCTGGCTTTTTAAACATAAACAGGTTTCAACCTATTTCTTTTTCTTAGGCGCAATTAAATCCGTAATGGTCCCTTCAGCCATCTCAGCCGCAAAAGCAAAGGTTTCACTTAGGGTTGGGTGAGGATGAATGGTTAGAGCGATATCTTGCATGTCTGCGCCCATTTCGATCGCCAACATTGCCTCGGCAATCAACTCGCCCGCATTCGGCCCAACGATACCCGCCCCTAATAGGCGATGGGTTTTAGCACAGAACAAGGACTTACTCATGCCTTCATCACGACCAATACTTAAACTGCGCCCCGAAGCCGCCCAAGGGAAAACACCCTTCTCGTACTCAACGCCTTCAGCTTTAAGCTGCTCTTCGGTTTTACCCGCCCAGGCTACCTCAGGGTCGGTATAAGCAACCGATGGAATGCCCATCGGTGTAAAGGCACTCGGCAGGCCACAAATGACTTCCGCCGCTACCTTAGCTTCATGCACCGCTTTATGGGCGAGCATCGGCTGACCCACAAGATCACCAATCGCATAAATATGATCGACATTCGTTTTTTGACGCTCATCGACTTCGATAAAGCCCCTATCATTAACGGCCACACCCGCCTTATCGGCATCAATTAACTTGCCATTCGGTGTACGCCCTACCGCAACTAATACGCGATCAAAGGTATCTTGAGCTGGGCAATCCTTGCCTTCAAACGATACCACCAATCCGCCTTTTGCCGCTTCAACATGGGTAACCTTGGATTTTAGGTATATATTTTCATAGCGTGATTTGATTCGCTTTAATAGTGGGCGGGTTAAATCCTTATCCGCACCTGGGATAATGTTATCACCCAGCTCCACTACAGTTACTTTTGACCCCAAGGAATCATAAACCTGCGCCATCTCTAAACCAATAATGCCCCCACCAATCACTAATAAGCGCTTAGGCACTTCCTCAAGCTCCAGCGCATCGGTTGAGTCCATCACACGCGGATCATCATGCGGGATAAAGGGCAGTTTAATCACACGCGAGCCGGCGGCAATAATCGCGTTTTCAAATGCCACCGTTTGAACGCAACCGTCTTCAGCCGTGACACTAAGGGTATTAGCCGAGCTAAATTTAGCGTAACCGGTGACCACCTCAACCTTACGTTGTTTGGCAAGCGCACCTAAGCCACCGGTGAGTTTTTTAATGACACTATTTTTATAATCGCGTATTTTATCCAAATCAATTTTTGGCTTACCAAAATCAATACCATGCGCAGCCATTTCTTGGGTTTCATTCAAAATGAGCGACATATGCAATAAGGCTTTAGACGGGATACAGCCAACATTCAAACACACACCACCAATCACGGGGTAACGTTCAATCAGAATAACCTTTTTACCCAGGTCTGCCGCACGAAAGGCCGCTGTATACCCACCCGGCCCACCGCCCAAAACCACGACTTCAGCGGTTTTATCAGCAGGTGGTAGTTCATTGGCCGATACCGCTTGTGGCGCTGGGGTTGTTTGCGCTTGTACTTCTTTTTTAGCCGCCGGCGCGTCAGCTAGTTTAGATGGACTTTCATCGGCAATTTCCATTTTGCCAATAACACTGCCTTGCCGAACCTTATCGCCAACGGCGACACTCAGCTCAACCAACTTACCCGCATAAGGTGAAGGTACCTCCATTGTAGCCTTATCCGACTCCAAGGTCAGCATCGAATCATCTTGCAATACCTCATCACCGGCTGACACCAGCACTTCAATCACATCCACATCAGCAAAGTCGCCAATATCTGGAATACGAATCTCTACAACCTGACTCATACCTGCTCCCTTGCTTAGAGTAATAATTGGCGAATATCCGCCAAATGCTGACCAACAAACTGGGTAAAGCGAACCCCTTGCGCACCATCAACCACACGGTGATCATAAGACACGCTGAAGGGCATAATCAAACGAGGCTGGAAGCTTGCACCATCCCAAACCGGCTGAATAGCCGCCTTGGACACACCCATAATCGCCACTTCAGGTGCATTCACAATCGGCGTAAACTGTGTACCACCAATGCCGCCTAAACTAGAAATACTAAAACAACCCCCTGATAAATCCTTTGGCGATAGCTTGGCGTCTCGCGCTTTAGAGCTCAACGCCATTAAATCACGCGATAACTCATAAATCGACTTCTGATCAACATCACGCACTACCGGTACCACCAATCCTTTTGGGGTGTCTACCGCAATACCAACATTGTAGTAACCCTTGCGAATTAAAGACTGGCCATCGGGTGACAAGGACGCATTGAAGTCCGGGAAGGCTTTTAAGGCTGCAACCACCGCTTTCATAATAAACACCAAGGGCGTGAGCTTAACCCCTGCTTTTTCGGCTTGAGCTTTCATATCCTTACGGAACTGATCCATATCGGTGATGTCACATTCATCAAACTGCGTGACATGCGGAATATTTAACCAAGCTGTACTTAAATGCTTGCCGGATAGTTTTTTGATTCGGCTTAACTCAATAGTTTCTGTAGCGCCAAACTGTGAAAAATCAATCGTCGGCACAGTGGGGATACCTGAACCGCTAGCGGGACCGGCGAACGCCGTAGCGCCTTGCATAACCGACTTCACAAACCCTTCCACATCGGTTTTAAGCACCCGCCCTTTATTACCCGAACCCAAAACCTTGCTTAAATCAACACCAAGCACACGCGCAAACGCACGCACAGCGGGTGAAGCATGACTTAATGCGCCCATAGGTTGGTGATTAACGGGTTTAGGTGTATTTGCCACTGAGCTGGCTAGCGGTAAGCCCACATTTGAGGAATGGGTTTCTTCGTGAACCGCTAGCGGCTTTTCGACGGTTGGCGCGGGTTTTTCTGGCTTAGCTGGAGCAGCTTGCGTTGCTTGTGCCACCGGTTTTACTTGCGCTTCATCGACGTCGATATCACAGATATAGCTACCCTGTTTAACCTTGTCGCCCACTTTAATCTGAATATTGCTGACTTTTCCTGTGTGGCTCGCAGGCACTTCCATCGTAGCCTTGTCTGATTCAAGCGTCATTATTGAATCATCAAGCTGAATCTGATCACCTTCATTGACTAGAATTTCGATGACATCGACTGCATCAAAATCGCCAATATCCGGCACTTTAAATTGAATTTTTGCCATAAGTATTTTCCTTAGTCGTCCAACCAGGCCTGCTTTTTGAGCCGACCTGACTGAATGAAATTATGCATAAATGGGATAAGGTTTTTCTGCATCCAAACCGTATTTATCGATAGCCTGTTGAACTACTTCGGCTTTAATTTGACCTTGTTTTGCCAAACCTTTTAATGCCTCAACCACCACATAAAAACGATTCACCTCAAAAAACTTACGCAATTGTTCACGCGTATCCGAACGACCAAACCCATCAGTACCCAATACATGATAATCACCAGGCACATATTCACGAATACGGTTTGCATAATCACGAATATAATCCGTGGCAGCAATAAACGGTCCTTGTGCACCCGTCAAGACTTGAGTGACATAAGCCACTTTTGGCGCAGCCGTTGGGTGCAATGTATTCCAGCGCTCGGCTTCAATACCTTCACGACGCAACAAGTTAAAACTAGGCACAGACCAAATATCGGCCGCTACATCCCAATCCTGCTCAAGCAATTCTGCTGCGGCAATCACTTCGCGAAAGATAGTGCCTGAACCCATTAACTGGACACGTTTTTTTGCTTTAGATGATGTCTTCTTGAATGAATAAATACCCTTAAGAATACCTTCTTCCACGCCTTGTGGTATCGCTGGATGGCTATAGTTTTCATTCATTGCCGTAATGTAATAGAAAATATCTTCTTTGTTTTCTATCATACGCTTTAAGCCATCTTGAATAATCACCGCCATTTCATAGCCAAAGGTTGGGTCATAACTCAAACAATTAGGTACCGCATCAAACATCACCAGGTTATGACCATCTTGATGCTGCAAGCCTTCGCCTTCTAAGGTAGTACGTCCAGCTGTACCGCCAATCAGGAAACCGCGCGCGCGCGAATCGCCCGCCGCCCAAGCCAAATCACCAATACGTTGGAAACCAAACATCGAATAATAGATATAAAACGGAATCATGCTCACGCCATAGTTGGCATAAGCGGTCGCCGCCGAAATCCAGGATGACATCGCCCCCGCTTCGTTAATGCCCTCTTCCAAGACCTGACCATTAGAGGATTCTTTGTACCACATCAGCTGATCCGAATCGACCGGCTCATACAGCTGACCGGCTGGGTCATAAATACCCACCTGACGAAACAGCCCCTCCATGCCAAAGGTCCGCGCTTCGTCTGGGATAATCGGTACAACACGTTTACCCAACTCCTTGTCACGCAATAACACCGATAGAATTCTAACAAACGCCATTGTCGTTGACATTTCACGTTCGGCGGTACCATCTAACAACATCTGGAATGCACTTAACGCTGGGACGGACAGAGTTTCAGACTTATCCTGACGACAGGGCAAAGAGCCGCCCAATTTGGCACGATTTTCTTGCATGTACTTCATAATTGGGCTATCAGGATCAGGGCGATAGAAGGGCACTTCTTTTTCTAACTGCTCATCTGAAATAGGTACTGAGAAACGATCACGGAAATACTTCAATCCATTAACGTCTAACTTTTTCTGTTGGTGCGCACTATTAGCCGCTTCGCCGTATTCACCCATGCCGTAACCTTTAACGGTATGGGCTAAAATAACTGACGGTTGGCCTTTGGTTTCTGATGCACGCTTATAAGCATTATAAATCTTGCGCGGTGAGTGCCCACCGCGTGTTAGGCGGAAAATATCCTGATCACTCATATCCTTAACTAACTCTAGCAACTCAGGATACTTACCAAAAAAATGTTCACGAACATAGCCACCATTTTTTGCTTTATAAGCTTGGTATTCACCATCCACCACTTCGCCCATACGCTCAATCAGTTTACCGCTGGTATCTTTTGCCAGCAAGCTATCCCAACCTGTGCCCCAAAGCACTTTGATCACGCTCCAACCTGCGCCACGGAACATGCCTTCGAGTTCTTGAATGATTTTACCGTTACCACGCACAGGCCCATCTAAACGCTGTAGGTTACAGTTAACCACAAATATTAAGTTATCAAGATGCTCACGCTGCGCTAACTGAATCGCACCGCGTGATTCTGGTTCATCCATTTCACCGTCGCCGAGATAAGCCCAAACTTTGCGTCCTTCTGTTTTCGCCAAACCGCGTTTATCCATGTACTTCATAAAACGAGCTTGGTATATCGCCATTAATGGCCCCAACCCCATAGATACGGTTGGGAACTGCCAAAAATCGGGCATTAACCAAGGATGTGGGTAAGAAGACAAGCCCTGACCATCGACTTCTTGACGGAAATTCACCAATTGTTTTTCATCTAAACGCCCTTCAAGAAAGGCACGAGAATACATACCCGGTGCGGTATGACCCTGAAAAAACACCATATCCGCGCCTATTTCATGATCCGGACCCTTGAAGAAATGATTCATCCCGACTTCGTAAAGTGTACAACTTGACGCATAGGAGGCAATATGACCACCCACACTGGTTTCACGGTTAGCCTTTACCACCATCGCCATCGCATTCCAGCGCAAGATCGAACGCAAGCGCTGCTCGATACTTAAGTCGCCAGGATAACTTTCTTGCTCTTCAACCGCTATGGTGTTGATGTAAGGCGTATTGGCCGAATAAGGAATATCAATGCCGTGAACACGGGCTTTTTCAATCAAGGTAGCGATAATATGATGGGCTTTTTCTGTGCCTTCAAATTGAACTACGGCTTCAAGCGCATCCAACCACTCTTGAATTTCTTGCGGATCTTGATCAATAAACTGATCGCTCATAAAGTGCACCTCTTGGGTATTAACCGAGCACAACACCGGGTCGGCAGTCGGCTCTCTTTGTCGTTAAAGAGTTCGTTTCATTCAAATTATTAATCAAATAACAGGCGTGAAAACTGAACTCGAAGGTTTAAATCAAAACTAAATTGCTCAAATAATATCACTTTTCGTGACAAAAAGCATGAGGAGGGATACAACTTGACAAATCAAGAAGAATAAAGTTATTGTTTTTCAACAACTTGACTGGTCAGCCAAAATTTATTCAAACAATCCTCTAGCTGAATTAAGGCTTGGTGATAAACCTCTTGCTTAAAACTGACCACATCCTGAACAGGCTGCCAGTAATCAACCCATGACCAGGTTTCAAATTCTGGCGTTGTGTGGTGAGATACATTAATCGCATACTCAGGCGCCTCTAAACCCAACATAAACCAAACCTGCTTTTGACCAATACAAACAGGCTGGCTGTAATGGCGAATTAAATGTTTAGGCAAATTATAATGAAGCCAGTCATCTGTACGCCCTAAAACCCGAACATCAGAGGGCGAAAGACCGACTTCTTCTTTAAGCTCACGGAACACCGCTTGCTGGGGAGTCTCATTTTCACGAATTCCACCTTGAGGAAACTGCCAGGCATCCTGGTATACTCGCTTACCCCAGAACAATTTGCCCTGTTTATTGGCAATAATTATGCCTACATTTAAGCGATAGCCATCCTGATCAATCACAAAATATTCCCAAGTAAAAATTTATATTTATTTAATACCGTTAATAATGCCGAAAAAAGGCCTAAGTTTCAATTAAAAACCCGTCTAATTTAATAAAAACACCTACCCAGGCTTGTTGAAAACCTGCTTGTCTATTAGCATTAGTGTTTTGCAAATAAAACGAGAAACCTGATGCGTTTAGCCATTTTTGATTTAGACAACACCCTGATTGCGGGTGACAGTGATTATCTTTGGGGCGAATTTTTAGTCAAAAACCAACTGATTGATGCCAAAACTTACCAAAAGCAAAATCAACGTTTTTACCAACAATACAAAGAAGGCACACTTGATATCTACGAATATCAAGCCTTTTCACTCAAGCCACTCAGCGAGCATCCTATAGAACAGCTCACCCTTTGGCATCAACAGTTTATGCAACAAATGATTGAACCGATTTTACTGCCCAAAGCCCAAGCGGTGATTGAAGAGCACCGAGCAGCTGGGGACCGACTTCTCATTATCACCGCTACCAACAGCTTTATAACACGCCCTATAGGCTTAAAACTAGGCATTGACCAACTGATTGGCACAGAACCTGAAATGCTTGATGGTCGCTATACCGGTCGTGTCGCAGGCATCCCCTCATTCCAACAAGGCAAAATTACTCGCCTGAACGAATGGCTGAATCA
Organism: Thiomicrospira sp. R3; assembly: GCF_029581415.1. GTDB lineage: Bacteria > Pseudomonadota > Gammaproteobacteria > Thiomicrospirales > Thiomicrospiraceae > Thiomicrospira. Next base: position 1,691,280 of record NZ_CP121121.1, on the reverse strand, counting down.
AAACCCCTTATCATTAGAGGATAGCTTTTTTTACTCAGATTCACATAATGACCTGCCACTCCTCGAGCTGGTCAGCCACCCAATTGCGGTGGATGCCGATGAAAAGCTCAGTCAAGCCGCACAATCGCGCGGCTGGCAACAACTTAGTTTTCGTTAACATCTGTTTCAAAACGCATTGAATAAGACCGCGACAAGTCTGCCAATAACCCCGGCAGACTAAAGTTACGCGTTTTTTCAATAAAACGTTGTCCATCAATATACACCCGCACAACGGGTAGCGAAAACACCCCTTTTTGCGAACAAATATCCGTTGTAACTTGACAATCAACATACGCCAGCTTTAGCTGCGCAAAATCTTCCGCCAGTGCTTGAGCAAGTTTAGGTTTAATCACATTACACACACCACAATGCACGCCACCAAACAAGACCACCAGGCCTGGTTGTGTTTGAATTAAATTATCTAATTCTTCAATCGTTGTTAATTGTTGCATAATCGTTTGCCTCACTACCCCATAACTATGCAGCGCCAATTACGCCTGAGCAAATCACCCAGCCCTCTCAAAGCTTTGCCGTTCTAGCGATTTCAACCACTCAACCTCTTCATCAGAAAACCCCGCTTCCCTTCTTGCTTCATAGTTAAAAGGACCACGAATATCGCCATGAAAAAACAAACCCAAAATTCGAGTAAACTCATCAAATGGATTAAGCCCACGTTGCACACAAACATAACGATACCATCGCGTACCCACCGCAACATGACCAATTTCATCGCGCAATAATATTTTTAAAATCTCCACCCCACGACGATCACCAATGGCCCGCAGTTTTTTTATCATAGCCGGCGTCACATCCAAGCCACGGGCTTCCAAAGTACGCGGCACCATCGCCATCCTTACTAATACATCATGATCGGTTTCGTAGGTCGTCAACCAAAGCCCATTGTGCGCGGGGAAATCACCATAGTCATAACCCAATTGATCCAAATGCTCACGAATCAATTGAAAATGATAAGCCTCCTCTCCCGCTACACCTAACCAATCGCGATAAAAATCATAGGGCATTGTTTGAAAACGATAGATGGCATCTAGGGCTAGATTAATCGCATTAAACTCAATGTGCGCTATGGAGTGCATTAAAGCAGCATGCCCCTGGGGCGAGCCTAAACCCCGTCGTGGTAGATTTTTTGGCGGCACCAATTTGGGCTTGGCAGGACGTCCTGGATCAGCAATACGCACTATAGAGCGTGTTGGTTCAAAATTAAAGTTATGCTCACTCCAATTGAACAGCAAACGATCCAGCCTCTGTACTTTCACTTTCAAATCATTGCACATTAAACAGTCGTACACTGAATCAAAAAAATTGATTTCCGCCATACTAATCAAAATCCAAATTTAACCAAAAAAAAAGCCAGCTTGCGCTGGCTTTTCGAGATGCATCACCTAAATCAATAACAGGACATTATTGACGGTAGTAAGCTGCCATTAAGTAGCGAACACCCATGAAGTTCTTAGTATCAATCGCGTTAAATAGGATAGCCCATTTTTCGCGATCTTCAGGAGTCATAACAGAATAAGGCGCTTTAACATACTGCTTACCATCTGCTGCTGTGAACTTCCATTGAGACTTATATTGCTGTTCCATGCGAGTTAGCTCAGCTTTGCACTGATCAAGGGTAGACTTCTGCTGCACTTCACGTGCTGCAGTTGTACCACCCACGATAGCCGCTTCAATCAGCGCTTTTGCATCACTTACACATTGCTCATACACAGAAGAAGCATGAACATTCATTGAGAACGCCGCTACACCTGACAGAAACAAAGCTTTAAGAGTTAATTGTTTCATTTAATACTCCAAAAAGGTTTTGCCTCTCTAGCAGCTCTAATTCTGCCGCTTTTATTGGCTAATTGCAAGCCTTAATTGATAGAATATTACCATAGACTTATAAGTTTAATTTATAACGCGACTGGACGATTAATAACATCTGGCTGATCATTAGGCCACTTTAATGAACCCACCACCATACCCACAATCGCAGCAAAAAACCCAATAAAGTGAGCTGGCAAACTATCTTCAAGCTCAGGAATCATCCACTCCAGCGTTAACCAAACAATTAGACCCAGTACAATACCTATTAGGGCACCTGCTGCACTTGCACGCTTCCAATATAAACCTGCAACTAAAGGCACAAAAGCCACCACCAGCGTAACCTTGTAAGCATTTTCCACCATTTTATGAATAGATGTTTCTTGTTCCAACGCCCACAGCGTATAAATAGCTACTAACAATGCAAAAGCAATCACCACACCGCGCGTTAATAACAAAAGATAGCGATCACTCAAACCTTTAATAAAGTCTTTTAAAATATTTTCAGAGATAATCACTGAAGGTGCTAACATCGTGGCAGAAGCCGTAGACATAATGACCGACAACAAAGCACCATAAAAAACAACCTGTGCAAATAATGGTAAATGCTCCTTAACCAAGTGCGGCAACACTAATTGCGCATCAATAGACATAAAGGTTGCGACTAAATCAGGATTGATTAAATAGGCTGAATAACCCAAAAAAACTGGTACAGCTGCAAATACCAAATAAATCACACCACCACTCACCGTACCCCAAACAGCAATATTTTCATTTTTTGATGTATTTGCACGTTGAAATACATCTTGCTGAGCCAACGAACCCAATCCCATTGTTAACAAAGCAGACATAAAAGCCAACATTGCTATCGCATTCAAATCAGGCCAAAAATTAAACTTCTCTGCCTGAGCAGCATGCTCTATCACAGGCATAATGCCGCCCGTTCCACCTTCCATCGTTGCTAAGTACCAAGCAATAAACAACAAACCCAATACAATAATTATCATCTGCACAAAAGTGGTCATCGCAACCGACCACATGCCGCCAAATAACGTATAAATCAACACGACTGCCGTACCCAGCAATACGCCATTAAACACTGATATATAGCCATCTGAAAGTACATTAAACACTATACCCAATGCCATGATCTGCGCCGAGACCCAACCCAAATAAGAAATTGCTATCGCTACTGAAGCGACTAATTCAACACGACGATCAAAACGAATGCGGTAGAAATCGCCTAAAGTAAGCAAATTCATTCGATACAGCTTACGCGCTAAAAACAAACCAAATAAAATTAAACACAAGGCCGCACCAAAAGGGTCAGCAATGAGCGAACCTAAGTCACCCTCCAAAAATTCAGCCGGAATGCCCAACACGGTTTCAGCACCAAACCAAGTAGCAAACACCATAGCCGTCACCACCCAAATCGGTAAACTTCTCCCAGCCGATACATAGTCACCTAAGTTTTTAACTTTTGTTGCAGCGTAGAGACCTAAACCAATGGAGGCGAGCAGATAGATAAAAGTAAAACTGATGAGCATAGAAGGATACTCTCTAAAAAGGATAGATTAAAAAATTGAAATATAGCAAAAAATAGGAAACTGGAATAGTTTTTTATTCATAAAAAAACCCCGTTAAGTAAACTTAACAGGGTTAATATGTATGGTGGGTCGTGTGCGACTCGAACGCACGACCAATTGGTTAAAAGCCAACTGCTCTACCGACTGAGCTAACGACCCTCGTTGATATGCAGCGTATTATATAGAGTTTTTGATGCTTGGCAAGGATTTTTAACAGTTTTTTTACTCTTTTTTTAAAGACAAAAACTTAAAAAAACCATCGCATTCCAACAAATTGAAATTATTAAATTTTTAGCAATAACGAGTTGGATCAACCAGGCCTGCATCTAAAAAACCTTGACGGCGTAATCGACATGAATCACACACGCCGCACGCATACCCCTGCTCATTAGCTTGATAACAAGAAATAGTCGGAGCGTAATCAACACCCAAACGTGAGCCCATTTTGATAATTTGTGCTTTAGATAAGTTAATCAAAGGCGTTTCAATCTTAATCGGCTGACCTTCTACAGCTGCTTTAGTCGCAAGATTGGCAAGGGCTTCAAAAGCCGCAATATATTCAGGTCGGCAATCTGGGTAACCTGAATAATCAACAGCATTAACACCAATAAAAATAGCTTGCGCATTAACCACTTCAGCCAAACCCAACGCATAAGACAAAAATATAGTGTTTCTTGCGGGAACATAGGTTACAGGAATAGTTCCATCAACCCCATCCACTGGCACAGCGATATTTAAATCCGTTAATGCAGAGCCGCCAATCGCGGCCATATTCATCTGCATCACGCGGTGAGTTGTCGCGCCATGGGTAATTGCTAATCGCTGAGCAGCTTGCAACTCTACTTGGTGGCGCTGACCATAATCAAAACTTAACGTATGACAATCATATCCCAGAGATTTAGCATAAACTAAAACAGTCACAGAATCCAAACCACCGGATAACAATACTACTGCTGTTTTTTTTAATTCCATCTTATTAGGCTTTTAATTAAAACGTTCTAGTCGTCGTTCAGCCGTTTTAGCCGAACGAGACTCAGGTAACAGATGAATTAACTGTTGATACATCTTCTGCGCCTCAGTTACTTTCTGCATACCCACTAAACTGTCGCCCGCTCTGAGCATGGCATCGGGAAATTTACTACTACTGGGATGGTCTTCTATTAACTGACTAAACGCTTGGTAAGCATCCGGAAAAGACTGGCTAATCATATAAGATTCACCCAACCAATAGAGTGCGTCACTAGTTAAACTAGAAGAGGAATAGTCAGCAAGAAACGAAGAAAATAAACCAATCGCCTCGTCAAACTTGCTTTCCCTTAACGCATTAAATGCGAGATCATAATGCGCCCTTTCTGAAGAAATAGCTGGAAGAAGTTCATCGGTATTAGCCGTGTCTTGCTGCAACACTACTGAATCCCTGTCCCCTTGACCAGGTTTTGAACTTGGCGTAGCGTCATTTAAATAGTCTGGAGTTCCCGATGAACCTCGTGCGCTTTCTAATGATTCTACAGCTAGAAGTCGCTGATTCACACTCGATTCGAACTGATTCAACAAGCTTTCCAGACTAGCAATTTGTCTATCTTGACGATCAAGCCTATCATGCAAAGACTGAATTTCTCTTTGCTGTTGTTCAATACGCTGGTTATGCTGGAGTAATACCGGATTATCAGCAATGCGTTCTAATCGGTCTACACGCTGCTCAAGGGTTTGAGCATGCACAGCGCCTGACAATAAAATACCTAATAAGCCGCAAGTTAGGAATAAATTCTTCCTCATAAATAAACTACCCATAAAAACTAATTAAAACGTAGTTCGACACGGCGGTTTTTGGACCAAGCCTCTTCATCATGCCCCATTACAGCAGGCTGCTCTTCGCCGAAACTGATAAGATTCATTCTGTCTTTTGCAACACCATATAACATTAACACTTCTGCTACAGCTTGCGATCGACGCTCGCCAAGAGCAAGGTTATAAGAGGGTGTACCACGCTCATCAGTATGTCCTTCAAGGCTAACAACGACGCGTGGATTTTTTAACATTTGATCAGCATAGTAACGCAATGTTTGCATTGATGCCTCATCCAATGTTGACTGGTCATAACCAAAATAAACTATAGGAAAAAAATTCCCCATCATTTCATCATCCAGTAAACCACCGACCAATCCTTCACCATTAAGCGCCTCTCCACCTAAACCCTGACCCTGTTCAACGCCCATAAACTCGACATCAGATCGACGAGAAGGATGATCAAATAACCCACCCCCCATTCTACGGTCTTCTACCTGTCCCTGAGCTTCATCAATCACAATTTCTGGTGTGCTACTACAACCCGCAACAAATCCAGCTACAGCAAGAACAACCAATACTTTTCTGATCAACATGTAAAAATCCTTTAAAAAATCAATATAATACAAACCCTAGTTACTGCGATATACGCGGCCCCCAAGCGGGCTCCCTAACCTGTCCATCAGCAATTCTTAAAACCTGCGAAGACCTGCCTCTTACAGATACGATAGCCAACTGACCCTTGCCATCTCTATTCATGGCATAAACCAGCATATCGCTATTGGGTGCAAAGCTAGGTGACTCACTTAAAAAAGTATTGGTTAAAACAAAAAAGTCGCCATTGTACAAATCCTGCAGTCCAATATTAAACCCATCATTTGCATGAACCATTGCTAAATAGCGACCATTAGGTGACATAACTGGGCTAGCATTATAACGCCCCTCAAAACTCACCCTTTCTTCTTGTCCAGTATTTAAATCCATCTTAAATATTTGTGGTTGCCCTCGTCGATCCGAGCTGTAATATAGTGTTTGCCCATCAAGGGCCCAAGTCGGCTCAGTCTCAATAGCCCAGTGACGCGTAACCTTCCTTAAAGCACGCGTCTGCATATCCATAATAAAAATATCAGCATTACCATCTTTTGAAAGTGTTAAGGCCAGCGATTTTCCATCAGGCGACCAGGCAGGTGCACTATTGATCCCTTGAAAATCAGCTACAATTTCACGTTTTGAGCCATCCAAGTGCTGAACAACCACATTAGAACGACCTGTTTCAAATGTAACATAAGCTAGTTTTTTACCATCCGGAGACCAAGCAGGCGACATAATTGGCATTCTGGACCGTAATATGGTTCGAGGGTTGTGTCCATCCGAATCAGACACCTCCAGGGTATAATGACGTTGATTATCTTGAAGTCTAACGGTCACATAGGCCAAACGCGTATTAAACGCACCTGGGATGCCTGTTAACTCGAAAAAAATATCATCCGACATTTGATGAGCCACTTGACGAAGTTGAGAACGGGGGATGCTGCGCCAGCGCTTCCCTAATACCTGCTGTCGGCGTAATATATCGACAACCCTCACTTCAATATCAAACAACCCATCTGGCCGACTGACTACTGAACCCATGATGATATGATCAACATCTAACTCATGCCAATTTTCAAACACCAAATTATCCAAGTTACTCGGTCGTGAAGGCAATTGGTTTTCAGGTATTGGAGCAAAACGACCACTTCTAAGGAGGTTATACTGCACAATTTGAGCAATATTTTCAGGCACCCTCCCTGATCCCTGGTGCTGGAAAGGGACTATTGCAATAGGTAAAGCATTTTCTACCCCATCTGTAATTTCAATCACCAAGCTCGAATAGACCGGAAAACTAAATAAAACCAGAGTCGATAAAATTACCGCTTTAAACCTGTACTTCAACCTACCTAAGACTCTCATAACTAACCTCTAAAATTACGGTTTAAATACAAATCGGATGTTACGCTCAAATAACTCATCTGCAGCAGGCCTTGGCAAAGGTGAAGCGCGATGGACTGCACGCTCGGCAGCCTGTCTAAATTGAGGTGTTGCTTGCGCATTACAATTTTCGGTGCGAACACTTACAACTTTACCATCCCGCTCTTGCACAATGGCAAGTTCGCACTGGGCTAACTCAGAAATGTCAGCCGGTGTGCGCCAATTTTCTCTAACCCTGGCAGAGATCGCAGAAATATAGGACTCTCGCAAACTGACTAATTCTCTCTGTCGCGCGACCTCCCGCTGCCTAGATTCTTCTTCGGCTAATAACCTACGTCTTTCTGCTTCGGCTTCTTGCTGCTCTCTTTGTAACCTGGCTGCTAAAGCTTCCGCTTGCATACGCTGACTTTCGGCTTCCTGACGTTTGATTTCTTCTTGCAACTGTTTTTGGCGGTCAGCTTCTCGCTGAGCTTGGAGCTGCGCCTCTCTTTGCAGTGCTTCGAGCTCTCTCAGCCTCCGCTCTTCGGTTTGGCGCTGACGTTCCGCTTCTTGCGTTATTTTTGCAGCCTGCTGTTCAGCTAATAAACGCCTCTTTTCAGCCTCTTCTGCTACTTTTGCTACACTCCTTTCAGCTTCTTGCCGACGCTTTTCAGCTTCTTGTGCCAAGCGTCTGGCCTCGTCTGCTCTAAGCTGTTCTTCTGTAGCACGTTTGCGCTCAGCTTCCATTCTCTGACGCTCGATATCAGCTTGCCTGCGTGCTTGTTCCGCACGACGAGCTTGCTCTTCTTGCTCTCTTCGGGTTTCAGCTAAACGAGTTTCACTTGCTTTTGCCTGATCAATTAAACGTTGTTGCGCAAGCCGCTTAGACTCTTCCTCAGCTTGAATGCGGTCTAACTGTTGCTGAACAAGCCTTCTGTCAACCGCAAAGGTTTCAAGCGGTGACCCCATAACTGTCGGCTGTACAATGGAGTCAGTTTGCTGCGAACTTAGCTTGATGACTTGAGATTCTGTTTTAAAAAGCTCACTCGTCAATAACACACCTACAATCAAGTGAAGAGATAGAGCCACAGAAACGGCAATCGGATGACGACGAATAAATGCAATCATTGCGCGGACTCCGGCTCAGTAATGAGCGATACATTAGGAACGCCATTATTCTTCAGAACAACGAATAAATGAACAACGCGACCATAAGGGGCTTCTCTATCCCCTTGTATATAAACGGGAAGGTTTTCGTTCATTTGAGTTCGCGCCACAACCTCTGCAACAAGAAGCGTCACTTCTGACTGAGTTAAAACCAATTCGGGTGCTTCACTGGTTTTGTACTGACCATCACGCGTGATGGTAATCACAAAAGGCTTAACGGGTTGAGTGGCTTGTGACGTATCAGTTACCTCAGGCGCCTGAGGTAACTGAACGGTTACTGCTTGCTGAACAATCGGCGCAGTAATCATAAAAATAATTAACAAAACGAGTGTGACATCAATATAAGGGACAGCATTTATTTCTGCCATTAAGCGTTTTTTATCGCGAGCTGTTCGAAATCCTGCTTGCATAGTTTTATACCTAGCTTAAAGGTGAATTAAGACTTGTTTGCCAAATGAGCTTGGCGCTGTAAGATACTTAAAAACTCATCAGCAAACCCTTCATAATTACTTAAGAGTTTGTCTGTTTTATTGGTTAAACTGTTATAAAAAATAACCGCTGGAATAGCCGCAAACAAGCCCAGGCCCGTAGCCAGTAATGCCTCGGCAATACCCGGTGCAACGGCAGCTAAAGTCGCATTGCTATTCTCACCTAAACCCTGAAAAGCATGCATAACACCAATAACTGTTCCAAACAAACCGATATAAGGCGCTGAAGACCCGACAGTAGCTAAATAGGGCAGTCTATTCTCTAAGCGTTCAGCTTCTTTACTAAAGACAACCTTCATCGCGCGCTGCGAGGCAGAAACCAAATCGTTAGCGTCTTGCACGCCCTGGTTTTTTAGGCGAACAAACTCTTGAAAACCAGCTTCAAAAATAGCCTTTAAGCCATTATTATTTTCAACATCATCCATACTCAAGTCTTTGTAAAGACGCGAAAGATCTTCAGACTCCCAAAACTCCTCCAAAAAGAGTTCGGCTTGACGATTTGCTTTTCTAACCTGGTAAATTTTTGCTAACGCAACCGCCCAAGCTGACACTGACATAAAAACTAATATTGCCATAACAGTTTGCACCAATGGGCTTGCCATCAAAACCAAATCCAGCATCGAATGATCGTACATGCATTATTCCTTTTCGCAAAATTCTAATCCGAGATGATGATACGCGTGTTTTGTCGCTACACGACCACGCGGTGTTCTAATCAAAAATCCTTGTTGAACTAAAAAGGGCTCCAATACATCCTCTATTGTCCCTCGCTCTTCTCCCACCGCCGCGGCCATGCTATCAATACCAACAGGCCCTCCATCATAATGACTAATCATGACAGATAATAGACGACGATCCATTTTATCTAGACCGGCCGGATCAACCTCAAGCAAGTTTAATGCCGCCATTGCGATCTCGGTATCAATAATACCTCGACCCTCTACCTGAGCAAAATCACGAACCCGCCTTAACAAACGATTGGCAATACGCGGGGTACCCCGTGAACGCTTAGCCACTTCTCGCGCACCCAATTCATCAGTCGCAATCCCCAAAATATTCGCTGAGCGGCTGACAATTTGAGTTAATTCATCAACCGTATAAAACTCAAGTCGCTGTACTATACCAAAACGATCTCGCAGTGGCGATGTTAATAGCCCAGCTCGGGTTGTCGCGCCAACCAACGTAAAGGGTGGCACATCAATCTTGACACTATGCGCCGCTGGCCCATCGCCAATCATAATATCAATTTGAAAATCCTCCATCGCTGGATAAAGGATTTCTTCAACAATGGGACTAAGCCGGTGAATTTCGTCAACAAACAACACATCGAATGGTTCTAGTCGGGTTAAAATTGCCGCTAAATCACCCGGTTTATCTAGCACAGGCCCAGAGGTTTGGCGCAAGGTCGCACCCATTTCTTGAGCGATAATATTTGCCAAAGTTGTTTTACCCAGGCCTGGTGGCCCGTAAAGCAACACATGATCTAAATGTTCCCGACGCATTTTAGCGGCATCAATAAACATACTCAACTGCTCACGTACGGCTACCTGACCAATATAGTCCTGCATAAATTGCGGGCGTATCTTAGGCAGCACATACAAGTCATCATCTTGCTCTTGATTACCAATAATACGATCCGTTTCGATCATATTTTCACCTGCTGCAAGGCAGCTTTAATCACTTGTTCCAGTGTCATATCTTCTTGATATACCGATTTAACTAACGATTCGGCGTGTACATCCTTATAACCTAATGATTGCATGGCAGCTTGCGCTGATAAAAGAATAGAGTTTGCAACCAGGCCTGGTTGTGGAATATTTAAGGATTTAGTGATTACTGTGTTTAAAGTTAAGTTTTTTAACTTATCGCGCACTTCAATTAACAGTCTTTCAGCGGTTTTTTTGCCCACGCCTGGGATTTTGGTTAACGCCAGTGCGTCCGCATTGTGAACATGAGTACAGAACTCATCAACACTATGGGTTGACAGAATTGCGAGCGCCATCTTAGCTCCAATACCACTCACCTTGATGAGCTCACGAAATAACGCCCGCTCCTGCTCAGTACCAAAGCCAAACAATAACATCGCATCTTCACGAACGTGCATGTGAGTAAGGATTTTGGCTTGCGTTCCCACCTCGCCAAGCATATAAAAACTCGACATGGGCGCTTCAACCTCATACCCGACTCCCTGCACATCCAGCACAATAAGAGGGGGTTGCTTAAGGGCTATTTTTCCACGCAAAAATCCTATCATCTGCTGCCCTTCTCCTAGAACTAACTAAACTTTGTACCCTTGGATAATTTTTCAGGGTCAATACCCAGTGATAAATAACGATCATGACATAGCGCACAGGCTAGTGCGTCCGCCGCATCTTCCTGCGGGTTTTCTGATAGGCGTAATAACTGCTTAATCATAAAGTTGACGGCATCTTTACTTGCATGACCTTGCCCAACAATCGTACTTTTTACCTGTGTCGGCGTGTATTCCATAATCGGTAAATCTTTTAGGGAGGCTGCACACAGAATTACACCGCGAGCCTGACCCAGTTTAATCGCTGAACTCGGATTTTTGTGGACAAACACCTTCTCAATCGCCATCAATGATGGTTGATATTGGTCAATCAGCTGACCAATCGAAGTAAAAATTGTTTTTAAACGCTCGGCTGGTGTCAGCTTTTCAACGCGTATTACGCCACTCACCAAATAAACCGGGTGATAACGCCCTGATTCAATAATACCAAACCCGGTCTTTCTCGAACCTGGGTCAATGCCGAGTATCCGCTGGGTGATTTTCAAGCTTAATCAGCCGCCATCAGTTGCGCCATCACTTCATCACTGATGTCTAAATTGGTATAGACCTTTTGCACATCATCTAAGTCTTCCAGCATATCGATCATGGCCATTACCCGCTGGGCATCCTCAAAATCTAAACTGACTTTAATATCAGCTTCCATGTTGATATCAACATGAGCCGTCTCAAAACCAACCGCTTTTAACGCGTCCGCCACTAGGTGTAAATCTTCTGGCGGCGTAATCACCTCGATACTGCCATCTTCATTGACCAAAACATCATCCGCACCCGCTTCAATCGCGGCTTCCATCAAGCTATCTTCATCCAGACCTGGTTCAAAACTAATCAAGCCCTGCTTGTTAAACATATAACCGACCGAGCCATCTGTACCCAGGTTGCCGCCTTTTTTAGCAAACGCATGTCGCACTTCACCCACTGTACGATTACGATTATCCGTCAAGCAATCTACCATGATCGCCACACCGGCCGGCGCATAGCCTTCATAACGAATCTCTTCGTAATCCTCGCCTTCCTGATTACCCGCACCGCGTGCAATCGCCTTATCAATCGTATCGCGGCGCATGTTTTCGCCCAGCGCCTTATCGACCGCCGTGCGCAAACGTGGGTTATCTTCAGGGTGTGGCCCGCCCGCTTTGGCGGCCACCACCAACTCACGAATCAGTTTGGTAAAAATTTTGCCTTTTTTGGCGTCCTGACGGGCTTTTCGATGTTTAATGTTGGCCCATTTGCTATGTCCTGCCATACACGTCTCTCTTTATATACTCTACGTTAAATACAACCGACTTAACGCTTTGCTACTAAACCCTGCTCACGCGAAAAGGTGAGCATCCTATCCAAGGACACCAAAGCCTGCTGGCGAACCACTTCATCTATTTCAACCGCCTGATCCATGCTCACTAAACAATCGGCAAGATTTTGCAAACCATTCATCGCCATCCAAGGGCAATGCGCACAACTAATGCACTGAGTAGTCTTAGAATCGGTTGGCGCGACAATCAACATCTTATCGGGCGCCAACTGACGCATTTTGTAAAAAATACCGTGATCCGTCGCGACAATGAATTTTGTATCGGGCAGGCTTTGCACCGCGTTAATCAATACCTTGGTTGACCCCACCACATCCGCCAACGCCACCACCGACTCGGCTGACTCAGGATGCACCAACACTTTGGCATCAGGATGTTGGCGTTTGAGCTCTGCCAGCTCAAACGCCTTAAACTCATCATGCACAATACAGTGGCCCATCCAGCGCAACATATCAATGCCGGTTTCCTTTTCAATCCACGCGCCCAAATGCTGATCCGGTGCCCAAATAATTTTTTCGCCCTGCGCTTTCAAATGACGCACTATCTGCAAGGCATTGCCGGATGTCACCACCCAATCCGCTATGGCTTTAACCTTTGCGCTGGTATTGGCATAAACCACCACCTTGCGCTCAGGATGTTGCGCACAAAACTGCGCAAACGCCTCCGCCGGGCAACCCACATCCAGCGAGCAGGTTGCATTCAAATCCGGCATCAATACGGTTTTTTCTGGGCTGAGCATTTTAGCGGTTTCACCCATAAAACGCACACCACAGACCACCAAAACATCGGCTGCCGACTGAGCACCAAAGTTAGCCATCTCCAATGAATCAGCGACAATGCCACCGGTTTCTTCTGCCAGCGCTTGTAGCTCAGCATCGACATAATAATGTGCCACAATTTGCGCATTACGCTGTTTTAGCAAGGCTTTTATTTGCTCAATCAGCGCGGCTTTTGCCTGTGGAGCAAGGTGGGCTGCAGGTTGTGCGCCCGCTGCTAGTTGGTTAATTTTCTCAACCAACTGCAACGGAATGTCAGTAGAAGCCATCATAGCTTTACTGCTTCACCTCAGCGACCTTCTTGTTCAAACGAATATTCAATTCACGCAACTGCGCCATATCCACCAGGCCTGGTGCTTCCGTTAACAAACACGCCGCAGACTGGGTTTTTGGGAAGGCAATCACATCACGAATCGATTCACGATCCGCCATCAACATAATCAAACGATCTAAACCAAACGCCATACCTGCGTGCGGTGGGCAGCCATATTTGAGTGCGGTTAACAAGAAACCGAACTTCTCTGCCGCATCCTCATCACTAATACCCAACAACTTAAACACCGCCGCCTGCATATGCGTATCGTGGATACGCACCGAGCCACCACCCACTTCAATACCATTAATCACCAAGTCATACGCACGTGCAATCATCGCACCTGGGTTTTTAGAATCTAAAATTTCCTGCGTGGTCGCTTTGGGCTGGGTAAACGGATGGTGCATCGCCGCCACACGTGCGGTTTTTTCATCTTCCTCAAACATGGGGAAATCCACCACCCATACCGGTTTCCACTGCTCAGTGAACATATTACGGTCTTCACCAATTTTCACCCGCAACGCGCCCAAAGCTTCGTTAACAATCTTCGCCTTATCGGCACCAAAGAATACAATATCGCCATCTTTCGCCCCCACACGTTGCAAAATCTGCATCACCTGATCCGGGAAGAATTTTACAATGGGTGATTGCAAGCCATCAATCCCCGCCGCCATATCATTAACTTTAATGTAGGCTAGACCCTTTGCGCCATAAATGGCAACAAACTTGGTATAGTCATCAATTTCTTTACGTGACATATCGCCCGCACCCGGCACACACAAAGCGGCAACACGACCTTTTGGATCCTTAGCGGGTCCAGCAAATACTTTAAACTCAATATCTTGTAATAGGTCGGCGACATCCACTAACTCTAGGGGGATACGTAAATCAGGACGATCAATGCCGTATTTTTGAACCGCATCGGCATAGCTTATCTGCGGGAAGTCATAATCAAACTCCACTCCAATCCCTTCTTTAAAAATGGTTTTGGTCAAATTTTCCATTACACCCATTACACCCTCCTCATCCATAAACGAGGTTTCAATATCTAACTGGGTGAATTCTGGTTGACGATCGGCACGTAAATCTTCGTCACGAAAACAACGGGTAATCTGATAATAACGATCAAAGCCCGACATCATCAGCAGCTGCTTAAACAACTGAGGCGACTGAGGCAAAGCAAAAAACTTGTTCTCATGGGTGCGGCTCGGCACCAAATAATCCCGCGCACCTTCCGGTGTTGACTTGGTTAAAATCGGCGTTTCCATATCGATAAAACCATTATTATCTAAATAATTACGCATAGAGCGCGTAACTTTATAGCGTAGCATCAAGGTTTTTTGCATTTCATCACGACGCAAATCAATGTAACGATACTTTAGACGCACTTCTTCGCTGATATGCTTATCATCCAACTGGAAAGGAATCGGCTCGGCCATGCTCAACACATCTAACTCCTTCGCCAACATCTCAATTTGACCTGAGCTTAAATTCGCATTTGCTGTGCCCTCTGGACGCGCACGCACCTTACCGCTAATACGTAACACACATTCAGAGCGCAAATGCTCGGCTTTAGCGAAAATATCAGCGGTATCCGGATCGACCACAACCTGCACCAAGCCTTCACGATCGCGTAAATCAATGAAGATCACCCCACCATGGTCACGACGACGATGCACCCAACCGGCAACGGTTACGGTCTGCCCAATAAATTCCTCTGTTACTTGACCACAGTAATGTGTACGCATTATTTTTCCTTCTAATTCAATTAATTACTATCTAGACATATTTAAAATTCATTTATAAAATCAGGTTGACTTAAAACCTTCTTCCAGCCCTGCTGAGGTTGGCATTGATTTCCACGGTGGAACCACCACACCGCCAGAAATCACCATCTTGAGTGCATCATCAACACTCATCTCCAGCTCTACCACCTCTTGTATCGGCGCTATTATAAAAAACCCTGAAGTTGGGTTGGGGGTAGTAGGTATAAATAGATTGACCACTTGATCAACACCGGTTTTATATTGCGCTTCACCTCTGGCTTTACTGGTTTGAAACGCCAGTGTCCATAAACCATGGCGTGGATACTGCACCAAATACACTTTTTGGAACGTCTTCTCATCGGTACCAACCACGGCTTCAACTATCTGCTTAACGGCAGTATATATTGAACGAACCAAAGGGATTTTAGATAAAAAACTTTCCCACCAGTGCAATAGCTTATTACCCAAAATATTAGCAACCAGCATACCTGTTGACAAAACAATAACCAAAGAAACTAAAATACCAAAACCGGGGACATCGAATCCCAAAAGCACCTGAGGATGGTATTGATCTGGCACCAAATGAAGACTTCGATCAAAAATGCCCACCAAAAAAACAATGGCTTCAAAGGTAACCCACAAAGGCAACAGCACCAGCAAACCCGCAATAAAATAACGTTTTAACAGGCTCATCATGACCTCTTCTAAAATTAGCTAGCTATTATACCGAAATCTATTGGAATTAACTTAGCAATCCTTAATCCAATAAGATAGAATCTTAGCAAATATTCAAACAAATCATCTTAATTATGAACACACGAACCTTAACCTTTTACTGGCTCACATTTTGATGTCTGATAAAATCCTGCCCCCAAAAACCCTGTTGATTACCGGTTGCTCAAGTGGCATTGGCTATCACGCTGCGCATGCGCTTAAAAATCTTGGCTACAAGGTCATCGCCAGCTGCCGAAAACCAGAAGACGTAACGCGCCTTCAACAAGAAGGTCTTTTATGCATTCAATGTGACCTTGCTGATACAGACTCCGTTAACCAGGCCTGGTCACAAGCCCTGGATATAGCAAAAGGTGAGATAAGCGGTCTATTTAACAATGGCGCATTTGGACTGCCTGGCGCAGTCGAAGATGTAAGCCGACAAGCACTTGAACACCAGTTCGCTACCAATGTATTTGGCACCCAACAACTCACCAACCTAGCAATTAAACACATGCGGACACAAGGGCATGGCCGCATCATCTACAACAGTTCGGTACTCGGATTTGCGGCTATGGCCTATCGTGGAGCTTACAATTCAAGCAAGTACGCAATTGAAGGCTTGGCCGATACATTAAGAATAGAACTCGCCCATGACCCCATTCAGATCAGCTTAATCGAACCCGGCCCTATCCTTTCGCGCTTTCGCGAAAATGCGCATCGCGAATACCTTGAATGGGTCAAAAACGACCAGTCCGCACACCAAGCCAACTACCAAGCCATGGAGACGCGCCTGGCTCAAAAGGGCACTTGTGCTCCATTCACGCTTGGCCCAGAAGCCGTAACCCATGCCCTAATTCATGCCCTGCAAGCAAAAAAGCCTAAGGCGCGTTACCGCGTTACCCTGCCAACACAATTATTTGCACTACTCAAACGATTCTTACCCACCAAGACACTTGACTGGGTTCTTTTAAAAGCCGGCGGCGATGGTCGTCGATAAAATTCTACTAAGTCTCTATTAAGTCCAAAAACCATGAACAAAACCCTGAACCACTATCAGCTTCGCGTTGAAAACAATATTAAACAACAGCTCGCTTCGCGAAAACTTGCCACCCCCTTGCGCCTAGCCCAAGCCTTGTCTTATGCGAGCCTAAGCCCTGGAAAACGGCTCAGGCCCGCGCTGGTTTATGCTGTTGCCGAGAGTTTAAACCTTCCCCTTGACAAACTAGACTCATCAGCCTGCGCAATTGAATTGGTGCATAGCTATTCGCTCGTACACGATGACCTACCTGCTATGGACGACGATGACCTGCGCCGCGGGCAACCAACTTGCCATAAACAGTTTGATGAAGCCACCGCCATATTAACGGGTGATGCTCAGCTCACCCTCGCCTTTGAGATACTTGCCAGCAGCCAAACATTAACCCCTGAACAACGCATTCATTCAATCCTGCTACTGTCCAATGCTTCGGGTTCACAAGGCATGATTGCGGGACAAACAATGGATATAGCTGCTGAAAACAAAACACTTAACCTAGAAGCACTCATTCAAGTTCACAAACTTAAAACAGGCGCACTTATTAAAGCCGCTTTATTACTAGGCGCTGTCCCCCATCCGGACTATCAGCACTACCAGGCCTGGTTATCCGAGTTAGGTGAATCGGTTGGCCTAGCCTTTCAAATCCAAGATGATATCCTAGATATTGAAAGTGACACACTCACTTTAGGTAAAACTCAAGGGCGAGATCAACAGCTTAATAAGTCGACTTTTCCACAACTTTTAGGCTTAGACGCCTCCAAACAACTACGCGACCAACACATTCAAAAAGCTCATGAGTATCACCAATCCTTGGGATTTAAAAGCGTGTTTTTAACGGATTTGATTAACTTTATTGCCCAACGCCAGCACTAAGCTTAGGAGTTAGTTATAATAGCCAAATTGAAAACCTAAAATTAGGACCATGCCATGGCTCAACAATTTATTTTGAAAACACTACTCGACTTTGCTTCTGCCCACAGCTTACGTGGCTATCCGGGAGACTGCGCTAAACTTCATGGGCATAACTGGAAAGTAGAAGTTGAAGTTATTGGCGACAAACTAAATGACATAGGGATGGTGGTCGATTTTAAAGAAATCAAACGTCACGCCAAGGACGCGGTCGCTGAACTGGACCATAGTTTTTTAAATGACCACCCCCATTTTCAGCGCGTAAACCCGACCGCTGAAAACATTGCACACTACCTTTTTAACGAAATTGCAAAACACATCGAAACCGATCTCGTGAAAATGCACCGAATTACCATCTGGGAAAATGACAGAAACTGTGTGATCTACAGTGAGCAATAGCTTGTTTTTAATCAGCGTTACGTTATTCGGCTTAGTGATCGGCAGTTTCATTTCCATGCTAAGTTGGAGGCTGCCACGGATTATGGAGTTGGATGGCCGTGAGCAACTTAAAGCCATAAGCCTAGGCGGGTCTAAATGCCCTCAATGTAAAACCGAAATACCCTGGACACGATTAATTCCTCTATTAAGCTGGTTGCTTTCTAAAGGGCGTTGCCACATTTGCCAAACACCTATTTCCAAGCGCTATCCCTTGATAGAAATAAGTAGCGGCCTTCTTGTTTTAAGCTGTTTCGCGCTGCTGGGACAAACCCTCGAAGCCTGGTTAACAGCACTGCTTGCGCTTTGGCTGCTCACCATCAGCATTATTGATTTTGAGCACAAACTCATTTTAGACAACCTGAGCCTTCCACTCATGTGGCTAGGTTTATTGATTAACAGCACGGGAACCTTTGCCAGCCCACAAGATGCCATCCTTGGCGCGGCCATAGGCTATATGAGCTTATGGACTCTCTATCAAATCCACCACTTACTCACCGGAAGGCACGGTATGGGATTTGGTGATTTTAAATTAGCCGCTGCGCTCGGCGCATGGCTGGGTGTCATGGCACTCCCCCAAGTTATCGTTATTGCGGCGGTTAGCAGCTTGGCTGTTTCTCTGGGCCTCATGCTTATGAAAAAGCAGACCTGGCAACAAGAAATGGCATTCGGCCCATTTCTTGCCCTCGGTGGTCTAGTAAGCCTTGTTTTAGTGCAATTAGGCGCCTAGCTGCGATTCAACCTTTTCGCATACTTTTGAGGTTTTTAAATTATTGCTCTTAGCAAAGTTCATTACATACTCAAACATACTTGGATTTTTAATTTCTAATTCCGTGTCAATAATCAGGCACTTTTGCCCCTGATAAAGCTCGGGGTGCAATAAATCAGAATACACCAAACGATGAGATTTACCATAAGAAGCCATCATCGACGCAACGCGATCAATCCAATCACTCGGTCTAAATTTGCGACCATCTTCGGTCACCCCTTCAATTATATATTTGCAGTGTACAGTCAAATTACCACCACTCTTAAGTTAAGCTTTATTATAAAAAGTTGATATGAATTCTAGCATAGATAATTGTTTTATCTAGCCCAGGGTGATTTAAATTACTAAAAACTCCATTGTTTTACGCTATAAATCAATCAAAATCACCGAGTTTTAACCGCCTAAAATAAGAAATTCGCTTATAATATTGAGTTAATTTAAAAACCTAGCAGGACAGCTGACTAACATGACGCAATATCTAACAGACGATCTTCGCATTAACCACATTACTGAAGTGCGCCCACCTATTGAGTTGCACGAAAAATTAGCCATTACCGAACAGGCTGCTAAAACTGTGTTTACTACACGCCGTCAGATTCATGATATTTTAAGTGGCAAAGATGATCGTTTACTCGTTGTAATCGGTCCCTGTTCTATTCATGATACCCAGGCGGGGCGTGAATATGCCCAAGGATTAAAGCAACAAATTGACAAACACCGCGAAAATCTGCTTATCGTTATGCGTGTGTATTTCGAAAAACCGCGCACTACCGTTGGCTGGAAAGGCCTGATAAACGATCCTGATTTAAATGAAACCTTTCAAATCAACAAAGGACTTGAACTTGCTCGTGGATTTTTACTAGACGTTAATCACATGGGTGTGCCCGCTGCGACTGAGTATCTTGACTTAATTTCACCCCAATATATATCTGACCTAGTTAGCTGGGGAGCTATTGGCGCGCGTACAACTGAAAGCCAAGGGCACCGTGAACTTGCTTCAGGACTTTCCTGCCCTGTCGGCTTTAAAAATGGAACCGATGGTAGCTTCCGTATCGCTGTAGACGCGATTCGTGCGGCCAATAAACCGCATATTTTCTTATCCCTAACCAAGTCTGGTCACTCTGCTATTTTCTCAACTACCGGCAACGAAGACTGCCATGTAATATTACGCGGTGGAAACTCAGGACCGAACTATGAAGCGGAGTTTGTTGAGCAAGCAGTTAACGAACTAAAGTCGGCCAAAGTGCAAAGCAGGTTAATGATTGATTGCAGCCACGCCAACAGCAGCAAAGACCATCAGCGACAAATGATTGTCGCTGACTCTATTGCTGAACAATTAGCCGCTGGCTCCAAAGCTATAATGGGCGCGATGGTTGAAAGCCACTTAGTCGCTGGGCGACAAGAGGTGATTTCAAACCAACCCCTAACCTATGGCCAAAGTATTACCGATGCCTGCATTGATTGGCAAGACAGTGAAATCCTGCTTGAAACCCTAGCTAATGGTGTTCGTCAACGCCGCGCTCAACAATAAATAGCTTGGGCATAAGTAGTTGAAAACCAAACTTGTTACAAAAGAAGGTTTTAAAGCGCTCGAAAAAGAACTTGACCAACTCTGGCGTATTGAGCGACCAGAGGTCACCAAAATAGTTACCTGGGCGGCTGGTCTCGGCGATCGATCAGAAAACGCAGACTATCAATACAATAAACGTAGGCTGAGAGAAATTGATCGGCGAGTTCGTTATATACGCAAGCTGCTCGATGAGCTTAAGATTGTTGAATATCACCCGGTTCAAGAAGGAAAAATATTCTTTGGTGCCTGGGTTGAGCTAGAAAATGACGAAGACCAAACATTGGTTTTTCGTATCGTTGGCACTGAAGAAATCTACCGTAAAGACCACTACATATCCATAGACTCGCCGATGGCTAGAGCCTGTTTACAAAAACAAGTCAACGATGAAGTCCTGGTTAACTTACCCAGTGGAACCAAAATATGGTATGTAAAATCAATTACTTACCGGCAGCTAGATCAGATTTAACCGAAAATCAGAAATGATCATAGCCTTTTTTCTCTAAATCCAATTGCACGCCATCAATAAGCAGGCCTGGTTGTTGAGAAATCGCCCCAATTTTATAAAGCTTAACATCAAGTTTTTTCGCTAGTGCGTCAAGCTGTGCTTGCTTATCTGCACTCGCAGTAAAACAAAGCTCATAATCATCGCCGGCACAAAGCGGCCTTAAACGGTTATCGCCAGCCCATTGCTTAACCGCCTTAGAAAGCGGAATAGTGTCAAAGACCAAAGACGCGCCTACGCCCGACGCATCAAGAATATGGCCTAAATCTGCAAGTAAACCATCCGAAATATCTATCGCGCTATGCGCGATAGCAATCAGCTCACAACCCAAGGCGACTTGAGCTTGGGGTCGATTTAAACGTGCCAAGGCAAGTTTATCCGCTAAATTCTGAGCACCTTGTTGCGCTAACGCTAAAGAGAGTCCGCGTCCCGCTTCACCAATTAACCCGGATACAAAAATAGCATCACCAGGTTTAGCACCTGATCGCAATAAGGCTTGACCTCTGGGGACCCAACCTTGAGCGGTCACCGTAATAGTCAAAGGCCCTCGCGTTGTATCCCCGCCAATCAAGGGTATCTCATAAGGCGCTGCACAATCGGCGAGGCCCTTTGAAAACCCAGACAACCAGGCCTGGTCGACCTTGGGCAAAGTCAAGGCTAACGAATAAAATGCCGGTTTCGCCCCCATCGCGGCCAAGTCACTTAAGTTAACCGCCAAAGCTTTCCAACCAATATCATAAGCCGAGGTATCTAGCGGAAAATGAACCCCCTCAACCAAGGTATCCGTAACCACCACTAACTGGCAGTCGGAAGGAGGCGTGATAATCGCACCGTCATCGCCAATGGCTAAATCGCCCGTTTTTTGCGAACTGGATGCTGACGCACTGAGTGGCAGAAAAAACTGACCAATTAAATCAAATTCCACTGAAAGCCATCACGTCGCTGAAGGTGCCTGAAATTCAAGTGGTCGTAGCTGCTTGGCAATTTTATCCAAGACACCATTAATGTATTTATGTGCATCCTCCGCACCAAAGGTTTTAGCCATTTCGACCGCCTCGTTAATGACGACCTTGTAAGGGATTTGCATTTGAGTTTGTAACTCATACACAGCAATACGGAAAATAGTACGCTCAACCGGATTAATCATTTTTATTGAACGATCCAGCATCTCAACATAGACGGCATCCAATTCTTCAGATTGGGCAGCGACTTCTCGAACCAATTCGCGAAACCAATTACGGTCACAGCCAGATAACCAACCTTCTTCTGAAAACTGCTTTTCAATTAAATATAACTCTTGCTGATTCAGCATCCACTGATAAAGCGCCTGCAAAGCCAAGTGCCGGGACAGGCTTCGTGGACTAAGCTTGATTTCTTCAGGCTCGACCACCTCTTCTGATGGCTGCTTAATTAAGTACGCCAAGTCATCTAGCGGTTGTTTAGTTTGTTGATCGCTCATTAAATTTGCTTCAATACATTAACCATTTCAATAGCAGAAAGTGCGGCTTCTGCACCCTTATTGCCTGCTTTAGTGCCCGCACGCTCAATCGCCTGCTCAATGCTATCAACCGTCAACACACCAAAAACTACTGGCATGTTTTGATTCAACATCACCTGCCCCAAGCCCTTAACACACTCACCCGCCACATAATCAAAATGGGGCGTGCCACCGCGAATAACCGCACCTAAAGCAACAATGGCGTCATACTTTCCACTCGCAGCCATTTTTTGAGCTGCTAACGGAATTTCAAACGCACCGGGCACTAAAACCTGTTCGATATTCCCATCCTCCCCCCCGTGGCGTTTGATTGCATCTACAGCGCCACTTACTAAATGATCAACGATAAAACTGTTAAAACGCCCAACCACTAAACCAATTTTCATGTCTTTGGCTACTAAATCCCCAGCAATGGTATTCATAATTTAATCCTTTTTCTTTTCCAGCTTGTTTAATTTTGTTTATCGATGTATTCAGTAATTTCCAAACCAAAGCCACTCAATGCATTCAACTTCCAATGCGAGCCTATCACGCGCAAGTGCTTAACCCCTAAATCAGCTAAAATTTGCGCCCCTAAACCGAATGTTTTGGCGTCATCCTCAACCTTAGTCTCCGGCATTTTAACACCGCGATCGGTCATTTGATAATACGCAATCCGGTCTAATAGTTCACTGGCTTCCTCATTTTTACGCAACACAACAATCACTCCGGAGCCAGCTTGAGCAATTTGTTGCATCGCAGCACGTAAAGGCCAACCACATTCCGAGCGCTGCGAACCTAACATATCACACAGGGTATCTTGCATATGAACACGCACCAAAGTCGGTTGCTGGGCATCAATTTCCCCATACACCAGTGCAAAATGCGCTTTATGGTCTAGTGCATCTTCATAGGCCATTAATTTAAAATCGCCAAAATCCGTGGGTAATTTACACTCTGAAATACGTTCAACTGTTTTTTCATTTTTTAAACGGTATTGAATTAAATCCGCGACCGTACCTAATTTTAAACCATGTTGTTGAGCAAAAGCCTCTAGATCATCACGACGCGCCATACTGCCATCTTCATTCATGATTTCGACGATTACGGATGCAGGCTCAAATCCAGCCAAGCGCGCCAAGTCGCAGCCTGCTTCTGTATGCCCTGCACGCGTTAACACACCACCAGGCCTGGCCATCAACGGAAAAATATGCCCAGGTGTAACAATATCACTCGGTTGCGCATCGGCTTTCACAGCTGCGAGAACAGTAACCGCACGATCACTGGCAGAAATCCCAGTAGATACCCCTTCAGCCGCCTCAATCGATACCGTAAAATTAGTGCCATGTGGATCTTGGTTATCATGAACCATTAGAGGGATACGCAGTTGCTGACAACGCTCTTTAGTCAAGGTTAAACAAATCAAACCCCGCCCATAACGCGCCATAAAGTTAATATCCTGAGCGCTAACGCTACTCGCAGGCACCAACAAATCGCCTTCGTTTTCGCGGTCCTCATCATCCATTAAAATGACCATCTTACCCTGGCGGTAATCGTCTAAAATTTCTTCGATTGAGCTTAGTTCCATGCTATTCCTTTAAAGATGTTGCTTTGTTCGGTTTTGACTGAATTACCAGCCTTATAAATAACCTGATTGAACTAAATAGTCTTTAGTAATAACGGACTTATCATCTTCTGATGCCTGCACAGCGTAAGGACCGGTCAACAAACGCTCCAAATAGCGCGCTAATAAATCAACTTCTAGGTTAACCTTTGTGCCCACCTGCCATTCGTTAATCGTGGTTTCAGCCCGGGTATGCGGCACAATATTCACATCAAAATCGCAACCTGATACCTGGTTAACCGTAAGGCTAATGCCATTAATGCACACTGATCCTTTATGTGCAATATAACGCGCAATCTCAGGCGGTGCTTCAATCATATAACGCCATGAACGTGCATCTTGGCTAATCGACTTAACCCTACCCACACCATCAACATGACCGCTGACCAAATGACCACCAAGACGGTCTTGCAAACGCAAGGCTTTTTCAAGATTTACCTTGCTGCCAATTTTAAGCTGTCCAAGGGTAGTAACCTTTAGCGTTTCAGCTGAAACGTCGGCAACAAAGTGGGTTGATGTAAACTCAACAGCAGTCAAACAGACACCATTGGTTGCAATACTATCACCCATACCCACATCAGACATATCCAACGAACCTACTGCAACACTTAGCCGCCAATCGCCATTACGCACATCAATACGTTTAATTTGGCCCTGTGCTTGGATAATCCCAGTAAACATCTTTAAACTTCTCCATTTACGCCAGCTAGGGGTTCAAACGAAAACACAAAGTGCCAGTCTTCACCGACCTGCTGAACCGATTCAGATTTTAATTGAATACGATCTTGCATCCCATTTATCTGTGGCAGCACCAACAAGGGTTTGCCGCGATGCCCCATAAGATGAGGCGCAACAAACCAATGAAGTTCATCAACCAGGCCTGCTTCTACAAATGCGCCGGCGACAGAGGCACCTGACTCGACCATGACATCAAAAACCTGCTCCTCTTTTGCAAGGTAATCCAGCACACTTTCCAAATCTAAAAGGTCATCTTGCGCTTTAACCGCAACAACCTCAACGCCGGCAGCAAGCAAACCATCCACTAACGAGCGATTGGTTTGAACTGTCTGGGGTGAAGTCATCAACAAGGTTCTGCCAGGCAAACCCAACATTTTTGCATTTAAAGGCATGCTTAAATTAGGATCCAACACCACTCTAATGGGGTGACATAACGCCTCGGTTAAGCCAAGTTCTGATTTCACCGCGTCAGCTAAACGCACATTCATACTCGGATCATCGGCTAAAACCGTACCTATGCCCGTTACAATCGCACCATGACGTGCACGCAACTTATGGACTTCTTGGCGTGCCGTATCACCGGTAATCCAAATACTTTCACCCGACGCCATCGCCGTACGCCCATCAACACTACTTGCTAACTTCAACCTTACAAAGGGTTTTTGAGATTGCATAAACTTAATAAATCCTTGATTTAAGGCCGCTGCCTCATTAGCCAGAACCCCCTCACATACTTCAACACCCGCTGATAACAGACGCGCACTACCCCGCCCACAAACCTGCGGGTTAGGGTCTTGCATCGCAATAACCACACGTGCAACCCCTGCGGCCGCTAACGCATCGGCACAAGGTGGGGTTTTGCCATAATGCGAGCAAGGCTCAAGCGTGACATAAGCCGTAGCCCCCTGCGCACGCTCACCCGCCTCACGCAAGGCGAACACCTCGGCATGAGGCTGCCCTGCCTTAGGATGCCAGCCCTGCCCGACCCGCACCCCATCGCGCACTATTACACAACCGACCGCAGGATTGGGCCGGGTGCTATACTGGCCTTTTCGTGCCAACGCTAAGGCTTGATCCATCCAATAGTGATCTTGAGTGTTCATCCACGATCCGTTTTTGCAGCGGTTGCTTGCACCAGCTTCTCAATCTCTTCACGAAACGCATTCACATCCTGAAACGAACGATAAACTGAAGCAAAACGAACATAGGCAACTTGATCCACCTCGCGCAAGGCTTGCATAATCCATTCACCCAATTGCGATGAAGGCACTTCTCGCGCCCCGTCCGCCATCATGCTTTTAACGATTTGATTGACAATCTTATCAATACTTTCACTGGCAACAGGTCGCTTTTCCAGAGCCTTAACAAGCCCACGGCGTAATTTATCTTCATCAAATTTTTCACGATTGCCGTCAGATTTAACAACACGTGGTAGAGATAATTCAACGTTTTCATAGGTTGTAAAACGTTCGCCGCATTCCTGACATTCGCGACGACGACGCACCTGGGCACCCTCGGTCGAAAGACGCGAATCAATGACCTTGGTATCCGGTGCGTTACAGAAGGGACAATACATATAATTACAAACAGACCACCCGAGCTGGTTAACCAGGCTAAGTTAGTCTGAAGCCTTATTTATAGACTGGATGCGCAGCACATACTGCGCTGACTTTAGCACGAACTTGTGCAATCACGTTTTCATCCCAGCTTTCAGTGGACTGATCACACGCATCAACCACGTCACACATCCAACCCGCCAAGTCACAGCACGCCTGCTCACCAAAACCACGAGTCGTCGCTGCGGCGGTGCCAATACGAATACCACTGGTAACAAATGGCGACATAGGATCATTGGGTACCGAGTTTTTGTTAATCGTAATATGTGCAGCACCTAACGCGGCATCAACCAACTTACCTGTCAAACCTTTTTCAATTAAGCTTACTAAGAACAGGTGATTCTGAGTGCCACCTGATACCACATCCAAGCCGCGCGCCATAAAAACTTCCGCCATGACTTGAGCATTTTTAATCACTTGCGCCGCATAGGTTTTAAACTCAGGCTCCATCGCTTCTTTAAATGCCACTGCTTTTGCTGCAATCACATGCATTAATGGGCCGCCTTGCGTACCTGGAAAAACTAACGAGTTTAGTTTCTTTTCGATTTCCGGATTCGCTTTCGCCAAAATCAAACCGCCGCGTGGACCGCGCAAAGTTTTATGGGTTGTGGTTGTGGTCACATCAGCAATCTGCACCGGATTAGGATACAAGCCAGCCGCAACCAGGCCTGCTACGTGTGCCATATCCACTAAAAAATAAGCACCCACGCTGTCAGCAATTTCACGGAAACGTTGCCAATCAACAACTTGAGAATAAGCAGAAAAACCAGCAATCACCAATTTTGGCTTATGCTCTGTCGCCAATCTTTGCGCTTCATCATAATCAATTTCACCGGTTTCTGGATTCAGACCGTATTGAACCGCATTATAGATTTTGCCAGAAAAATTGACTTTTGAACCGTGAGTTAAGTGGCCACCATGAGCCAAGCTCATGCCTAAGACCGTATCGCCTGGCTCTAGTAACGCCATAAATACCGGTGCATTAGCTTGTGAACCTGAGTGAGGCTGCACATTGGCGTAATCGGCACCGAATAACTGCTTAGCACGCTCAATCGCTAAAGCTTCGACGACATCAACATGCTCACAACCGCCATAATAACGTTTATAAGGATAGCCTTCAGCATACTTATTGGTTAGCACAGAGCCTTGCGCTTCCATAACACGCGGACTGGTATAGTTTTCAGAAGCGATCAATTCAATATGATCTTCCTGGCGCTGGGCTTCAGCCGCCATCGCTTTTGCGATATCATCATCATAGCCAGCGATTGTCATGGTTTTATCAAACATGCAAGAACTCCATTTGGGAAGGTTAAATTCAAAGAATGATAATTTTAACAGTAGTTAATAAAAAGCACCACGCTGAATTCATGTTAAAAACCTGCTGATCCCTTTATTAAAGACTTAATTTTAGGTAAAGTGTAACTAAAACTCTTAACCCAAAAACTAATAAACCTTGCAAGCGAGAAAATATGGCTCAATTTGTCTACACCATGAACCGCGTTGGAAAAGTGGTTCCCCCGTCTAAATATATTCTAAAAGACATCTCTTTATCGTTTTTTCCTGGTGCCAAGATCGGCGTACTCGGCCTAAATGGTTCAGGTAAATCAACTCTTTTACGCATTATGGCTGGTATCGATACCGATATAGTGGGTGAAGCCCGCCCTCAACCGGGCATAAAGATTGGCTACTTGCCACAAGAACCCCAATTGGACCCAACCAAGGATGTTCGCGGCAACGTTGAAGAAGCCGTTGCCGAGGTAAAGCAAGCCCTAGCGAACCTTGATGCCATTTATGCCGCTTATGCAGAACCGGATGCGGATTTTGATAAGCTTGCGCAAAAACAAGCAGAAATCGAAGATATCATTCAAGCGATGGATGGACATAACCTTGATCGTAGCTTAGAAATAGCGGCTGATGCCCTTCGCCTCCCTGCATGGGATGCAGATGTAACCACCCTATCCGGGGGTGAGCGTCGTCGCGTGGCCTTATGTCGTTTATTACTTTCTAAGCCAGATATGCTCTTGCTTGACGAGCCAACCAACCACCTTGATGCAGAATCGATTGCTTGGCTAGAACGCTTTTTACTTGAGTTCCCAGGAACAGTAGTAGCCATTACCCACGATCGCTACTTCCTCGATAATGCCGCACAATGGATTTTGGAGCTCGATCGCGGTCAAGGCATTCCTTATGAAGGCAACTACTCATCTTGGCTGGAGCAAAAAGAACAACGCTTAATGCAAGAGTCGAAACAAGACGCGGCACGTTTACGCACCATTAAACACGAACTTGAATGGGTGCGAGCAAATCCAAAAGGCCGCCATGCCAAATCGAAAGCACGTATGGCGCGCTTTGATGAGCTCAGCAGTGTCGAAACCCAAAAACGTAACGAAACCAATGAAATCTTTATCCCTGTGGCCGAGCGATTGGGTGAAAAAGTCATTGAAGTGAATAATATGTCAAAAGGCTTTGGTGATCGCTTGCTGATTGATGATTTAAGCTTCCGCCTTCCGCAAGGCGGCATTGTCGGCATTATTGGCCCGAACGGTGCGGGTAAATCCACCCTATTCAAAATGCTAACCGGTCAGGAGAAACCGGATAGCGGTGAAATCGTTTTTGGTGAAACAGTTAAACTTTCGTATGTCGATCAAAGCCGTGATGCGTTAGATGACAGTAAAACCGTTTGGGAAGAAATATCAGGGGGCGACGAAAGCTTTATAGTCGGCAACTTTGAAGTTAATTCTCGTGCCTATTGCTCGCGCTTTAACTTTAAAGGCGGCGATCAGCAAAAACGCATTGGCGAATTATCAGGGGGCGAGCGTAATCGCGTCCACCTGGCGAAAACGCTGCGCAAAGGCGCCAACGTATTGTTACTTGACGAACCCACCAACGACTTGGACGTTGAAACCTTACGTGCACTAGAAGAAGCCCTACTAGAATACGCGGGCTGTGCGGTGGTTATTTCGCATGATCGCTGGTTCTTAGACCGTATCGCTACCCATATGTTAGCGTTTGAAGGCGACTCACATGTTGAATGGTTTGAAGGTAACTTCTCGGATTATGAAGCCGACTACAAACGGCGAAAAGGTGCGGATGCCAACCAGCCGCGCCGGATTAAATACAAGCCAATTTCCAAAAAATAATCATAGGATTACGCAATGGCACATACAGATCAAACCTTAAATTCTCAACTAGAAGCCATAGCTAATGCCATGCCCGACCCGATTTTTATTATGGGCCAGGATGGTACCTACTTGGATATAATCGGTGGCAATGAGCGCAGCCTTTACGCAGACGGTCACGCTTTAATGGGTAAAACCTATCAACAGGTTTTACCTGAAAAAATGGCGATGCGATTTTTGAATGTGGTACATAAGGCCATTAAAACCCAACGCCTACAAGAAATTGAGTATCAACTCGCTAATGATCAAGTTCAGGGAATTGAACCTATTGGACCTCAGGGGGGGCAGTGGTACGAAGCGCGCGTTTATCCGTTAGATACCGATGCTTATGGTCAGCCCGCAGTAATCTGGCTGGCAATTAACATCACTTCTCGCAAACATATGGAAGAACAAATTGAACATCTGTCAAAAAACGATGCCCTAACCGGGTTTTATAACCGCGACTTTTTTCTTGGGTTGAGTGACGAATTTATCAACCAGGCTAAACTCAATAACAACCCCATATCCTTAATAAAAATCGACCTAGATTGTTTTAAAAACATTACCGATGGCTATGGTCATGAACTAGGCGATAAAGCCATGTTGGGCGCTGCGCATGCGATACAGGCAACACTAGGCGAACTGGGACATATAGGCCGTTTAAGCTGTGATCAATTTATGGTCATTTTACCTGATGTTAAGGCGGTCGATGCTTTTCGCATTGCTAAATTAGCGCAAGAAAAAATAGCTGGGCACAAAATTCGACTGGATAACAAACAAATGACTTGCTTAACCAGTCAAGCGGGCGTGACGGAACTTCGTGCAGCTGACGAAGATAGTCGCATTTTGTTCAACCGAGTGAATGAAGCCATTGCCCAACTTCGTGGCAGTCGTGAAATCACTAAAATACTCTAAGATAAGATAAAAAGGATACCAAGATGAAAAAGATAAATTATTTAGCCTTTGGCGTTATGCTGTTGGCGTTATTTGCGTTACCACTAAAAGCGGCTGATGAAGGTGCAAAAGTGGTGTATCACGTTGATTTTAGCGACGTGACGCGCTACTCTGCGACACTTACATCCATTAATAACATTATGAATGCCTACGAAAACGAACTCATGGAAGCCGATGTTCATTTAGTTTTAGTCGGCCACGGCTTACGTTTTGCCACTGATGATGCGCTTAAAGGCACACCTTATGAACACGGTGCCGACTTATTAGAGCGTCGTGATGAGCTTAAAGGTCGGTTGGATGCATTAATGAATTCGCGCGGTGTGAAGGTCAAGCTTTGCGACCATACCCGCAACGAAATCAACCTTGACCCGGCTAAGATTTATGAAGGTATTGAGTTAGTTGGCTCAGGCGTGTTTGACATTGCTATCTTACAAAGCCAAGGCTATGCCTATTTAAAAGTCCAGTAAAACTAGCTTTACCTGGGAGCTAAGACTTAGTTTTCAATTTTTTAAGTTCTCAGGTGAAGCTCAACCCAATGCAATCCAAAAGCAATGTTATCTACTTTAAAACACAATTAATTGTGCAGGTAATTCAGGTAACTTAACCCCTCGAATCGCCATCATGGCTTGAGGTAATAACTACTTCATGCTCATATTATTTTCTCTATATCTAGAAGACCCATTCGGTCGATAACCAAAACTGTGTTTCGCCACGCTGCTTTTCCAAGCCTTTTGCTACCCCCAAATTGAGCGGCAACACCATACGATAACCTATTACCGACTCAACACTAAGCTGCGCGCCGAGTCCAGTAAAATTTATATTGTTTGCATAGGCACTATCAATAAACACCTGACCATAGATATCACGTAGACCAAGCGGGTAAACCTGCCAATTTTGTTGAATTCGCGCCAATGGTGCGCGGTACTCTAAACTGAACAACGCAAACTTTTCCGTTAAAATACTAGCCGATTTGTAACCTCTTAACGGATAATCCGTGCGTGCAAAGAGTGCCGTTGAAAAAGCTCCCTTATCTGCACCTAAAACAAAAGGATAGGCTGTGCTCTGGGCGTAACCGCCGACTAGGCGAGTGTGCAGCACCTGGGAGTTAACAATATGTAAATAATGCTTAAGATCAAACTGCGCTCTAGAACCCGAATAGTCTGCATCTATAAGATCATGACTATCTAATGCCCAATAACCCGACCAACCGCTTGCAGGGCTAATACTATAGCGATAACTTTGCGTGTTATCCCAATGAGCCACAAGACTCAGATCGGTGCGCTGAGTTTTAGGTTGAGGTGCAAGTCGTCGATCCCGCCAGGCATCCTGCTCCTGCTCGAAGACCCATCCAAGATGCACAGCAAATTGATCATTGAATAGGTTGAAGCTATTCAAGCGACCCAACACGAATGAATCCCTAGCGCGCAGCAAAATCAATTCGTCCAAATCACTCTGGTTATAACCTTCGCGCCATCCGCGATCAAACTGAACTAAGTAGCGGTTATCCATTTGATAACGCAAATGCCCAAAGGGCTGCTGGGCGAGATCATCATACGCAAGCGTTAATTGATAATGATGACGAGCCAGTGCATCTTGCCCTTCAAACATAAGCCCAAACTGATTACGCTCAGGCGTAAAACTAAACACCGGCCACCATGCACGCGGTCTTAAACTTGAAAAGGGATAATATGGTTTGGCAGCAGACAAGGTGACTTCATCAACACTTTGCAATGGGCTCGAATCCGATGACCAGGCCTGCTTGTCAGCCTTTGGTATATTAATGAGCCGCTGAGCTTGGTCCTCTAATCTCAATAAAGCCCAATCATAACCCCTAGCTGAATATTGCTGGTATAAAAGATCTCCACTTTTGCTTAACAAGGGCTGAAAGGCACCGGTTGAAACCTCTGTTAAGACCTGGGCTACCTCATGTGCAAAGTGATCACCACTCGCCTCACTCAGATTCATCTGATAGAGCTGATAAACCGACGAGTAATTAGCACTAAACACAATGGATCGACCATCTACACTATAACTCGGATCAGCATGATTAAAGTTATTGTGCGTTAGCCATTGCCATTGCTGAGTAGCTAAATCAAACTCGGCTAACTGCCAGCTCCCCAAAGGCGGTTTTTTCATGGCGACCAGCTTGGTTGCGCTGGGATGAATCGCGATCGAGCCTAACTGGGTTTGCGCATCACCCTGCCATAACACCTGCTTCACTTCACCCTTATCGGTAAGCAAGTGTAACTCAGAAGCGCCCGCAACTTGACGACGGGCGATCAATTGGCCATCATTTAACCACACCGCTTGACGATAGCGTTGCTGATCCGTGATGCGCTGCCAACCTCGTGTTTTATCCCAAAGCCATAAATCGGCATACAAGCGGTTTTGGCGATTAGCGCGTCGTTGCGCCATGACAATTCGCCCTGAAGGTGATACTGAAAACGAACCCGGATAAGCTACGCTTGTTAAGGTCGTCACTGACTCTGTAGTCAAATCCTGTTGAACCAAACGCGCCATACTATGACCATCCGCCTCTATTCGGTACAAATAATTCGCATGCAACACACCCGAATAAGCCCGACCACCCAAATCAGTTAACAGCTGGCTGGATGCAGATGAAGCGGGCAAAACGGGATAACGCGCTATCAACCAGGCCTGGTAACGCTGCCATACCTTCGAAAAATCCTCACCCCAAACACGCCGAGCCGTAGGATTCATCCAATAGGGAATTAAATTATAGCTATAACTTTTAAGCCAAAGCTCCACCGCATGCTCGCCATAGGTTTCTCGCAAAAAGGGATAAAAGTAAGCGCCATACAAGTAGGCTTGACCCGCTGGCCAATCCCGATTCAAGCCGGATACACGCCCTAAAGACACCAAGCCGCGCTCAACTTCAGCACGCATTTGCATCGCATAATAGTCACTTTGCCCCCGACCTACACCTAACGCATGATCGGTTTCTTGATCAATGGCCAACCCCTCAATCAACCAAAGCGGTTGAAACAAGTGTGGAAAACTAAGCGCCTGTCGTCCAAAAACACTTCGCAGAGCCGCAGGCAAACCACGCGCCTGATCTAAGTGAGCGGTATGGGTATATTCATGACGTATCAATAATGCCAGCCAATCTCGATAATCTTCAAGCGAGTTAATGGCATCAGGCGCGCTAATATAGATACGGTTTTGATTAAACGGATACACCGTTGCCCAACCATTGGCGCTGTCCACATCATCGGTTATTACCAAATGGGTTTTATCTACTGGTGACCAACCTAGCGCCTTAGTGACTTCAAGATGCACATTTTCAGCTATCAGCGCAACGCGCGGTAAAACCTCAACTAAATTTTCAGGCGCATGCAGTATGAAATGCTCAGTCTGTTGGGAGAACCAGGCCTGGTTAGACTGCCAGCCTACGCTCATTGGATGGGTAATGGGATTCGCGGCGATTAGCCTAGAGGTCGGAAAACCCAAAATAAAAACAATCACTAACGCATAAAATAGTCGCGCCATGAGTCGTTACTGCGGAAAGTTAGGCCAGGGATAACGACTGTTTCCCACCACCATAAAATGCGGATTTAAAATCGATTCCGTAGGATAGTAACGCAGATCCTCACCTTTCGCATCGACAATTCTACCGCCAGCGGCTTCAACAATAACCTGTGAAGCTGCGGTATCCCAATGGGAAGTTGGGCCAAAGCGTGGATAGACGTCCGCTCGTCCTTCAGCCACTAAACAGGATTTAATCGCAGAGCCACAGTGCAAGGTTTGGGTAGGTGCAATCGCATCAATAAATTGTTCAGCCTTTTTGCCATGACGACGGCTTACCGTTACATTCACTGGAGGCTTAATAAGTTTTCGTACATTTAAGACCTGCTCCATGCCCCGCTCAACCTTAATCGCATCGCGGCCTTTGACCGCCATATAGAGCCAATCATACACTGGCACATACACCACACCTAAAACCGATTGACCATTAATTACAAGCGCAATATTGACGCAGAACTCATCAGTTCGTTCGATGAACTCTTTAGTTCCATCCAAAGGATCAACCAACCAGAAACTCGACCACGCTTGACGTTCAGAAAAGGGGGTTGCATGAATATTTTCTTCGCTAACCACTGGTATATCGGGTGCTAAAGCGAATAAGGCTTGGCGAATTAAATGATCTGCCTGTTTGTCGGCAAGGGTGACTGGCGAGCCATCGGCTTTTTTCTCAACCTCACAATCCTCGCAACGATAAACCTCCATAATAGCCGCACCAGCCTGTCTTGCAATCTCAGCCACATGAGGCAACCAGGCCTGGTAGTGATTTAGGGGCATTAAATTCGTCCTAATTTTTGTAACGTTAAAAACAAGGCGGCATAAGCGCGCCCTTCACTAAAGGCCGGCTGGTGCAAAAGACTGGGCCAATCACTTAGCTTCCAAGGTACAACTTCAAGCGGCTCAGGTTCATCGCCCTCACCCTGAGCCGGCACTAAGTCCTGCACCCATACTAAATGCGTATGATGATCCATATAACCTGCGGCTAAACTCACCTTATCTAAATAGTCAATTCGCAGAGGCTTATAACCTATTTCTTCGATGCACTCTCGCTCACAGGCTTCTAGCCAGGTCTCACCCGGATCAATTTTACCTTTGGGAAACCCAAGCTCATAACGCCCAACGCCAGCACTATACTCACGAATCAGCAATAACGTATCGTCATCCAACATCGGCACAATCAACACTGCGCCATCCGGATGACTAACTAAACGCTCATAATCCACCTGAGTGCCATTGGGAAATTGTAACTTTTGCCCCTGAACCGTAAAGATTCGCGACTTAACCACAATATTTTCCGCTAGAATGTCAGGTAACTTTTTATTTTCCATTTACGCATAATACGCCAAGCGCGCAAAGGCTTCAACCGAATTAGGAGGTTCAATGTATCAAGTCCTTTGGGATCAGATCGATACCGTGCTTTTAGACATGGATGGCACACTTTTAGATTTACACTTTGACTGGAAATTTTGGTCTGAATACCTGCCAGAGGCCTACGCTCACCATCATCGCTTACCTCTTGAAAATGCCAAACGCTTTGTAAGCCAAGCGGTCAAACAACAGACCGGAACGCTAAACTGGTATTGCTTAGACTATTGGAGCGGCCGTCTGAACCTATCAGTCGCCGATCTGAAACATGACCTTAAACACCTGATACGCAAACACCCAGATGTTATTGAGTTTCTTAGCCAGCTCAAACAACTTAACATGCAAGTGATTATGGTCACCAACGCACACCGTGATAGCCTAGTGCTAAAACTTGAACGTACTGCAATAGAGCCTTACTTTGATCATATTATTTCAGCCCATGATTTTCGCACCCCTAAAGAGGACATACGTATCTGGACGTTTATTCAACAAGTAGCGCCTTACGACCCGGCACGCACGCTATTAGTCGATGACAATATTCGCGCGCTGAATACGGCTAAAGAATTCGGAATTGCTCATTTACTGGCGGCCATTCATGTCAGCCCTCACATGGACAAGGTTGATCCACAAGGTTATCCACATTTCGAACACTACGCAGACATCATGCCAATCAAACAAGGTTAACTATGACCCACAAACAACGTCTCATCGCACTTTGGCAAAACAAATGGATCAATAATGGTGTGTGGTTAGTAGGTTTTTTGATTATTTATTTAAGCCTACGCCCCTTTATGCAAGGCGATGTCGTTAAGGATATCGCACCCAACTTTAGCGCAACAACATTAAGCGGCGAGGTCATTGAGCTAAGCGACTTTCGAGGTGAAGCCGTTTTAATTCACTTCTGGGCTACCTGGTGTCCAATTTGTGAGTTTTCGCGTGATGGCATCGAACGCATTGCACAAGATTACCAAGTGATCAGCGTGGCAACCCAGTCGGGTGACAATGCAACTCTGCTGGATTATGCCCAACAGCACGCCATGAACCCAAGCTTGATTATTAATGACCAAGACGGTCGCTTGTTCAATCTCTATGGCGCTCGCGCAGTGCCCGCTGACTTTATTATTAATGCAAAAGGCGAAGTCGCTTTTGTAGAAGTCGGTCTGAGTTCAAGCTGGGGTATGCGTGCAAGACTATGGTGGGCTAATCGTTGAGCCTCGCTGACTTAAAAACGAAGCTTTTCAAACCCAAACTTCGCTATGGCGGGGAGATATTGCATAGCGAACGTGACAGCTTTGGCCGAATCCAAGTGATTGACAGCTCTATTTGTCGCAGCCTTCATTTTGACAGCGCTGTCAAACAAAGTCGTTACTTTTTCCAAGCCCCCTTAAGCCTCGCCTTTGAATATCAACAAGTTATCGAACAACAACTTTGGTTAAGGCAGATACAAAAGCCACTTAAGCATCTTTTAATGCTCGGTACAGGGGGGGGATCCTTAGCCAGTAAACTTTTTATTAGCCACCCTAAACTGATGATGACGTTGATTGACTTACGCCCCTCGGTCATCGAAATTGCCCACGATTTTTTTCACCTACCCATCCACTCGCGCATTCAAACCCACGCTATGGATGCAACTTTGTTTATTCAGCAAGACACCGAATATTACGATGTAATTGTTATTGACGTATTTGACCAAAAAGGTATGCCAGAAGCCTTTAGCCAACGGCCTTTCTTACAAAACCTTGTTAAAAAGCTACATAGCGAAAGCATGGTTCTATTTAACCTTTGGCAAAGCACACCTCAACCCACCCTCGATGTTATACAGTTTTTTGAAGGACTAAGTACAAATAAACAAGGCCTGCTCCAAATCCACCCCATAAAGTCAAGTAACAACCTGATTCTCGAATTTAAGTACAACTAGCCTGACTGAAAATGCGTTCAAGCGTCAATTTGATGTTAAAGGTTCCAATCAAAAATGGGCGTCTTTGTGTACGAAAAAGAGTTGACAGTCCACTTTTGCTGTAATAAATCGCCGCCCACCTAGAGCCTCCGCTTGGCGCACTGCATTATCAAGCGGCTCAATAATTAAACATAGAATTAAAGTGGCCATCAACGAATGAAAGCGCTGAAAATCAACAACAATCATACTGGTCGCAGCAGGGGCTACCAAAATTAAAACCGCTAATAATACAGGCTTATAGCCCAAAACTTTAAGCATCCAAAAATCCGTAAATAAGTTTATTTCATAGCCTAGCTCAGGAGGATATGGCTTGCAAGACTTAAACTAACTTTTCGTCAACAACCAGGCCTGGTGAATTTTGGGGCTACGTTTAAAGTCTTCTGGCAAGGTTTTACGGGTAATATCCTCAATCTGCCAAGCGGATAACGCGTCCTTATCCAACTTAAACTTCTGCATATTATTGGAGAACACCAAGGTGCCACCCGGCGCGAGTAACGCCCCCGCCTGTTCAATCAATTCAACATGGTCACGCTGAATATCCAGCACACCGTCCATACGTTTAGAGGTTGAAAACGACGGTGGATCTAAAAAAATCACATCAAACGGATCCATTTTGGGTGGGGTTTTCAACCAGGCCACTACATCTTCTTGCAACAGCTCATGGCGCCTGAGATCAAGATCATTGGTCATGAAATTATGCTTAGCCCAATACAAATAGGTTTTCGACATATCCACACTGAGCGAGTTATTCGCTCCCGCAACAACGGCCTGTGCCGTCGCGGTGGCGGTATAGCAGAATAGGTTCAACAGGTCTTTGCCCTTGGACAACTTCGCGACCAACGCGCGCACATCACGGTGATCTAAAAACAAGCCGGTATCCAAATAATCGGTAAAGTTCACCCGCAGCTTGGTGTTGTTTTCGATGGTGGTGAAATAGTCTTTGCGTTCTTCCAGTTTTTCATACTGGCTGCTGCCTTTTTGCTTCTGGCGCATTTTATACACCACCCGCTCAGCCGCAATGCCAAACACCTCAGGCAATACCGCCATCGCTTCATACAAACGTCGTTTAGCCTTGGCGGCATTCACCGTTTTAGGCGGTGCATATTCATTCACCACCAACCACTCGCCCGCTTCAAGCGTATGATAATAATCAATCGCTAAGGCATATTCCGGCATATCCGCATCATACACACGGTAGGCCAGCACCTTATTGCGATCCGCCCACTTGCGCAGCGTTTTTAAGTTTTTGCGCAGCCGATTCGCAAACATTTGCGCGCCTTCCGTTTGCGCCAAATCGGCCATCGAACTTTCTACTTCAGCTGCTAAATCCGCCCCCGCTTTTAACGCCGGTTGACGAAAAAATTCTTCTTCAACCTCAAAGCGAAACAACTTACATTCCATCGCACCATTAAAAAACGCATGATCCCGCTTGGCTTTTAAGCCTAAATATAAACCCAGCTCTTTGTTACAGGTGAGCACCGCTGCCTGCCAACCGACAAAACTGCGTTTTAAGGTTTCACCGATTTGCACATACAAAGCTTTGACTTCATCTTCCTCACCCAAGCGTTCGCCATAAGGTGGATTAGTCACCACCAGGCCTTTATGCCCTTCAGGGTATGGTTGCAGATCGTCCATTGGCTTGGCTTGATTAACCGGCAAGATATCCACTTTAATCACATCGGCATAACCCGCTTGTTGAATCGCTTGGCGCGCAATTTTCACCGCGCCACCATGCGCATCCGAGCCATAAATCGGTGGAATCTTCGCTAAACCCGCCAACACACGTGCTTGCGCATCCTTAACCAACTCATCCCAAACATCACGTTGATGGCCTAACCAAGATAAAAAACCCATATCATGGGATTTAGCCAAGCCTGGTGCGGTGTCCGATGCAATCATTGCCGCTTCAATTAAAAAGGTACCCGAGCCACACATCGGATCAACCAATGCCGCGCCCTGCTCGGCCAGCTGGGGCCAACCCGCACGAATTAAAATCGCCGCTGCCACGTTTTCTTTCAATGGCGCTTTAACCTGCTGACCTTCACGGTAACCCCGTTGATGCAGGCTATGCCCCGACAAATCCAAACTCAGGGTAAATTGATTACGATTTAAATGGCCGTGCAACTGAATATCAGGATAGTCACGATCGACCGCTGGGCGATTGCCGGTGGTATCGCGAAAATAATCAACCATCGCATCTTTGATTTTCAACGCGCCAAAGTGCGTATGCTCAATACCCATCCCTTTACCGGTAAACGAAATCGCAAAACTATGATCTTCGCTCATGTGACGTGCCCAATCGAGCGCGCGCACATTCGCATACAAATCTTCTTGGGTATCCAGCTGCGATTCTAACAAAACCAAATACACATGATTCGCCAACCGCGACCATAAACAGGCGCGATAACCATCGACTAACCCACCCTCAAAACTCACGCCTCTGGGCTGAGCTTTAACAGATTGCGCCCCCAGTGCTTGCAATTCTTCTTTTAACAGTTCAGATAAGCCATTCGGCGCAGTAGCAAAAAATTTCATCGGTTTTTCCGGTCATAAATAAATTGATGTTAATTTTACGCTTTTCTGCGTCGCGGTTTCGGTAAAATGTTGAACACTTACATTAAAACCCACTAAACCTAGAGACCTCATTATGTTTAATCACGCCGTATTGAAATCAAAAACGACCCTTCGCTGGTTTGTTGTTTTAGTTACCCTCTTTGCTATCCCAGCGAAAGCGAATAGCGTTTCCATCACGCCAGCCGATGAACAAGCATTTCAAGCTTGGATTGAAGAATTTAAGCCACGTGCTCGTCAAGAAGGCATCTCACAAGCAACATTAGATAAAGCATTTTCAGGCGTTAAACTCAATCAGCGCGTGCTTGAACTTGATCGCCATCAGCCTGAATTTACTCGAACTTTTTGGCAGTACCTCGAATCCGCTGTTAGTGATTGGCGTATCAAACGTGGCAAAGAGATGCTAGCCACCCACCGCGAACTGCTTGATGAAGTCACTGAAAAATACGGTATTCCAGGGCGTTTTCTAGTCGCGTTTTGGGGTTTAGAAACCAACTATGGCAATTTCACCGGCAGTTTTCCGGTCATTGAATCCTTGGCTACGCTTTCCTACGATCCCCGACGCAGTACCTTTTTCACTCAACAATTAATCTATGCTTTACGCATTTTAGATGAAGGTCATATTCCGTTTGAACAAATGAAAGGTTCATGGGCGGGCGCAATGGGGCAAACACAATTTATGCCCTCCAACTATCTGCGTTACACTATTGATGCCGATGGTAGTGGACGTAAAGACATGTGGAACAGCCTAGACGATGTGTTTCACTCATCAGGCAACTTTTTACAAAACCTAGGTTGGAAACGCGAAGAAACCTGGGGACGTGAAGTCGTGCTGCCTAAAAACTTTGATTTTGCGCTAGCAGATGGTCGCACCCAACGCCCACTATCAGAATGGCAAAAAATGGGCATTCGCCAAACAGATGATACCCCTCTGCCGAATGCAGACATTTCAGCTGCACTGCTTATCCCGAGCGACTATCGTGGGCCGGCCTTTTTGGTTTATCACAACTTTAACGTAATTAAACGTTGGAACATGTCGAACAATTACGCTGTAGCCGTTGGTCATCTTGCCGATAGAATTATTGACGCACCGGGTTTAACTGCAAAAAAACCAGCTGATGACGAAGCCCTTACGCGAGCGCAGATTATTGAAATGCAACAACGCTTAAATCAGTTAGGCTATGATGTCGGTGGCGCGGATGGTATTCCAGGTACCAAAACACGAGCTGGTATCCGCGCGTTCCAAACGGCTCACAATATCCCTGCGGATGGCGCACCAACATTAAACATCCTCAACAGGCTAAAAAACGCAACGAGATAAAATGAAACCAACAAACGTGAACAACAAACCACTGTTTTTTCGTTTTTTACACTCCCCACTTGGGTTGGGCTATGCGCTTTGGAAAAATCAAGCGCGTAGCGTTAAACTTGACCACCGACTTTGGCGCAAACTGAAAACCTTTAATCAACCCAACTCAATCAAAACGCGTTAAGTTATTACCGCTACCAACCTAAATTTGTAACAAAGGCGAACTATGTTTAAGCTTAAACACTCCTTCAAGATTTTTTTTATCGGCACACTCAGTTTGAGCATGCTTTCTGGCTGTCAACACCAAGCTGAGAGCGAGCCTTCAGAGCACTTACCCTTCGTGCTTGTGTCTCATGTACAACAAGGTGGTGAACAATTAGACAGCCTGCTGGGCCGTATTGAAAGCCAAACCCTGACGTCTTTAAGTTTCCAAATACCAGGCCTGGTGACAAAACGCCATGTACAAATTGGCGATAGCGTGCGTACAGGTCAAACACTGATTCAACTAGATGCCACGGATTTAACGCTTAAACAACGTGCGGCGCAAGCGAATCTCAATGCGACAGAATCCGAACTTAAGCTCGCCCAAACCGAAGCCAAACGTGCGCAAGACCTGCTTAATCGCAACCTAGTTTCGCAACAGGACTTTGACCGCGCTCAAAACCAAGTGACCAGCCTGCACCAACGTTTAGTGGCACTGCAACGCGAATTAGATCTGGTGAAACGTCAACTGGATTATGCTCAACTCAGCTCCCCAGTAAACGGCTTGGTTCAATTCATCCAAGCACAACCAGGCCTGGTTGTGCAGCCCGGTCAAACGCTGATTGAAATCTTCAGTCAACAACAGGATATTCTGGTTAAACTCCCTGAATCACGCATCGCTTCAGCCAAACAACAGGGGTTCATTCAACTGCCAACGGGCGAACAAATACCGGTTAGTTTGCGTGAAACCACACCAGCGGCTGACCCCGCTTCAAATACCTGGACAGTTCGCTATGCCCTGCCCGAAAACACACAACTAAAACTCGGACAAACAGCCAAGCTGGTTTTTAGCACGCCAGACCAACAGCTTAAACTGCCTAAATCAGCGGTATTCGATCTCGGGCAAGGCACTGGCGTTTGGCTTTATCAAGAGGGCATCGTTCAATTTAAACCTGTTAAGCTCACTCAACTAACCCAAGACTTTGCTTTTGTGCAAGCGGAGCTCAGCCCCAATGACCAGGTTGTCAGCGCGGGTGTCCACCTGCTTAAAGCCGGACAAAAAGTACAAACTCGTCAGCTGCAGGAGCCAACGCTATGATGCAGCGGTTTAACCTATCGGCCTGGGCGGTGCGTGAACGTGCCTTAACCCTTTACTTTATTTTAATCGTCGCACTGGCTGGGCTTTATGCTTTTGTCAGTTTAGGGCGCGCAGAAGACCCGATTTTCACGATTAAAGTCATGACCGTTTCGGCTATTTGGGAAGGCGCTACGGCTGAACAAATGCAACAACAGGTCGCCGACCGACTTGAAAAACGCCTGCAAGAAGTGCCCTATTTTGACCGAGTGGAAACCACCGCGCGCCCAGGTCAGGTGAACATGCAAATTCAATTTCTTGACCAAACCCCCAAACACGAAGTACAAAACGTGTTTTATCAAGTACGCAAACGTATGTTGGATGAAGCGAGTTTTTTACCTGCGGGTGTCCAAGGGCCATTTGTTAACGATGATTTTTCTGATGTTTATTACAGCCTTTATGCCCTCACCGCCCCCGAGCTTCAAGCCTTTCAACTGATTGAACCTGCCGAACACATACGCAACCAACTCCTGCGCGTGCCTGGCGTGCAAAAAGTCAATTTAATTGGAGAGCGGCCACAACAGGTATTTATTGAACTGGATATTGAGCGTCTGAGCCAAATGGCGATTAGCCCCTCACAAATCTTTGCCGAAATAGAAGCCCACAACCGCCTCACCCCTTCAGGACAAATTGACACCCAAGCCGCGCGGGTTTATCTGCGCATGGATAGTCAGTTAAACGACATAAGCCGACTCGAAAATCTGCCTATGTCCATTCAAGGTCATCAATTCCAGCTCAAAGACATTGCCCAAGTCAGCCGAGGTTACCAAGACCCGCCACAATACCTGGTGCGTGATCAAGGCCAACAAGCCCTGCTAATCGGTGTCAT
This sequence comes from Thiomicrospira sp. R3, assembly GCF_029581415.1. GTDB lineage: Bacteria > Pseudomonadota > Gammaproteobacteria > Thiomicrospirales > Thiomicrospiraceae > Thiomicrospira. The sequence continues at coordinate 1,647,556 of NZ_CP121121.1, read as the reverse complement.
TATGCAAACTGGTTACAATGGCTTAACGCTAGGTAAAGACCTAGAAAAACTTGAGCAACAGCTGAGCCAACACCTGCCCTTAGGTTTTGAGCTAGAAAAAATCACCAACCAAGCCGATGCCATTAGTCAGGCGATTGACGAATTCCAACTCAAGTTCCTCGTTGCCCTTGCTGTGGTAATGCTGGTCAGCTTTTTAGCCCTCGGTTTACGAGCAGGCCTGGTGGTCGCCCTCGCGGTGCCACTCACGCTGGCGATTACGTTTTTTATTATGATGATGACCGGTAAAAACCTCGACCGCATTACCCTTGGCGCTTTAATCCTAGCGCTGGGTTTATTGGTTGACGATGCGATTATTGCCATTGAAATGATGCTCGTCAAAATCGAAGAAGGGCTGGATAAAATCCAAGCCGCCTCCTATGCCTGGTCGGTCACCGCGATGCCTATGTTAATCGGCACCTTAATTACCGCTGTGGGTTTTGTACCGATTGGCTTTGCCGCCTCGAATGTTGGCGAATATGCCGGTAATATTTTCTGGGTATTGGCGATTTCTTTGATCGCCTCTTGGTTTGTTGCCGTGATTTTTACCCCCTATTTAGGGGTTAAATTTCTCAAAGGTCCCATTGCCGCTAAAGAACTAGGCAGGCCTGGTTATGAAATTCAGCATTTAGACCCTTATCAATCCAAAGGCTATCGGGCATTACGCACGATAATAAGCGCCTGTGTGCATCAGCGTAAAACCGTATTGTTCGCCACCTTTTTGTTGTTTGTGCTATCTATAATCGGCATGGCAAAATTAGTAGAAAAACAATTCTTTCCTAGTTCAGACCGTCCCGAATTAATGATTGATATCTACCTACCAGAAGGTACCTCCATTGGCGTCACCGACCAGCTTGCGCAACGCATGGAAACCCTGATTGCCGCCCAACCTGAAGTCCGTACCCTCTCAAGCTACATTGGCGCAGGCGCACCGCGTTTTTTTATGGCGCTAAACCCTGAGCTACCCAACCCGGCTTTTGCCAAAATTATCGCCATTACTGGCGATCGCGATCAACGCGATGCGCTTCAAGCGCGCTTACAAGGCTGGATTGATCAGGGTGAATTTGCTCAAGCACGCGTCCGTGTTCATCCTCTGCTCTATGGTCCTCCAGTGCCTTGGCCGGTTAGCTTCCGCGTAATGGGCGATGACCCGTTGGTTTTGCGCGACATTGCCAACCAAGTTCAAACCATTATGGAGCGCCACCCACAAACCATCCAGCCGCACTTGGAATATGGACAACGCACACCGGTTATCCTGCTGGATTATGACCCACAGCATTTGGAAAACCTCGGCTTTAACCCATTGGATGTGCAACAGCAACTCAATTTCATCCTACAGGGTCAAACCATCAGCCAACTGCGCCATCAAACGCGCAGCGTCCAACTCATCGCGCGTGCGCCCGCTGAGGCACGGTTAAATTTAGAACAGCTTGGCAATCTACCGCTTAAAAACCTAAAGGGTCAAAGCTACCCTTTAGATGCGCTGGTCAACCTGAGGATTGACTATGAAGAACCGGTGCTTAAACGTCGAAACCGCACGCCTTATCTATCGGTTAATAGCGAAATTCGTGCTGGCGCTCAACCGCCTGATGTGACCATGCAAATTTGGCCTGAACTGCAACAACTTAACCAAAGCCTACCTCTGGGCTATAGCGTTGAAATCGGCGGTTCGGTCGAAGAATCAGGCAAGGCACAAAACTCCATTCGCGCTCTAATGCCCGTGATGGTGATTCTAATGCTTACCCTGGTGATGCTCATGATGCGCTCGTTTAGTGGCATGTTCATGGTGATCCTCACCGCGCCGCTCGGTTTAATTGGTGCGGTGATGGCACTGCTGATCTTCTCACAACCGTTTGGCTTTGTGGCAACACTAGGGCTTATTGGTTTGGCGGGAATTTTAATGCGTAACACGCTGATTCTGGTCGGTCAAATTGATGACAACAAACGGCAAGGGCTCAGTGATTACGAGGCGGTGATCGACGCCACAGTGCGCCGTGCGCGCCCCGTTGTCTTAACTGCTTTAGCCGCCGTGTTAGCGTTTATACCGCTAACAACCTCGACCTTCTGGGGGCCGCTCGCCTATGTGTTGATTGGCGGTATAACAATGGGCACCCTACTCACGCTCCTTTTTTTACCCGCACTCTACAGCGCCTGGTTTAAGGTAAGAACAGCCTAGTTGGAATTGAAAAGTATTGAACGGTGTTGAAAGACGTTGAAAGATTGAGGTTGATTAGTTACTTGATTCAGCGTTGGGTGAGTCTGAACGCTTTTCAGCCTCAGGCTCAACCTTCTCTTCAAGCAACGCGCGTTGAGCTTTAGAAATATAAGACGATTTCTTAGCGGGCTGCTTTTTAGCTTTCGCTTGCAACAGTTTCTTCTTAACTTTTTGATAAATCTTCTTTTTTCGGTTCATCGTAGACTACTTTTTAGATTCAGTGGATGCTTTGGGACGCAGAAAAAACTCATAATAAACGAGCATTACCGCGCCAAGGGTAATGCCCATATCTGCAATATTAAAGGTGGCATAATGCCAGCTGCCATAGTAAAAATCTAGAAAATCCGTTACCTTACCAAATAACAGACGGTCGATTAAATTACCTATAGCGCCAGCGAGAATTAATTGCAATCCAATCACTTCAAGGGTTGGCTTAGCTTTCAATTTACTTAACCAAACCAGCAAAACCACACCCACCACCAGCGCCAAAACAACAAAAAACCAACGCTGCCAGCCGCCCATATCGGCTAAAAAGCTAAAGGCCGCGCCATAGTTATAAACCAGCGTCAGGTTAAAGTGCGGCATCACTGCCAAAGGCTCACCAAAGGTTAAATAACTCACCGCGAGATACTTGGTAACTTGATCCAACACCAGCACCAGGCCTGCTATCCAAAGATAACGTAGTCCGGTTTGAAGAAAATGTATTTTCATTGCATTCCTAATTATTCGCCGCTAAGACCTGAGGGATCTAAAACCCTCAGGTTGTCGATGGTTTACACGCCCAAGTCCATCGTAAAGTTTTTAATCAATCGAACGTCTAAGCAATCGCGTAAAAACCCATTCATAGGTAACATATCGCTGTTGCTATAAAAATCGAGCATCAAGCGATTAAACAACTCCTGACGCTTCGCCGGTACATTAATAATTGGATAACCGTGCGACAGTAAAATACCGTTCATCATAAAACGTCCGGTGCGTTTATTCACATCCCAAAAAAACTGATTTCGTGCCATTTGCAAAAACGCGCTAATCGCACGGTCATACACATCCGAAATGGCGTCCAATTGCAACTCCAAGTCTAACCAAGCCTGCTCTAACTCCGTTGGTGCAGGCGGTTGATATTCTGAACCGGCAATGGTGACATAACCCGAACGGAATCGCCCCCACTCCAAGGCTTCATCTTGTCCGGCAATATTATGTATATTCAGCACGGTCGGTTTATCAAACCGAAATTGCCCGTTCTTTACCAAATCGAAAATAAACTCCCAAGCCTTAGCTTGATTCAGCGCCATATTTTGATCGCTGATTTTATGCCCACCGACCGTAATGCCTTCCAATAAAGTTTGCACTTCCGGTAGGGTCATCGCCACACCTTCGAGGTTCACCGCATCATAAACTAGAGTTGATAGGTCACGCTTGGCTAATTGCATCGCTAAGCGATTATTGGGTTTCATCCCCCAAACGCGTTCTTCAATCATTTTATCCTCTATCTTAATTGAACCCGCTCAACCTCAAAATATCTCGGCCTACACCGAGATGACGCATAAACAAAACAGCGCTTTGCACTTCTTCCCAAGGAACCTAAGTTATGAACATATCTTATGCGTTCCCACGCACAGCGTAGCAACGAGTCAAACTTCATAATAATCCATCATGCTCACTTGCTTAATATTAAGCATAGTGACGCACTTCACCTTTGCCGATTACGTTATCAACGCAGCGTTGACATAGCTCTGGGTGATCTGGGTCAACACCGATATCTTCACGATGGTGCCAGCAACGCGGGCACTTTTCCGCTTGCACCGCTTGCGCTTCAATCCATAAGCCATCTAATTCCGTTTCAATCGCACCAGCTGGTTTATCACTCATTGGCAAAATCTGCGCATAAGAGGTAATCAACACAAATCGCAACTCATCGCCTAACTGATTTAAAGCATTAAACACGTCACCATCGGCATAGAGTTTAACCTGTGCGGTTAAGCTGGCTTTGATTTCGCCCGCATTACGCAACTCTTCCAGACGTTTCGCCACCGCAGAACGCACTTCAATCATTTGCGCCCAGTAAGCTGAATTCATCTTGGCCGACTCGTCCAGCGGCGTTAAGCCCTCATACCAGGTGGCGACAAACACGGTTTTTTCACGCTCACCCGGAATATATTGCCAAAGTTCTTCGGCGGTAAAACTCAAGATGGGGGCAATCCAACGGGTCATCGCTTCGATAATATGATAAAGCGCGGTTTGCGCCGAACGACGCGCTAACCCATCAGTTTTGCAGGTATATTGACGATCTTTAATCACGTCTAAATAAAACGCGCCCATTTCAATCGAACAGAAATGCGACACCGCTTGATAAATTTGATGGAAATGATACTGATTATAGGCCTCCACAATCTGTTGTTGCAGGCCATGCGCATGCCCGACCGCCCACTTATCCAGCGGTAATAAGTCATCATAAGCTACTAAGTCAGTGGCCGGATTAAAGCCGTTCAAATTGGCTAACAGGAAACGCGCGGTATTACGAATACGGCGATAAGCATCGGCGGTACGGCTAATAATTTCATCGGACACCGTCATTTCATAACGATAATCGGCGGCTGAGATCCACAGGCGTAAAATATCCGCGCCTAAGGTGTCAGCGATTTTTTGCGGTGCGACCACATTGCCTTTCGACTTCGACATTTTTTTACCGTCTTTATCGACGGTAAAACCATGGGTTAACACTTGTTTATAAGGTGCTTCGCCGTTCATCGCGATGCCGGTCAATAACGATGACTGGAACCAACCGCGATGCTGATCCGAGCCTTCTAAATACAAATCCGCCGGTGCTTGCAATTCGTCATGCTGCTGACACACCGCAAAATGGGTCACACCGGAGTCGAACCAAACATCGAGAATATCCTGTACTTTTTCATAGTCATTGGCTTCTGCGCCTAACAACTCGGTCGCATCCAAATCGTACCAAGCGTCGATGGAGTTTTTCTCGATACGCTGCGCAATCTGTTCCATTAACTCAACCGAACGCGGGTGCATTTCACCCGTCACCTTATGCACAAAAATACAAATCGGTACCCCCCACAAACGCTGACGTGAAATACACCAATCCGGGCGCCCTTCAATCATGCCTTCAGTCCGGTTTTGTCCCCAATCCGGTACCCATTGCACGGCTTTAATCGCATCCATCGCTTGCGCACGTAAGCCTTGTTGATCCATGCTAATAAACCACTGCGGCGTGGCACGGAAAATCAACGGCGTTTTGGTGCGCCAACAATGTGGATAGCTATGGCGAATCGCTTGGTGGTGCAATAACGCACCGCGTTCACGCAACACCTCAAGCACCGACTCATCCGCTTTCAGCACGTTAATACCCGCAAATAAAGGCGTGCCTTCAACAAAGGTGCCGGAACCATCCACCGGACAATCCACCTCTAAATCATATTTAAGCCCCACAATAAAGTCGTCCTGACCATGCCCTGGCGCAGTATGCACACAGCCGGTACCGGCGTCGGTGGTAACATGCTCACCCAAAATAATCGGCACAATGCGCTTATAAAACGGATGCTGCAAGCGGATTAAATCAAATTGATCACCACGGCCATACGCCACCACGCGATAATGCTCAATATCACATTTCGCCATCACGTCCTTAATCAAGGCTTCCGCCATAAACAGACGTTCTTTGCCCTGCTCGGTTTCAACCTGTACCAGCGCATACTCCAACTCAGGATTAATCGCGACCGCTTGGTTAGCAGGCAGCGTCCAAGGCGTGGTGGTCCAAATCACCACCGACAAGGGGCCTTCACCCGTGTGATCTTCAATATGGTGACAACGCTCAAAAAACGCCTTTTCATCCAGCACTTTAAAACGCACATCAATCGCGTTTGAACGTTTTTCTTCGTACTCGACTTCCGCTTCCGCCAGCGCCGAACGCCCACCGATTGACCAATAAACCGGCTTGGTGCCCTTCACTAAATGACCTTTTTCAATGATCTTAGCCAATGCACGTACTTCATTCGCCTCAAAATCAAACGCCTTGGTTAGATAGGGGTTAGCCCAATCCGCCATAATCCCCAAACGCTGAAAGTCTTTCATTTGACCTTCGACTTGGGTTTGTGCATAATCACGGCAGGCCTGGCGGAATTCACGCTCATTCAGTTTGACACCAACTTTGCCGTGTTTTTTCTCAACATTTAATTCAATCGGCAAACCATGACAATCCCAACCTGGCACAAACGGTGCATCAAACCCGCTTAAACCTTTCGACTTCACAATCATGTCTTTCAGCACTTTATTCACCGCATGACCGATATGAATATCGCCATTCGCATAGGGTGGGCCATCATGCAAAATAAACTTCGGCCGACCCGCCATCGCTTGGCGCACGGTTTGATATAAATCCTGCGCTAACCAGGCTTCCACCTGTTTGGGTTCACGCTGAGGCAAACCACCACGCATCGGGAAATCGGTTTCAGGGAGGTTTAAAGTAGGCTTGTAATCCGTCATGATTAAGGTTCCAAACAGGTTTAAATAGTAAAAAAGTGTCGAGCTTGGGTCGCATCTTGCGCTATTTGCGCTTTTAATTGATCCAAGCCGCTGAAGGTCATTTCCGGGCGAATATACGCCTCAAGTATCACTTCGACATGCGCGCCATAGACCATTTTGTCCCAGTCAAATAAATGGACTTCAATCGAAGGACCTTGTCCTTGCACCGTCGGGCGCACCCCAATATTGGCCACACCAGGCCAGGCCTGGTCGTTTAACCCGGCTACCTTTACCGCAAATACACCACTCACCGGCATCTGCAAGCGCTTCGGGTTTAAATTTAGGGTTGGAAAACCCAAGGTGCGCCCTAGTTTTTGACCATGAATCACCCTGCCTTCAAAGCGAAAACCTTGCCCCATTAAGCTTTTCGCCAAAGCAAGATCCGGTTCAGCCAACACATCACGTACACGGGTGCTACTCACCCGCTCACCATTCAAATTAAAAGTTGACATCGCACTCACTTGGCAATCATGCTCTGCACCCCATTGGGTTAAAAACGCAAAGTCGCCTTGACGCTGATAACCAAACCGAAAGTCATCACCAATCACTAGTTGTTTGGCATTAAGCCCCTGACAAAGAATTTGGCGCGCAAAATCCGAGGCATTTAAACGCGAAAACGGGCGGTTAAATGACACACAAAGTAAATAATCGATACCCACTTGGCTCAATACCCGTACTTTTTCACGCAAATTCATTAAACGAACAGGCGCCTGATCTGGTCTAAAAAACTCAATCGGAAAAGGCTCAAACACCATCACCACACTCGGCAAACCTAAGGTTTTAGCCTGATTGATCAGCTTTTCAAGTACACATTGATGGCCTAAATGAACGCCATCAAAATTACCCATGGTGACAACACTGCCCGCCGAAAATCGAGTTTGAAAACGAGCTAAATTATGTAAACCGCGAATCAGTTGCATAGAGTCTATTTGTAGAGTGCAAAATCACAATTATAACGGATTGAATCTTGGATGTAACGCGATCATTCTTTGGCTTTTAACTGGCTAACAAACCGTCTAGGTCTAAATCCAAATAAAATTAAGGTCACTATATACGCCAACATCGCAAAAACAATCAAACTCAACAGCCAAATCACCCGCTGCCAAGCGCTAAAATCCAACCAGGCCTGGTTGTCCGGACTCGCCAAAACCAACACCAACGCCATCACACCTACAGCCGCCAAAACCTGTAAACTAAAACCGCGCCAAGGCGACTGCAAACTAAATACCTGCTGCTTGAGTAAAAAATAATACAACAGCCCCGCATTGAGCATCGCCGAAATCGACGTCGCCAACGCCAAGCCAACATGCGCGAGCGGACCAATCAAAATCAAATTTAAAATAATATTACTCACCAGCGCGACCACCGCGATTTTAACCGGCGTTTTCATTTCCTTACGTGCATAAAACGCAGGCGCAAGCACCTTCACCAAAATAAAACCCAACAAACCCAGCGAATAAGCCATCAAACTCTGGCTCGACATCAGCACGTCAAACGCGCTAAACTCACCATAATAAAACAACGTAACCAATAACGGCTGTGCCAACAACAACAACCCCACCATCGCCGGAACCGCAATCAACATCACCAACTTTAACGCAAAATCCAAATCCTGCTTAAAACCCTCCCAATCCGCATTCGCCGCTTTTTTCGACAAACCAGGCAACACCACCGTCGCCAACGCCACCCCAAACACGCCCAATGGAAACTCCATCAAACGGTCCGAATAATATAACCAAGACACACTGCCCGTGACCAAAAACGACGCCAAAATTGTATCTACCAGCAAATTAATTTGCGCCACCGAAACACCAAACAACGCCGGCAACATCAAACGCTTAACCTCACTGACCCCCGGATCAGATTTGGCGGTCGGAGAAGGCAACAAACCCATTTGCCATAAAAACGGTAAATGGAACATCAACTGCACCACACCCGCCAGCAACACCCCCCAAGCCAGCGCCATCACCGGCTGCTCAAGATGCGGCGCCAACCAAATCGCACAACCGATCATCACCAAATTTAACCAAACCGGCGTAAAAGCCGGCACAGCAAACTTGTTATAGGTATTCATTAAGGCCGAGGACAAGGCCACCAACGAAATTAACATCAGATAAGGAAAGGTGATTTGCAACATCGCGGTGGCGAGTTCAAACTTTTCAGGATCAGAGCGGAAACCTGGCGCAAACACGCTCATCCAAAGCGAGGCACCAAACACGCCAAACAGCGTTAAAAAGAACAGAATCAAACCGAGTCGAAACGCAATCGCACCAACCAAACCCCGAACCGCCTCAATCCCCCGCTTCTCTTTGGTTTCGGCTAACACCGGCACAAACGCTTGAGAAAACGCACCCTCAGCAAACAAACGGCGGAAAAAATTAGGGATTTTAAACGCAACAAAAAACGCATCCGCCCCCGCAGACGCGCCAAAAAACCGCGCAATCACCATATCGCGCACAAACCCCAGCACACGCGAAATCATTGTCATCCCACCGACCGTCGCGGTGGCTTTAATTATTTTTTTCAAACCGACTCAATTAAATTAACAAAAAGAATGCAAATTTTAACAAACAACCAGGCCTGGTTGTAATTGCTTAAAAATATAATGCGTTACTATTTTCACCACGAACTAACGTTGAGGCGCAGATATATAAGATATGGCAGCGTTACTTACACTCGAGAACAGCTCAACTAAACAGCCGAAAAACTACTATTAAGCACCCTACATAATTCAATTAATACTCAAAGCCCTAACAACCTAATCTGACCCGCACTTTAACTAGTATTGATGATTTTTTTTGAGGTACTATTTATATCACGCAACAACAAGCAGTTAACTCGTTAAATCAAGCCATTCCGCATAACCTGTCAAAATAACAGGCTTTGCGGATACAAAAGCTTGAAAAAAACTGAGATACCGAATAACAAGGCAAAAATGACTCATACTAAACCTTATGCAATATAAGAAAGAAAACATGATGGAAAAGCGGGTTGATAAACTTAAGAGAGCGTTCAAAATTCTGTGTCAACTTGGTTGGCTAAATAGCCAATACCTTGTCAAGTCAGGCCTTCAAAGTGAATCGCCAATTGTGACAAGGCAAGGTTCCAGGTTCCGTGATAGCGGTATGGATCGCGTTAGTTAGGCTTTATCGTTTTGATTTAAACGTTCTTTAAGCTCTTTTAAGGATAGTTGGCAACGTTCTGCCACTAACTCTACGGATAGATTAAATTCTTTTATCATTTGGATCGCTTGCTCTAGCTTGCCTTCTAGCTTGCCTTCTAGCTTGCCTAGCTGCTCGCCTTCAGCGAAAATCTCTCTTTTCCAGTTTTCTACGTTTTGTGCCAACATGCTCGGCTCCTTAATGATGAGTTCTACAGGTGTAATGTTAATCGTTGGGTAGTTCTTTTTCAAGTGAACCATTACCCATTTTAATACGGCCATCGCCAGTGCACGTTGGTCGTCACCTAAGCTTTCTAGATAGCGCAGCAGTTTTTGGGTGCTGTGTCTTGCTTGGGCGTATTCGTGGGCTTTTTCAAAGCTAAATATCGTGCTAATGCCGTTAATCACACCATCGATTTGTTCATCGGGGATGCGTTCTTCGTCAATCAGGTAATAACGCAATTGCGGTTGATAGGGTTTTAAATACTCAGGCAGGTTTTTATAGAGTTCGGCCATGTCATGTTTCGCCGTCCATTTTTGTTGTCCGTTGTATAACACCACAGGGAACACGGGTGGCAGGCCTGCTTTTATAGATAAGCGTTGTTGTTTGTTGAGATCGTCATACAGCGCGGCCACATATTGCAAAATCCTCACAGGCATAGACAAATCCACTTCCGATTGAAACTCCAGCAGCAGATAGAGAAAAATGGTCTGCTCTGAGTGCTTTAGCTTTGCCGACCAAACCACATCCGAATCGCGCTTTTTCATCGCCGGAGTAATAAAACTGCCGTTTTCTTTCTTGAGTGAATTAAAATCAAGGTTAGTAACTAGATCTGCAGGCGCAAAGCCCTCAATAAGCTCTTGAACCAGTTCTTTGTGCGAAAAGAGATACTTATAGCCTCGATCATGGCTGTGAGCCATGGAATCAGGTTCAAACCAATCGTCGTCATTTTCTAGCGGGAAGTCATGGTTCTCATTCATTGATATGAAATCCTTGTTTATACAAGACAAAATCTTACCATGAACGGATTTATAGCACCGACCTAATCTGACAGACTCCTAACTTATGGGTTTGACGGCTGTCTACTACAAACTAACAACCAGGCCTGGTTGCTAGTGCTTTAGTCATTTTTTGACTAGGGTTTGGTCTCGTTGTTGTTCGGTTTTCCAGGGCATTAAATCGGGGGTATGGTGCAGGTATTGCAAATAGCGCTCGAAATGGTCGAGGATATCGCTAATTAGTTCTTCTTTTTCATAACCATAGACATCATAAGACTGGTCGCCACGGCGCAAGAACACATCGGCGCGGTAGTAATGACTTTGATCCTTATCTTCATCCTGCGCCATTTCTGGATAGGCAAAACCTGGCATGACATAATCGCTGATGCGCACTTCGTAGATAAATTCAACTTCATTCGCTTTGAATACCTCAATGCGTGACTTAAATTCGCGATTATCAAAATAAACCTCCGCTGGCCAGCCTTGTTGATTTAGCTCTTTTTCCACCTGTATCATGCTCGGATGCACCACCTGGCGCACAAAGGTTTCGACTTCCTCACGTGATGGGTATTTAATCAACTGCGCTAAGCGTTTTTTCCAGGTCCGCGTATGGGCGGGTTTGGAGGATTGCATCGCATTGACTAAACTTAATTCTCGTTTTGTTGCTAGCATTAAGGCACGCCACATACCCAGCATTTTTGTGATACCGACAAGCCTAGCGTAGTGGCGATACCGAAAATCGTGGCGAGTATCGCAAAGCTATCGACCGTATGACCGATCGGGCCATAACTGCGCTCGCCAATCAGCGGGTAGAGTGTTGAGCGAATGGATAAGGGCAGTTGATGACGAAACGCAAAATAGGCCAAACTCAGGCCAACTAAACCATACATCGCCCAAATATAAAACCCCAATGAAAAAATGAAATCACCGTAACAGCGGGTAAAAATACCGGGAGCAATAGGGTTATAGCAACAGGGCTTTGTTTGGGTTTATTTGGGTTTAGCGGGTACTTCAGACATGCATTTTTACCGTTTTTCACAAAAAGCCCTACCTTAACAAAAAACCCACGCCCTATTTCCAGCTTAAGGGCGTTTAAATTCCTTGCCAGATTGAAAAGGATGCAATCGAAAGTGCCCTCACCCTGCGCCGACACATCGGATAACACCCGCTTAAAAACCTTATTCAATCCTTATTGATAGCAAGGAATTTTGACAGTATCCTTGACTATAGGATTAAGCTAACAGGCGCAAATAAAAAGATTGCTTATCAAGGAGAACACATGATGAAGGCCGCTGAGTTAATGGTACGTTGTTTAGAAAACGAAGAAGTCGAATATATTTTCGGTATTCCGGGTGAAGAGAATCTGGATTTAATGGATGCGCTGTTAGATTCACCGATTAAATTTATTCTCACCCGCCATGAACAAGGTGGCGCGTTTATGGCGGATGTCTATGGTCGGCTCACTGGCAAAGCAGGCGTTTGCCTGTCAACGTTGGGGCCGGGTGCGACCAATTTAGTGACGGGCGTGGCCGATGCGAATATGGACCGTGCGCCAGTCGTCGCGATTGCAGGCCAAGCGGCCACCACCCGCCTACACAAAGAAAGCCATCAGGTTTTGGATTTAGTAAATCTATTCCAACCCATTACCAAATACAGCACCCAAATTCTTAGCCCTGATATTATTCCAGAAGTCATTCGCAAGGCCTTTAAAGTTGCACAAATGGAAAAACCCGGTTGTAGTTTTATTGATTTTCCAGAAAACATTGCGGAAATGCAAATTGATAAAAAACCACTAAAACGCCAAAGCCCAAGCCTCCCCGCGCCTAATGCCGAAAAAGCACGCCAAGCCGCCGACATCATTTCTAATGCACAGCACCCGGTTATTATCGCTGGCAATGGTGTTATTCGCGCCAAAGCAACGAATGCACTGGTTGAATTCGCCGCTAAGCTCAATATCCCTGTCGCGACCACCTTTATGGCTAAAGGGGTTATCCCCTGTCGGCATGAGCTCTCGATCGGCACCATTGGTTTACAAGCCCATGACTATATCGCCTGTGGGGTAGATCGTGCCGATGTAGTAATTTGCGTGGGTTACGACATTGTCGAGTATCACCCTTATCTGTGGAATCAAAACCCAAATTGTAAAATCATCCATATCGATACCCAGCCTGCCGAAGTGGATGAATACTATATTGTTGAAGCCGGTGTGTTGGGGGATATTGGCCGCAGCTTAGAAAGTATCGCGGCCATCGCGCACCGCCAAGAAGACAACGGCATAGGTAATCTAAAACAACTTATTGAATACGAATTTCATCAGCATGATGAAGACCAAGCTTTCCCTGTCAAACCCCAAAAAATCATCCATGATTTACGGTCAGCTTTAGCCGATGAAGACATTGTGGTTTGTGACGTGGGCGCGCATAAAATGTGGATGGCGCGGATGTACAGCGCCCAAGCGCCCAATACCTGTATTATTTCCAATGGCTTTGCGTCAATGGGCATTGCCCTTCCGGGTGCAATTGCCGCTAAACTCGCGCAACCCGAACAGGTTGCCGTAGCGGTTACCGGTGATGCGGGGTTTTTAATGAACTGCCAGGAAATTGAAACCGCCGTGCGGCTGAAACTTGCACTGATTGTTTTGGTATGGAATGACCAAGAATATGGCTTAATCAAATGGAAACAAATGAATCAATTTGGCCGCGAAAGCCATATCCAATTTGCCAACCCAGACTTTATAAAATTTGCTGAATCTTTTGGTGCCAAAGGCTATCGAATCAACCATACCGATGAACTGCTGCCGACATTGAAGCAAGCCATCGCTGATAACTGTGTGGTGATCATTGACTGCCCAGTCGATTATTCCGAAAACCTAAAGCTAACCGAACAACTCGGCCAAATGATTTGCCCGACATAAAGCAATCATTATCATTATTGGTTAATATCGACAAGCCAACCCTGCTGCAACAAATTGCGCCCTAACAATACAGGGTAATGCAGGTGGCTGCGGTCGGTTAAACTGAACTCAAGCCTATAAGCGTGTTGCTGAACCTCGACAACCAAAGCCACGACTGGGCGGCTAACCGGTTCAGGGTGATTAGCTTGCTTGATTTCAGCAAACCGCGCCACTGGGGCTTCGACCTTAACCTCATTCGATAAATTTGGATGGACTATTTCAAAACGCACCCAGTTTTCGCCTTCCAACCTAAACATTTCAATATTACGCGCACTAAGCGATGAAGTCTGCGCTCCCGTATCAACCCTTGCGCTCAATACCAAATTGAGCTCAGTAAAATACACCGGCTCAATCGCCGAGAGGGTTTTAGCTGACTCAGAGCCATACCATACCACCACTCCACTTAACAACACCCCCGCCATAAAGACCAATAGCAGTGTTAGAACATGCTTAGCCGTTTTGTATTGAATCATCACAGCCCCTAGAAATGCAAAAAGCCCCCGCTTTAAGCTAAAAGCGAGGGCCTTAAATATTTAAGCAAAAATTAATCGGTTAAGATTAAGCCATTGCTTTAATACGTGCGTTGATACGGCTTTTTGAACGTGCTGCCTTGTTCTTTTCGATTAGGCCTTTACGCGCCATACCGTCAAGTTTAGACTGCGCTGCGCGGAACGCAACATTTGCTTGCTCTTTATCGCCAGACTCAATCGCGGCTAATACTTTTTTTACCGAAGTACGCATTGCAGAACGTTGAGACGCGTTAAGTTGACGACGTTTCTCGGCTTGTTTAGCGCGTTTTAAAGCTTGAACTGAATTGGCCACAATAACTCTCCAAAATTTTTAAAATCTAAAGTAACCCGGGTTTTACACCTTGTCAGATTCACAAGACAGCCGGTCAATTACCATAGGGTTTGAGCAGGATGGGCAAGATTATACAGGCTTATACTATAAGTTCAAGAGTTTGTTAAAAAAATGCCTTATTATTCCCGATGATACGGATGATTTTGTAACACAGACCAAGCGCGATAAATCTGCTCCGCAATTAACACACGAACCAAGGGGTGTGGTAAGGTCAGTTTGGATAAGCTCCAACACCAATCCGCTTGTTTAATAATACTCGCATCTAAGCCATCAGGGCCGCCGACCACCAACGCCACGTCCTGTCCTCGCGCCAACCAATCATCCAAGCGATTTGACAATTGTAAAGTTGTCGGCTGTTGGCCGTGCTCATCTAACACAATAAGACGACTACCTTTTGGAACCGCCAGTTGAATACGTTTAGCTTCTTCAAGCTTATTTTGTTCAACCGAGCTGGTTTTACCGCGCTGCGCCATCGGTAATTCAATTAAATTTAATGCACAGGATTTGGGCAGCCGCTTGGCATATTGCGCATAACCTTCCTGCACCCATTTAGGCATTTTCTGTCCGACAACAATAAAATGAATCTGCATCGTTTAAACCACGTCTTTATGCTCAAAATTGGGCAGATGATTACTCACCTGCTTCTGAAGCATTTTTCGGTTCAGCAGGACGTGATTTCATATCCCAAAGCTTTTCCAACGCATAATAAGCGCGTGCATTCTCTGTCATCACATGCACAATTAGGTTGCCATGATCAATCAATGCCCAATCGGGTTCCGGCCCGGTTTCACTGCCTAAACTAGGATCACCCGCTTCTTTAAACGCCTGATCAACCATGCTGGCTAGCGCACGAACATGGGTACTTGATGTGCCGGTTGCTACAATCATACAATCTGTAAAGTTCGATATGCCCGCAACATCCAACACTTGAATATCACGTGCTTTACCATCGTCGAGGGTTTTTGACGCAAGGTCTTTTAATTGCTCTAAATCCATTTAGTTCCCTTATTAAAAATTATCTGTAAAGTTGCTGCTGCTTAATAACATCAATGACCCCTGCAGGGGTTAAAAACGCGATAGGCTCATCTTTTTTAACCAAAGCGCGAATGCGTGTTGAGCTCACATTCAACTGTGTCACTTCAACCTCGATAATCTGACCGTTCGATGCTGTCAACGTTGAAGTTAAACGCTGCGCTAACAAGGCCGATAATGCTTCAGTTTCCGGCAAGATCTCACCCGGGCGATGCATCACCGCTATATTGGCTAAGTTTAGAATGCCTTGCCAGTCATGCCAACTCAAAAACTTACTAAATGCATCCATCCCCATAAGTAAAACAAGGCCATGATCGTTAAAGCGCGTTTTTAATTGTCGAAGCGTATCCACCGTATAGGATGGGCCTTGACGATCAATTTCACAGCGTTCTAATTCAAAGCCGGGTTGTGAACCTATCGCGGCTTGAAGCATTTGACAGCGAAGTTCTGATGAGCCCTGAGGTTGGTCGCGGTGAACTGGCTGATAACAAGGTACAAACCTAACCTGTGATAAACCAAGTTGATGCATGGCATCCAGCGCTGGGCGCAAATGACCATAATGAACGGGATCAAAGGTGCCACCATAAATGCCGATTCGACTTTTTTTCTCTTGACCAGGCCTGGTTAAAGTCACACATTTCCTTTTTGAAGTGTTATTCTTGAAGCAATTTTAACGCATTATACCTGATTCCGAATCGATGTTAATTAGCAAACCCCACCACCCAGGGTCGATTTATCTTGCACAGCATAATACAAAGTTTGGCAAGATCAGTTTACTCATGGCGAATCATCAACTTCTGCGTTGTAGCTTTGGATGGCTAGACCTGCCCTACCCTAAGGCTTCGACACAGCAGAGTTTGTGGCTTGCTGAACAGATAGGCGAGCCGATAAAGCCCGACCAGCCAAACCTAACCTTGGCGCCTCAAGGCACTGAATTTCAAATCCGGGTTTGGCAATCACTTTTAAATTTACCTTATGGCGAAACCCGAAGTTACCAAGCCCTTGCTGATTCAATCGGGCAACCCAAAGCGGCAAGAGCGGTTGCCAACGCCGTTGCAGCAAACCCTATCGCATGGTTTATACCCTGCCACCGCGTGATACGCAGTAATGGCGAAGTCGGCGGTTTTGCCTGGGGCATAGCCTTAAAAAAACAATTACTTGACGCTGAAAAACTAGCCTTGCAGCCAAATTAAACTGGCCATTCGACCCGTTTGGCCGTCACGCCGATAAGAATAAAATCGTGAAGCCTCTGCAAAGCTACACATACCAGATAGGTATACCTGCGTAACGCCCAATGCATTGAGTTGCTGCTTTGCTAAGCCCGGCAAATCGGCTTTAAATTTAGCGTCATGCAAGGAGACTGTTTTAAAAAAACGGCGGTTTACTGCGTTATCTGCGCAAAACACATCCCAAACATCCTGCCCTACTTCAAAATAGTCCTGTGAGATAGCAGGCCCTATCCAGGCAATCATATTCTCGGGCCTGTCGGGTAAAACCGAGAGGGTTTGTTCAATAACGCCATGGGCTAAACCACGCCAACCTGCATGAACCGCAGCGACTAAACGGGCTGATTGACTGGTTAACAGAATGGGTAAACAATCGGCTGTCATCACCGCACAAACTTGATTTGGCTGATCACTCCAAACCGCATCCGCGACGCGTTTTGTTAAGCAGGCCTGGTTAAAATGCACAACCCGCGAGGTGTGCTGCTGATCCAACCAAGCCAACTGAACATCGCTAGGCAAGGCCGATTGAAGCAATAAACGATTTTGCACCACCCCATCCAGCGAGTCGCCAGCATGCTCCGCCAGATTAAAGCTGGCATAGGGCGCAAGGCTTCGCCCGCCAACACGGGTGGTTGTCAAGGCTTTAACCGAGGTCGGTACCGACCAACTCGGCTCAATAATCGGGAATATCATCATCCGTTACCCATTCGACTTCAACATCATAATCATAATCAAGTTCGTCGTAGGCGTTATTTCTATTGGCAATAAAATCCACCTGGTCGTCACGCAAAATATCAATCAACAAAGCCATATCATCAGGAATGGGCGCCTTCCATTTCATGATTTTTCCGGTTTTAGGATGGACCAGGCTCAACACGCCAGCGTGTAACGCTTGGCGCTTAAAGTTTTGTAACAACTCAACAAACTCGGGCATCATTTTCTGAGGGATTCTGAGGCGTTGACCGTAAACGGGATCGCCTAATAATGGAAAACCTAAATAAGCCATGTGCACCCTAATTTGGTGCGTACGCCCGGTTTCTAAGCTGACTTTTACATGGGTATGCGCGCGGAACTTTTCTATCACACGATAATGACTGGTGGCGTCTTTGCCGCCAGTAACACGTACCGCCATTTTCTTACGATCATTAATATGTCGTCCTATTGGCTTACTAATGGTGCCGCCCGAAATCATATTACCCACCACCAGCGCATCATAAACACGCTCAACATCATGGCGCTGTAGCTGATCCACCAAATGAGTTTGGGCTTGCAAGTCTTTTGCAACCACCATCAAGCCCGATGTATCCTTGTCCAGGCGATGCACAATCCCGGCACGTGGCACTTCACGCAACTTAGGCGCATAATGGAGCAGTGCATTCATTAACGTGCCATCCGGATTACCCGCACCAGGGTGAACCACCAGGCCTGCTGGTTTGTTTAATACAATAATGGTTTCGTCTTCATACACCACATCTAATGCAATCGACTGAGCAGCAATATCGGTTTCATCTTCCAGCAACGCCTCAAGCTTAACCCACTCACCGCCCAATATCGTGTGGCGAGATTTGGTCACCACAACCCCATCCACCTTAACCAAACCCTGTTTTAACCAGGCTTGCAGGCGACTACGTGAATAATCGGGAAAAGCTTGGGCAAGCACCGCATCCAGTCTTGCACCCATTTGATCATGTGAAATTTTTGCAGACAAACTTTGACTACTCAAGCGACGTTCCTTAATCTGTGATAATATTAAAAAATAATTTTACTATTGTAACCGAGAAATCATGTTAAAAATTCTTTCAATTATCTTGATATTGAGTATGGCAACGGGCTGTTCGTCTATTTTCAAAAAACCTGAATCGGAATGGACGGTTGAGGAGTTTTATCAAAAAGCAAAAGGCGAATTTGATAAAGGTCAATGGAAAATGGCGATAGAGTACTATGAGAAACTCAAAGCTAACTACCCCTATGGCGACCATGCTGAGCAAGCTTACCTTGAACTGGCTTATGCCTATTACCGTTACGATGAACCGCTTTCAGCTATACGTGAACTTGACGAGTTTATTCGCATCTATCCGCGCCACCCTGAACTCGCCTATGCGCACTACCTAAAAGCCGTCGCGTCGGATTCGCTTAACCGCAGCTGGCTAGATAGGTTCATTACAGACCCCGCACAACGTGATGCCAAATCTGCACTTGAGGCTTATCGCGCTTACCAGCAGGTAATCCAACGCTTCCCTGACAGTCAGTATGCCAAAGCCTCTCAATCAAGACTGATTGTTTTAACCAATCAACTCGCCAGACGTGAAATGAAAATTGCCAACTATTACTACAGCCGTGGTGCTTACTTGGCTGCAGCGAATCGCGCAACAGCGGTTATCGAACACTATCCACGATCACAATCGAATAGGGCTGCGCTAAAGCTAATGCATTCTGCCTATACAAAACTAGGCATGGAAGGCAATGCACAGACCATCCAGGCCATTATTGACAAAAACAGCTAAATCCCAAATCGGTGCACCAGATCCAAAATGGTGCGCCACTACCGTATAAAACGCATACACCCTCTAAAATCATTTAAAAGCCATTTAAACACCTGTTTAATTTATATTTTTTATCATCGGCTTGTTAAATGTTTAAAAACAAAAACCTATTTAGCGCCTGCACACAAGGGTGATGCTGGCACAGATTGATTTTTCTGCCACTCATCAGGGGTATGAGTGTGCAAAGCAAGCGCATGCACCTTTGTCATCTGATATGCCAACACCTTATACACAGCCTGGTGACGCTTAACACGACTTAAACCATCAAAGACGGCTGACACCAACACCAACTTAAAATGCGACTCTGTTGCTGGCCCAGCATGCCTATCACTCTCATTATCTAACTTTAAATACACCGGGTTAAACGCCTGGTGAACCTGCTCTTCAATTTGCTGTTGCATACTCATTTTTTACTCTCCAAAGCTTGTGCCTGCTGGGCTAACAACATATCCAGCTTGCGATTTAATTCTGCAACCTGATTATCTATATTTTTCATCCGTTGCTCCTCACTGATTTCAAGATCAATTAAACCCTGTTCAAGGCTTTTCCTATGCTCTTCTTCAAGAACGGAAACCACAACACCTATCATCATATTAAGGAAAATAAAGGTCGACATAAAGATAAAGGTTAAATAATACATCCAACTCCACGGATAGATTTCCATAGTTTCATACATTACATCAGTCCAGTCCTCAAACGTCGCAACACGGAATAACGTGAGCAAGGCCGCACCTAAATCCCCCCATAAGAAGTCGTTGATTGAAGCAAACAAGAAACTACCAATAACCGCATACAGGTAAAAAATAACAAACATTAACAAGGCCACGTAACCTATTCGCGGAATAGCGATGAGCAACGCATTCACCAGCACCCGCATCTCTGGAATAAATGAGATTAAACGCAATACACGGAACAAACGTAACATCCTAGCGATCAGCGCATATTCGGAATCTTCAATCGGAATTAAACTAACAACAACAATCGTAAAATCAAAAACGTTCCAGCCTTTTTTAAAGAAGTCGCGAAAGCGGTCTTCGGCGGCCATTCGCAGCAGAATTTCCATTAAGAAAAACAATGTAACCGCCACATCCATTACCGCAATCACCCCCAACACCCCTTGCGGAATATCATAGGTACGCGCACCAATTACAATGGATGAAACCACAATCACACTAATAACAAACCACTCAAAAGCCTTGTTATCACGAACCAACTTAAAATTATGCTGAAGTTTGGCCCAAGAACCTCTTAACTGTCCACTCATCCTATTCTCTCTGTTTGCTTGTACTATTAAAAAACCAAAACTGGCGCTATTGTACTTAAATCCTTGTATTGCTTTTATTGCAAAGCAAAATAAATTAAATTAAATTTTTGCTAGAATAGGGTTCATTTTTTTACTTTCAAGAGGACAACACTATGTCAACCATTACCGTTATTGGACAAGGAACCTGTGAGTTTGACGGCCAGTTTTCAATGCTTGAAGCATTAGACGAACAAGGATTTGATATGCCTTATAGCTGCCGCGGTGGGAACTGTGGTGCGTGTGAAGTAAAACTTATTTCAGGTCAAGTAGACGAAATTCAAATGCCTGCTTATGATTGTGATAAAGGCTATATCTTAACCTGTAGCGTGATTCCACTCACTGATGTTGAAATTGAAATTCCTTAACTTGCACCAAAATAATCAAAACCTCACAAACAAGGTGCATAACAAACCTGTTAAAACCTACAACCCTATTTCATTTTTTATAAGAAACTTAATTTAAAAACAACAGGTTAAAAAGAATAAGCCCTAATTAATAAATCTGGCACGATTTGCGCTTTAACTTAACCAACAATCAGGCATCTGATTAAAACATAAAACAACACAGTAACGAAGGATAAGCTTATGTCTGCACAAGCAATAGTCGACCTAATCAAAGAAAATGAAATCAAATGGGCGGATTTACGCTTTACCGATACCATTGGTAAAGAACAACACGTAACCATCCCTGCGGCCGATGTGGATGATGAGTTTTTTGAAGATGGTCAAAGCTTCGATGGCTCATCTATTCGCGGATGGAAAGGCATCCAAAGCTCTGATATGGTGCTTATGCCACAAACTGATGGTTATTTTATTGATCCTTTCTTTAATGACCCAACTATCGTTATCCGCTGCATGATTGTTGAACCTTCAACCTTAGAACCTTACGAAAAAGACCCGCGTGGTATTTCTAAAAAAGCTGAAGTTTATTTACAGTCTACCGGTATCGCCGACACCGCGTTCTTCGGCCCAGAGCCTGAGTTTTTCATTTTTGACGACGTGCGCTGGGGCGCAGACATGTCGGGTTGTTTCGTCAAAATTGATGGTGAAGAAGCCGCATGGAACTCTGAAAAAGTCTATGAAGGCGGTAACATGGGTCACCGTCCAAAAGTTAAAGGCGGCTACTTCCCAGTGCCACCAGTTGACCAACTTCACGAAGTTCGCGCCGACATTTGCGCGATGGCAGAAGCCATGGGGCTTAAGGTAGAAGCTCACCACCACGAAGTGGCGAACAATGGTCAGTGCGAGCTAGCCGTAGCAGGTAACACCCTAACAGCTAAAGCCGACGAAGTTCAAATTTTAAAATATGCCGTACACAACACCTGTCATTCGTTAAACAAAACCGCTACCTTCATGGCTAAGCCAGTTGTTGGTGACAATGGTTCAGGTATGCATATTAACCAGTCGTTATCTAAAAATGGCAAAAACATCTTCGCTGGGGATGTTTATGCCGGTCTTTCGCAAGAAGCGATTTGGTATATCGGTGGGCTAATGAAACACGCCCGTGCTTTGAATGCATTCACCAACCCTGGTACGAACTCGTATAAGCGCTTGGTTCCTGGCTTCGAAGCGCCGATTTTATTGGCTTACTCGGGTTCAAACCGTTCTGCTTCGATTCGTATACCCTACGCACCGTCTGAGCGCGCGCGTCGGGTTGAATTACGCTTCCCCGATCCAACCGCCAACCCATACCTAGCGTTTTCAGCTTGTTTGATGGCGGGTCTTGACGGCATTATTAACAAAATTGATCCAGGTGCACCTGCTGAGAAAAACATGTATGACCTGCCTCCTGAAGAAGAAGCTACCTACACCACATTGTGTGCCTCTTTAGAAGAAGCACTTGAAGAATTAGGCAAAGATCGCGAGTTCTTAAAAGCCGGTGGCGTATTTACAGATGATGTTATCGATTCATACATCAAACTAAAAATGGAAGAAGTAACCCGCATGCGTGCCACTACACACCCGATTGAGTTTGATATGTACTATTCTGCATAAGTATGACCTTGGTTTACAAAAATCCGCTTCGGCGGTTTTTTTATCTGTGGCGTTTAATCATTCTCCTTGTTTTTTGTGCAGCAGGCTTTTAACGCTTTATGACATAATCGGGGTTTATTGTCGA
The DNA here is from genome assembly GCF_029581415.1 of Thiomicrospira sp. R3. Taxonomy (GTDB): domain Bacteria; phylum Pseudomonadota; class Gammaproteobacteria; order Thiomicrospirales; family Thiomicrospiraceae; genus Thiomicrospira. The sequence continues at coordinate 1,624,571 of NZ_CP121121.1, read as the reverse complement.
AATGGAAAAAGCCATGAAACTCGCCCTCCGCGTTCAGACCGCAGCCATTTTGTTGTTTGTTTTCTACGGACTAAGCCATGCGGCTAGCCAACAAGGCTATCCAAACCCCGCCCAAACCTTTTCACTTCAAAACCAAACCTTAAATTATCACCCGCTCGGTGAAGGACATCACACAGTCTTATTACTGGGCGGCGGCCCTGGTTTTAGCAGTTGGAACCTAACCCCAGTGCAACAACACCTCGCAAAAAACTACCGCGTACTTCTAATGGATATGCGTGGCACGGGTGAAAATCGCACCCCACTTGAAAACCTTGATCGCCTACTTGATCAATGGGTGGAAGATATTGAAGCCTTACGCCGCCACGAACAAGCCGGGCAACTTATTCTTATCGGCCATTCCTGGGGCGCACTAATGGCACAATACTATGCACGCGAACATCCAACACGCATTGCGCGCTTGGTTGTGCTTAATCCGGTCGACCCGGATCGTTTAGCCATGCGTAATCTTGTCCAGCGTATAGATGCAAGACGCCAACAAGCAGGCCTGGTTGATGAGCATGACCCATGGGATTTGCCCGCCCCGCTTGACCCTAAGGCGCTGGTTCAGCAGCAACTCGACCAAGTGCTTCCCACCTATTTTCATTCTATTGAACAAGGGCAAAACTATGCGCGCCATTTTGGCGTTAATGACTTTTCGCTTGAAATAAATCATGCTATTTGGCCCCAGTATCAGGCAAATCCAATTGACGCTGAGTTTTTGCAAACCCTGGCTAAACGCCGTGCGATTGAGTTTATCAGTTGCCAACAGGACCTTTTAATGCCTGAAGCCTTGCAGGGTTACCAGCAGATTCTACCCGCGATGTCTTTTCAGGTTTTAGAGCAATGCGCTCACTTTCCCTGGGAAGAAACGCCGGGGCCTTTTTTCACCGCCCTAGACCAAGCGATGACCAGCCAGCCACCCGAAGATGATTTTAGTGATCTATCTGAAGCCGATCGTGCTTGGTTAATGGATGATTCAGGGTTAGATTTATTGCTTGATGCACTCGCCGCCACCGAGTCCAACGCACGCTTTATCGAGCCTTTTTCACTTGATGAACACTATTCCATGCGAAATCAAATTGAGCTCACCGAGCAGAGCCTTAAAACCGGCTGGGCGGATTTAATCCAATGCCATGCTAACCTTGATGCCGTAGCTCAATTACAAATAGTCTATAACGCTGAACACACACGCCATATTGAAATTCTAAGCCAACAATCGATTGACCTGGCCTGGGTTGAAGGCTCAAGCGTGCAAATGCAAGGATTGAATCGAGGCGCACAAATTTGTATCTATGCTCAAACCCTTGCGCTTCAAGCCCATGATCAAGGCTATCTGTTAGAGCGTGGGCCATTTATGCGCCGATTTTTAGATGGCTACTTTCCAATGCATGTTGAGCTAACCATCAACTGGCCTGGCCTAGCGCTCCAACCAAAACACATTCTCCCTGTGCCACAACCAGGCCTGGTAGTCACTCAATCTGACCAAGCGCTCAGCCTTAACTATTGGTTTCAAGGCCAACTTCGACCTCATATTTACTTCAACAAGCCCAAACCGCCAGGATAAAAGCCTGCAGAAACCAACAATAACCACTAAAATAATAAGATTACAAATGGTCACAAAAGGTTAGCATTCACTATGTATACTTCTGAACGCGATAAACTCCGCCAACATTATGCGGATATTTGGCAAAAAGCGCGGACTAACCAACCGCTTGATGCGCTGGAACAACAAATAGCCCAGGTTATTGAGCAACACCCTCAATACCATAAAATGCTCGAAAACCGCCAGCACATTAAAAACGAATACCTGCCGGAGATGGGCGAAACGAATCCCTTCTTACATATGGGGATGCATTTAGGCCTTCGTGAACAAGTGGCCACTGACCGTCCTGCGGGCATTGCACAGGTTCACAAAACCCTAACCCTTAAAATGGGTAGTGTGCTGGAGGCAGAACACGCAATGATGGATTGTCTCGCTGAGGCACTATGGAATAGCCAAAAGTACCAGCAAGCACCCGACGAAATCGCCTACAGTGCTTGTTTAAAAAAATTGATTAAAGGATAAAACACCATGTTATTTGACCCGCTAAAACGCGCGCTGCGCAACGGCTTACTTTTATCCATCGCGGTGGGCATTATTGTTGGCTGGCAAGGAGAATCGATCTGGACAGCCTTTACCAGCGCACTCTTCACCTTTGCGATCATCACGCCTGCCTTCTGGCTCTCCTATAAATGGGCCAATAAATTGGCCGCCAAACACCGTACACCAGACGACCAGTAAGCACCGCTTCACAAAACTTGCAAAATTCGCCAATCCCTCTAAAATAGCCCCATCATATAGGTGCGCGGTTTCAATACCGCGTTAAACGGGAAGAGTCGTGAGAACAGGGTTAAACCCAATTCAAATCGAACGCTGCCCCCGCAACGGTGATGGAGAAGACTTTCAAACAAACCACTGGTTCAAACAGGTGCAAGCCACTGAACTGGGAAGGTGAAAGAAACCGCTCCTCAGCCCGGATACCGGCCTCATGACCAAGCTAACTACTTAGCTAACAACCTATTGCGGTGGGCAATACGGAGCGCTTGTAAAATTTTCAACCTTGAAATGCCTGAATCTTATTAGGATAAGTCCGTTTTGCCTTCGTTCATAATTTTTAATATGAATTGAAGGAAGTTTCCATGTTAACAGCAACACGTTTTAAAATTAAACCCCTAATCGCCGCCCTCTGCCTATCACCAGGCCTGGTTGTCGCTGACAATCAACTATCACAAATCGTGGTGACGGCTAACCAAATCGAACAACCGCTTAGCCATATCACGTCCGATGTCAGCATTATTAATGCAGAAGACATAAGAGCACAACGCGCCACATCTGTGATTGAACTGCTAAACACCCTGCCCGGATTAAGTTTCACGCAAAACGGCCCACTCGGTACATCAACCAGTTTGTACACGCGTGGTTCAGATAACCAGCGAACTTTAATTCTTATTGATGGCGTCCGCGCTCAAGACCCTTCGAATATTGGTGGTGCGAACTTAGCCCACTTAATGGTTGCTAATATCGAACGCATTGAGGTTATTAAGGGCGCACAATCTGGCGTTTGGGGTTCAGATGCGGCTGCGGGGGTCATTAACATTATTACCAAACAATCCCTTGAAACCCGCTTGACCCTTGAGCATGGTGCCTATAACACCGGAAAATCCGCTGTTTCAACGGGCTTCACAATCGGTGATGCACGCCTATTTGTAAATGCCGCCCATATTTCATCCGAGGGCTTCAGCGCGCAAACACCCGTCGGCGAAAACCCTAATCAATATGAAAGCAACGGTTATAGAAATACCAACTTATCTGCCAGAGCAATTGTTCCAATAGCTGAAAACCAAACGCTTACCCTAGCTCACAACCATACGCAAGCGCGTTCTGAATATGATGCCTGGGGAGACCCTAATGATGTTAAACGTGCCGATACTCAAACAGACCTCAGCCAACTCAACTATCAATTGGGTTCAACCAAGGTGGCTGGCGAACAATCACTATTTACCACCGAACAACTGGATGATGCAAACCCTGACATCGTCAAAGGTAAAACCCAATCGCTTACCCTATCACACCAATATCAAAACCTTTTGATGGGCGCTAGCTACACACACAATGAAGCGCAGTCCGATAAGTTTTCATGGGGTGCGGGGCAAAACCAGAAGCTTAAAGATAGCACTAATGCAAAATCACTATTCGCAACCCATTCCCACAACTGGAAAAACTTCACGTTCAATGAAGCCCTTCGCTGGGATAACTACAGCAACTTTGGCTCTGAATTGACTGGAAAGCTTGGGGTTAAAATGGTGATCACTGCAAATCAATCCTTAGCACTTAACTATGGCACGGCCTATAACGCTCCCAACATTATTCAAATTTTGAACCCTTGGGGGACGGCTAACCCTGATCTAACCCCTGAAAAATCAGCAGAGGCCAGCATTACCTATAAATTATATGGCTTGACGCTAACCTATTTTGATAAAGAAATTGACGAATTAATTAACTGGGTTGGCGGGCAATACCAAAACATCGACGGCACAACCAAAATAAAGGGTGTTGAAGCCGAATACAAAAAGCGTTTTGAACAATGGCAATTTGCTATTAACTACACCCATCTAGATACCGAAAAAGCCAATGGAGAGCCACTCGCGCGCCGTCCAGATAACCAAGTTGGGTTAAATCTAAACTGGTATGCCACAGACAAACTTGATATTAACCTCAATGGCCAATATATTGGCAGCCGCAGTGGTAATGTCGATTCTGTTACCGAACACTATAGTGTCTGGAACACCGTTATTAACTATGAACTTAACCAAACCACAACGGCTTATTTAAAGGTGAATAACCTAACCGATAAGTATTATCAAACCATTGCCGGTTATGCCACCGCCGCGCGGAGCGCCTACCTTGGCTTAAGCGCGCGTTTTTAAGGAAAAAACCCCATGCCCCACACCCTGATGATTCAAGGCTGTACTTCGGATGCTGGTAAAAGCACGCTGGTGGCGGGCTTGTGTCGGGTGTTGGTGCGGCGTGGTTTTAAGGTTGCGCCATTTAAACCGCAAAATATGGCGCTCAATAGCGCCGTCACCGCCGAGGGTGGTGAAATTGGCCGAGCGCAAGCGTTACAAGCCCAAGCCGCCCATATCGCCCCCACGGTTCACATGAACCCGGTATTGCTCAAACCCAATAGCGATACCGGCGCACAGGTGATTTTACAAGGTCAATCGATTGGCAATCTTAACGCCCTCGACTACCAGGCTTACAAACCGAAAGCAGCGCAAGCGGTGTTCGATTCTTTTCACATTCTGTCAACGCAGTATCCGCTAATTGTGGTCGAAGGCGCGGGATCTCCCGCCGAAATCAATTTGCGCCAAGGCGATATCGCCAACATGGGATTTGCCGAAGCAATCGATTGTCCGGTGATTCTGATTGCCGACATCGACAAAGGCGGCGTGTTTGCGCATATTGTCGGCACATTGGCCTGCTTGTCAGAATCTGAAAGAAATCGCATTAAAGGTTTTGTGATTAACCGTTTTCGCGGCGATATTGCGCTGTTGCAAGACGGTTTAGATTGGTTGGAACAACAAACCGGCAAGCCGGTGTTAGGCGTTTTGCCCTATTTGCATGGTTTACATCTCGATGCCGAAGATGCGGTAGCGTCAAATCACCCAGACACAAACACACCAACCAAAACGGCTAAGTTAACGGCCAAATTGAAAGTCGTTTGTCCGTTATTACCGCACATTTCCAACCACACCGACCTTGATCCGCTGACTCACCATCCGCAAGTGAATTTTCAATGGGTCAAACATAATGAGCCAATTCCGCCGGCGGATTTAGTGATTTTGCCTGGTTCTAAAAATGTCGCGTTTGATTTGAATTTTCTTAACCAACAAGATTGGCTACCCTATTTACAAAAACACCTGCGTTATGGCGGCAAACTGATTGGCATTTGCGGCGGTCTGCAAATGCTCGGACAACGCATCGAAGACCCAGATCAGATTGAATCGGATCAAACCGAACTACCAGGCCTGGCGCTAATGAACTACACCACGCGCTTTTACCCGCAAAAACAACTCATCAATCGCAGCGGTTTATTACAACTACCAGGCCTGGTTAGCCCGGTCAAAATAGCCGGCTACGAAATCCACCAAGGCATCACCGATTTCAGCCACTATACACCCACTATCCAATGGCATAATAACGACATGGGCGATAATGACGACATGAGCGACACCGACGGCGCTATATCGCAAGACAACCAAATCTTTGTCACCTACTGCCACGGCCTATTCGATCAACCCGAAACCCTAACCGCCCTGCTCAACTGGGCAGGCCTGGTGAACGCCGAAACCTTCGACCTCAACCAACAACGCGAACAACAACTCAATCGCTTGGCCGATACCTTGGATGCCCATTTAGATATGGATAAAATACTGGATTTATTGCACTCATAAAGAACTCGGCGTGAGCGACACCGGCGGTTTGCTAAACCCAAATCAGCAAGCGATTGAAGGCAAAGGATAAAAACTATAAAAAAAGCCAAAGCTGAAAGGCTTTGGCTTTTTATTTTTCATGATTTAATGGCTAAATCATATCGCTTTTTAGAGCATGTGGCTTTAGATTGATTTAGTGCAAAAATAGAAATCAACGCAGTCATATTCGCCAGAAGCCATACGTGCTTTAGCCTCTTCTATTGTTGCTGCTGGAGGAACAATAACTTTATCGCCCGGTTGCCAAGCTGCCGGAGTGGCTACTTTGTGCTCATCGGAAGTTTGCATGGCTTTTACAAGACGAACAAACTCATCCATAGAGCGACCGTTACTCATCGGATAATACATCATTGCACGGAGTACACCTTTGTCATCAATGATAAAGGTAGCCCGTACCGCAGACGTATCTGCTGCACCAGGATGCACCATACCGTAATTTTTCGCTACTTTCATATCAAGATCAGCAATAATTGGAAATTCCAAGTCAACACCAAACTTCTCTTTAACATTTAAAATCCAAGCGACATGAGAGTGGTGAGAGTCAATGGACAAGCCAAGTAACTCACAGTTCATTGCATCAAACAGAGGCTTGCGCTCTTGGAAAGCAATAAACTCTGTGGTACAAACGGGCGTAAAGTCCGCAGGGTGTGAAAAAAGAATTAGCCATTTGCCCTTGTAGTCTTCAAGTGTTTTACGACCATGAGTGGTTACAGCATTAAAAGCTGGAGCTGGTTCATTTAAGCGTGGTAATGAAATGATTTGTTCTTGATTTTCCATCTTGTAACTCCTAAATAGACATTTAACCTCAATAAATTAATAAACTTAATATAGGCATAAGATTTATTAACCTTGATTTATATGTTAACCAGCACTTACTCATTAATCAAATTAAATATTTATTACATTTCGATAGCTTTTAACTATTAACTTAAGCATCCTAATAACTGCATCATTTATCAGCATCATTATGGATAGGTTAAGCGCCTACCAAACCAAATCATCTGGGATTTCAAATTTGGCGTAGTAATCTTGGTCTTGTTGCGAGCTGGAATCGTCTTTATCGGCAAACGGAATCAGCACGCTAGGGTCACGCAGTTCGATTTTTTCAACGGCTGTATCGGGTATCAGTAAATACGCACCTTCTAAACGTGCGATACGAATTTTACCTGACCCTAAACGCTGATGGGTCGTGGCGTTTACTTGCAGGGTTTTAACCTGTTTGTCGTCCGCAAAGTTAAAAGCTATCTCACCGCCAAACCCTTTTAGCTGATTAGATTGCAAAATCTGTTTTAACTCAGCTTGTTTAGCGCGCTCAGCTTGCTGCTGTTGACGCTCCAAATTTAGCTGACGGTCTTTTTCTGCCTTTAAACGTTTGGCTTCAGCGACCAACTTAGCGGCGTCATTTTCTGACTGTAGGTCTTTTTGACTTTTCGGTTGTTTGGTTTGCTGATACTTCTCTCTTTTTATCTGTTTGGCCTTATGCTCATTCACCAACCCGGACTTTTTTAACTGATCAAATAACGATCCCGCCATGCTATTTCCTTTAACTAGTCAATTGCGCCATACAAATTGCTCAAAATAAAATTGTAACCTGTTGTGCAGCACCAGTCCACTAGTTCACCCAAAGCCAAGAGAACAACGGCAAACCAGAGAATCAATGATTTAAGCGCACCGATTTAAACGCGCCAGCGGGTCTTGGCGATAGAATAGTTTAAGCTGTTGATAAACTCTTGGAAAATGGCGGTGCAATAGAGCAGGTGCGGTAAAAAAGTATTCACTGCTCACCGCAAAAAACTCCGCAGGATCGGTTGCGGCATAGGCATTGATTGTGGGATTAAGCCCAAATTCAACCTGATGTTGCAACTGGGCAAAGCCTTGGCTAAAAGCCTGCGTCCAGTCTTCACGTTTCATCGATGGGTGAAGCGGTGGCATCCCATTGGCGGCACCATTAAGCATATCTAATTTGTGCGCAAACTCATGCAACACCAGATTGTGCCCAGGCGTGAAGCTACGTGTTTGCTCATCAAAGCTTTGCCATTCGAGCACAACCGGCCCGGTTAACCAAGCCTCGCCCTCTAGTACCTGTTGTTGATGCGATACGACCCCCAGTTCATCCACCTCATCGCGCTCAACGATAAAACCTGTTGGGTAAACAATAATATCCCGCCAGCCTTGGTAGGCACCCAAATCCCATTCTAAAATCAATAAACACGCATGGGCGGCAATTTTGATCTGCATCGCAGAACTTAAAAGCATGCCTTGGGCAACCCTAAGGTTTTTTTGATAAATGAATAGACTTGCGAGTTCACGTAAATAAGCTTTTTGTACCGAGCTTAAACCGCTAAACAGTTTGTCCTCGGCCATTAAGGCATGCCATGGGGCATGAGGGATGGTGTGGCGCTTTAAAATACGCCGAATTTGCCAATGCTTAAACCAATAGATACAACTCAACACGGCTTATTTTTCTTTAGGTGTTCTATAACCCGGCTTTGCAACAATTTCAATATAGCAGCTGGTTAATTGATCGGTTTCAGCTTGATCGAGTGCGGCGTTCATTTCAGCAATATGCAGTTTTTTTGCACTAGCGGCATCGGCACCAAAACGGCAATCGAAATCCCAAAAATCCACATCATTTGGCAGGGTTTTAGCACGCTCACGTTTTAGGTATTTTTTGATCTCATTTTTGATCGCATCAACAAGTCGAGCGGTGGCTTTTTTCTCATGGGTCAGTGCAAAGGTTTTTTTCATGGTTTTCTCAATTTAACAAAGGATTAAAACAATGGATGAATTATAGAGCCTTTTGCTAAATCAGTAGATTTATTCACCTTTAAATGGGTTATTTTTTGTAAACTGAGCACTTTATTTTTAAGGATGCCAAAAAATGAGCGAAGTTGATAAAAAAACCGAATACCACAATATCCGTATGGCACGTAAAAAAGCACAAATTGATGCCGCGATTGCCCGCGCCGACCAGAAAAAGGGTCTGCTACTGGTGATTAGCGGCAACGGCAAGGGTAAATCCACCTCAGCATTTGGTATGGTGGCGCGCGCCTTAGGTCATGGCATGAAAGTGGGTGTATGTCAGTTTCTTAAAAGCCGCACCGATACCGGTGAAGAGGCATTTTTTAGCCAATTCGCCAACTGCGAATGGCATGTTCTGGGCGATGGCTTCACTTGGGACACGCAAAACCGTGAACAGGACATAGCCACCTCGAAAGCCGCTTGGCAAGTGGCGATGAAGATGCTTAGCGATCCAAGTTATGATCTAGTGGTTCTGGATGAACTGACCTATCTACTCAGCTACGATTATTTAGATAAGGACGAGGTTTTAAACGGACTGAGCCAGAAGCCTGAGATGCAGCATGTGGTCGTCACCGGTCGTTCAGCGGTTGCGCCATTGCGTGAACTCGCCGATACCGTTTCTGAAATCAAAGATGAAAAACACGCCTATAAAGCGGGTATTCAAGCCCAAAAAGGCATTGATCTTTAAATGAGGGAGCACGGTGGACAGTTTTTTGCACTGGCGCAGCAACTCGGCTATAGCAATGAGCAGGCTTTGATGAAGCTCATTGATTTATCGGCCAGCATTAACCCGATTAAACCGCTTGTCGAACGGCGATTAAACCCAGACTTATTGCGCCACTACCCACCCCTTGACCCGGCGGATTTGCGTGATGCGCTGGCCAAAAAATTTGCGCTCCGTGGCTCACAAATCTGCATCACCAATGGTATTTCTAGCGCGATTCTAAATCTGTTCGCTCACTTTCGCCCTGCTCATACCGTGCTTTACACGCCGATTTACAGCGAATACCAACGTGCTGCGAATATTTATAGCCAACAATCCAGCGAAATATCCCGCCGCGACAACTCGACTTGGTTACATCAACCTGTGCCCAAAAACGCTTGGGTAGTCTGGGTAAACCCTTCTACCCCTGATGGGCATTATTACTCACCCGAACAGCTGGCCCCATTAATAGCTCATTGGAAAGAGCAGGATTGCTGGGTGCTGGTGGATGAGTCTTTTTTGCCGTTTATCGGCTTTGAAGCGACATCGAGTTTTCGTGGTTTACTTAAAGAGTGGCCTAGGTTATTTATTTTACAATCCCTCACCAAATATTACGCCTGCCCGGGTGTGCGGATTGGTGCGGTGTTTGCTCAGTCCGACACGCTTAACCAATGGCCCCAACCCAGTTGGCCGATTTCAACGCGCGATAGCGATTATCTAATCCAGGCGTTACAAGATAGCGATTTTGATAGGCGCAGCCAGGCCTGGTTGTCGGATGCCAAAGTGGATTTGGTCAATCAATTAAGCTCGCATCCATTAATTGAACAGGTGTGTCCAACGAACGCTAATTTTGTGCTGGTTAAAACTCGTCAGCCCGCTCGCCTACTCAGTCTGGGTTTACAACAGCAAGGTATCTTGGTGCGTGCCTGTGATAGTTTTGGCTTAGGCGACTGTTATCTGCGCATTGCGGTGCAAACACCTGCAATTCATCAACGGCTAATTGCTGGACTGAATAAAACCGATGTTGCTCTTTGATCCCGTTTGGATTTTACTGGTTGCGCTGTTTGGATTATTGATTGACCGTTGGGTGGGTGAATTTTTAAACCGCACTCACCCAGTAGTCGGCATCGGCAAACTGATTAGCGGGTTTGAAAAGCGTTTTTACCGCGACCATATCCGCAACGGTGCTTGGTTGGTGCTCTGGGTTTTAGTCTGTTGTGGCGTGCTGGCAAGCATAGCGCAAGGGTTTTTAAATGGCTTGGCGCTGTGGCTCAGCCTGCTACTCGGCTCGGTGCTCGCCTCCATTTTTTTCGCCCACCGTATGCTGTATGACAGTGTGCACGCCCTGCTGAACAACCCAGAACCCCAGCAACCGCTTGCGATGCTGGTCAGCCGTGATACCGCCGATTTAACCCCGAGCGAATGTTATAAAGCAGGCATTGAAACCTATGCCGAAAACCTCAGTGATGGCGTGGTAGCGCCGTTGTTTTATTTTTTATTGCTGGGGCTACCAGGCCTGGTGGTGTATAAAGCGATTAACACCTTAGATTCTATGGTAGGCTATCGCACCGTACGTTATGAGCGTTTTGGTAAGGTGGCGGCTAGGCTGGATGATATCGTCAACTGGATCCCCGCTCGGCTCACCGCACTGCTGATTATGCTCGTGGGGCGCCAAGGCCAACTGAAACATATTTGGCAACAAGCGCGTGACCATGCCAGCCCCAATGCGGGCTATCCGATTAGCGCCATGGCTTGGGTGATTAAGGCACAACTCGGCGGCCCCACCCGCTATTTTGGCGAACTCAAGGCGAAACCTTATTTTGGTCATCCGCAAGACCCGCGCTCGGTGGGGACTTGTCATCTAAGCGCCGCCTTAGGCTATCGCACAGCTATCGATTTTTGTTTAGTGTTAATCATTTTAATAGGATTAGTGTTTTATGTGGTTTAACGCGGTTTTCAAACACAGCACTTGGCTGCTGGTCAGCCTATCGCTGTTTACACAAACTTTGCAAGCGCAAACGATTGAACCGGTACAACGCATCATCTCGCTGGCGCCGAGCCTAACCGAACTGGTATACTCAGCCGGCGCTGGCGCTCAATTGGTCGGCGTGGTTAATTACTCAGACTATCCTAACGATGCACTAAATAAAGCCAATGTAGGCAGCTACAATGCGCTCAATCTTGAGCGCATTATTGAGCTAAATCCTGATTTAATTCTCGCTTGGGCCTCGGGCAATAAACCACAAGATATTGCGCGTTTACAAAACATGGGCTTTAAGGTGCTGGTGCGCGACACCCAACAACTGGCCGACATTCCCAAGCTGATTGCAGAAATTGGACGCCTAACAGGTAACAGCCACACAGCGAATGCCGAAGCCAAGCGTTTAAGCGACCAACTCACCCAACTTAGCCAAGACTATCAGCACGCCTCACCCATCAGTGTGTTTTATCAGGTATGGCATCAACCCTTAATCACCGTCAATGGCGAACAGTTTATTGGTCAAGCGATTAGGTTATGTGGCGGGGTCAATGTCTTTGCTGACCAAACCGCGCTCGCCCCAAAAGTCAGTCGTGAAGCGGTGATTAAAGCCAACCCAAACTTAATTCTACTAGGCGGTATGGGTGAAATGCAGCAGGCCTGGTTAGCTCATTGGCGAGCCGTGCCTTTTTTACAAGCCACCCAAAACCAACATCTATTTACCTTAAATGCCGACCAATATCAACGCCCAACCGCCCGCTTAATTGACGGGCTGGCGCCGTTATGTCAGTTAATAGACCAGGTACGCCAGGCTAATCAAGCCGAACATCACAAACAGCTCCATTAACTCTGTCATCATCCCGGCGCTATCGCCGTTCATTCCGCCCAGTGTGCGCAAAATAATCCAGCGAACCCAAAACCAAACCGCTATCAATACCACCAGGCCTGGTTGTAAAACCAGCACAAAACCGACACTTAGCGCCCACCAAATCCAAACCATCGGTCGATTTACGCAGCGAAACATCGACTCCGCCATGCCATTTTGACTGGCATAATCCGTGGTCATCATCAACACCAGCGAACTCACTCTGGCCAGGAGCGGAATAACCAGCAACCAGAGTGCTAAATCCGCGTTCAACAATTCAACCAATAAAACCCACTTCGCCAACAGCAGCAACCCTATCGCCACCCCGCCACCGGTGCCGATACGGCTGTCTTTCATTACCTCTAACGCACGTTCACGATGGCCACAACCGGCCAGCCAACCATCCGCAAAGTCAGCCGCGCCATCAATGTGCAGCGCGCCGGTTTGCCACACCCACAACACCAAAACCAACAGCGCTACCAGCGTGCTGGGCAACCCACTATTTAGCAAACTCACACCCCACAGCACACCACCGATCAACAGCCCAATGACCGGTAACCAAGCTAAAGCGCGCCCCATATCCTGTTCGGACACCTCGGCAAACTGCGGTGTTGGCCAGCGGGTGAAAAACTGCAACGCCAACCAAAAGGGTTTTAAAACCTGCGTCATGGAATTAGCCTTTTACTTTATCGCCAAGCAAGGGTTGGATTAAACAGAGTTGTGCAAAAACGCCCTGCTCGGTGGGATACACCTCAAACCCAATCAGCGTGCCATAGTGTATTTTCAACTGAAACAAAGCGCTATTGCTCAAACCCAACACCTGCTGCAACACCAAACGCATTGGCCCGCCATGGGTAATACACAACACATCCTGCTGCAACGCCACTAGCTCTAACCAGGCCTGGTTAATCCGCGCCTGCATCACATCAACGGTTTCGGCTTGGTCTATCGAGTAATCAAAAGGGGCATCGTAATAGGCTTGCAAAGCGTGAGCGTCAATATCCGTTACGCTACAACCATCCCAAGCACCCCAATCCCGTTCTTGCCAGTTCGCATCAAACTGCAAAGGCAAATTTGTCTGCTCAGCTAAATCTTTAGCCAAGCGTGCGCATCGCTGCAGCGGTGAGCTAACCAATCTATCCACCCGCAACCTCATCAAGGCTGGTTGCAAGCCTAATGCACTCTCAGCGTCCGCCAAACAATCTGTGCGCCCCATAAACGGTGTCGGCGAACCATTCGTCAATAAAGCGGGATGGCGAACCAGATAAATTCTATTCATTATTAGACCAAATTAAGATTCTGACACCGCGGCCTCAGCAAACGTCGCCATTTGATTGTGTAACCAGCAGGCCTGCTGCACCAAGGGCCAAGCCAGCGCTGCGCCCGAGCCTTCGCCTAAGCGTAAATCCAATTGCAACAATGGCTGCGCCCCAAGCGCATTCAAACAAACCTGATGGGCCGGTTCCACCGACAAATGACTAAAAATCCACCAATCCTTTGCGCCTGGGCACAACTGTTCGGCTACCAGTGCCGCCGCGCTGCTAATCACCCCATCCACCAATACCGGCAAACCCAATTGCGCACAGCGAATATAGGCCCCGGCTAACGCCGCTATTTCAAAGCCACCGAACGTCGCTAACACCGCTAAAGCATCCTGTGATTCCACCGCCGCATGCTTTTCCAATACCTGCGCCAAAATAGCCCTTTTACGCTCAACGCCGGCACTATCCAAGCCTGTGCCAGCACCGACTAACGGAGCTAGCGCATGACCGGTCAATTTAGCAATCAACAAACTGGCGGCACTGGTATTACCAATCCCCATTTCACCGCCGATAAAACAATCGGCCTGGGCTGCAAATGCGCGTTCTGCCGCCTGTTTACCCGCTTCTAACGCCGCTAAACATTGCGCATGACTCATTGCCGCCTGGTCTAAACTTGATGCCGTGCCCTTCGCAACCTTGGCGATAACCAGGCCTTTATGCCCTTCAGGGTAGGGTTGTGGTTGGAAGTCCGAACTCACACCGACATCAACCACTTCAAAATCCATATGCTGTTGCTTCGCTAAAACAGCAATCGCCGCCCCACCGTGCAAAAAATTATGTACCATTTGCGCGGTGACTTCGGCTGGAAATGCCGATACGCCCGCCTGCGCCAAACCATGATCGCCAGCAAACACACTCACCCAGGCCTGGTTCATCTTAGGAAATTCTCTGGCCTGCATCGCCGTCAAGCGCACCGCTAATTCCTCTAACCGCCCCAGCGAACCTGCCGGTTTGGTGAGCTGGGTTTGACGCAATTTTGCCGCTTGCTTGGCCGCTTGGTTAAGCGGTTGAATAGATTGGTGAAACCAGCTACTTTGTTCCATTTCCCTGCCTCGTTTTGGTAATTATTTTACTTTTAGCGCAATACCGGCCACCATCAGCGTGACCTGATCCGCTAAAGCGGCGATTTGCTGATGCAAACGTCCTAAACTATCCACATAATCACGCGATAAGGCGCCCATGGGCACCACACCCATTGAAATCTCATTGGATACCATCCACAACTCGCCATCAAACGATTTTAAAGCCGCTAAAAACTCGTCAACAGGCGTAAGGTTGATGGGAGGATAGGTTGCAAAACACTGCATCAACCATAGCGTTAAGCAGTCTATAATCACTTTCGCACCCTTGGGTTGACAGGTCAGAGCAGTCGCCAAGTCGGTGTCAATTTCAAGAGTCTGCCAATGGTGTGGACGTTGAGCTTGATGATGGGCAATGCGTGCTTGCATTTCAGCATCGTGAATTTGCGCGGTGGCAATATAACAGACGGGGTCAGGGGTCGCAGCGGCGAGTTGCTCGGCATACCCACTTTTACCCGAACGCGCGCCACCTAAAATAAAATGAACAGCCAAAACACCTCCCTTTATCGGTGGTTGAAATGTATTAAATCGGGGGGAATCATTTTTCAATGCCGATTATTATACACACTTCACTTTTCATCATCCCTAAAGCCGGCATATCTGGCTGTTTTAAAAGCTTCAGCAACAACATCGCAAAGCGCCTGCCTACGTCTGGGTTTTCTAGCACTTCCATTGAAAGCTTCTCATGGTCGGTCATGGCGTCCAGAACAGTATCAATTACACGCTTTGGATACAGGCCATGCATAACCTCTTCTGGGGTATGGACTGGCTAGAATCCTTCGTACACAAAGACACGTTAAAATGTGACTGAAATACGAGGAATGGAACATGACAATCAAACACCCAAAACGCTATGACGACCAACTCAAGCAACAAGCGATTGAAATGGCGCTTGAAGGGTCAAAAACGATTGCGCAAATAGCGCGCGATTTAGACATCAAAGACAACACGCTTTATGGCTGGGTTGACAAATACCGTCGCGCCAATAAAGAAAAAGGCGCAATCCAACCCGCAATGACTAAACCGGTTGATCTAGAAGCAGAGAATCGCCGGCTCAAACGCGAGCATAAGCTGGAAGTCAGTCGCCTGCGCATCATCGAGCGTATGAAAGCGCTAGGGCTAAACGTCGCCACACGCCAGCGTTACCGTAATCGCAATGTAGCCCATATTGACGATGGCCGGATTGGCGCCAATGCACTCAAACGTCAATTTGATGTTAAAGGCCCCAATCAAAAATGGGTTGCGGACATCAGTTACATTCGCACGCTTGAAGGCTGGCAATACTTAGCGGTGTTTATAGACCTCTATTCACGCCGTGTGGTCGGTTGGGCGATGGATAATCGAATGGATGCCCAGCTGGTCAAAAGAGCGTTATTGAGAGCACTGTGGAACCGAAAACCCACACGCGGGCTGATTATCCACACCGACCAAGGCAGCCAGTTTGTGTCGAAAGCTTTTTTGCCAGCCTGAAAAAAGAACGCGTCTATCGCTCAACGTACACCACAGGCAAACAAGCGTTACACGATGTGTCCGATTATATTGGCTGGTACAACCACCAAAGAATGCACAGCACGAATGATCATTACTCGCCCGTAGCGTATGAAAATCAATGGGTCAGGGCTATGCAGGCGTTAGATAGAAAATGGGCGTCTTTGTGTACGAAAAAGGGTTGACAGTCCATTTGTTGAACGTGATATTCCACCGCCTGCGGATAGTTCGGATTCGGCTTCACAGGCATTACGATGGTTATTTCCAAGCGATAACAGCAAAACCGTGAATTTTAGTAAGGACTTGGTATTATCGACGGCATTTGATCAACTGGTATTGGTTCGCTCTAAGATCAATCAAATCCAGCAGGCGATGGGTAGCGCGTCCGTGGCAACCTTTCATAATGGTCGTGTGAGCTGGAAGCAATCTAAATCATCTTTACGCTTGGATACCACCAGCTTAAAAGCGGATCACCCTGAACTGATAGCGCCTTACTTTAAATCCTCAGCCGGTTCAAGGCGGTTTTTAGTGCAAGCGGCTTGAGCTCACTAGGCTCTAGCTTTTTAAATCTCGGTAAAAGTTTCCATGACTTCCGAGTGCTAATAGCCCAAGGATAAGTTGGTTTTCTTCATAGCTATACCCGAGAAGCGTTTCTTGATTTACCATCTTGAACTTATAAACACGTAGATATGCAAGATCACCTTTTTTCTGCTCGCCGCTTAAGGGTTGTTCAACCAGAAAACTGACAGCTTGATCGAGATCCGCTTTTTGATTCTTATGCAACTTCTTAGCGGCTTTTTTGAAGTTTGGTGCCTGTAATACGGTTTCAACCAAACTCATAGGGCTCAAGCTTTCCAGCGTCTTTTTCAGCTTTAGCAATCATCGCTTGTCTTACAAACTCATAGGGCAAATCGGGATTGTCTTCCATGATTTCACCGATTTTAGCCCAGTGCTCAATTTGCTTTGGGATTGAGCGACTAGCCGCTTGCGCCATAATACTGGCTTTCTCAAACAGTGTTTGATCAATTCGGATACTAGCTGTTGCCATATTAACCTCCTGCAATATAGTTTATTTATTGTAGCAATTTACCACAAAACATACCAGCCCGACCTGCTCGGGCTTTTCTATACCCAAAATTTACAAAAGGACGGTGTTCGTCAAGATAGTTGTCGTGTTTTTCATCCCATTTTATCCATTCACCCGTTCAAGATTATCCGGGTTTAACGCCACAGCGCCTATCGGTGTCCAGTCGCGCACCTTAGATCGCCAGCGTGCTGGGTTTTTTGCCTTTGCTTGTTCATAAACCTGCGCTCGCTTGGTAAGTATCTGTTTATCCTCACCCCGATAACGCTGCCCTGGCGTCACAAACTTGAGCCGACTGTGCAGGTGCTGCTCGTTGTACCAGCCCATAAAGCTTTGTACCCAACGACGTGCATGCTCAATATCACTAAACCCCTTTGTAGGCCAATTAGGCACGTATTTGAGTGTTCTAAAGAACGATTCAATATAGGCGTTGTCATTGCTAACCCGAGGACGGCTAAACGATTGTTGAATCCCCAGTGATTCAAGCTTGGCCTTGAGCGTCATGCTTTTCATGATACTGCCATTGTCACTGTGCAATACCGGCTTGGGTGCGTTAACTAATTTCTGTTTTATAACCGCTTGATTCATCAGCTCAGTCGCGTTGTGACCCGTCTCGGCGGCATGCACTTCCCAACTTACACCGTAGCGACTATAGAGGTCACCGGTGTTCGTCAAGATAGTTGTCGTGTTTTTCATCCCATTTTATCCATTCACCCGTTCAAGATTATCCGGGTTTAACGCCACAGCGCCTATCGGTGTCCAGTTTCGCACCTTAGAACGCCAGCGTGCTGGGCTTTTTGCCTTCGCCTGTTCATAAACCTGTGCGCGTTTGGCCAATATTCGCGCATCTTCACCGCGGTAACGCTGCCCTGGCGTCACAAACTTGAGCCGACTGTGCAGGTGCTGCTCGTTGTACCAGCCCATAAAGCTTTGTACCCAACGTCGCGCATGCTCAATATCACTAAACCCCTTTGTAGGCCAATTAGGCACGTATTTGAGTGTTCTAAAGAACGATTCAATATAGGCGTTGTCATTGCTAACCCGAGGGCGGCTAAAC
The DNA here is from genome assembly GCF_029581415.1 of Thiomicrospira sp. R3. Classification (GTDB taxonomy): domain Bacteria; phylum Pseudomonadota; class Gammaproteobacteria; order Thiomicrospirales; family Thiomicrospiraceae; genus Thiomicrospira. Next base: position 1,606,124 of record NZ_CP121121.1, on the reverse strand, counting down.
GATTGTTGTATCCCCAGTGATTCAAGCTTGGCCTTGAGCGTCATGCTTTTCATGATACTGCCATTGTCACTATGAAGTACCGGCTTGGGTGCACCACATAACTTATGCTTAATAACCGCTTGATTCATCAGCTCAGCCGCGTTGTGACCCGTCTCGGCGGCATGCACTTCCCAACTTACACCGTAGCGACTATAGAGGTCACTCACCATGTACAGATAGAAGTATTGCCCCTTCACTTGACTGGGTAACCAGGTAACATCCCACATCCACACTTGATTGGGTGCAAAGGCGTGATGGGTCACCGGCTGGCGTGGTTTTTTTGCAACTTTAGCACGTCCTCGGTGATGGAGCTGGTCATGAGCTTTGAGAACACGGTAAAAGCTCGATTCACTGGCCAGATATTGCCCCTTATCCGCCAATAGCGGCACGATTTTTGAAGGCGGCAGACTGGCATAGTCAGGCTGGTTCGCTGTTTCAATGATCAATAAACGCTCTTGTTCGCTCAGCGCATGGGATGGACGCAACCGCACAGCAATGGGACGCTGGTCAAACGCTAAGTAGCCTTTACCCTTGGGATACCAGCGCTGTAGGGTGCGCATAGATAGTCCCAGGCATTGACAGGCGGCGCTACGCCGTGCCCCTTCACGAACGGATTGTTCTATCAGGTCAATAATCTCTTGGCGCTGCTGAGGGGTGGTCATAATGCCTCGTCCCCCAACAGCGCGCGGTACTTTTTTTGTAGTACCAACAGTGCGGCCGCTTCAGCCAGCGCTTTTTCTTTGCGACTGAGCTCGTTTTGCAGTTCTTTAATTTTAGCGTGCGCTTGTTTGAGGTCGCTATTGGCTTGTGAGGCTTGGGTAGTGAACTCGTCTTTCCACTGCTTGAGCTGTTCAATAAACAGGCCTTTTTGGCGGCAGTACTCACTGGTTTCAAGCTGGTTCATTGGCGCGGTTTCAATAATGACCGCCAACTTGGCTTCATTAGACCAATGCTGTGCGTTATGCGCTTGACTACCGGGCACGGCTAAACCTTGCTGCTTGGCTTGTTTTAACCAGGAGTAGAGGGTTGATTTACCAATCTGCTCTTGTTGCGCAATAAGCGACACCGATTGGTTGTGCGGTGGCAATAGTTTTTTGAGTATCGCTTCTTTTCTTTGTGTATTTACGTGCGTCATTTTACATCCTAATCCGCCTACCTGTCTCGTTTACTAAAAGCGACAACTATTCTGACACAGGGGGTAAGTCTTAACGACCCGTTATCGTCTGCTGCTTAATCTAAGATTAAGCCCTCTGGTCAACGAGGCTTTTACAAGCCTCGCCTTTCAAGGCGGGGTTGTTGACATTTTCTTTTCCTTTTTTTGTTACAACTTAGTTTTTACAACACTACATTACATAGCAGTTATTTGTGGTATGAACGGGTTTTACTTTTTAAAATGTCTCCTTCTTGCTTAGCTTCTCTGCTTCTTTTCTCGCTTTAATCTCAGAAAGAACTTTTTGATAACTTCCTCCGTGAGCCGCTACCAACTGCTTGGCCTTTTTTTCTAAACTTAAAACTTCCTCATCTGAAAGAGGGTTTTCAGCTCCCTTGTCACCCCCACTGTTTTTTTCAGGTTTTTTTTCAGAAATCACTTTAGCGTTACTTTCAGCAGGCTCGGGCGGACTTCCCTCCTCTGCTTTTTTTAGCTGTTCTAAAATTTTCTTATAATCTCCACCGTGAACTGCTGACAGCTGTTTGGCTTTTTTCTCCAAGGCGCTAAGATCTTCTCTCGGTATCCTGTCTTCTGGTTTATTTACAGTTTTAAGGCCTATCTTTAACGGGCAATTAAATCGAACCTCGTACTCTGAGTTTTCTGGCAAATCACTTGAAATGCTCTCGGGTAGATTTACCGCCAACACTCCGTTAAAAACTTTTGTGCCAATCTCAACCGTCCAGAGTCCGCACTCACTTCTCATCCCATTACCTTCCTCAACCAACCAGCCTAGTTCTTTCAAATGATTAATCAACGCAACGGTTGGTTGACTCATGTTCCCGATCCGTCTAAACCCATCACCAAAAGCAGCCGCCAAATCTTCTGGTAATTGGCTTAAAAAAAGATCTCGAAATCCGGGTTCAAGAAGATAAACGTATCTGTCCTTTTTAAAGCAAATAAATTTCTCTCCTCTTTTTGAGTTAGGCGTTTGAAAGGGTGCCGACTGTATTGCTTTTATGAACGCATCGGTAATAATTTTCGGCGTTGATGTTTTTTCGATCACTTGTTTTTTTTCTTCAGCCGTAATCCTTCTATCAGACTTGTTCACCACGGAAAATATTTCCTCAAGCCGCCTTGACTCTTCCTTAGTGAGTAAAGGTATATCTTTTTCTTTGTGCCCATAACCAATTGCAATTTTTAAAATAGTTTTTTCTTCATCTTGAGACCTTTGCACGAGAAAAGCTTGCCAAACCACTATAAATCTGCAAGTTTTGCGATTAAGAGTTAAAATAACAAACAATTATTACATATAACTGGATTTTATCACATGGCATGGAAAAACCTCTCACAGACCTCACTCGCTGATGCACTTATCTGCCCCCATCCGGCACTCAATGAATTAGATGGAGTTGAAGAGCTAATTGACTGGTCAGCGTGTGAAGCCTTAATGCTCAATATCCATAACAACCCAATGGGTGAGCGTGCCTTCCCACCACTACTCATGTTCAAGATCCTATTATTACAAACCTGGTACAACCTCAGCGATCCAGCCTGTGAAAAACAACTGGCTCGCGATTTATTATTTCGTCGCTTTGTCCAGCTCAGCTTAACCGATAGTGTACCTGATCACTCTACCATCTGGCGTTTTCGCCAACGTCTACAACAAGACAACCTATTGGATGCCCTATTTGAAAACATCAATCATCAGCTGCGCCAACAAGGCCTGATCATGAAAGCCGGTGAAGTCAGTATTATTGATGCCAGTGTTATCCAAGCCAAAAACAACCGCCCCAACAAAAACGCCAAAGGCGAAAACACCCAAGACACCCAGGCCAGCTACAATGTCAAAACCGCCTCCAATGGCAAGAAAACATCGACCTACGGTTTTAAAGCCCACATTAATGTCGATGAAGACGGATTCATTAAAACCAACGACTTCACCACCGGATCAAGCCACGACTCTCAGACCTTCGAGACCCTATTAACGGGCAGCGAAAAGTCGTGTATGCCGATAGTGCCTACAAAAGCCAAGCGCACGACAAACTACTCAAAACCAAGCGGATTAAAAATAACATCCTGCACCGTGCTTATCGCAATACAGCGCTCACCGAACAACAAAAGCAACACAACCGATTAGCCTCAGAAGTACGCTACATCGTGGAGCGCACCTTTGGTGTATTAAAACAGCACTATGGAATGGCACAAGCCCGCTATAACGGCCTAAAGCGCAATGCGGCAAAATTAACACTCATGTGTATTGGATACAACCTAAAACGCGCAATAAACATACAACTGAGCTAAGGCTCAAGGGGTGCGTGTATCCAAAAAACAGGATATGCGCACAAAATAGCAAAAAACCGTCATAAAAGTGACGTAAAACAGCGAAAAAGGACTAAATTGCAAGTTCTATATTCAAAAAAGTCGAATTTTAGAATTTAACTTTAGAAATAGCGGGGTTTTGCAAAGGTCTCATCTTTTAATTGATCGAACGAGTCAAGTGAGGACACAAGAAGCATTCCATAATCGTCATGATAGCCAAGCCTTATCCATTCATCAGTTTCTGGATGTTTTTTATAGGCAACCACCTTTCCAGCATCATGAGCCGCTGCAACAATTGGTATCAGTGGATCGCAATCTTCAGTCCACGAACTTTGTAAAACAGAGAGCGTGTGCTGATACAGGTTAACGCCATGACCTGCACCAACAAATGCCACCTCTCTATTCTTCCAAATGAAAAACAAAATATCTGAAATTAGTTTTTCATGAGCAGAAGTAAACCTTCCGTTATAACCCTTGGCACTCGGATCTTCCCCGCCATTTTTTTCTATGATGAGTGTTTTAATTTTTTGAACCGAATAGTTTTCTAACTCAACCTTCCACTCAGGCATAGGTAGATCACCAATACTAATCCCTATCCCTCGCCATTTAACTTTTCTATCTAGCTTTGCAGAGTGAAGCTTTCTCGGAACCACTGTAAACAAAACAGCGGCTAAAAATCCAAACAACATGGTGGCGACCACAATCCCAAGAACTGGCAGTACCCAATAAAAAAATGAAACTTTAATCGGGTAGATTGCTTCATTGATATCTGGCAGTGTGCGGGTAGAAAAAAGCTGACTAAAAAAATCTTCAACTGTCTGAATGTTTATGTACCAGTAAAAATAAAAAAACACCCACCAAAAAACCACAATAAAAATAAAAGACGACAGTAATTTTTTTCTCATGACGAACCTCAAGAAGCATGATTAACTCCTCTCAAAGGTGAGTGTTCTTTTTAGACTGAAAACTGGGGATTACATGGTTTTTCACCAAGCCAATAAAAATCGGCCAAAAAGGGACACCTAAAAACAGCCACCACCACCCCTAGCCTATGATTATGATTAAAGGTCCGAGACCTCAATCATTAACTATGCTGAAAACATGAAAAAACAACAAAAACCAAGCCCCAAAAACCCCGTAAAATCGTTTCCTAAATCTCAAAACCCATTAAAACCCGTAAAAAAAACATCAACTATTCAGACACCACATACCAACAACCCCTGATTCAAAGGTCCGAGACCCCTTATACTAACTTTTACATCTCTGGCAAAAACATAAGTATATGTACTCATTATGATAAAAATGAGCTAAACCTCAAATTAACCTTTATAATGTGGATACACTTGTTAATTTAGGAGCTAAAAATGGAAACTGAAAGCAAAAAACTACATCACGATGTCGATTTCAAATACGGCGTTTACCACCCCTTTAGTAAATGGCGTTTTGCTATGTTCGTGTTTTTTCTTTTCGCTTTCTTAGGTGGTCTTTACGCATTTTTTAATCTTTTTGTTCAACTTTTGCTCAATAACTAAATCTTATTAGCGCATAATTATTCCAGTTGGGCGTCTTTAATTTACAGCTTACCCCTGTACGCAACTCCACTCCTTTTGCTAAAATTTCCTGAAATAAATTATCTTTTTGATAAAAACCCATCTGTTTTTTATATAAAGCATCTTCTTTAAAATACAAAAGAAGCGCCATTGCTCCATTCGTTTTTGATAGAACAGTTACTACTTCTTTAAGCTCTTTTTGTAATCTAGTTCGTTATAATTTTTCATCCGTTGGTTGAAATCTTGCTCTGTACGCGCTCTCACAACTTTATCCATCCGTATCAAAAAAGATTTCGCTTGGTGATGAAACTGCGCTAGGTGAAAGGCAAAAGCAGGCCTGCTAAATACAAAAGCTGCGCCAGCGCTATGCCTGTTTACTTCACATCTTTTATCGCAACCAACACCTAAATCAATCTTACTAACCTCAATTTTCTTCTATAACCGTTCAGCAGTTTCCCATGTCCGCACTGTCACACCTTTTGCTAGTTTTCCTTGTAAATTCCATCATGCTTTTATTTTTCCTAGCACTCATTAACCTTCCGAATTGCTTGAAAAAATGCAAAAGGAGCGCCAGTGCTATAGCCGTTTCCGAATAGAAATGTCATCGCTACAAAGTCAGCCCTGCATCATATTTCCGATTTAAACGATGTGCGCGCCTGAGAAAAACAAGCATTCCGCACTGTCACACCTTTTGCTAGTTTTCCCCTTAGTGCTAGTTTTAAGAGAACATTTATTCTTCCCTGTTTTGGTTTGTTGCGGTGTTTGATTATGCAAAAGAATCGCCAAGGCTATTTGGGCTTTCAAAGAAAACGGGGGGGCAAGTAGGCGTTGAAAGATACGAATCGGAAAGGTGATTCCATGTGGCGCGTTAATAACTTATCTATCCTCAATCTCGATAAATTTACCCTCCCCACCCTGTCGTAAGATGGGTGTTGCGATCTATCTTTTTTTGAGGCTAATGCAAAAAATGTTGAGGCCTCGAATACCGTTGGTGATTCTGTAGCGCAAAAAAACACCATGGCTGGTTGGTTTTGTGTTTTGCAAAATACCATTCTTTGTTAGGCAAATAGATTGGCGCAAGTATCACAATACGAAAGACGGCTTTGGTTGATAATTGGCTTAGTGTGTATGCGAATACCCATAAGATGGCTTCTACTAATAGAGTTAGTGGGGGAATAAGAAGCCTAAGAGGTATCTTGTTATTGATGTTCTGTTTGTCTATCGCCTTATGCCTACTACCTACTGTTTGTGATTGGCCCTAATCGTATGATTGTGTGCCTTCATGTATATGTCATACCCTACTGAAAACATCAAATTGTTTTACTATCTAAAGAGCAAAATCAGATGATTAATTTCATTTTACTGATAGGTTGCGGTATGTGCGGTTGGGTATTAGATTGATGAAATGTTTGGACTGTATGGTGTGTTACGAGTTATAGGTATTTGAGTAGTTTGTGTTCTCTGAGATGGTTTGTATTCATCTACTTTTGAGTAACGCTCTTTTATGGGCGAATCGCAAGCGACCGGGCTTTCGCGCTACGCGTTGAGCCAACAAGTTGTCTCAACCCTTCGGGCTTCAATCCCTTGCGCAAAAGCAAAAGCGTCCTATCCATGAGGATGTCCTGTGGGTGTGGCATATCAATAATTATTCTGCACATTTGGCAACCCCCCCTGTGTCAGAATAGTTGTCGCTTTTAGTAAACGAGACAGGTAGGCGGATTAGGATGTAAAATGACGCACGTAAATACACAAAGAAAAGAAGCGATACTCAAAAAACTATTGCCACCGCACAACCAATCGGTGTCGCTTATTGCGCAACAAGAGCAGATTGGTAAATCAACCCTCTACTCCTGGTTAAAACAAGCCAAGCAGCAAGGTTTAGCCGTGCCCGGTAGTCAAGCGCATAACGCACAGCATTGGTCTAATGAAGCCAAGTTGGCGGTCATTATTGAAACCGCGCCAATGAACCAGCTTGAAACCAGTGAGTACTGCCGCCAAAAAGGCCTGTTTATTGAACAGCTCAAGCAGTGGAAAGACGAGTTCACTACCCAAGCCTCACAAGCCAATAGCGACCTCAAACAAGCGCACGCTAAAATTAAAGAACTGCAAAACGAGCTCAGTCGCAAAGAAAAAGCGCTGGCTGAAGCGGCCGCACTGTTGGTACTACAAAAAAAGTACCGCGCGCTGTTGGGGGACGAGGCATTATGACCACCCCTCAGCAGCGCCAAGAGATTATTGACCTGATAGAACAATCCGTTCGTGAAGGGGCACGGCGTAGCGCCGCCTGTCAATGCCTGGGACTATCTATGCGCACCCTACAGCGCTGGTATCCCAAGGGTAAAGGCTACTTAGCGTTTGACCAGCGTCCCATTGCTGTGCGGTTGCGTCCATCCCATGCGCTGAGCGAACAAGAGCGTTTATTGATCATTGAAACAGTGAACCAGCCTGACTATGCCAGTCTGCCGCCTTCAAAAATCGTGCCGCTATTGGCGGATAAGGGCAATATCTGGCCAGTGAATCGAGCTTTTACCGTGTTCTCAAAGCTCATGACCAGCTCCATCACCGAGGACGTGCTAAAGTTGCAAAAAAACCACGCCAGCCGGTGACCCATCACGCCTTTGCACCCAATCAAGTGTGGATGTGGGATGTTACCTGGTTACCCAGTCAAGTGAAGGGGCAATACTTCTATCTGTACATGGTGAGTGACCTCTATAGTCGCTACGGTGTAAGTTGGGAAGTGCATGCCGCCGAGACGGGTCACAACGCGGCTGAGCTGATGAATCAAGCGGTTATTAAGCATAAGTTATGTGGTGCACCCAAGCCGGTACTTCATAGTGACAATGGCAGTATCATGAAAAGCATGACGCTGCGGGCCAAGCTTGAATCACTGGGGATTCAACAATCGTTTAGCCGTCCTCGGGTTAGCAATGACAACGCCTATATTGAATCGTTCTTTAGAACACTCAAATACGTGCCTAATTGGCCTACAAAGGGGTTTAGTGACATTGAGCATGCGCGACGTTGGGTACAAAGCTTTATGGGCTGGTACAACGAGCAGCACCTGCACAGTCGGCTCAAGTTTGTGACGCCAGGGCAGCGTTATCGGGGTGAGGATAAACAGATACTTACCAAGCGAGGGCAGGTTTATGAACAAGCAAAGGCAAAAAACCCAGCACGCTGGCGATCTAAGGTGCGCGACTGGACACCGATAGGCGCTGTGGCGTTAAACCCGGATAATCTTGAACGGGTGAATGGATAAAATGGGATGAAAAACACGACAACTATCTTGACGAACACCGAACCAATCTATTTTAGCTGTCGGCTTTTCTCAATCTTAGCCCGTGACTTGACTCATACTACATATTGGGAACCTCGAATAACCCCCACTCAAAACCAGGCCTGGTAAAATAGTGCCATCGTTAAATTTTTGACAGGATTTGTTGTGAAAACCAAACGCACCGCCTTAAAAACTGACTTGTTTGCTCAAGAACATCACCAAGCAAAACTTAACCATCTTGGCGATCCGTTGCAAGTCATTGCCCAGCATATCGATTTCGATGCCTTAGCCCAGTCGATAGCCTCTTATATTGACTATGGCGACCAATCTAAAGGTGGCCGTCCTCCTTATCCACTGGACGTCATGGTGCGCATACTGGTGCTCAAGCACCTCTACAACCATTCCGATGAACAAATGGAATATCAACTGCTTGATCGAATGAGTTACAAGCGGTTTTGTGGGTTAGTGGATGCCCTGACTATCCCGGATCGCACCACTATTTGGACGTTTGAAAACCGTCTTGGTCAGGCCGGTGCTAACCAGCTGTTTCAAGCGCTCGATAGCCAACTCAATCAACAAGGCTATATTGCGCGCGGTGGGCAAATCATTGATGCCAGCTTAATTCCAGCCCCCAAACAAAAACTCACTAAAAAAGAAAAAGCACTCATCAAACAAAACGCCATACCCGCCGACTGGTCGCCAGCTAAACGTCGACAAAAAGACCTCGATGCAACCTGGACCAAAAAGCATGGTCAAAGCACCTTTGGCTACAAGCTCACCGTGAACATCGACAACCAACACAAACTGATTCGAGCAATTCACCCGGATACGGCCGCACCGCATGACACCAACCACTTTGACAAGGTGCTGTGCGCCAATACCAGTCAAGACATCTATGCCGACAGCGGCTACACCGGGCAGCAACGTGAAGCGGAACTCAAACAAAAACAACACCGAGTCCACATGGGCGGTAAATGCATCCGCACCATTGGCCAGGCACGCGCCAACTTCAAAATGGCCATGATGGCGTTATGCCACAATATTAAACGCCTGGCATGGCTAGAAAGCCAGCCGTGCAAGGCCGCCTGACAGGCAAAGTGTCTCTTGATGCCGCTCAAATGGCATTGAGAGACACTAAAACGAACAAAAAAGCGTGAGATTCACGCAAAAAACGTGCTATTAATCGGTTTTTAGGTCAAACAGCGATTTACCCTAAAGTTATTCGAGGTTCCCGTTTATTATCTGAATTCAGGTAGCCATAAAAAAACCCGCGGTTGCGGGCTTTAGAGGTTTGGTGGTGGAACACGGAACCGAACCCGCGTCCGCATCCCGACAAGGATAGCAACGTTTTGGCCTTGAGGGCGTGGTTTCGATGATTTGGCCGAGGGTGACGCGGCTGTCGAACCTGGTCGATGGGCGAATCCCTTACTGCGTGAGTTTCTTCTTGGCGACTGATGTCGCGAAACCGTAGCCCGCAGCCATCTACGCTTGCAATATTCGTTGTTCAGGCGTTGTTCTAAATATGCTTGACTACCCCAACTTGTCCGCATATCATTCCGGAACAACAACTGAACAACGAGGTGAAACATGGAAAAGCGTTTTGTAGCGACCCTGAGTAGGTCGCAAGGTCGGAGTGCATGGGCGGTGATCTTTCGCCATCCGGTTCGGGTTGACCCGAACACCGGTAAGCCTGGGGTGCGTGTCCGCCAGGGGCTTGGAACGCCTGATGAAGCCGAGGCCAACGAGTTGAAGGATCAACTCAACCTGCTGTTGGCGGAAGACGCCTTCTGGAGCCTGTCGGCTAAGGCCGAGGCCGAGAAGCGATTCCATCGCCGGGTCGCGGAGATCTTTTATCACGGCATGGAGCCTGAGGCGAGTGACTTCGGTGCGATCCGCGAATCGATCATCCCGCTGCCAACCGCCAAAGACTCCGACTATCGGCGCGCGCTGCTCCTCGGAACCACGGGTGCAGGCAAGACGACGCTGCTGAGGCAGTTGATCGGCACAGACCCCGAGACCGAGCGCTTCCCGTCAACATCGACGGCGAAGACCACCGTGCATGAAACAGAAGTAGTCCTTGCGTCTGGCCCCTACAAGGCTGTGGTCACATTCTTTCCTATTGACGAGGTTCGGGAGCATCTGAACGAATGCATCTCGGAAGCCGTGCTATCCACCTATCGGGGCGACGGAGAGAGCGATGTGCTGCGCAAATTACTAATGCACGTGAACCAACGGTTCCGCTTCAACTACGTCCTTGGGAACGGGCCTCAGGCACCAGCTTCGGACGACGACGAGGATGATGATGACGACGCGGCCGAACCGATTGACGAGACATCTTCCGACAGCACGATAGATCTCGATGCCACCAATGTTTTGCTGACGAAGACCCTGGCCGCGCTGCGCACCATTGCGGCGCGTCATGGCGACCAACTTAAGGTCGAACTTGGTGCTATTGACGAGAAGGATCAGCGGGTCGTCGACGAGCTGTTCGAGGAAGAGCTTGATCGCCGCCTGCGTGATGACGATGAGTTCCACCGCATAAGCGACGAGCTCATGGACGAGGTCGAGCTTCGCTTTTCGCTGCTCACCGATGGCACGGTGCGCCATAACAAGCAGGGCTGGCCGCAGTCATGGTCTTGGGAGACGGATAACCGAACTGCTTTCATCAAGACAGTTACCAGGTTCTCCAGCAACCACTCCCCTCGCTTCGGGAGACTTTTGACACCCCTGGTGAACGGGGTTAGGGTATCGGGAGCATTCCTGCCAGATTGGAACAACGGACAACAACCAAAGCTGGTGTTGCTCGACGGCGAGGGGTTGGGTCACACCCCAAAATCGGTCGCAGCCATCTCCACATCCCTGACCCGACGAATCGATGCTACAGACGCCATCGTGCTTGTCGACAACTCGGTCCAACCGATGCAGGCAGCTCCGGTTGCAGCTATGAAGGAGATGATCACCTCCGGAAGTGCCAGCAAGTTGCTGCTCGTGTTCACGCGCTTCGACGAGGTCAAGGGCGACAACCTGCCGAACGCCGCAGCCAAGGAGCAGCATGTGCTGGCTTCCGCCGAGAACGTACTGGCTTCGATTGGTGAGGAGTTGGGGCCTTTCGCGGAGCGAGCTCTTCGCTGCCGCCTGAAAGAAGCGTGCTTCTTCGTCGGAGGAATTGACGAGGGCCTGGATGCAACAAAGAAGGCCCACAAGCGAACCATCGGTCAGTTGCAGTCGCTATTGGTCGCCATCGATGCCATCGTGGAGAGGCCCGTGCCTGTCCTCGCGAAACCGGTTTACGACCGCATGAATCTAGTGCTCGTCGTGAAAAACGCGGCCGAGAGCTTTCACGATGCGTGGTGGCCACGCCTGGGCCTTGACTACAAGCCCGGGGTGGGCAAGGAGCACTGGAAGCGGATCTGGGCATTGAGCAGACGCCTCAGCACCCCGGGACTCAGCGACGAGTACGACAACCTCAAGCCTGTCGCTGATCTCCGAAAACAGCTTCAGGACCGGCTGTACGTCCTCCTGCAGAACCCTCTCCGGTGGGACCCAGTTGAACCGACAGACGACGCACACAAGCAGCAGGTCTTCGATGGGCTGGCAAACGCGCTGTCCACCAAGACGCTAGACCTCGCAACCCGCCGCGTTCGCGCTGAGCGTATGCCGGAATGGCAGTCGGCATTCAACCAGTCGGGACGAGGGTCAAGCTATGCGCGCGCAGCGATCATCGGTGAACGCATCTACGAACGCGCAGCACCGATTCCTGACGAAACCCCCTCGCCGGACCGGAACTCCTTCCTGCACGAAGTGGCGGCGGTGGTGGAAAGTGTCTGCGAGGAGGTCGGTGCCAAACTCGCCTGATCGGAGACCTATAGCTTTCGAGGAAGGACTCAACCTGGAACGGGACTACGCCTGCGCGAGCCTGGCGTAGTGCTCCGGGGCCATTTGAACAATCAGCGTGCGAAGCTTGATCACTGCGTCCGATGCGACATGCGGGAGGGTCGTGAAGATGACCTTGCGACCGCCGTGTAAGCTCCACGGGCTGAACTGCTCGGCCTGTGGGACGGATGGTCGCGACGGGTCTTGCGGGTATGCCAACACGCCCCAAGTGGCTCGGCCATCGGGCGGAACGAACCGTCCAAGGTACGCCGCCATCTGATAGAGGTCTTCGCGCTGTGGGCCGTTCGGCGCGTTCGCAGACGGATGGAGGGATTTGTACTTGGCATCAGCCACGCCCTGGACATCGTTGCGTGCGGAGAGAATCGCATCAGGGATCAGCGTGCCGAGCCCCTGACCGTTGACGTCACTCCAGAGGAGTTTCTTGGACGCATCCCTCTCCCGCGTTCCGTGCTTCACTGACAACGGAGTCGCCGCTTTCCGGAGAACGCTTAGAACATACATCTCCCACAGCTCGGCCACATCAAGGAGAACGCCTTTGGTTTCTCCGCTGACATCCACATCGGCAGCCAGCCCCCGGCGATTCGCAATCTGGTACGACAACTCCGCAATCGGCGCGAATCCCGCTGTGATCGGCGTGTAGCGTATCCGGTCAAGTTCGGCTTTCGTTGGCACGCGTGGGCGGGGGCCAGTCACAGCTATGAGATGAGGGATGAGTTCCTTTGCGCGGGCGGGCATCCACTGCTCGTCAGGAACGCCGAGCCACCGTCGCAGAACGCCATAGGCTGCAACGATGGCATCTGATGCCGCGTGATCCAACGACCGCTCTGATCGGACGGAGACAACCTCCCGGCCAGCAGATGCGATCAATCGAATCGAGGCAGCGACATCAAGTCGCCCACGAATCGTCGGGCCCTTAGTCGCCACATCCCGACGAAGAGCAGGCAGTCCGTGCCGCGCGGCCTCGACAAACCCGTGCGCCCAGACTGATGCCAACAACTGCGCGATGAAGGACTCGTCTTGGCGCAATCGCCCCGGCGACTCGGTCAGTACAACCGACGTTGCTTCGAACAACCAGTTCCTCAAAGTAGCAAGCCCGAAGCGGGGCTCAATAACCAAACTGCGACCTTCGAACGACAGGGAGCCAACATACCGGCCTGCCCACCACGTACCATCCCACGAGCAGTACACAATTGGCTCGTCATCATCGCGGTCGCCTGAGATCGGGACGACGAAATCACCGGCCCGAACGCTCGCTGCCACCCTGCGCAGCCAATCAGCTTCTGCCGCCGTTGGTTGCGGGGTTAGCGGCGAGCAATCCTTGGCGATCAGTTTCACTCAACCACCGTAGGCTTGAGAAGCACCTTGGCCAGCCTTTCCAGTTCAGCGTTGCGCGAGTTGGCATCGAGTCCGGCCAGGTACTGCTCCAAGAGCGGACGCAGGGACAGATTCCAGACCTGTGTGACCGGATCAAGCGCATCGCCTTTCTTGTTCCACAGGTAGTTCTGCTTGCGTGTCGGACGCGGGCCAAGGAAGTTCCGGAGGAACACGACCACATCGAGTAGGTAAGTGTGTCCGATTTCATACTGCGAACCCAACAGGGGACTGTCGTGGATCTCGCGATTCAAGGCTGTAGCAGCTCCTGCCAGACGCCGAAAATCAGCCTCAACTCGATCCCAAGCAAGGCCGCATTTGAGGTCATTCCACTTTGCTTCGGCCGCACCCAGTAGCGCATCGACATCAAAAGGACACAACAGCCACAGGAAACGGCGACGCAGCGCAAAGTCGATCTGTTCAATGGACTGGTCGATCAGATTCATCGTTCCAATCACAAATAGATCATCTGGAATCCGCAACTTGAGGGTTTCCCCGTTCCCGTTGCGCGCTGGCAATTCGATAGTCTGGTTTCGATCCTCCAACAACGAGAAGCACTCGCCCAGCATCCGGCTCAAGTCGGTACGGTTCATCTCGTCAAGGATCAGTACGTGCGGCAAGCGATCTTCTCTGGGCTGCCTCTCGATGTCCTCGATCAACCGGGGCAGGTAACCAGCACGGTATTCTGTTGCGCCGGTGTCCGAGATGTGCAGGCCGCGCACGAAGTCCTCGTAGCTGTAGGAGGGGTGAAGCTGCAAACGGTGTACGTTGTTCTTGATGGCCGCCTCGATGTCTGTCTGCGACTGAAAGTATCGCGCAGGCCCCATTTTTGATAGCGCCGCTGAACGGATGACCCTTTCAGCCAGCCGCTTGGCGCGAAACGTCTTTCCTGTTCCCGGTGGCCCAAACAGCACGATTTGCTTCTTGTGCTGAATGACCTCGAGCGGCGCACCCTCCGCTGGGCCACCCTCGCTGTTGTCGTACCACGCTGCTTCCAGCGGTGCCCCATAAAAGTCCAGATCGCGATTCGGTAGCAAAGCCTCGAGGGCGCGCCGGATTGCCAAGAGGTTCTGGTCTTCATTGTCCGACTCATCTGTGATCAGGCCGGAGAACGCCGCGATGACTCTGCGCTTATGGTTTCCACTCGCGATGCGCTCGAAGGAGTCAGGGAACAGCAGGTGGAGCAACATGTGCCGGAGTTGCTTTGACTCTGCATCATCGATGCCTTCGACAAGCGCTTGGAAGCGCCACGGATCAGCCGCTATTTCTTGCTGCTCGGCGGGGGTGAGCTTCTTCCAGGCAATTGCGAACTCGATAAGGAACGCTATTTCGAATGGGCGACGGGTGTTGTAGCCCTGACCGCCACTGCCGATGCCGCGCTCAAATGCCTTGGACACAAGGCTGGTGTCGGGGAGACTGTCCACGACCCATCCGAACACTTCATTGACAACTTGCCGCTTTCGGACCCCCCCCCTACGCTCGACGGGAACAAGAAGTACACGCAGAGAAGTTCGCCAGCAAGGCGAACTACGTCCTGCCCAGCTGGTTTGACCTGATCCCTGAACTTGTCGATAAAGGATCGATCACCCTCGTCGGGCGTAGCCACAAACGCCTTGTGGATGCGCTCCAGCAGATCGGTTTGCCAAAGTGCAGCGCCGTCAAAAACCAGCGAGCCGTCGCGGAGCAGGCAGTTGTCGCGGAAGGTCTGCGCTGCTTCGTAGATCTTGCTGGTGTCGTGTTCTGAGTAGCGCGCCATAGTCCCCTCAATTTCAGGGGCGCGCGTAGGCATGGTCAGCGTGTCCCTCAGATGTTCGTGATGTATTGATGCCGTCGATTGTGCGGGCTGGCATCCTTTAGTCTTGGCTTTTCGCCCGCTATGATGTAATGTTACATCCATCACATTACATTGTCACGGATATGTTTATGAGCATCGGCAACAGTGGTCGCATCGTCATTGAAGTCGAACCATCCGTAAAGCGCCTGTTGTATGCAGCGCTGGCAAAGGAAGGTTCGACCCTTAAGGATTGGTTCTTGAAAAATGCTGATGCATACCTGGCTACAGACTTACCGACTGATCTCCATAGCCCTCTTACCCAAACATCGGACGCCTGCGATAGCAACGAAATGTCAGATGCAACAGCTACTGAACCACACAAAAGCCTTGCAATTCATGGAAAGAAATAGCCCCATGTGTTACGCGAGTGCTAGGGCCGCCCTGCCGCAAATGAATTCTGAAATGGACGCCCAATGTTACAAAAAATTAGCAAGATGAAAAACATGCATCACGATACTGACGTCGAATCAGGCATGGCTGTACTTGATGGTCTCAGCAAAGAGTTCGTCGCAATTTTGGGTATCAAGCACCTTGAACTAGCGCGAGATCCCGATTTTTTCCGCCGGTGTCTAGATTTAGCCGCTTACCTTTCGCAGCATGAACTCAAATCCAAAAAAGAGCGCAGACGGGGATTTTTAGCGCATGTCAATTGGAAATTTCGAATCAATTCCGACCACCTCGCTTTGTTTTATGCAAAGGGAGCGAAACTTGGCCAGACTTTTAACTACCATCAAAAATGTGCCATTCAGCTTCTATTTGACAGAGGTGAGCGGAACGTGTCAACATATATTGCACCAGTTCTTTAAAAATTAAATTGCTTTTTGCTTCACCCTTGGCAGGGTCGGGAAGTTCACACCCGTTTCAATGGTGCTCTGATCAGCCTCCTCGGGTATCGGGTTAATACAGACCTCCGCTGGCGGTAATTTGACCAAGGGACGACCTTGGCTAAAGCGTTGCGGATGTTTTGCAAACGCTTCATCTAACGCCTGTTGGCGTACGTGGGCGATGTCCTGATACTCACCGCTAAACACTTGATAAGGCCTAAAGCCTGCCAGACTGCTGTGGTGATGTTGATGGTTATACCAACTCACATAGTCTTGGCACCAGCGCATGGCATGGTCATAACCATCGAAGCGGCGCGGATAGTCCAGCTGATACTTCAGCGTTTTAAACTGCGCCTCGCTCATCGGGTTGTCATTACTCACTCTGGGACGACTGTGAGAGGCGGTAATCGCCAACTCACCCAGTAGATCAAGATAACAATGCGCCTTCATTTGGCGGCGCACCGTATTGCGACACAGCGCCAAGGCATCGGCCGCCGCACGTTGTGACACATAAGGCGCTAAGGGCTGTGTCATCATCATACTGACGAGTTCTCGTGTTCGAATGCTTCGATCAGTGCCATGGCTTTTTTTTGGAGTAAAAGGCAGCCGTCTTTGACCGCAATCTGCTTGAGCAGACGAGTATTTTCCTTTTCTAACTGCTCAATACGCCTTTGATCTGGGGTTTTAGACGGTGCAGGACCGGGCTTGGATTTGGCTAAGCCCTTAACGCCGGATTCGGCAAACTCACGACGCCATTGTGCCAATTGATTAGAATAGAGCTTTTCACGGCGCAACAATACCCCTAGCTCGCCATGTTTACACGCGTCAGCTTGCTGTAAAATAGATAACTTATACTCGGTGCTAAACACACGGCGAGTGCGTTTTTCCAGTTCAGGGTCGGGCTGAATCTGTGGATTAATGTGGGTAACGGGTTTTGGCATAACAGTCTCCTAATGCGCCCTGATTTATATGTTATCTCAAAATCAACTGGCTCAACACTATCTTGACATGTAGGGGGGGATTACAGTTGGGAAAAGTCAGTGAGTTTAGCTCAACTGGCTTCTCATTCCTAGATTGCATTTATTATCCGAAACCGCGTGTTATTAAGCATAGCGTACTCACTTTTTAATTCCGTGCTTACTACTATACTCACTTTGATACTCACAAACAATTTTCAAAAGATATATGGGAATTTGAGAAACAAGATGCAATGATATAGCCGAAAATCGCCATAAAAGGTTGTTTTTCAATATGTTAGATATAAAAAATCCCGAACAATGTCGGGCTTTTTTATTAAATAATGGCGGAGACGGAGGGATTCGAACCCTCGATAGAGCTATAAACCCTATACTCCCTTAGCAGGGGAGCGCCTTCAGCCTCTCGGCCACGTCTCCTTTGAGTGGGCGTATATTACAATTTATTAAGGGTTATGTAAACCCCCTTAACTTGAATATAGGCTTTAAAACTTAAACTTTATCTAACTCAAATTTTGAATGTAAGCTTTGTACCGCTGACTCAAGTTCAGATTCTTTGATCACAACAGAAATTTTAATTTCAGTGGTCGCAATCATTTGAATATTGATGTTTTGGTCTGCTAAGACTTTAAACATCCGGCTAGCGATACCAACATGTGAACGCATCCCCACACCCACTAGCGAAACCTTAGCGATACTGTCATCAAAAATAACTTCTCGTGCGCCTAACTCTTGCGCAATGCCTTCTAAAACCTCATGCGCATGGGCACGATCACCACGCGGAACCGTAAAGGTAAAGTCAGTCGTGCCATCTTGACCTTGGTTTTGGATAATCATATCAATTTCGATATTAGCTTCCGCGATGGGGCCTAGTATAGCAAACGCAATACCTGGCTTATCGGGCACACCGCGAATTTGTAATTTTGATTCATCGCGATTAAACGCAATCCCTGAAATCAGTGGTTTTTCCATGTTGTTGTCCTCAGAAGTGATTAGTGTGCCGCCGCCTTCGGTTAGCGAGGATAAAACGCGCAACGGAACTTTATATTTACTAGCAAACTCAACCGCACGTATCTGTAATACTTTCGTGCCTAAGCTTGCCAGTTCTAGCATTTCATCAAAGGTTATCGTATCTAAACGACGTGCCTCAGGCACTAAACGCGGATCGGTGGTGTACACACCATCTACATCGGTGTAAATTTGACACTCATCGGCTTTAAGGGCTGCGGCTATAGCCACGGCAGTGGTATCTGAACCGCCACGCCCTAAAGTGGAAATATCACCATTAGCCGTTACACCTTGAAATCCAGCCACAACGACCACTTTACCCTGGTTGAGCTGGTCATGAATCTTGTCCGCATTAATGCTATCTATACGTGCTTTGGTATGCACCTCATCCGTTTGGATTGGAATTTGCCAGCCGGTATAAGAAATCGCGCCATAGCCCTTTTCTTGCAACGCCATGCTGAGCAAGGCGATCGTAACCTGCTCACCTGTCGTGAGCAGCATATCCATTTCACGCTTTGAAGGCCGCGCTTGCATGGTTTTCGCCATTTCCGTTAAACGGTTGGTTTCGCCTGACATAGCCGACAAAACAACCACGACCTGATGACCCTCATCAACAAATTTTGACACTTTTTTAGCTACATTTTGGATACGTTCCAATGAGCCAACCGAGGTGCCACCGTATTTTTGGACAATTAAAGCCATATTGTCTATGCCCTTTGGTTTTTGTATTGTTTACACTGCCTTTATTTCATTTAACTGGAACCCAGGACAGCTTAAATAGAGTTTACTTGGATTCCACCCATGCCTGCACCGACGCCAGCGCCGCTGCAAGATGTTGAGGTTCTTTACCGCCAGCCATCGCCATATCAGGACGACCGCCGCCTTTACCGCCCACTTGCTGGGCGACATGATTAACCAACTCACCCGCTTTAAAACGGTTGGTTGCCGATTTACTGACACCCGCTACTAGGCTAACTTTTTCGCCATCAACTGCAGCCAAAATAATAACAGCCGGCTCTAGCTTATCTTTTAATTTGTCTAGGGTTTCACGTAACAAATTACCATCCGCTCCACTCATTTCAGCCGCCAATAGGTTGACACCATTAACCTGCTTGACTTGCTGCAGAATTTCTTCACCTTGATTCGCCGCTAGCTTAGATTGCAACTGCTGCAGCTGTTTTTCCAGCTCTTTTTGACTAGCAACTAATTGGATCACCTTGTCAACAACATGCGCTTTATCCGCTTTGATGTTTGAGGCGATAGCACTTATGACCGATTCAAGCTGATAAATGGTTTGCCAAGCGCCTTCGCCGGTAATCGCTTCAATACGTCGTACACCCGAAGCCACGCCCCCTTCAGATAGAATACGGAATGGCCCAATATTGCCAGTTGACTTAACATGCGTTCCACCACACAGCTCAATCGAGAACTCACCCATATCAACAACACGCACCACGTCGCCATATTTTTCACCAAACAGCGCCATCGCACCCATTTGCTTGGCTGAGTCGATATCCATTTGCTGAGAACCCACGGGTAGGTTGAGCATAATATTATGGTTAACTAGTTGCTCGATTTGACGCAATTGGTCGGCACTGATGGGTTCAAAATGGGCAAAGTCAAAACGCAGACGATCCGCCGCGACTAACGAACCTTTTTGAGCGACATGCGCCCCTAACACTTGACGTAAGGCCGCGTGTAACAGGTGTGTAGCGGAGTGATTTTGTTCTGATGCACGCCGTGCTTGAATATCAATTCTTGCTTCAACGGTTTGTCCTACTGTCAAATGGCCTGCTGTCATTTCGCCAAAATGCAAAAACAAACCGCCTTGCTTTTGTACATCGTTAACATGGAAGCTGTGCATGCCTTCTGTCAATGAGCCGCTATCGCCGACCTGACCGCCCGATTCGGCGTAAAAAGGCGTTTTATCAAGAATGACCAGGCCTGGTTGACCTTCTTCTAAACGTGCAACCGCTTGGCCGTCTTGATAGATCGCCAATACCGTCACTGAAGCACTGTCTTGGTCATAGCCAATAAACGAGGTCGTACCCTCAAAATTAACCCGTGCCTGTCCCTGCGAACCAAAGTTACTGGCGGCACGAGCACGTTCACGCTGTGCTTCCATCGCACGCTCAAACCCAACCTCGTCTAGTTTTAAATCACGCTCTCGCGCAATATCGGCGGTTAAATCCAGCGGAAAACCGTAGGTGTCGTAGAGCTTAAACACCGCTTCACCGGGAATTTCTTGGCTCGTTAATCCTGCAATTACCTCTTCAAGCAGCCCCATACCATTTTCTAAGGTTTCAGCAAAACGGGTTTCTTCTAACAATAAAGCACGTTCCACATCAGCTTGCTT
Source organism: Thiomicrospira sp. R3 (assembly GCF_029581415.1). Lineage (GTDB taxonomy): Bacteria > Pseudomonadota > Gammaproteobacteria > Thiomicrospirales > Thiomicrospiraceae > Thiomicrospira. Next base: position 1,585,528 of record NZ_CP121121.1, on the reverse strand, counting down.
GGCTTTAAGCTCTGGATAAGCCTCGCCCATTTCAGCCACCAAGGGGGCAACCAATTTATGGAAAAACACACCCTTCTGACCCAGTTTATAGCCATGGCGAATCGCACGTCGAATAATACGACGCAAGACATAGCCACGGCCTTCATTGGAAGGCAAAACGCCATCGACTATCGTGAAGGCGCAAGAACGAATATGGTCTGCAATAACACGCAATGAACTATTTGATAGATTTTTTTCGCCTGTCGCATCTGATGCGGCTTTAACCAAGCTTTGGAACAGGTCAATATCATAGTTATTGTGCACGCCCTGCAATACCGCGGCTAAACGCTCTAGGCCCATACCGGTATCTACTGAAGGTTTTGGTAAAGGCGTTAGCGTGCCATCGGCAGAACGGTCAAATTGCATAAAGACCAGATTCCAAATTTCGATATAACGATCGCCATCTTCATCCGCTGAACCGGGCGGACCGCCCGCCACATCCGCACCATGATCATAGAAAATTTCAGTACACGGCCCACAAGGCCCGGTATCGCCCATTGACCAGAAATTATCCTTAGCACCGCAACGTGAAAAACGCTGCGCACTGACACCCAACTCTTTTAACCAGATATCCGCAGCTTCATCATCTTCCTCAAAGACGGTGACCCATAATTTATCTTGCGGCAGACCGAGACGCTGGGTTAGAAATTCCCAAGCAAACCCAATCGCTTCACGCTTAAAGTAATCACCAAAACTAAAGTTCCCCAACATCTCAAAGAAGGTATGGTGACGTGCGGTATAACCAACGTTTTCCAAGTCATTGTGTTTACCACCCGCACGAATACAGCGCTGCACACTCACCGCGCGATGATAGTCACGTTGCTCAAGACCCAAAAAGGTATCCTTAAATTGCACCATTCCGGCATTAGTAAACAAAAGAGTAGGGTCTTCAGCCGGAATTACTGGGCTGGAATGTACCGGCGTATGGTTTTTTTCAGCGAAAAAATCGATAAACGCCTGTCTTAGTTCTGCACTGGTCATCTTAAAATAAACCTAATTAATCAAAATTTGTTAGTTGACTCATAACGAGCCTCAGTTATATTCATCTATTCAACAAAATGCTTTATAGCATTGCGAGGCACTAAAGCCTCGACTTTGTAAAAATCGTAAACGCCGCGCCCGTTCTTTAGGTTCGGCAGGCTTGGTCGTTTCACCGTATTTTTTATCCAGAAGCGCCCGTGCCACTTCGACCCAAACATCATCACCCAACCCCAAGGCTTCTGCAATCAGCACCGTATCATCAGAAGCCTGCATTAAGGCTTGGCGTATTTTCAAACCACCCTGACCTTTTTCAATCGCTTGGCGCACATAGGACTCGATGAAACGCGCATCAGACTGCCAATTTTGTTGTTGACAAAATTCAACCGCTTTTTCAACCAGGCCTGGTTGTGTTAGGGCTTCGGGAAACTTTTGCTCTAACTTTCTTTTTAACTCTTTTGCACCATGCTCACGCATTGCTAACAGATATTGCGCCCGATTGACCAGCGCTTTAAATAAGCGCTGGGGATCATCCTGTTCAATCATAGATAAAACTAATCAGCCACTTCATCCAAATCAAACTCCGCTTTTGACGAGGCTTTGCTACCTGGTTTTGGCATTAGCAATTCTTTGAGTTGTTTTTGCAAGTCAATTGAAATTTGTGGATTGTCACGCAAGAATTGACGTGCATTATCCTTACCCTGGCCAATTTTTTCGCCATTATAGCTATACCAAGCACCGGCCTTATCAATTAACTTCTGCTGCACGCCTAAATCAACAATCTCGCCCTCTCGCGAAATACCTTGACCATATAAAATATCAAACTCGACTTGTTTAAATGGCGGCGCAACCTTGTTTTTCACCACCTTAACGCGGGTTTCGTTACCCAAAATTTCATCGCCTTTTTTGATTGCGCCAATTCGACGTATATCCAAACGCACCGAGGCATAAAATTTCAAGGCATTTCCACCGGTCGTGGTTTCAGGGCTACCAAACATCACACCAATTTTCATACGAATTTGGTTGATGAAAATAACAAGCGTGTTTGTACGTTTGATATTGGCGGTTAGTTTACGCAAAGCTTGAGACATCAAGCGAGCTTGAAGCCCCATGTGTGAATCACCCATATCGCCTTCAATCTCCGCTTTCGGCGTCAAGGCCGCTACCGAATCAATCACCACGATATCAACACCACCAGAACGCACTAACATATCGGCAATTTCCAGCGCTTGTTCACCGGTATCCGGTTGGGAGACTAAAAGATTATCGACATCAACACCTAGCTTTTCAGCATAACTGGGGTCTAGCGCATGTTCGGCATCAATAAAGGCGGCCACACCGCCTGCTTTTTGCGCTTCCGCGATCGCATGAAGGGTCAGGGTTGTTTTGCCTGATGACTCCGGTCCATAAATTTCAACCACACGGCCTTTTGGTAAACCACCAATGCCAAGCGCAATATCCAATCCTAATGAACCTGTCGAAATAGCTTCAATATCCCGCGAAGCTGTGGAGTCGCCCATTCGCATTATCGAGCCTTTACCAAACTGCTTTTCAATCTGACCCAGTGCCGCTGCCAGCGCTTTTTGTTTATTCTCGTCCATTAGGATTCCTTGTGCTTTACTAACAAATTTTTACAACAAAAAAGCTTTGCCTGACACTTCAAGCAAAGCTTTTTTATAATTTTGGTCAAAGATTATCTCATAATAGTAAATGACATAATAGCGATTTTTTGATCAAATTATCCGCATTACGATGGCTTTGAGTTCGCTTCGATAATGGCCATGATGCCCTCCAAAGCTACCTGAGTGGTCTGCTTACGAATAGACTCGCGGTCGCCTTGGAACTGCATCAACCTTGTCGCAATCTCCGACTGCCCTTGAAGCGCCCAAGCCAGCCACACTGTGCCAACAGGTTTATCAGGCGTACCGCCGCTGGGCCCAGCAATTCCACTACAGGCGACACTCACCTGAGCATGAGACTGTTGAAGTGCGCCGAGCACCATCTCGGTGACACATTCCTTACTGACTGAGCCATGATGCTGGATAGTTGTTTCATGCACCCCTAGCATTTCTCTTTTTGACTCATAACTATAAGTAACATAAGCTCGATCAAACCAAGCAGAACTTCCTGCGACAGCGGTTAAGGCTTCGGCAATCATACCGCCAGTACACGACTCGGCCGTAACAACCATAAGGTTTCGTTTCATTAAAATCTCGCCCACATTTGAGACCAGGCGTTCATCAATCATTTATCTACTCCAATAGTGCATAACCTAGTCTCGAAATACTGACGAAACTTAAGTTCGCTTAATGGTTTCCAATTTTAATTGGCTGAAGTTTCCATATGTCATTATTGTATTCAGTCATAGTACGATCAGTAGAGAAAACACCACTGCATGCTGTGTTCATAATGCTCATTGTTGTCCATCTTTCCTTATCTTGATAAGCCTGCGCGACCGCATCTTGCGTATCAACATAACCTCGGAAATCTGCCAAGGTCATCCATTGATCATCTGGATTTTTAAGGGAGTCAATAATACCATCAAAAATACCCGGTTCAAATTGGTTAAAGTGACCAAACTCAAGTAGTTTCATCACTTTTTGCAAGTCCGCATCTTGATCGATAAATTGCTGGGGGTTGTAATGGCCTTTTAGTGCCTCAACTTCCTCGGCTTTCAAGCCAAACAAGAAAAAATGCTCATCACCTACTGCTTCACGTATCTCTACGTTTGCACCATCCAACGTACCTATGGTAATAGCTCCGTTCATCATAAATTTCATATTGCCTGTGCCTGATGCCTCTTTACCTGCAGTTGAAATCTGCTCTGATAAATCCGTACCCGGACAAATTATTTCCATAAACGATACACGATAATTGGGAATAAACACCACCTTGAGTTTATCACCCACATCCGGATCATTGTTAACCACCTGCCCAATACCATTGATCAACTTAATAATCATTTTCGCCATAACATAACCCGGCGCTGCTTTGCCACCAACTAATACTACACGATTAGTCCAATTTGCCGTGTCACCGGCTTTAATGCGGTTATAAAGATGAATCATATGCAAAGCATTCAGTAATTGACGCTTGTATTCATGAATACGCTTCACCTGTACATCAAACATAGCTTCAGGTTGAACCTGTACCCCGGTTTCTTTTGCAATTAAACCTGCTAGACGCTGCTTGTTATCCAGTTTAATTTGCTGCCACTGTTCACGGAATGTCTTGTCATTAACCAATTTCTTAAGCTTACTCAACTCACTTAAATTAGTCACCCAACTTTCGCCAAGCTTTTCATCTAGCAACGCACGCAAACCTGGGTTAGACGCCGCCATCCAGCGACGTTGGGTAACACCATTGGTTTTATTGTTAAACTTATGTGGCCAAAGCTGGTAAAACTCATTAAACAAGCCTTCCTTTAACAATTGCGAATGCAATACCGCTACCCCATTTACCGAATAACTACCCACAATCGCTAAATAGGCCATACGCACCATACCATGGTCGTCAAAAATTGACATGCTACGCTGACGCTCAATATTGCCTGGCCATTTCATCGAAACTTCTGCCAAAAAGCGGTGGTTAATTTCTTTAATAATTTCTAGAGGTCGTGGAATCAAACGCTGCATTAAGTCCTGTGACCATTTTTCTAAGGCTTCAGGTAACAGGGTATGGTTTGTGTAGGCCATGGTTTGAGTAACGATCGCCCAAGCATCCTCCCAAGTCATATGATGTTCATCCAATAAGATGCGCATTAGCTCAGCGACTGCCAAGCTTGGGTGCGTGTCATTCAGCTGGAAAACATTGGCTTGAGCAAAGCCACTAAAGTCTCTACCACGATACTTGACCCACTGCTCTAGCACGTCTTGCAGGCTGGCTGATACCAAAAAGTACTGCTGACGCAGACGTAACTCTTTACCATTCTCGCTAGTATCATTTGGATAAAGAACCATCGTAATATTATTCGCATCATTCTTTGCAGACACCGCTTCAAAGTAGGATCCCGCATTAAACTGATCAAGTTTAAATTCTTCTGCTGCGGTGGCATCCCATAAACGTAGGGTGTTAACTGTCGCATTTTTATAACCCGGAATCGGCACATCAAACGGTACAGCTAAAACTTCTTCTGCGTTTTCCCAATGCACGATCAGCTGACCAGTATGTGGATCAGTGTAAGGACGACAAAATCCACCAAACTTTATCGTACGGGTATATTCCGGACGCTGAACTTCCCAAGGATAACTATTAAAACCTAACCAATGATCAGGCTCTTCTACTTGATAGCCATTTTGAATACGCTGACGGAACATGCCATACTCATAACGTAAACCATAACCCATTACGGGGAGCTGCAAGGTTGCGCAACTGTCCATAAAACAGGCCGCTAAACGCCCTAAGCCACCATTACCTAAACCGGCATCAATTTCTACCTGCTCAATTTCTTCAATGCTCAAACCTAACTCTTTAAGTACAACGCCCACTTCACCTTCAATCCCCAAGTTAAGCATATTATTAACAAGTGAACGCCCTATTAAAAACTCCATTGACAGGTAATAGGCTCGTTTTTTTGCTTGGCAACGGTATTGAACCCAGGTTTCTTTCCAATGACTCATTAATCGATCACGTACCAGCATAGCTAAAGCTTTTAGCTGATAATCCCTATCGGAAGTTAGCTCACGTCCAAGGTTATTTTCTAAATAATGCAAAAAGTCGGTTTCAAGACTCGCTTGATCATTTTTCATTAGATCTGTGACACGTTTAATTTTGTCCATAGAAGGCGCGTGAGATTTTGACATTTACAATTCCTTTGAATAAAGTTCGACGTAGTTTTTGGCGCTTTTTTTCCAGTTGAACGGTTGCTCCATACCCGTTTTTTGTATCTGTTGCCAACTGCGTGGCTTATTAAAGATGGATAACGCATGAAGAATCGTGGCACGTAAAGCATGTGGATTGGGGTCATAAAACATAAAGCCCGTCGCCGTTTTGTTTTTAATGTTTTCAGGCGTCGCATTAACTACGGTATCTGCCAAACCACCTGTATGATGAACAATCGGCAAAGTGCCATACGCCAAACTATACATTTGATTTAAACCGCAAGGTTCAAAGCGCGAGGGCATCAAAAACATATCCGCGCCCGCTTCCACTTGGTGCGCCAAAGGCTCGGAATAACCAATGTGTACAAACACTCGGCCTGGGTAGGCAGCAGCCAACTCTCGAAGCTGATGTTCGTATTCAGCCTGACCTGCTCCGACAAAAACAAAACGCACATCCTGCTCTTGGAGAAGTTCAGGTAAAACTTGCAAAATTAAGTCGATACCTTTTTGCTCAATTAAGCGGCCTACAAACCCTATTAACGGCTGGTCTAAATGCAAATGGGGGTCATGATCACCTAGCAGCGCCAGCAACACCTCTTTGTTACGTTTTTTCTGACTCACTCGGCCTTTTTTAGCTGAATAATTGTATGAAATATAGCGATCAATTTCCGGATTCCACACCTTATCATCAATACCATTCAAAATACCCACCAAACGGCCTTGCTCTTGACGTTTACTCAGGATGCCTTCAAAGCCGTAGGCCAATTCTGGATAACAAATTTCCTTTGCGTAGGTTGGACTGACGGTGGTCACCCAATCCGCGTAACTAATACCGGCTTTGAGCATTGAGAGTTGACTATAAAACTCGACCCCTTCTGGGGTCCACCATTCCCAAGGCAACCAAAGACTATCAAAAAGGCTTTTCGGAAAATAACCCGCATAAGACATATTATGCACGGTAAATAAAGTACGCGGAGGCTGAGATTCTTGCGATAAAAAAGCGGGAACCAAGCCCGTTTGCCAATCATTCGCATGCACTACATCCGCTTTCCACTTTAGGCCGGCTCGATCCATAGCTATCTCAGCAACAACCCGCGAAAACACCGCAAAGCGTTCGCCATTATCCCACCAATCACGACCATCTGGTCCAAGGTAAGGATTGCCAGGACGGTTAAACAACTCTGGTATATCCACTAAAATGACCTTAGCCTTAAACTCAGGTAACTCTGCTTTTAACAGACGTACTTGCAAGCTACGCCCCGCCCCACCAATATTAAATTGACTCACAACACTTACTCGACACAAATGATCTGTAATGGCTTGATAGGCAGGTAAAACAAGCTTTACTTTATGCCCGAGTTGCGCAATCGCATCCGGTAAACTTCCAGCTACATCAGCCAAACCACCGGTTTTAATTAAAGGATGGGCTTCAGAACTCGCATATAACACTTTCATAGAAATAACTCACCTCTTCGGTTTTACATCGTTTTTCAATGTAAAACAATCACATTAAACTTTTTTTAATACTAAAAAACCCAAAGGAGGCAAGGTCATCTCGGCCGACGCCGGCCGATTCATCCAAGGCTGAGGCTCTGAAAATAATTGCCCTGCATTGCCCAGATTACTACCCCCATAAAGCTCAGAGTCCGAGTTAATAATCTCTTGATAACACCCTGCCTCAGGAAGACCTATACGGTATCCATAACGCGGAACGGGGGTAAAGTTAAAAATACACACTAGAGTTTCATTATCACTATGGCGTTCAAAACTCAAAATAGACTGTGCATGGTCATGACAATCAATCCAACTAAAACCTTTTGAATCAAAATCATACTGATGCAATGCGGCTTGAGCTTGATAGAGATGGTTCATATCACGAACCAATAACTGCGCCCTCCGGTGCATCGGCTGATCAACCAGATACCAGGGTAAAGGCTGGTCTTCATCCCATTCAGTCCAAGGCGCAAATTCACACCCCATAAATAACAGTTTTTTACCCGGATTAAGCAATTGATAACCCATTAACAATCTGAAATTCGCCATTTTCTGCCATGTATCTCCTGGCATTTTACTGACCAGGGAACCTTTCATATGTACCACTTCATCATGTGATAGTGGCATCACAAAGTTTTCACTGTAGGCATAAATCTGACTAAACGTCAGTTGATTGTGATGGTAAGGCCGATAAATTGTGTCTTTTTCAAAATAATCGAGGGTGTCGTTCATCCAACCCATATTCCATTTCATTGAAAAGCCCAAGCCCCCCATCCAGGTAGGACGCGACACCATGGGCCATGAAGTGGACTCCTCCGCCATCACCAGTGTACCTGGATGCTGGCTATGAATTTCGGCATTGAGTTGCTGCATAAACGCAATCGCATCAAGATTTTCTCGCCCACCATAAATATTAGGAATCCACTCACCTGGATTGCGTGAGTAATCTAAATACAGCATTGAGGCCACCGCATCAACACGTAAACCATCTAGGTGAAATTCTTCGAGCCAATAAAGCGCATTAGCAATTAAGAAATTACGCACCTCATTACGACCGAAATTAAAAATATAGGTGCCCCAGTCTTTGTGCTCACCCATTTTAGGATCTTCGTGTTCATACAACGCGGTGCCATCGAAGCGTGCCAGCGCAAAACTATCTTTAGGGAAATGAGCTGGAACCCAATCCAAAAACACACCTATGCCATGTTGATGACAATGATTTACAAAGTAACGCAAGTCATCCGGTGTACCAAAACGGCTAGTCGGTGCATAATAACCCGAAGTCTGGTAACCCCATGAACCGTCAAAAGGATGCTCAGTAATCGGCAAGAGTTCAATATGAGTATAACCCATCCACTTAACGTAATCGACCATACGATGAGCTATCTCTCGATAATTCAAAAAATGTCCCTGCTCATCTTTTTGCCAAGAACCTAGATGCACTTCGTATATATTTACAGGCTTATGCGCCCAATCCTGGTGTTCTCGCTCTGTTAACCAGGCCTGGTCATGCCATGCAAAATCACTATTACAAATAATTGAAGCAGTCTTAGGGCGCAACTCCATCGCTTTAGCATAGGGGTCTGTTTTCGTAAATACCGAGCCATTCTGGTTGTTACGAATTTCAAACTTGTAATTATCGCCTGGTTGCAGGCCTGGAATAAATAACTCCCATACCCCTGAACTGCCTCGGCAGCGCATCGGGTGACGTAAACCGTGCCAACCATTAAAGTCACCAATAACGGAGACACGCTCTGCTGAGGGAGCCCAAACAGCAAACTGCACCCCTTCAACACCGTCAACCTGTTTAAAATTTGCACCCATGTGCTGATAAATTTGCCAATGATGTCCTTCAGCAAACAAATGTAAGTCCAGCGCACCTAACAAAGGGTCAAATGAATAGGGTGAAACCATGCTATGCGTCGAGCCGTCGGCCTCGCGCCAATCTAACCGATAATGACGCGGCAAAGTGGCATACTGTTTCTCGGAAAGATCTACTGAAAAACAAGCACTATCACCGATACGTGTCATGTTATGCAAACCTTGAAGGCTTAGCTCGGTTGCCGTCGGTGACCAAGCGCGAACTTGCCAACCTTTTGGCTGTGGATGCGCACCAAGTAATTCAAATGGATCATGCAAACGTCCCTGCTGCATACGTTCAATGAGGGCTAAAGTAGGATTAATCATGCGTCTCCTTTTTCTGGCGCAAGACGTTGACTTGATATAACCAGCGATTTAATTCGCTGTTCAATACCATCAGGCAAATCATCCCAATCAAATTGCCAGCGCCAGTTATTTTCTGTTGTGCCCGGAATATTCATTCGGTGTTCCGATCCCAAAGCCATAAAATCCTGCATCGGCACTATCACGCGCTCTGCAATAGAATCAAAGCCGCTTGCAATCAACGGCCAAGGCATCTCGCCAACATCCTGACGGACTTGGGATAACACCCAATGCTGCGTATCTGAATTAAGCTCATTAAACCAACCCAAGGTGGTGTCATTATCATGCGTACCGGTATAAACCACTGAATTTTCAACCAGCTCATTCGGTGCGTGTGGATTATCAGGTAATCCACTAAAACCAAACTGCAACACCGACATACCAGGTAAATTAAATTGATTTTTAAGCGCTACCACCTCGGGGGTAATAATGCCTAAATCCTCAGCCACTAACGGTAAAGGGTTAAATTCTTGCTGGAGTTGGGTTAATAACGCTGCACCAGGAACTTGAATCCATTGGCCCTTTATCGCCGTAGGTTCTTCAGCTGGAATTTCCCAGCTCGCCTCCAACCCTCTAAAGTGATCAATACGCAACAAATCAAATTGTGCTAAAGCCGCCTCAACCCGCAAACGCCACCATCGGAAATTGTCTTTTTCCATCGCCTGCCAGTTATAGTGTGGATTACCCCAACGCTGTCCTGTTTCAGAAAAATAGTCGGGCGGTACACCTGTTACCACGGTAGGTTGCAAGTTTCCATCTAGTTGAAATTGATCAGGGTTCGCCCAGACGTCTGCACTATCAAATGCAACGAAAATCGGCATATCACCAAATAGTTCGATCCCCTTGGCATTGGCATCATCTTTTAATTGATGCCAAATATGCTGAAGATAAAACTGTTGTTTTTTAACCTTGTCTAACGCTGCCTTATGCGTCTTTGCAAAGGTTAATAAGGCTTCTGGTTCACGGTGGCGATACTGCTCAGGCCAGTCAAACCATCCTTGCCCATTAAACTCGGTTTTTAAGGCTATAAACAGGGCATAATTCTCTAACCAATGAGGAGGCTCCAACATATATTTTTCAAATGCCTTTATATCAACCTGCTTTTGCCAACCAGAGGGCAATAAACGCGTATTCATTGCAAACGCTGACAACCCCTGATAAGGCGATAGATCGTCATGCGGTGGCGTTAGAGGGAGCATTTGCCAAATCGTCAGGCCGGACTTTTGCACCCAATCGAGAAATACCCAGGCCTGGTAGTCTAATACACCACTGGGTAATGAAGTAGGATGCAATAACACCCCTGCTGATCTAGCCATGTTAACCTCTCTTTAAGCCAAACGATTGCAAGACTGATTAATTTCGACGCATAGTGCCCGCGTTTTCCATGTCGCCGCCGCCCTGCGAAATAGGGGTATCCAAATGAGCGGGAGGCGTTAAACCTAATAGGTTATAAAGTTTTTGTAAATGGCGACGATAGAGTTGATCAAAGTCATTTACGCTTCCTGAAGGATTATAGTCGCCAAACCACCAGAACCAATCCGATCCTTCACAAATCGCCAATTGCTCAGTAGCCAAACGTTGATTTTCTGCTGATAAGCTGCCTTTTTTGACCAGTTCATCAAACGCCTTCTTGGCCTCAACCAACAAATCCCAGCCTTTGTTTTTATCAGGATCACCAATCCAAGTCGAAAACGAGCCATATACCCAACTGCCCGCTTTTAAAACCGGAAGATGACGAGGTTTTGCGCCATTATCAAGTGCTTCACTAAAGGTCGTCATTTCGATTTTTTTATGATGGGTTAAGCGCTGATAAAGTGCTGACAGGAAATGAAATGCATTGTCACGATAGTATTCCCATGCATTTTCACCGTCCAGAATCACCGTAACAACATGCTCATCAACTTTATCACCTAAGAAATTAGCGATATTGTCAAGGTGTTGCGCAAAATCGTTGGCCGCATCGGTTGGATTCCAGTCTTTATACTGAAAACCTATTAAGTCCGACAAGCCGTCATCACGAAAAAACAATGCACAGTCTTTACTGGCTTGCTGCATCGGCTGATAAAGCGCGCGCTTGGATGCAATGTCATGATGATTAAGATGTGACGCTTCACAACTATGTCGCCAAACCCCTTCACCTGAAGCACTCCATTTGATACCAAAAAAATCTAGCATACCTATAGCGGGCGAACTGACTGCCCCCTCTGATAACCAAACGCCTTTTGGCTTACTACCAAAGTGATCAGTAAATACCTGAAACCCTTTTTCCATATGCCAACAAGCACGCTCATAGCCACCAGGATAAGCCTCATTCTCAGGTGCTGGGGCATGAGGTAACGCATCGCGCATTGAGTGAAAGTCAATTAACAACGGCACTAAAGGGTGGCCATAAGGTGTCATAGACAGTTCAATCTGACCGGACTCTAACAGCTTTCGATAACGAGGAATAATGCCCGCAACCGTATCGGCCATCACCTGCATCAATACCGCTTGATCGTCAGGGGTAAAGCTGCCGCGCTTAGCGAGCAAGGCTTTTATACGATTATCCTTACGACGCACACTGGCACCCATCCAAGACAAATGATACCAAACCAACAAGTCACGAAAGTAATCCACACTTAAATACATTAACGTCTGTTCATAATCTTCGGTATCAGGACTAAATGGTCGAATCATGTCCAATAAATGTTTGAAGTTGGAAAGTGGATCAATCATGGTGGGCGCAAAAGCTCGCTGACAAGCCGATACTATGTCTTTACGCCCTTCCAGGTCCATCGGTAAAGGCAGCGCACCCGCCACCCAATTGAGCAACGTATCTTGCATCGGTCGCTGTTGTTCTAACCATTGAGTCATTTGTGATGCATAATCATCCAATTGCTCGAGCAAAACGGGGGCAAAATTCACCACCACCTTGGCTTGCGGACACTCTTCAAGATGCGCGACCATGTCAGCATAATCTTTGATCGCATGCAAATAAACCCAAGGCAAACGATACTCACCATCTAACCCATCACGATAGTGGGGTTGATGCATGTGCCAACACAGCACAAGCTTAATTTTTTTGGTTTGATCCACTTTAACGCACAACTCTCTTTGTTTAGTGGGCTTTCAACAGCCCTAGTTAAATTTTAGCGGGTATAATGCATATTTTGCCCTAGCATTTCAGGCGTTACTAGCACCAAGCCATTCTCGTCAACATAAAAGCGCTTAGCATCTTCAATCGGATCTTCGCCGATTACGGTTCCCGAAGGAATGACCGTACCCTTATCTATAATTGCATTTTGAATTCGGCAATTACGCCCCACTTCAACACGCGGTAGTAAAACTGAATCTTTAATCAATGTGTAACTGTGAATAAAACTGCCGCTGGAAATCACTGAGCGTTTAACGCGCGCGCCCGACAAAATACATCCCGCCGAAATCATCGAATCAATCGCCTCACCGCGACGACCTTCATCATCAAATGCAAACTTTGCTGGTGGCATTTGTGCCTGATAAGTCCAAATCGGCCAATCACGATTATACAGATTTAACTCAGGTGTAATCGAACAAAGGTCTAAACTGGCTTTCCAGTAAGACTCTAGAGTTCCCACATCTCGCCAATACACCGGCTCGCCATTATCTTCTTGGAAAGGATAGGCACGCACATTCCAGTCAACGATAATTGAAGGAATAATATCTTTGCCAAAGTCATTCGATGAATTCGGATTATCGTGGTCTTCAATTAACTTTTGGAACAGGAATTCAGTTGAAAAAATATAAATACCCATTGAAGCCAGTGCGATGTCTGGCTTACCTGGAACGGATTCTGGATCCTTAGGCTTTTCGGTAAACTTGGTAATTCGATAATCCTCATCGACTGACATCACACCAAAACCTGTCGCCTCCATGCGCGGCACTTCAATACAGCCAATCGTTACGTCTGCACCTGAATTTGCATGCTCAACCAGCATTGTGCTGTAATCCATTGAGTAAATATGATCACCACCGAGGACCATTACATATTCAGGCGAATGACGGCGCATAATATCAAGGTTTTGATAGAGCGCATCGGCGGTACCCTTGTACCACTCCTTATCGACACGTTGCTGCGCAGGTAATAACTCCACAAATTCGCCGACTTCATAACGCATAAAGCTCCATGCACGCTGTACATGACGAATTAGTGAATGCGCCTTGTATTGCGTTAATACACCAATTTTACGAATGCCTGAATTCACGCAGTTCGACAATACAAAGTCAATAATGCGGTATTTGCCACCAAACGGCACCGCAGGCTTGGCGCGCCAACGTGTTAAATCCTTTAAACGACTGCCCTCACCGCCTGCCAACACGAGGGCAAGGGTCTTACGGGTTAATTCTGTTGAACTTTTAGTTTCTGTATAATTCTTCATACCATTCCTCTTATTGTTTTTACATTATTTAATCTTTTAGTGAATCAATCGCAAAGCTCTAACAGCTGCGCCCTTTAATCCTAGCGTTTCGTCTTTAACTAAATAAACAGGCATAGATTGAACGAGCTTACTCATCCTGCCTTTTGAATGCATTGCGGTTAGAAAAGCAGGTTGGCGCATCCAATGTTCAATTTTAGCGCCAATCCCACCCGCAATATAAATCCCCGCTCTAGCAGGCCAAAGCAAAGCCAAGTTACCAATATATCCGCCATATATTTCAACAAAACTGTCTAGGGCTTTTTTCGCAACGTCATCACCCTCTTCAGCCAACTGATGAACCTGAGGCGCGGATAACCAGGCCTGGTTATCTTTCGCGGGCAACCCCGCATGAAACGCATAAAGTGCTTCTAGCCCAGCACCTGACAAAATGCGTTCAAAAGACACATGAGACCATAACTGCCAAAACCAAACCAGTATTGTTTGATGCGCGGGCGTTTGCGGTGCAAAATCCATATGCCCTCCCTCACAAGGTTGGGGCCAAAAACCATTCAAGCAACGAACCACTGGCGCTACGCCTAAGCCCGTGCCTGCACCCACAACCAGCCGATTACCCCGCCCATCAAACTCACCAGCATGCAACTCAACGAGTTGATCCGTATTGAGGGCATCAATACCAAAAGCAGCGGCTTGAAAATCATTAATTAATTCTATATTTTTAATATGACCGGAATGTTGCAATTGATCCGCATCAACCACCCAAGGCAAGTTTGTTAGCGCGACTTTACGACCTGAAACTGGACCGGGCAAACCAAAACAGGCTGCCTCAAAACGAGTAAAGTGATACTGCGAGCAGAAAGAGTGAATAATGGATTCGAGTGAATCATACGATTGACTAGGGAATTTGGCTTGCGCCACCACATTTCGAGGGTTGTCCAAATCAATGGCTTGTAAAAGGGCTTTGGTACCCCCAATGTCACCGGCTAACACTAACACATGCACACCTGTTTAAGCGAAATTAATTACTAGACAGTTTAGCAGGTTTTATTTTAATTTTTTCACCCGATCATCATAGAAGTTTGCATAATTGATTTAAAACAGGCTTCATCGTTTTATTAAACACTACAGCCTTAGTGTTTTAGTTAAAATAACTGGCTATAGAAAGGAATCAAGTTATGAGTCGTCATTTAGATATTGCTAAAACCGTATTTGAAATAGAAGCTGCTGCCATCTCAAACCTAACACAGCTGCTTAATGAAGATTTTGATCGCGCTATAGATTCGATTTTAAGCTCAACGGGGCGCGTTGTCGTATGCGGCATGGGTAAGTCGGGATTAATTGGTAAAAAAATCGTCGCCACCTTCGCCAGCACCGGAACACCTAGCTTTTTTATGCACCCTGGTGAGGCTTTCCATGGTGATTTAGGCATGGTTTCAGCACAAGACATATTCCTGGCTTTGTCAAACTCCGGTGAAACCGAAGAATTGATTCGCCTGCTGCCCTTCCTGAAAGACAACGGTAACACGGTTATTGCAATGAGTGGCAATCCAGCATCGACCCTCGCAAAAAATGCAAACTATCATCTTAATATTGCCGTCCCTCAAGAGGCTTGCCCATTCCAGCTGGCACCCACTTCATCAACAACCGCAACCCTTGTTATGGGTGATGCCTTGGCCGTGGCTTTGATGCAAGCGCGTAATTTTCAACCCCATGATTTTGCACGCTTTCATCCCGGAGGAAGCCTCGGGCGCAAACTACTTACCCGCGTCAAAGACGAGATGGTTGCCAAGCGCTTACCTCTAGTTAAACCAAATACGCCAATGCTAGATGTGATTCACACCATGACAGATGGCCGACTTGGTCTTTGCATCGTGGGTGAAGGTGAAGGGATCATTACTGATGGTGACTTACGTCGCCAACTTGAGGTTAATGCCGCTGAGCTCATGAGACTCTGCGCCAAAGACATTATGACACTCAACCCAAGAACCATTGATGCCGATGCCAAACTTACCGAAGCCGAAGCCATGATGAACGAGCATAAAATAACCTCGTTATTGGTGACATCCAACAACCGTTTAGCTGGCATTATCCAGATTTACAATCTTGCTCTTTAGCTCTAGTTAGGGATCTAATCTAACCAGGCCTGGTTGCCACCCAGGTCTAACGCTAGGTTAAGGTTGATTAGGGTTAAAAGTTAACCGACCCTCTCCCGTATGCCCTTTGATGTAATTAAAATACTCAGCTAAAAACAAGTTTTCATTGCCTATGTACACCTGCTGGCCAAACTTAGCGAAATGGGTATTTCAAAGCAACGTAGGGTTACAATTATTATCAAAGATTAAGCGATTGACGCGCTGCTGATTATCATTCGTCTCTATGCTTCTGCTCAAACTTCCCTGACAGGTTCCTTCAAGCGTCAGCGCTTCAGCGGCGACTAGGTTACTTCCCTCATCATGTCAAAAATGGAACTGATTTTCACCCTGTTCGATTCCTAAATAATGAGATGCCACATAGCGTTCTGGGGTACCTACGTCACTCCATAGACCTTGATAGACTTGTCCGCTTACTTGTTGATTCGCCATCGCTTGGCGCAAAATAGGGGCAAGGGCTAAACGCCCTGGTGTTAACGCTTCAAATAAAGCGGGGTGCTGAACACTAATCCCAGAAAATGTCCACTGACCAGCGGGTTCAAGCATGCCATCAAGCGTAAATCCGAAGTCACCTTGTGCTTTAAAAGCCGGGGTAGGTACAAGCACACAATGTGCCAGCAATGGCTCTACTAGCGTTTGTGGTAATAGGCCAAAATCAAAATCAGAAAACACATCACCATTAATCAGCCAAAACGGTGCATCGCCCAAGATTGGCAAGGCGTTAATAATTCCCCCCGCGGTTTCCAATCCACCTGGCGGCTCAGGCGAATACCTAATCTTCAGACCCCAATAACGGCCATCCCCCAGCAAAGATTCAAATTGCTCGCCTAGCCAAGCATGGTTAATCAGCACCTCTTCCACCCCTGCCTCAGCAAGCCTTTCAAGGTGGTAAATAATCATGGGTTTGCCATTAATCGGCAACAAGGGCTTGGGTGTATGATCGGTTAAAGGCCGCAAACGCTCACCACGACCCGCTGCAAGAATCATCGCTTTAACGCTCATCCCGTTTTGACCTGCGTTAATCGAAAAGCGAGCTTTTCGGTCCAGTTAACCAGTGACTGCATTTCGGGGTAGCCTGAACCCACTTGGATAATGTAATTTAACGTGGTGGGTATATCCTTGAGATAACCGGCTTTAGCATCACGATGATACAAGCGCGCAAAAATTCCTGCCGCTTTCAGATGACGTTGAATCCCCATCCAATCCATCGCCTGTACAAAAGAACGCCACTCGGCTCGGCTCAATCTACCCGCCTGACAAAGCATTAAAAAATACGCTCTTTGCCATTCATCTACCTGCTCAGCTGGCCAGCTAATGTAACAATCACGCAACAACGAAACGGCATCATAAGTCAGCGGACCCTGCACCGCATCTTGAAAGTCTAAAATACCAGGATTATGTTGAGCAGTTACCATTAAATTACGGCTGTGATAGTCACGATGAACATACACCTGAGGCTGCGCCAAGGCTGAATCAATCAATCTGTTCTGGGTTTGTAACCAGGCCTGCTGCTCAAGTGTTGACATGGATAAATCGCAATGACATTGCCCAAGCCAATCGGTAAACAAGCTCATTTCCTGTCCTAGTAACTGAGCATCATAACCCGGTAATAGTCGGGCGTCACCTTGTGTTTGCAGCTTGACGAGTGCGTTCAGTGCATCAAGATAAAGCCCCTCGACACTAGATGGCGTTAAGGCTGAAAGATAGGTGGTTGAGCCTAAATCACTAAGCAATAGAAAACCCAGTTCCAGGTCTTGTTCGACCACCCTAGGCACATTTAGACCTAATTGCGCTAATTGGCTTGACACCGCAATAAAAGGACGACAATCTTCTTTTTCCGGCGGGGCATCCATGACAATCCAGCTTTGTTCGCCACGGCTGCCTTGAAACACCACTCTAAAATAGCGGCGAAAACTGGCGTCGCTGGACGCAGAAACAGGGTGACTTAACACACCCGCGCTAAAACAAGGCAAGGTGGCTAACCAGGCCTGCATCTGTGTAAATCTTAAATCCATAATATGCTTTACTAAACGCTCGATTAATAACTCAGGTAAAATACAAAGTTTGTTTGCCAATTAGATAGTTTTGTATTGAGAATGTCAATTTTTAACCGTTCCACTCCGCTTTATGTTTGCTTGTTGAGCCTATTCCTTCAGATGACGCTTCAGAGCGTAAAGGCCAATGACGCAGGCAATCAATCAAGTCCCCTTACCTGTGGGATTGAGTGGTTATTCCCGTTAAAAGCCATTCCCGAACCCAATAGCATCCATAGCGCCAGATTCATTGAGGCCGATCAGCTTAGCCAGCCTAGCTCTTTTCAGGTTAATTTAATCGGTAGCGTCCTACTTTCCGAACCAGGCCTGGTGGTGATGGCTGACAAACTTGACTATGATCGCAGCCAACAAGCCATGGTCTTACAAGGCAATATTGAACTACACAGCGAGCATTTATTAATACAAAGTCAAACAGCCTATTATAGTCAAGCCGAGCAAACGGCTCAGTTAGATAGGCTTCGCTATCAACTCAAGCCCAGTGGTTATCACGGCCAAGCAAGCCAACTGCGTTTTGATGGCCAACAGCAAAATAGCCTACTCAATCAAGCAACATTTACAACCTGTTCGCTCGACAATCCGGCTTGGCAACTGAACTTTAGTCAACTGGAAATTAACCAACAAACCCGCCGAATCTATGGTCATCATGGCTATTTAAGTGTTAAAGGTCTGCCTCTACTTTACACGCCCTACATAAACGTTCCGCTCGACAATCGAGCTACAGGCTTTTTATTTCCAACGTTTGGAAGTCACAAACCTGCTGCCCTATCAAACTCACAAACACTATTCGCCCTGCCCTTTTACTGGGTTATCGCCGATAACTACGATGCAACCTTTAACTTCATGGCACTTGAACAACGCGGCCTACTGCTCGATACGGAATGGCGGTATTTGCAACCCAGCCATCGTGGCGAAATCAATTTAGGCATGACTCAAGATCAGCAAGTTAAAACCGAAGGACTCACCTACCTTGACCCCACAGGCCAACGTCAAACCCTGGTGGCCAATCAAACACGCTGGCGAGCAAGCTTAAATAGCCAGCAAAACTGGGGAGAGAATCTAAATAGCCAACTTCTTTGGCACGAAGTGTCTGATCCGGATTTTTATAACGATTTTCCACTCGGTTTTAACGCATCCACCCTAAACCAATATAATCAAAACCAATTTCGTGTACGCCAGGCCCTAGTGCGTTACCAACAAGCGCATGTTCAAGCCCATATCCAACACTATGGCTACCTGCCTTTACGCAATGGCGAACAAGCAGTTCTAGAAAAAAGCCCTGAAATTGGCTTTAATTGGGCACGAAACTGGGGAGGATGGCATACGGGGGTTTATGCTGAAGCCACTGAATTTAAACGCTACGCAGGCTTTAATAACTTTGCTGATGCCGGTTATGTTCGTGCCCAAGCACTGGGCAATCAAATCAGCCAAGACCCTTACCAACACCAAGGCCAACGCCTTGTCCTCCAACCCTCGTTAACCTATCGCGTTGACCAACCCTATGGCTTCGCCCAAGCCCAGATGCAAGCCAATTATCGGCACTATCAACTTTCTAATGCGCCCGATAAGGCCAGCCGTGATAACCTAGTCATGCAATACGCGCTATCTGCTGGATTGATTTTTGAGCGCGATCTTCAGCTAGCTAACTCAAGTTATATTCAAACCCTTGAGCCTCAAATTCAATGGCTTTATGTACCCTATAGCGATCAAAGCCACCTCAGTTTATTTGATACCGGTCTTAACAGCCTTGACTTTAGCAACCTATTTCAACTCAATCGTTTCACAGGTTTTGATCGTATAGGCGACACCCAACAAATCAGCGCAGCGCTAACCAATCGGCTTTTCAATGACGAAGGCGAGGCGTTAGGTGAGTTTTCTTTTGGTCAGGTGTTTTTTTTGAAAGATCGCAAAGTGGGGTTAATTGGCAACCCAGCGCAAGACAACCAACGCTCAGACTATTTTGTCAGGCTTGCTAGCCAGATCAACCACTTTAATTTTTCATCAACCAGTCAATTTGACCAGCAGAGTTTAAAACTTAACCAAACGCTAAACCGCTTGAAATGGCATGGGTTTGCACCTATTCAACTGCTCGCCATACACCAAGGTTTAGCACTCGACCAACCGGAACAGCGCCAACAAACACTGGCGAACGGCTTAATTTTACAACTTACGCCTAGCTGGCAAGCCGCCAGTTACATTAACTATGATCTAGAACAACGCACTTACCGTGAGTTTAGTGCAGGACTGCGTTATGATAGTTGCTGTTGGGCATCAGAACTTATGTTTATGCAAGACCAAATGGCCGATGGGCGTTATAATTACACAGTTAAATATGTAATTGAGCTCAAAGGTTTGAGTTCGATGGGTCAGCGTTTAAGTGACCAGATTCAACAAAATCTCAATTTTTAATTTCATGACAAAAAGACAAATTATGTTGCAACCCTTAAAAAATCCTACTGTTATCCTGCTTAGCCTTGTGCTTGTGTTCAGCACAAATCTTCAAGCCCAAACACTCCTCGACCGAATTGTCGCGGTGGTTAATGATGAAATTATCCTTCAAAGCGAACTCAAGGAAGAAGTCGATCTCGCGCTTATCGAACTGAGACAGCGACAAATCGCGATACCTGACCCCGCCAGTCTTCAACAGCGTGTTTTGGACAATATGATTATGCAAACACTGCAAGAAGAGCGTGCTCGTCAGCGTGGCTTACGCGTATCCGATGAGGAAATCAATGAACAGCTTCTGCAAATGGCGCAAGCAAACAACCTCAGCTTGTTACAACTGATTGATGCGCTTAATCGTCAAATGCACAATGGCTTTGCACAAGTTCGCCAAGATATTAGTGAGCAAATTCTGATTCAGAAATTACGTGAAGTCGAAGTGATCAGCCAAATTTTTGTTACAGAACAAGAGGTGGCGCATTTTATCCAGCGTCGCCAGCTTGAACAAAATAACTTCCTTTATCATATAGCGCACATTTTAATTACGCGTCCAGATTCACCTACTCGTGAACAACGCCAAGAACTTGAAAACAAAGTGGCTGATATTCACCGACGCTTAATGTCTGGCGAAGATTTTGCTCAACTTGCCGTACGTTACTCAGAAGGCAGCCGGGCATTAAATGGCGGTGACCTGGGTGTGTTGGCGTTTGATCAAATCCCCTCCTTTTTTGCAGACGCCATTGAAAACCTCCAGCCTGGCGAAATTAGCCCCGTTATAGAAAGCCCCTCTGGCTACCACCTTGTCAAGCTAAATGCACTCACTGAAGCCGGACAAGGCAACGGCATTACACTCGAGCAAGAAGCGATTCAGGCTATTCGTATGCGAAAAGCCAATGAAACCTTTGATCTTTGGCTGCGACGTTTACGCGATGAAGCGTTTATCGAAATCAGACTTGAGGAAGGCGTTTAATGAGACATGCTCGCCTAGCCATTACATCCGGTGAACCTGCAGGGATAGGTCCAGACCTTATCGTTCAGCTCGCTCAACAACACTGGCCAATGCAGTGGGTGGTTTTAGGGGACCCCTTGTTGTTAGTACAGCGAGCTGAACAACTCAATCTACCACTTGAAATCCTACCCTATGAAACCGATGCCCCTGAACATATAGCACAACCTGGGCAACTTCATGTCCTTCAGATACATTTGCGCCAACCTACACAACCAGGCCTGCTTAATCCAGCAAACGCAGATTATGTGATTGAAATGATAACTCGTGCGACTCAAGGCTGCTTAGACAAGGAGTTTTCTGCACTCATTACCGGGCCGGTTCACAAAGGGATTATTAATGAAGCGGGACTTAAATTTTCAGGTCACACTGAACTGCTTGCAGAACTAAGCCAAACGAAACAAGTGGTGATGATGCTGGCGACACCAGGACTTAGGGTGGCCCTAGCCACGACCCACCTACCTCTTGCCCAGGTGCCAAAAGCCATCACCTCATCACTGCTTGAAAAAGTAATGCGCATTACCTATCAAGCCTTAGAGCAAGATTTTGCGATTGAAAAGCCTCGCTTGTTTGTCGCAGGCCTTAACCCCCATGCAGGTGAAGATGGCCATATGGGCCGAGAAGAAATTGATATTATCCAACCTGTTATTGAGCAATTGCAAACCGAAGGGATGGACATTCGTGGCTGCTACCCAGCAGATACCCTATTCACCCCGAACAAACTGCAACAGGCCGATGCCATCCTGGCGATGTACCATGACCAGGGTTTACCCGTTCTTAAACACCTGGGCTTTGGCAATGCGGTCAACATCACACTGGGGCTGCCCTTTATTCGCACCTCGGTAGATCATGGCACCGCCCTAGAACTCGCTGGGACGGGCAAAGCGGATACCGGCAGTTTTCACTATGCGATACAAGTCGCGCAAGAAATGCTGGAGGCGCAACGTGAGCGGGCATAAACACAAAAAACAATTTGGCCAAAACTTTTTAAACAACCCAAACGTCATTCATAACATTGTGGCCGCCATCAACCCCAAAACAGACCAGCATTTAGTTGAAATCGGCCCGGGTGAAGCGGCTTTAACTGAACCCCTGCTTGAGCGTGTTGCCAAACTTGATATTATTGAAATTGATCGGGATTTAATCGCGCCTTTAACCCGTCGCTTTCAAAACAAACCCTCGTTTCATTTGCATAACACTGACGCCCTAAAATTTGATTACCGTCAGCTTCTAGAGCAACCTGGTGAAAAATTAAGAATAGTGGGCAATCTACCTTATAACATTTCAAGTCCATTGATTTTTCATTTAATGGATCAAGCTGATATTATTAGTGATATGCACTTTATGCTACAAAAAGAAGTGGTTGAACGCATCACAGCAACGCCTGGTAATAAAGCATTTGGACGGCTCACAGTGATGGTGCAATACACTTGCCAAACCGAATATCTCTTTAGCGTGGGGCCTGAAAACTTTACCCCCCCACCCAAAGTCGATTCGGCGATTGTTAGATTAATCCCACACGCAACACGCCCTTATACAGCGGACAACTTTATAGATTTTGCTGCATTAGTTAAACAGGCCTTTAGCCAAAAACGCAAAACGCTACGCAACACGTTAAAAAACTGGTTAACCACTGAACAGATTGAGCAATGTGATATTGATCCTGGCTTGCGTGCTGAAGCGCTTAATCTAGCCGACTTTGTGCGTCTTGCTAACCTTTACACTCAACAAAAAAATTAAAGAAACAGGATAAGCCGTGGCCACTTATATTATCGGCGACTTACAGGGCTGCTTTGTTCCGCTTCAGAGCCTGTTAAAGCAGATTAATTATCAACCAGAGTACGACACTCTCTGGTTTGTCGGTGATATAGTTAACCGTGGCCCCCAGTCCTTAGAATGCTTACGTTTTGTTAAATCCCTCGGTGATCGAGGGCAAATCGTATTGGGTAACCATGACTTTCATCTCATTGCCAGCGCACTGGGTTTAGAAAAATACTGTTCAAAATCAGACACCCTTGCGCCTATTTTATCTGCAGCCGATTGTGATGAACTTATCGACTGGTTACGCATGCAACCCTTAATGGTTAAACACCCCGATTATGCAGCTGTCATGGTACACGCGGGTATCCCTCCTCCATGGTCAATAAATGAAGCGCTGACCCATGCTAATGAAGTTGAAACTGTGTTAAAGAGTGATCAATGGCAAGATTTTATCAAACAGCATTTATTTGGCTCTAAAACCCGTGAATGGCATCCACTGATAGCTGGCTGGGAGCGCTTACGCTATATCGTTAATGCCTTTACACGGATGCGCTACTGTGATCCACAAGGTAGGCTTGATTTTGAACAAAAAGGCGCACCCTCCTCATCGTTTGGCCGTTACCAACCCTGGTTTGTTCATCCTAATCGACGCAACAAAGATCACCAAATCTTTTTTGGGCACTGGTCAACGCTCGGCAGCTTGGATGGCTACCAGGTTCATGCTACCGATACGGGGTGCTTGTGGGGCGGCTTGTTGACAGCCTATTGCCTAGAAACTCAACAGCGCCATACACTTGAGTGCCCCCAGAGCGCCAAACCAATGAAAAATAATAAAACTTTGTCTATTACAAAATCATGAGCAATCAACCTGAACCTACCACAAAACCGCCTAAACCGCGTGCACAAGACTTACTGCAACGCCTAGACCAGGTTGATGTAAGTATTTTCAACCTAAATCAGGTCGAAGACGAATTGATGGGCAATAAAATTTGGATCAAGGTATTAACCATTCCGGTTACTATGATTAGCTTGGTGATCATGACTTTTTTGGGCGCGTGGATGAGCGGTTATATATTTGCAAGTTTTGTTATTAGTGCATTTTTAGTTTACCTCATAGGTAAACTGTTTGAGGGCTTTGAAAGCACATTCAAATGGCAAGCTCGTCAAGAAATTGAAAAGCGTATTGCTGAAACAGAAGGCGAAGAAGGACTAGTCATTCACTTTAAAGCCTTTTTACCCACCCGGTATCGCCACCTGGTGCTTTGTCTAAAAAAAGGCAATACACGTTATATAGATCAATATATTCAAGCAGTCAGCCTGTTACAAAAAAAACTTGATCACAAAAAATTCACTCATGCCTGGCACCTTGCCCACCCTGAAACGATGCCTGAGCCCACAAACCAGGATGAGTAAAAACCGGCTAGTTACCTTAAGTTATCGACGATATTTTCTCCAACTCATATAAGCCAGTATCAACAAAACGCTAAGCCAAACAGGCCAATTAGTCCAACGTGCATAGGGTGTTATGCCTTGATAGGGTTGGATATAACCACGCAACACACCCACTTCATAAGCCGGAATTTCGTATTTAATCTGACCTTTAGTATCAATAATCACCGTATATCCAGTATTCGTTGCTCGGGCTATTTCACGCCCTAATTCACGTGCACGGAGCTGTGATTCATGCCGAAGTTGGGCAGGCTCAAAAGTATGAGCAAACCAAGCATCATTACTGGTGGTGACAAAATAGCGCGCCTGCGCGACATCACGTGCCAACTCAGCACCAAACATCATTTCAAAACAAATCGATACCCCAACAGAATGGCCAGCAAGCTGCATCATGGGCTGGTCAAGCGCACCTGCACTAAACTGTGAAAAAGGAAAACCAAGCCGATCCGCTAAGCTTTTAAGCAGGCCTGCAAAAGGGTAATACTCGCCAAACATTACTAAATGACGCTTATGATACTGCTGGCTATCGTCACGCAAATTAATCATCGCGTTATAGTAAATATCTGTTTCAGGAACACGACTTATAGCACCCACCAATACGTCTTTATCACTCGCCATAGCTTCCCTAATCAAATTGCGTAACACAAGGCGCGATGCTTGATCATAATAGCCGGGTATCGCTGTTTCTGGCCAAACAATCAAATCTGCATCCCAGTTTTCACGTGTTAAGGCAACATAGTCTCGAACCATCGGCACAAAACGCGACGCTTGCCATTTTATATCCTGAGCAATATTGCCTTGAACTAAGGCAACCTTAACTGGCTCAGCAGTAGGCGCCACCCAATCTACTTTTTGCAAAAACCAAGCCGATAAACTCAAGCTAATAAGCCCCACTACGCCGATCACAAACCAGCGAGTTAACCACAAACTAACCAACAATCCAGCCATTAATGCCAATAAGAAACCAACACCAAATACACCCAATATCGGCAAAAACCCATCCAGCAAATCATTTAGTTGAGAGCCACCGATCAGTAAAAAAGGCAATCCACCGAAACTATGTGCTCGCACCAACTCAAACAACACCCAGCTAGCGGGGAGCGTTAAACATAAAAACAACCAAGATGCATAAGAGGTTGGGCTGTGAGCGGGATGTAACCAACGTGCTAACCCCCCAGCCAAGGCTGGAAACAACGCCAACAATAAAACAAAGCCGATAACGATAAAAATGGCTGCGATTAAACCCACATCTGAATAAAAGTAAACACTTGAAAACAGCCAGCTTACGCCTAAGCCAAACTGTCCTAAACCAAACCATAGCCCAAATTTAAAAGCCTGAACACCGGTGTGCGCTTTAGTAGCCCACAACCAAAATAAGCCAACCAATGCCAACAAGGCTAGAAATGAATAACCAAAAGGCGGAAAAGCCAAAACACTGATTAAACCAAACAGAAACGCCAGCCCTGCATAACGCTCAGGCAAAACTAGCTGCTTAAGAGTCGATATAAAACGCATACTAATCGATTATCGCTGAATCGTTAGGCACCGGCCTGACAAGGAACAAATGTACACGACGCGTATCCGCTTTAATGACGCGTAGCAACAGTCCTTGCAACTCAAGTTCTTCACCCTTCTGAGGCACATGACCTAATACACTCGACACTAGCCCGCCTAAAGTTTCACTGTTCGATTCATTTTCTAGGGACAAATCCACACCAAACTCTTCAAAAAACGAACTTAAAGGCGTAATAGCTTGAACTTTAAAACTATCACCATGTTGAGGTTTGATATATTCAACCTCCTCTTCATCATGCTCGTCTTCGATATCGCCGACGATTTGCTCTAACACGTCTTCAATCGTAACCAGGCCTGCTAAAGCGGCATATTCATCCACCACCAGCGCCATATGATTATGGCTAGACTTAAATTCACGCAACAATACATTCACACGTTTACTTTCAGGGATAAATACAGGAGGACGATAAATTGAGCGTAAATCTTCGATTGAGTTGAGTTTACCCTCAACCATCAAACGCAGCACATCTTTCGCTAACAATATACCCACGATCTCATCTTTGCTTTCAGACACCACCGGATAGCGCGAATGCGCCGACTCGGCTATTTCTTTGAGAATCATTTCAAGGGATTCTGACTCATTAATCACATCAACCTGCGGACGCGGTACCATAATATCGCGCACGCGGGTTTCTGAAACCCCCAAAACACCTTGTATCATATACAGCGCATCGGTATCTAATAAACCCTGTTTTTGCGCCTCGTTCAACACTTCCAGTAAATCTTCACGATCTTCGGGTTCGCCTGAAAACAAGCGTGTAATACGCTCCAACCAAGTCGAACCGTTACTAGTGTCTGCGTCACTCATGATGCTTTTTCGTCTCCAAAATTAAGTTAAAAATTAAAATAAATCGCTCAGTCATCATCATAGGGGTTATCAAAACCCAAAGATTGCATAATCTGTTTCTCAAGGCTTTCCATTTCTTCAGCCTCCTCATCATCAAGATGATCAAAACCCTGCAAGTGCAAACAACCATGCACCAACATATGTGCCCAATGCGCTAACAACGGCTTGCCCTGCTCGAGCGCTTCGCGTTCCACCACCGGCGCACAAACCACTAGATCACCCAAATACAGCGGTTCATCGTCATCCAATTCAACGCCAGGCGGCATATCAAACTCAAACGACAACACGTTAGTTGGCTTATCCATACCACGATAATCACGATTGAGCTGCTGACTTTCCTCCAGATCAACTATCCGTAAGCTCAGCTCAATCGCTTGCGATAAAGCATCCGGCGCTAAGGCCGCCGACAACCAGGCCTGGGCGCGCTCCTCGGTTAATAATGCCTGCAATTCGGGCGTGCTATACGCCCATTGCATGCTCAATGTTAGATTTGCCATGCTAACTACCCTGTCCTAGTCGAGTCGATTGATTTTCATAGGCTTGTACGATGCGTTGCACCAATGAATGACGCACTACATCCTGGGCTTGGAAAAACGTAAAGCCAACTAGATCCACCTCGGCCAATACCTCAATCGCATCACGCAGCCCTGATTTTTGGTGCTTTGGCAAATCACACTGGGTTATATCGCCGGTAATCACCGATTTAGAGCCAAATCCCATCCGGGTTAAGAACATTTTCATCTGTTCAACGGTGGTGTTTTGCGCCTCATCCAAAATAATAAACGCCTCATTCAAGGTACGACCCCGCATAAAGGCCAAGGGCGCTATTTCAATCACGTTTTTTTCAATCAAGCGTTCGACCGCCTCAAAACCAAGCATATCAAACAAGGCATCATACAAAGGACGTAAATAAGGATCGACTTTCTGGGTTAAATCACCTGGCAAAAATCCCAGCTTTTCACCCGCCTCAACCGCTGGGCGTGTCAATATAATCCGGCGAACCTGTTCGGCCTCCAAGGCGGCTACCGCGCACGCTACCGCCAAATAGGTTTTACCTGTGCCCGCTGGGCCGACACCAAAGTTAACATCCTTTTGTTGCACTAAATTGACATAGTTACTTTGATTGAGATTACGGGTTTTAATCGGTTTGCGACGAATTTTAATAATCGACTGCTGGTGATCAAGCGGTTTGGCCTGCTCAAAGCCTTTGGTTTGCAGGCTCAGATGAATATCTTCCGGCAACAGGGTTTTATGTTGGGCTTGCTGATAGAGGTCTCGCAGGATTTGCTCGGCTTGCACCAAGCGATCAGCCAAACCCACCACGCGAAAATCAAACCCGAGATGGTTTATCTCCACCCCCAGTTTTAACTCAAGCTGGTTAATATGTTGATTGTGCCAGCCGCAAAGGTTTTGCAGCTGCTCATTGTTTTGCGGTGCCAATTCAAAATGAATGGTATGCAAAGGACGGGAAATGGATTCAGACAAAATTCTAATACCTAAATAATAAGGCTTTCATTTTATAAATAAAACTTGTGAGTCACAAGGCATAAAACTGTGAATTTACACGCCCTGCTTCTGGCTGCCCAACCACTTCACCTCGCAACGAGTTAGATAAAGCTTCGGTAATCTTTACATCAACAAACCTACCAATCATATCTAAATCGCCAGCAAAGTTGACCACACGGTTATTTTCCGTACGCCCGGCCATTTCACTCGCGGATTTACGGGACAAACGCTCTACCAACACACGCTGTACAGTGCCAATCATTGCTTGGTTATAGGCATTAGCTTGTTCATTCAATAATTCTTGCAGTGCGTACAGGCGTTGTTTTTTGACTTCCATCGGCACATCATCGGGCAGGCTCGCCGCCGGCGTGCCGGGTCTTGGGCTATAAATAAAGCTAAACGAGCGGTCATAGTTTAAATCCTCAACCAGCTTCATGGTCGCTTGAAAGTCCTCTTCCGTTTCACCTGGAAAACCAATAATAAAATCACCCGATAAACTTAAATGAGGACGGTGCGCACGCACCTTACGAATAATCGACTTATACTCTAATGCCAAGTGATTACGCTTCATCAGCGCCAAAATTCGGTCAGAACCGGCTTGAATAGGCAAGTGTAGATGCGACACCAGCTCTGGAATTTCAGCAAACGCATTAATAATATTGCTGGTCATCTCATTCGGATGTGAAGTCGTGTAACGAATGCGATCAATGCCCTCAATTTCTCGAACGGCATGCATTAGAATGGATAAATCAGCGATATCACCATCCGCCATCAGCCCGCGATAAGCGTTGACGTTTTGCCCTAATAAATTAACTTCACGCACACCCTGCTCAGCTAAGCTACGTACCTCAGCCAATACGTCTTCAAACGGACGACTGACTTCCTCGCCACGCGTGTAGGGTACAACACAAAACGTACAGTATTTTGAGCAGCCCTCCATCACCGAGACAAACGCCGATACGCCACTAGACTCGGGCTTAGGCAAGTAATCAAACTTCTCAATTTCAGGAAACGAAATATCAATCACCGCTTTCGCTTTGCCTTTTATTGACCGCGTGCCGAGCGCATCGTTAATCATCGCAGGCAATCGGTGCAGAGTTTGTGGGCCAAAAATTACATCTACGTAAGGCGCACGCTCACGAATCACCTTACCCTCCTGGGACGCCACACACCCCCCCACACCTATCACTCGATGAGGCTTTTGGGCTTTCCACTTCTTCCACTTGCCCAGCTCATCAAACACCTTTTCCTGGGCTTTTTCACGCACCGAACAGGTGTTCATCAAAACCACATCCGCTTCTTCAGGTGTGTCAACCAAGCGCAAACCATGGGTGTTTTCTAACAGATGTGCCATTTTTTCTGAGTCATATTCATTCATCTGACAACCATAGGTTTTGACTAGCAGTCCACCTCCAAGCAGTGACCTCGCAAGATCAGCAGGCACCGCTTGTGATTTGACAGTATTTGAACGATTCGACATAACACACCTTTAAATTAAATCAAGTATAAATCAACCCAATAGTTTAGCACAAAAGCTAATTTAGCCAATGAATTTAGGTTTTAGTTCCTACATCAGCCATGCGCCCTCCCTATTAGTTAAAAAATTCGCTATAATTGAGCAACATTTTTAGTATTTATCACGTTAAATAGCTAGCTCGTTAATCAATAAGGAAAGTCTATGAACCTAGATCAAGCGCGATTTTTTATGGTTGAACAACAAATTCGTCCGTGGGACGTTCTTGATCCACAAGTACTCGACCTTCTGAAAAGTTTGCCTAGACACGAATTTGTTGCCCAAAGCCAGCAAAAACTCGCCTACTCTGACATAGAGCTGCCAATTGGTGAAGGGCAATCTATGTTAGCGCCCAAAATTGAGGCCAAAATTATGCAAGCGATTGATGTTGCTCAAACCGACGATGTGCTTGAAATTGGCACAGGCAGTGGTTACATGACCGCTTTACTTGCCAGCCTTGCCCATTGTGTGACCACCATTGATATTTTCGAAAGCCTTCAAACCACTGCAAAAGCTCGCCTCAAAAAATTTAACAATATCAAATTTCATATTGGTGATGCCTCACAAACCTGGAACGACCTAAAAGACTACGACGCAATTGTTCTCACAGGCTCTTGTGCTCTAATTCCTGAAAGCTATAAAACAAAATTAAAACTGGGCGGTCGTTTGTTTGCAATTGTTGGACAAAGCCCAGCAATGGAAGCCATGCTGGTCACTCGCCTAAGTGAAAATGAGTGGTTTGAAGAATCCTTATTTGAAACCGATGTGATGCCACTTATCAACGCAGAAAGCAAAGAGGCCTTTTCTTTTTAACACTCGCATCCTCACCTATCGCCAGCGCTGTCTGGCGTTATCCCAAATATTGCCTATCAATCCATAAATTTTTCCTATAGACATTCATTAAAAATTCTTGCCCTAAAGAATATTTTATTTATATAGAATACTGGGTTCATTCCACACACCACTGAGGACGCTATTCTATGAAAAGACTTGCTCCGTTATTTGCAGCAGGCCTGGTTGCACTTAGTGCACACGCCCATGCCAATGAAGAACTACGCTTTGATCCTGAAGCCATGGCTTGGTTATGTGCTCCTTGCCACGGAACCATGGGCCGCGAGTTCTACGAATCCATGCCAGCCCTCGCTGGATTAGATCCCAAATTTTTTACCGAAATAATGATTGACTATCGAGAAGGACGACGCGCTACCACGATTATGGATCGCGTTGCGCGTGGTTTTTCTGATGCAGAAATTAAAGCTATGGCGCTTTGGTTTGCAGAGCAACCCGCTGAACAATGGAATCCACAGGAGTTCAAACATGCAGAATAAAACATTGAACCTATCACGCCGTGAACTCATTAAAAACTTTGGTCTTGGTGCGGTTGCACTATCTGGTTTATTTGGTGCCAGCCATAAGGCTTTTGCAAAAAACGCCCAGCATATTGTTATGGTTGGCGGAGGCATTGGGGGGGCGACCTTTGCTAAATATTTACGCTTTGCCGATGCAGATGTCAAAATTACCGTCATCGAACCTAATAAAGAATACATCACTTGCCTACGCACCAACGAGTTGATGGTCGACTTACACACATTAGACGATCTAACTTTTAGCTATGATACGCTGCGCAATAGCTACGGCATACAGTTCCTGTTCGACAGCGTAACAGATGTTGATTTTGATAAAAAACAACTACGCACGGCTCAAGGTGAGCAAATTAGTTATGATAAATTAGTCTTGTCACCAGGTATTGATTTTCGCTTTGAAGACTATGAAGGTTTAACAGCCGATGTTGCAGCCAATCATGTTCCCCATGCCTATATAGCTGGCCCTCAAACATTGTTACTGCGCGATCAGGTTCAAAGCATGCCAAAGGGCGGCACATTTATCCTTTCTCCTCCTGCTGGCGAATTTCGCTGCCCACCTGGCCCTTATGAACGTGCTTCGATGTTTGCAGAGTGGATGCAAAAACACAATCCTAGCGGTAAAATTTTGATACTGGACCCTAAAAACACCCATTCTAAATTTGGCCCGTTCCGTAAAGGTTGGGAGCGTTTATATGGTTTTGGCACAGATAACTCTATAATTGAGTGGGTTGCCTTGGATGAAGGCGGCAAGGTTACGGCTATTGATCCAACACGTAAAACGGTAAAAACAGAAAATGGTACTGAAATTAAATATGATGCCTGCAATATCATCCCTAACCAACGTGCAGGAAAAATTGTTCAACACCTTGGCTTAACCGACAGCTCTGGCTGGTGTCCAATCAAGCGCAATACTTTTGAATCTGAAATTCAAAAACATGTCTATGTACTGGGTGACAGCTCTATTGCCGATGCCATGCCAAAATCAGCTAATGCCGCTAACACTCAAGCCAAAGTGGCCGCTAAAGCGATTGTTGCGGAGCTTAAGGGCGAAACACCCGGTAATGCCATTTTCTCTAACGCCTGCTTTAGCCTAGTAGGTTCACGTTATGGCATCAGCGTCTCTGCAATTTATGAAGTGCGTGACGGATTGATTAAACCAAAAGGTAAGTCCGCAGGCGTTTCTCCAATTGTTGATTCACCTGCACAAGCTGCACTAGAAGCCGTATATCAGAAAAATTGGCACCGTACCTTTGTTAAAGATGTGTTCGGCTAAGTGAGGACGAAATAATGAGAAGAATTTTAAAAATGAAAACCAGCAAAACGCTTATTGGCTTATCTGTCGCCGCTTTGTTGTTTGGATGCTCCTCTGAACAAGCAGATACCGTCATGCCCTCAAGCAGCGAAATAAACCTAACAGAAACCACTACTGCCACTGAAAAAGTCGTGCAGCCAGTGAGTAACCAACCCACTGCAAAGCCAGAAAAAACCGCGGCGATTGCATGGGATAGTGCCCATTTGGCTGCAACCATTGCCGCTATGCCCGAAGGTGATATTCAGCGCGGTGAGCTCGCTCATAACCAGCTTATGTGCATCGCTTGTCATGCCGTTACTGGACAGCCTAGCTCACGTAACTTTGTTAACCTAAATGCACAACCTGCAAATTACTTGAAAAAGATGTTAATCGACTACCGTGATGAGCGCCGAGCCGAGTCCTACGGTCAGTCAAAAATCATGACCTATATTTCAAAAGAACTGACAGATCAAGACATTTCAGATCTCGCGGTTTTTTATGAGGCACAAGATTTACCCAAAGGCAAGGATGCAGGGTTTTATGCAGATGACCACATTGTACAGCTTGTTCGCATTGGGGACATGGCGCGTGGTGTGATAAGCTGCGCCGCTTGTCACGGTTCAGAAGGCCAAGGAAATGGCGATTTATTCCCTGCGCTAGCAGGACAAGAAGCTGACTATGCCATTCGCACCCTTAGAGCCTACCGTTCTGGTGACCGTAATAATGATGTTAACGGTATGATGCAGAATATCGCCAAAAACCTAACCGATGAAGAAATCGAAGGTTTAGCTGCCTATTACGAGAACCTTAACCCTTAAGCACCCTCTCTAAGTTTAGGGTAGATTAGGTTAGGTTAAGTTAGATTAAATTAGATTGACAGCCAGGCCTGGTTGTCAATCATCAACACTGCGCATCCAAATTTTTAAACGCTTTTAAATCTGAACCTGAGGCTAAATCCGCAGGATAAGGATCAAAAATCCACTAATTACGCTAAATAATCAATCTTAAATTCGGCTACCCATTGACACAACAACTTCATCAATGCAATCAACGGAATCACTCCCTCTCGAAACGCCTCTAAACTTTCATGATACAAGGATTTCTGATAATCACTTAGCTGATTTTTTACATAGCCGTACAGGTGATCAAATACATTAATCATTAGCTTTAATCATTAGCTTTTGCTGGGTTTTAGCAGCTAAAACCTGACCTTGAGTAAATAAACCCTGCCCCCCCCTTATCTGACACCTCAACCATTCAGCGGTAGGCTTATAACTCTTAATTCTATACAAACCACAAGAAGGCGATTTTGCTTTTACCGCGTCATCTGGACAAAACGGAATGAATTAAACGTATTTAAGCGATCCGTAACAAAGCCATCCTTTGCTGCCCTACGTTATAACGACATTTAACGCCCAACAAACAATTTGATACGGCTAAGCGTATTTGGGCTGGCTCGCAGTCTGCGAAGATTCAAAAAAACACCTCCTTATTATAAACGATCAAAAATTGATCCACTTTTAGGCATAAAAAACTTTTCATACAAACGAGACGCGTAGGTATTTGTCATCCCAGCAATATAATCACAAATAACGCGTTTTCGTTCACGTTCAGACTGCGCTTTTTTCACTTTCTTTAACGTATTGGATGGGAGTAATCTTTCTGCGTTCGCATCAAGTGCTTTAAACAACTCCATTACAATCAGTTGACCCTTGTATTCCATGCCTTTTACTTCTGGGATAGTAATCACATTTTTAAACACAAATTGTTTAAGCAAATCCAATACCACGCCCTGCGCTTCGGGCAAGCAGGCCTGGTAACGCAGTAAGGGATGATTGAAGTCGCTATTCTCAGCCACATAAACATGCTCTACCATTAACCCGACCATTTTACTGACGGCATGTTTTCGTGATTTTGAACTACCACTAAACAAACGCTCTGTCATGAGGTTATCCCACAAACCATAGGTCTTAAATAAAGTATTGTCCATCACTTCGGCTTGCCAAAGATCTCGGGTAACCATTTTCATCGCTACGGCATCCTCCAGATCATGAATACCGTAAGCAATATCATCCGCCAACTCCATAATAGTGGTGTCAAAGCCCTTATAACAGGTTTTGACATGATGCTTAACATCAGACTGATCAAGCGCTGTAAATAAAGCACGGTCCTTGGCAGAAAAAGGCGCTAAAACCCAATCGAAAATAATTTGCTCTTCTTTATAAATACTTTTAGGGGGGTACCAGGCCTGCATGTTCCAAGTCTTAAAATCTGTTACATCCGGCTCCTCTAACTGAGTGAGGTAAGCCGAGTTTAGTTTGATCACGTCATCATAAATAGCCGGATATTTCAAAACACCCAAGGTTGCACGCCTAGAGAGGTCTATGCCATTATCGGGCGTATATTCACCTAATTTAGATAGAATGCGTAATGTCTGGGCATTTCCTTCAAACCCACCATGATGGCGCATCATATAATTGAGAGCCACCTCACCGCCATGCCCAAATGGCGGATGGCCAAGATCATGAGCTAAGCAAATGGCTTCTATAAGATAGAAACTAGGTAACCAATCAAGATAGGCTTGATTGTCGCCATCAGTAATGAGTTGCTCAACCATACCTGAGCCAATTTGCGCGACTTCCATCGAGTGGGTAAGACGTGTTCTGAAAAAATCGGATTCGTTTAAACCGAAAATTTGCGTTTTGGACTGTAAACGTCTAAAAGACGCTGAATGAATAACCCGAGCACGATCGCGTTGGTAAACAATTCGTGCGGGTCGAGCAGCTGAATTATGTAGGTACTCCGTGTACTTTTGAGTCCATATCGACTCTTGTTCGATCGCATTCATCGTCTGTTTCTCATAATTCTAATGGCCATGATAATAACAAAATTAAACGCTCAACACAAAAATCCTAACCCTACCCCGAACCTAGTCAGAAAAACACCGACAAACTTTTTCAGCAAACTATTCAGCGAGTATAATTCAAGGTCATTTTTTAAAAACTCATAGGGAGCATTATGTCACGTTTATCTAATCTTAAAAAATCGACTCTACTAGTGGGTGCGTTGCTCTTTAGTCAGACGTCCCTCGCTGATCTCGACACGCTAGACCAAAAAGCTAGCTATTCAATCGGTGTAGACCTTGCCAATAATTTAAAGACTCAAGGCATAGAGCTGGAAATAGATGCTTTTTTACAAGGACTTGGCGATAGCTTAAGAAGTAACGAACTTAAACTAAGCAAACAACAAATGGCAACAGCAATCAGCGATTTCACTCGTTCTTTAGAAATGAAACAAAATGAACGCTATGCAGCATTAGCCAAACAAAATCTAGAACGCGGTCAAGCGTTTCTCGCAGAAAACAAAACAAAGAGGGGGATTATCCAGCTAGATAGCGGACTACAGTATCGGGTCATCGAAGAGGGTAAAGGTGAAAAAGCAACGCTTGATGACGTGATAATTGCACACTATCGAGGTCAACTGATTGATGGCACGGAGTTTGACAGCTCATATAACCGAGGTGTACCGATAGAATTTAAACTTAACAGCGTTATTCCAGGTTGGCAAGAAGCATTACAACTTATGAAAGCCGGCTCTAAATGGGAAGTGTTTATACCTTCAGAACTTGCTTACGCTGAGCGCGGCGCGGGAAGTCTTATCGGGCCTAACGAAGTGTTAGTGTTTGAAATTCATTTCATTACAACAGCGGTTCAAGACTAACCAATAAAAAAAGCCGATGCTAAAAAGTGGCACCGGCTTTGTCATAAGACAATAAAAGCTCTTCAAGAGGAGTTGTTAAAAACAACAGTTCTTATATTAATACAGTTCACACCCCATATCAAGAAATTCTAATATAATTTTATAATGATATTCTTATTTTGTACTTATTAGGCCTGGCTTTAGAAGCAGGCCTGGTGACAAGTTAATCTACAGCTTATTTTTAAGCAGTTTGAGATAATAAAAGGTTAACACGTTTAATAAAATCAGCCGGTGAAGCCAACTGATCACCTTCCGCTAATTGGGCTTGCTCAAACAAAAACAATGCCCACTGCTTGGTTTGCTCTTCATCATCAATTTCAGCAATACGCATAACCAATGCATGGTCCGGGTTTAACTCAAGCACCGGCTTAACCTGAGGTATAGATTGCCCCATTTGCTCCATTAATCGTGCCATATGAGGCGTAATACCCCCTTCTTCAGCGACGATACATGCAGGTGATTCAGTTAGTCGCCTTGTCATTTTTACATCAGCCACCTGATCCCCTAAGGCCGCCTTAACTTTTTCAACTAAATCGCTACGTTGCTTTTTCTGATCATCTGTCAAGCTGGCTTCATCTTCAGCAAACTCTTTAATATCGCCTTGTGTGATCGATTTGAGCGGCTTAGTTTCAAATTCAGTTAAATGTGCCACCAGCCATTCATCAATACGATCAGAAAGAAGTAATACCTCAATACCTTTTTTGCGGAACGCCTCTAAATGAGGACTTCCTAATGCAGCAGCATGTTTATCTGCGACAATATAGTAGATGGCTTCTTGACCTTCTTTCATTCTAGCCACATAATCTGCGAGACTGACACGTTGAGATTTCTCTCCCGTGTGTGTAGAAGAGAACAGCATCAGCTTTGCCAATTTTTCACGATTCGCAAAATCTTCAATTAACCCCTCTTTTAAAACCTGGCCAAATTGATCCCAGAAGGCTTCATATTCAGACTTGTCATCGGCCTTAGTCATTTTAGCCAACTGATCCAATACACGCTTAACTGAAGCCGAACGGATTTTATCAACCACTTGATTGCTCTGTAGGATTTCACGCGATACGTTTAATGGCAAGTCATTTGAATCTATCACACCACGCACAAAACGCAAGTAAGCGGGCATAAGATGCTCGGCATCATCCATAATAAACACGCGTTTAACATACAGCTTTAGACCATAACGACGATCACGGTCATAAAGATCAAACGGTGCTTTTTTGGGTAAATAAAGCAGCGAAGTATATTCAAGCGTACCTTCAACCTTGTTATGCATCACCGCCAGTGGTTTCTCAAAATCATGTGAAATGGTCTGATAGAAATTATTGTATTCGTCATCTGTTAAGTTTGACTTAGGCTGAGTCCAAATTGCGGTAGCTTTATTAACTTGTTTCCATTGTTTTTCAGTAACCGTCTCAACGTCTTTAGTTTCAGACTCGTTGTTTTCAGCCGCTTGATCAACCGCAACAGACACCTCTTCAAGCATTTGAATCGGGAAGTTAATATGATCTGAGTAGGTCGTAATAATATTTTTGAGTCGATACTCACTCAAAAACTCATCCATATCGTCCTTAAGATAAAGCGTTATCTCTGTTCCTTTGTGTGACTTATCAATGGTTTCAAGTGTAAACTCGCCCTCGCCATTAGATTGCCACTCAACCCCTTGATCAGATGGCATCCCCGCCTTACGGGTTTTCAAAACAACCTTATCTGCAACAATAAATGCCGAGTAAAACCCTACACCAAATTGACCTATCAAGTGACTGTCTTTGGCTTGATCACCGGTCATTTTCTCCAAAAACTTTTTGGTGCCAGAGTTTGCAATCGTGCCAATGTTTTCAATAACCTCATCACGCGTCATACCGATACCATTGTCACGTAACCTAATGGTTTTCGCCTCTTTATCAAATTCAACTTGAATGAACAGTTCACTCTCACCTTCACTTAAACTATCGTTTGATACACTTTCAAACCTTAACTTATCAAGCGCGTCCGATGAATTCGAGATCAACTCACGTAGGAAAATTTCCTTGTTACTGTAAAGCGCGTGAATCATTAATTTTAAAAGCTGCTTAACTTCAGTTTGAAAAACATGGGTTTCTTTGCATACACTCATTTAAAAAGGTCTCCTGCAGGGTTAAAAAGGTTAAAAATTACCTTTAAGTTAATAGAGACATATTTCATTATTTCAAGAGCTCACATAAACAAAAAGCCCCAAAAGGGGCTTTTATCAACGCAAACAACGTCTAAAAGAGTTCGATATCTTCCTGCTCTTGCTGCTCTTCTGCCATTCGCTTCATCATCCTTTCTTTCATAATTTCAATCGCTTGAACAGCTGGAATATGCTGATCAAAAATCAACTCAAACAGCTCCTCTTCTTCACGCATAGTCGTACCGCGGCGGACAGCTTGCCTAAACTCATTCCACTCGTCTACATCTTTAACGCGCATCTCATGAGACACAATTTCAGCCAAACCAGATAAACCATGTGAGACATGACCAAGACGCTGACTTAACTTATCATAAAACTGAAATGCAATAATAGCTTGCTGCATTTTTTGCGCTAATTCGCCAGTCTGATTCAAGAGAAACGAATGCTGCTTGTGAAAGATCACATCATCCGTCTCGATTTCTGACATTTTTTCAGTAGCCGATTGAATCTCTTCAATATGCTGCGTCATAAATCGAAAAGAATCAATCAGCGCATTAACTGAGTTATCACCTTCAGTAATCGACAACTCAATTTGAGCAACTGATAGGTTCAATACCAAAATAGTTTGTTGAACTTGCTTTGCCCCTAATGCGTAATCGCTTTTTTCTAACATGTCCATAGTTATCCTTTAATCGCAAACCTTATGCGGCTGAGACAAGATGCGGCTGTTTTTTCTCTACCGCTGATAGTTTGTGTGATGTTAAAGCTTCAGCAATATCTATAATAAGTGCAACCTTACCGTCACCCAAAATAGTTGCACCCGCAACACCTGAAATCTTCATAAAGTTTGTTTCTAAACTTTTAATTACAACTTGCTGCTGACCCAATAAATCATCAACAAAAACACCTGAGCGACGCCCACCCTCTTCAACAACGACTAGCAAACCATCCGAAAGGTCGGTTTTTGCATCACTTACTCCAAAACGCTTGTGTAAACGCACAACCGGAATATACTGATCTCTAAGTTTATAAAGTTCAGCCTGACCTGCGATTCCTTTGACCAATGACTTATCAACCTGAATAGACTCAACAATTGAAACCAAGGGGAAAACATAGGTTTGACTGCCCACAGCAGCAAGTTGCCCATCTAAAATAGCCAAGGTTAAAGGTAGGCGTATCGTAAAAATACTCCCCTTGCCACGCTCAGTTTGAACCTCAACACTACCACCAAGCCCGCGGATATTTCTGCGCACAACGTCCATACCTACACCACGTCCAGACACATCACTGACCACATCTGCCGTTGAGAAACCGGGATGAAAAATAAGGTCAACCAATTCATCTTGTGATAAATTGGTATCTAGATCAACAATACCTTTATCAATCGCTTTTTGCTTTAATTTATCTAGGTTAATACCTGCACCATCATCGGTGATTTGGATCAAAATATTCCCACCCTGATGGAAGGCCGCCATTTTAACCCTACCTTTTGCAGGCTTACCAAGCTTAAGCCTTTCATCAGGAGTCTCAATGCCATGGTCAATGGAGTTTCGTACAATATGTACAAGCGGGTCAGTTAGTTGTTCGAGCATGGTTTTATCAAGCTCAGTCCCTTCGCCTTCCATGATTAAGTCAATATTTTTACCTAGCCTTTGACTTACATCATGAACGATGCGTGGCATTCTATTAAAGGCAAAACTTACCGGCAGCATTCGAATATTCATTACACTTTCTTGAAGTTCACGTGTATGACGTTCAAGATGAGTTAAACCTTCTTTTAACTTATCAACCCATTCTGAGCTATCAGGGCTTTGCTCAGCTTGCTCACCAAATTGACTTAACATTGATTGTGTTATCACAAGCTCACCCACAAGGTTTACAAGCTGGTCAATTTTACTCAAGTTAACGCGAATAGAACCGTCTTGCTGGGGTGCTTTTTTCTGAAGTTCGACCTTAGCTGATTTGTTTGTTGTTTCAGAGGTTACGTCTTGTGCTACCGAGCTTGTAGCAGCCACAGACCTAGGCTGTCCAAGCGGCGTATCATTATGTAAAGATTCGTTTTCAGCCACACTCGTTAGAGGTTCAATCTTAATTTCTGCACCATCACCGTCTATCCACTCAAATACTTCTTTAACGTCATCCAGCTCAACTTCCATACCCCTTAGGGTTAAGGTCCAACTTATAAAAAGTTCTTCAGGATTAAACTCAGCTAAATTTGGCAGGTTTTGAAGGTCCGCTTCAACATCTAATTGACCCAGCGTATTCAGCTCTCTAAAAATTCGAAGTGGTTCATTACCTGTTTGAAGAAGATTTTTCTCAGGTAAAAGCTTAACCACCCATCCAGTTGGAGCAGGTTCGTTACCAGAAACGGCTGGTTGATTGCTAAACGCTGAAGTTGTTTTTCCACCCAAAATATCTTCAAGCTGGCCTTGAACTACCGAGGCACGCTCTTCATCAATGGATTCATGGTTTTGCAATTTGGTCAACATGTCACGCAATACATCTACTGCGCCAAGCATTACATCAATCGACTCTTGGGTAACATCACGCTTGAAATCACGCATTTCATCGAGCAGCGTTTCAAGCACATGAGTAAACCCTGCGATTTCTGAAAAACCAAACGTGCCACTTCCACCCTTAATCGAATGCGCTGCACGAAATATCTCATTTATTTTTTCAGAGTCAGGGTTTCCTGGGGGCAGCTCAAGTAACCCAGCTTCCATAATTTGCAAACCCTCAAAACTCTCTTCTAAGTAAGTTTGTCTGAACGTTTCCATCATATCCATAACTACATCCCCAGAGAATTTTTCTAAAAACTAGTTTAAAATCTAAAAAAGTTCAACATCACCTTCAACAGGATTGTGTTCAATCTTGTTGAAGTAATTGCTTTCCTGATCGACTAATGATTGATTATGCATCGGATTAAGGCGTCTTACGCGCACGCGCCCTGTCAAAGGATAATACATGACTTTGCGTGGAAAAACATCTCCTATGTCTTGTGATACAACTTTAAAACCCTCTGTGTAGATGTAATCAAATACAAAGCCTATGTTGTACCAACCAATATTCGTCATGGAACTCATAATCCTGCCACCGCCAAAAATCTTAAACTCAAGCCGGTCACGCCTCGCGCCAGCCCGCAACAAAGCATTAACCATGTTTTCCATCGCATAGTTTCCATAACGATTAGCATCCGAAAGCCCTGCATCTCGACTTGAGTTTTTTCCAACGGGTAACATGAAATGATTCATGCCACCAATCCCAGCAAGGGGATCACGGACGCAAGCTGAAATACAGGAACCCAGCACGGTTTCTATTCGCTCTTCTTCGCGAGTGACATAGAACTCGCCAGGGAGTATTTTAATCGTTGGTATCCCTTCT
This sequence comes from Thiomicrospira sp. R3, assembly GCF_029581415.1. GTDB lineage: Bacteria > Pseudomonadota > Gammaproteobacteria > Thiomicrospirales > Thiomicrospiraceae > Thiomicrospira. The sequence goes on along the minus strand of NZ_CP121121.1, from coordinate 1,543,342 downwards.
GCGGGATCAATGCTTTTTTGCATAACTAGAGTATGAATTCATAAAATCTCATCATAGCGCTTAGTCTGCGTAATTTCTATAGACACTAATAATAAAAACTATCTTTCCAGTAATTAATGAACTACTGAAGCGTTGCCTTGTTCATTTTTTTTTCAAACCGCCTACGTTTAAAAAAGTTAGACAGTTGCTGAGCGCAATGTGAAGCCAATACCCCTGATAAACTAAGCATAGTGTGATTTAATTTTTTCGAGTTGACGAGATTAAAGACTGAACCGGCTGCACCTGCTTTTGGATCATCGGCTCCATAAACCAAACGCTTAACGCGTGCATGCACCATGGCTGCTGCACACATTGCACAGGGTTCAAGAGTTACATAAAGCGTAGTATTGGGAATACGGTAATTTTGTTGGGCTTGCCCTGCGGCTCGAAGCGCCATGATTTCAGCATGAGCCGAAGGGTCATGCTGCTTAATGGACTGATTATAGCCTACGGCAATACAGTGCTGGTCTTTTACAATCAACGCGCCAACGGGAACCTCGCCCAGGTACTCTGCATAACCAGCCAAAGCCAAGGCATGGTGCATCCAAAATTCATCTTGCTCCGCTTGTGATAAGTTTGATGGACATTGACAACCCACCAAACTTTGCGGATCAGTAAACGCTACTCCCATTCAATTGTGGCAGGCGGTTTACTCGAAATATCATAGGTTACCCTTGAAATCCTTGGGATTTCGTTGATGATTCGGTTAGAAACTCTTTCAAGGAAATCATAAGGCAGATGCGCCCAACGCGCTGTCATAAAGTCAATCGTCTCTACCGCTCGCAAACTAACCACGTAATCATAACGACGAGCATCACCCACCACACCAACCGACTTTACCGGCAAAAAGACGGTAAACGCTTGAGAGGTCTTGTCATACAAATCAGCTTTACGCAATTCCTCGATAAAAATATGGTCAGCTAAGCGAAGTATATCCGCATATTCTTTTTTAACTTCACCCAGAATACGCACACCCAGACCTGGTCCCGGGAAAGGATGGCGATAAACCATGTCTGAGGGCAAACCAAGCTCGACACCAAGTTTACGAACTTCATCTTTAAATAATTCGCGAAGTGGTTCAAGCAATTTGAGTTCCATGTCTTCAGGTAAACCCCCCACATTATGGTGTGACTTAATGACTTTTGCTTTACCCGTTTTAGAACCTGCCGATTCAATCACATCAGGATAAATAGTACCTTGAGCTAACCATTTAACATTAGTTAACTTAGACGACTCCTCATCAAACACCTCAATAAAAGTATGTCCAATAATTTTACGTTTCTTTTCAGGGTCGGCCTCACCAATCAACTTATCCATAAAGCGCTTTTCAGCGTCAACACGAATAACCTTAACCCCCATGTTTTGTGCAAACATCGCCATGACCTGGTCACCTTCCTGATAGCGCAACAAGCCATGATCCACAAATACGCAGCTCAACTGTTCACCAATCGCTTGATGCAACAAAGCCGCCACGACAGATGAGTCTACTCCGCCCGACAAACCAAGCAACACCTCATCTGTTCCAACTTGCTCACGAATACGGGCTATGGAATCTTCAACAATATTCGCCGTAGTCCATAACTTTTCACAACCACAAATTTGCGATACAAAACGTTCCAGGATACGTAAACCCTGCTTGGTATGGGTTACTTCAGGATGAAACTGAATGCCATAAAACTGCTTTAGCTCATCAGCCATACCTGCAACAGGGCAGCTTTCAGTACTCGCCATCAGTTTAAAACCAGCGGGCATTTTCTCAACACGATCACCGTGGGACATCCAAACATCCAATAAACCATGCCCTTGCGCATTAACATGATCCTCAATATCACTAAACAAAGCGGTGTGACCATGCGCCCTTACTTGCGCATAACCATATTCATGCTCATCAGCATGAATAACCTGCCCGCCCAACTGCTGCGCCATAGTCTGCATACCATAGCAAATACCTAATACAGGGATACCCAACTCAAAGACCAGGCCTGGTGCTTTTGGCGCATCGTCACCCATTACGGTTTCGGGCCCTCCAGACAAAATAATGCCTTGCGCACCAAACTCCTTTATAAACTGATTATCAACATCCCAAGGTTCGACTTCGCAATAAACACCAACTTCTCGAATACGACGCGCAATAAGCTGAGTGTACTGAGAACCAAAATCAAGAATAAGAATACGATGATCATGAATTGAATGCTGTGTCATAAAAAATCCAATATTAAAAATGCAAACAGCGGAGTTTTGACTCCGCTTAGGTTAAAACTGACGCAAAACACTAAACACGGTAGTTAGGTGCTTCCTTCGTAATCATCACATCATGCACGTGGCTTTCGACCATTCCAGCATTGGTTACTCGAACAAATGAGGGCTTGGTGTTCATTTCAGCAATATCTTTACAGCCGGTATAACCCATACTAGAGCGAACGCCACCCATTAGTTGATGAATAATTGGCGACAAGGATCCCTTGTAAGGAACTCGGCCTTCAATACCTTCTGGGACGAGTTTATCTTCAGCATTAGACGACTGGAAATAACGATCACTTGAACCTTGCTTTTGAGCCATAGCGCCCAAAGACCCCATGCCACGATAGGCTTTATAGGCACGCCCTTGGAAGTATTCTACTTCACCCGGCGACTCCTCAGTACCCGCAAACATGCTACCCAGCATAATCGCAGATGCTCCGGCTACAAGCGCCTTAGCAACATCACCAGAGAAACGAATACCCCCATCGGCAATAAGCGGCACACCCGTACCTTGCAAGGCTTTAGCCACATTTGAAATCGCTGTAATTTGCGGCACACCTACACCCGCTACAATACGCGTTGTACATATTGAACCCGGCCCAATACCCACCTTAACGGCATCAGCACCTGCCTTCACCAAATCAAGTGCCGCTTCAGCGGTAGCAATATTTCCACCAATTACATCAATTTCAGGAAAGTTCTGCTTTACCCATGCGACACGTTCCAAAACCCCTTGCGAATGACCATGTGCAGTATCTACCACGATGACATCTACACCCGCTTTAATCAAGGCATTCACACGCTCTTCTGTATCTGCACCGGTACCTACTGCAGCACCGACCCGCAAGCGGCCGTTTGAATCTTTAGAGGCTAATGGGTGCTCATTAGACTTTAGGATATCTGTAACCGTAATCATGCCTTTTAAGTCAAAATTACTATTTACTACCAAAACGCGTTCAATTCGATGTTCATGCAGCAACTCCAACACAACATCACGATCAAACTTTTCAGGCACCGTAACCAATTTATCTTTCGGTGTCATCATCGCTGTAATAGGCTTAGTTAAATCAGTCACAAAACGCAAATCACGCCCCGTCACCAACCCCACCAACTTATCACCATCCATTACGGGAACGCTTGAAATATTATTTTCTTCCGTGATTTTTAGCACATCAGCCACACAAACAGAAACCTGAACCGTAATTGGATCCAAAATAACCCCATGCTCATATTTCTTAACCTTGCTAACCTCTGAAGCCTGCTCGTCAATCGTCATGTTTTTATGAACAATGCCGATCCCGCCCTCTTGCGCCAGGGCAATCGCTAAGCGTGATTCTGTAACCGTATCCATGGCCGCTGAAACTAAGGGGATGTTCAACGTTACATTTTTAGTCAACCTTGTTTTCAATGAAACGTCTTTTGGTAGCACAGTGGAGTGTGCGGGAACTAATAAAACATCATCAAATGTTAGTGCTTCTTGCAAAATTCTCACTTTAACTACCTCTCACAATTCTTTTATAGGTGGATTAGATATTTTTTTGGCATTAATCAAGTTTATTAAAAATAAAATAAAATATATTTAATTCATAAGCTTAGATGTAAAAAACCTATAAAAACTCTGGCAATAATCAATTTTTAAACCAATTTTACTCTATTATAAAGTTTGACAGCGACGGGGTAAACTTAATAACGTATAGACAAGCTACAAAAAACAGAAAAAATTCTGTTCGTACTTTAGCTTTTTGGGTTAATCCTATACAATAAACCCCGTGGTTTAACACATAAAAATAAAAGCTCAATTCTATTTGGAGGAATACATGAAAAAATTATTAGTAGGTGCTACTGTTGCAACTGCATTCTCAATGACCGCTTGCGCGCACAATCATTCAACCGCTGCATGTGACGATGGCTATGATTCGTTAGTTGCTGAGGCACAAGCCAAGCAAGAACAATCTAGAGCGAATGGTAATGTATGGCAACAACGTAATATGAAGCTACCTTATGTTGAACACTATCTTGCTGAAGCTGAAAAAGCTCGATTAGAGTCCGTTCGTCTAGCTCAGGAAGCTGTTAAATCAGCTAACGGTCAAATTGATCAATCGAACTATGGTCGAGACCTTACACCTGGTTGGTATAAAGAAGTTAGATAATAGTTATTTTATATCCCTATCAAATGCACCATCACTTAAGTTAACGATGGTGCTTTTTTTATTGGTATTACAGGTTTCTAATTTTATACAACAACTGCAACAACCTCATCTTCAACCCAAGCTTTACTTCGATTGGGTGACGAAACTCTAAGACTACCGGCTGAGCCTGGGGATTAAACAAATCATGATTAGGCCAATCCATAATATCTTCATACTCAAATCCCGTATCCATCGCTACAAGCTGCCAGGGCAACTCCTTATCACGTTGAGCCGCATGCGCACCTTGCTGATCAAAGGTAATTAACCATTTTTCATCAACTATTACCTCTTTTGTCTGCCCCGACTCCATCCATATTCTAACCACCTCTCCCGACTTCAACAGCGTTCCATAAGGCAAAAACAAATAGTGGGCATTCAAGTTAGAAACCGAATAGTCCGTTAAGGGTGGGCCATCAGGAAATCTAAAGGTACAAAACCCTTTGCCACAACAAGACATAAAACAGTCCTTTAAAATCAATTAACATTGGCGTATTATAAAACGATAAACAATTTAATCTTTAGGAGATTTGCTATGAGCATAGAATCCATTAACAGCCTAGGTTCTAATTTTTCAAGTATAAGCCCCGCCTCAGCCAATATGACAAGCGGCCAACAAATTAATCGAGCAGCTGACAACCCTTCTGGACTTGCTGTGGCAACGGGGCTTAAACAAGATGCAATCCGCGACTCAGCAGGTCTTCGTAATGCAAACGATGGTATTTCCTTATTACAAACAGCTGAGAGTGGTTCACGCAGCATAACCGCCAACATTCAACGCATGATGGAATTATCACTCCAGTCAATGAACGGAACAATGAACCCAGCGCAACGCAATACCCTTAACACTGAATTTCAGCAAATGATGCAAGCCATTGACCAAACCACTCAAAATACCAAATTTAATGGCATGGCGTTACTTAATGCTGAAAACACCGAACTCAGCATTGCCTTAGGAGAGACTTCGACAACACTAGGGTTACCCGAACTTAGTTTAGCAAGTCTTGGGCTAAGCAGTTTAAACATCAATAATGCAAACAATGCCACTTTAGCACTAGATAGCCTTCAAAAAGCCAGCTCTCTTCTTTCAGATACACAAGCCTTATTGGGTGCTCAACAGAACGGGTTGTTTAGCGCAGGGAACGACATGGCAACACTTAAACAAAATACACTAGAAAGCTTAAGTCAAATAATAGATACTAATTATGCAAAAGCCGCTAGTGACCAAGCACGTGAAGACATCTTAACCAAAGCCGGCATTATGATGCAAGCCCAGGGTAATCAAGACCGCGCCAATGTTTTACAACTCATCAATTAAGGCCAAAATGTGCAGCGACTTTTTTGTCAGAGCAGCTGCGCCCCACACCCCCTTTAGCGTATAATTTACAAAAATTTCAAAAGGGATTAACATGTTTGACCGCATAGGTATTTTTGGTAAATACAACGGTTTTCATTCTTGGAAAAGTATAGATAAATTAATCGGTTTTTTTCAAGAACATCAGCGCACCGTCTACCTTGACAAAACTTCCTGCGAAGATTTTCCAATTGAACGCTATGGTGTTGATCTTTTATGCCGAGATGAGATGGTTGGCAAAATTGATCTCGCGATTGTTGTTGGCGGTGATGGTACCTTTCTAGACGTTGCACGCTTTGTAGTTGACCAGCAAGTTCCCATTTTAGGTGTAAATCTTGGACGCTTGGGGTTTTTAGCAGATGTATCTCCCGAAACCATGCTAACAACCATGGAAGACCTGTTAAATGGTACGTTTGACTGTGAAGAGCGCAATCTTCTTCATGTTGAAATATATGAACATGATCAACTTGTATTCAAACACTTAGCGTTTAATGATGTGGTTATTCACAAGCCCGACACACCCAAAATGATCGAATTTGAGACCTTTATTAACCAACGATTCTTGAAAAGCCAACGTTCTGACGGCATGATTATCTCAACCCCCACAGGCTCTACCGCTTACGCACTCTCTGCAGGTGGCCCGATTGTGCATCCCAGCTTAAATGTCATTACACTCGTCTCAATAAACCCACACACTATGAGCAATCGCCCGTTTGTGATTGATGGCAATAGCGACATCGAACTTCGTGCACATGAAAATTGCAATGGTGTAGCGCGCATTACCTGTGATGGCCAAGTTACATTTGAAATTAATTCCAAACATCGAACACATGTTAAACGCCATCCGCTTTTTATAAAACTAATTCACCCTTGTGGTCATGATTACTTTCAACTTTTACGTGCCAAATTGCATTGGGGTGAAAAGCTATAATGCTTAAAGAAATTCAGATACAAAACCTAGCATTAATTGAAAAATTAACTCTCAACCTTGATGGCGGCTTTTGCGTTCTTACAGGTGAGACAGGTGCAGGCAAGTCTATTTTACTCGACGGGTTAGGCCTAATACTCGGCGAGCGTGCTGACACAGGTTTAGTTAGACATGGTGAAAAACGAGCTGAAATCAGCGCCTTATTTGATATCAACCATTTACCCACTATTCAATCATGGCTTGTAGAGCAAGCCCTTGATGACGACAACCAATGCTTACTTAGACGAATTGTTTATTCCGACGGGGGGTCAAAAGCATTTATTAATGGACGACCCGTGCCTGCAAGCACCCTAAAATCATTAGGCGCTTTCCTAATCGACATTCATGGTCAGCATGAACACCAATCTTTAATGTCAAATTACAATCAACTGAACCTTATTGATGCGTATGGTGACCACAGCAACAAACTCCATAAGTTAAAACAAAGTTTTAAATTATGGCAATCACTTACTAATAAGCATCATGAGCTCGTAACCAATCAAGCGGAACATCAATCAAAACGTGAATTAGCCGAGTTTCAACTCATGGAGTTCAACAAGGTTCAACCCCAACCCGATGAATTTAACAGCTTGTCAGAAGAACAACAAACACTAGCACATGCTCAGCAAATCATGCAAGCTAGCTTTAAAAGTTATGAAGCCATTGATGGCGATAATGGCGCAACCAAGTTAATCAACGATGCAATACATCAGCTTGAACAACTATCCACATTTACATCAGCTTTAAATCCGCAACTCAACCAGTTACAAAGCTCCATTATTGACCTACAAGAAGTAGCTAATGACATTCATCACTATGCCAACGCAGTAGAATTAGACCCAGAAAGACTTGAGATTGTAGAAAAGCGCTTAACTCTGCTTTATGGGCTAGCTAAAAAGCACCAGCTTAACCCAGATGAACTGACCAACAAGCACAAACAACTTGAAGACAACCTCAGACAATTAACGGATGGTTATCAATCGCTTGACGAGCTAAAATCACAGATCGACCAGGCCTGGTTGATTTACGAGAAACAGGCTTTTGATTTAAGAAAGGTGCGAGAGAAAGCTGCCCGTGCGCTGAGCCAAACCGTTACCCAGACGATGCAAACACTTGGGATGCAAAAAAGCGAATTTAAAATCGAAATTAATTCGCTACAAAAACCCACAGTGAACGGCCTCGATCGAGCCGATTTTTTAGTAACAGCGAACCCTGGCCAACCCGCTAAATCACTCAATAAAGTCGCATCAGGGGGTGAACTTTCCCGAATCAGCTTAGCTATTCAAGTAGCTTGTGCAGAAATAGCACAAATTCCAACACTTATATTTGATGAGGTGGACGTTGGAATTGGCGGAGGTGTTGCTGAAATTGTGGGTCAAAAAATGCGTCAGCTTGGAAAACACTGCCAAACCTTATCGATTACGCATCTAGGACAGGTTGCGGCCTATGGAAACCAGCACCTCAATGTAAATAAGGTCACACAGAAAAATACAACCTTGACCCAAGTGACTGAACTCAATAATCAACAACGTGTGAATGAAATTGCAAGAATGATTGGGGGATTAGAAATTACAGAACAAACGCTAAAACATGCTGAAGAATTATTAAATCGCGCTCAAAGCTCAAGTTAAACAATTGATGCGAGGTTTTATGCTCGCATCAATCTGGTTAAAGCTACTTGCTCTCTAAACTGCCGTAGATTACAAGGTTATGCCCTGAGAGGTTATAGTGATTTTCTTTAGCTATCTCACGAATACGTTCCTCAATCACAGGATCAACAAACTCTTTCACGTGCCCCGTTTTTATACAAACAAGATGATCGTGATTATCACCCGTATCCAACTCAAAAATTGAAATGTTATTTTCAAAATTTAATCTTCTGACAATACCCGCCTGCTCAAACTGAGTAAGCACACGATACACCGTTGCCAATCCTACTTCTTCACCCTGTTCAAGAAGAACCTTGTAAACATCTTCAGCAGTTAAATGATGTTGATCGCCCGCTCCCTCTAGAATTTCAAGAATCTTAAGGCGAGGAAGTGTAACTTTCAAACCCACTTTCTTTAATTCAGCACCGCTCATAATAACTCCATTTTAATTATTCTTGTAGACTGTATAAGAACATATTGATCTATGCGCTATAATAAACCATATGCACAGCACAAAGCCAATTAAAACCCATATATAACTCAATTAATTTTTACTAACAGAGCCCAAATAAAACTTATGAAAACACGGTTTGCACAACTCACCCTTCTAATCGCCAGCTTATCCTTGCTCCAAGCCTGTGGAGGCATCACTCCATACAAAGCACCGATGATGCAGGGCGTGGTTATTACTGAATCTATGCTTGAAGACCTTCAAGTAGGCCTTCATCAATCACAGGTCAGGCAATTACTTGGACCTGATTATGGCGCCAATCCTTTTAAACCTAATCACTGGGAATATATTTATACCAGTTCAAACACCACACTTCATTCTGAGGCTATCAGGCATCTTATAATTAAATTTGATGATAATGGCTACTTAACTGATTGGCAACGAATAAAATAATCCTAGCTTAAGTCAGAACGCTCCTCCTCGACCTGCTTTCGCCTGCGCTCTCTTGGATCGGCCTTTAGTGGCCGATATATCTCAACCCTGTCCCCTTCTCTTACAATATAATCCAGTTTAACGGGTCTACTGAAAACACCCACCTGCTCAACAACCAGGCCTGGTTGATCACACAATAAAGGGGAAGCTTCAATAACTTGCTTTACCGTTATACCAACCGGGACATCAAGCTGATATAAATACTGCTGATCAGGCAACCCATAAGCAACTTCAACACGCATAGTCTCCTCACACAACCGCTTGAACTCCATAAATATCCTTGGCACGCAACACAAAACTTTCCACCAAAGTATTCGCAATCTGCTCAAAAACATTACCCAACAACCGACTCATCATGCCGCTTTCCACTTCAAACTCGACCTCAAAACTAATCTTACAAGCGCTTTTATCTAATGCTTTAAAACACCACTCTCCCTTAAGCATCTTAAATGGGCCATCAACTAACTGCATCTGTATTCGCTCTGCAGGCACCAAGGTATTTTGGGTAGTAAATGTTTTTTTTAAACCTAATTTTTGAATAACAATGCTTGCATTCATCGCAGTAGCCGACTGAGCATGTACTTGAGCACCACCACACCAAGGCAAAAAAAGCGGGTAGTTATTAACATCGTTAACAACATCAAACATCTGCTCCGCAGAATAGTTTAACAACGCTGTTCGTGAAACTTTCTTCATCGAGACCTTATCCGTAAAGTTAGATTTCCGTTATAATAGGCGACATTATGGCAAAAAACACTAAAAAACAAAACAACTCAAACCGTATTGCGGATAATAAAAAAGCGCATTTTGACTATTTCATTGAACAACGCATTGAAGCGGGTCTGGTTCTTGAAGGTTGGGAAATCAAAAGCCTCCGTGCTGGCAAAGGTCGAATAACGGAAAGTTACGTCCTGCTTAAGGGCAATGAGGCTTGGTTATTTGGAGCTCATATTCACCCACTGATTACTGCCTCTACGCATTCTGAACATGACCCTCTTCGTACTCGCAAACTTTTGCTACACCGAAAAGAAATTGACCGCCTTATGGGTCAAGTTGATCAAAAAGGCTACACCGTTGTTGTTCTAAGCCTTTACTGGAGTAAAGGCCATGTTAAAGCAGAAATTGGACTGGCCAAAGGTAAAAAACTTCACGACAAACGCGAAACAGAAAAACAGCGTGACTGGAATAGGGATAAACATCGCATTCTCAAATCTAATCGCTAAAATATAATTAAAATTAATACCCTATTATCATTTAAAGCTTTATAATAAAACTAACCATATCGGGGCTGCATTGGTTTCGACGGGGAGAACGAAGTTTAAGACGCATGTCGTGCCTGAATGATGCACGTAAATCTTAATTCAAATTGTTATAGTTGCAAACGACGATAACTACGCTCTAGCGGCTTAATCCCGCTGGTGCGGCACAGGGCAGTTGTTCGTGGCTCCTGATGCCGTATCGACTTACACGGAATCGTATTTACCGCGTGTTTGGGTAGGTAAATGTTAAACCAGACAAACTCGTCTTATGTGGTCCCTGCTAGCCGGGCAACATCAAGATTAAACTAATAGACTAAATAAACATGTAGACTCCTAAATGGAGGCTTTCCGGACGGCGGTTCGACCCCGCCCAGCTCCACCAATACACAATAATAAGCCGCTTCTTAGCGGTTTTTTATTACCCTAAATCTATAGCCTGCTGTAACTAGCCTTGATTAAGAGTACCAACATGCCACCAATACACGCACTGCCTGCCAGTACAGGCCATTACGATACCCCTTAAGCAGATGAGCCATCAACCACCCGATAGGTTTTAATACAGGTAACAGATTGTAATGGTCAAGTCCTTTACTCACTACTCCCTGGTTTTCTTGAAATGACACATTCCTTGTTGAAGTTTATCGTGATTTTTGGTTCGATGATTGTAATTTTAATCGGCGGGATGAACTTATCGATTGCATTAAAAGCCAGCGTGTACGTTATAGTCATTTATTCTTTTGAGATTTGGTGGCATTTAATTGATATTTTAAAAGCACTGTTGATCCCATTTATTTATGGTGTTGATATGACTGAGGGTGTACCGGCGATAGGTTTTGGTGTCGCATCAACCGGAGCCCAGGCTGGGTTTATTTTTGAGATCATCATGGTTGCTGCTTATGTTTTTGTGCCTGGAATGGTGATTGGGTATATGGCTCTTTCGGGATTGGGTAAGGTTGAAGATGCTGCTTCAACGGAGGCTGGAAATGCCGCTAATACAAGGATACCTGGACTGTCAACCCTTTTTCGTACACAAAGACGCCCATTTTCTATCTAACGCCTGCATAGCCCTGACCCATTGATTTTCATACGCTACGGGCGAGTAATGATCATTCGTGCTGTGCATTCTTTGGTGGTTGTACCAGCCAATATAATCGGACACATCGTGTAACGCTTGTTTGCCTGTGGTGTACGTTGAGCGATAGACGCGTTCTTTTTTCAGGCTGGCAAAAAAGCTTTCGACACAAACTGGCTGCCTTGGTCGGTATGGATAATCAGCCCGCGTGTGGGTTTTCGGTTCCACAGTGCTCTCAATAACGCTCTTTTGACCAGCTGGGCATCCATTCGATTATCCATCGCCCAACCGACCACACGGCGTGAATAGAGGTCTATAAACACCGCTAAGTATTGCCAGCCTTCAAGCGTGCGAATGTAACTGATGTCCGCAACCCATTTTTGATTGGGGCCTTTAACATCAAATTGACGTTTGAGTGCATTGGCGCCAATCCGGCCATCGTCAATATGGGCTACATTGCGATTACGGTAACGCTGGCGTGTGGCGACGTTTAGCCCTAGCGCTTTCATACGCTCGATGATGCGCAGGCGACTGACTTCCAGCTTATGCTCGCGTTTGAGCCGGCGATTCTCTGCTTCTAGATCAACCGGTTTAGTCATTGCGGGTTGGATTGCGCCTTTTTCTTTATTGGCGCGACGGTATTTGTCAACCCAGCCATAAAGCGTGTTGTCTTTGATGTCTAAATCGCGCGCTATTTGCGCAATCGTTTTTGACCCTTCAAGCGCCATTTCAATCGCTTGTTGCTTGAGTTGGTCGTCATAGCGTTTTGGGTGTTTGATTGTCATGTTCCATTCCTCGTATTTCAGTCACATTTTAACGTGTCTTTGTGTACGAAGGATTCTAGCCAGTCCAATGAATGGCTAAGTTGGGATAGGGATGTTTGGAATGGTTACACTATTTCGTACCTAGATGATGTTATAAAATAATCATCTAAGGAGACCCGAAATGGCCAATGCAAAATACGACACTGAACTCAAAAAAGAAGTTATTGACGCCATCGTTAATAGCGGAAGAAGTTCAGCCCAAGCCGCAAGAGATTATGAGCTACCCGTTACTGTTGTTTACACTTGGGTTCGCTCTCACAAACTAAAACATGATTTGGCCGTAATTCCAAAACAATCAGAATCTCTAGAACAAGAAAATAAACGGCTTAAAAAGGAACTCGCTCAAGCCAAGATGGAGCGCGACATCTTAAAAAAGCCACCGCATACTTTGCCAGTCTCGAGAAGTGAAGTATGCCTGGATACAAAAGCATCGAGAAGAGTTCCTGCTTGCACTAATGTGTAAGGTATTAAAAGTGCCCGTCAGCAGCTTTAATAGCTGGCTAAAACTAGACCAGACTGATAAGGCGAGCGAACAAAAAAATAATGCTGACTTAATTAAAGAGGTTTTCGCCACTTTAAAAGGAAATGCAGGCGCTAGGGGTATAAAAGGTTATTTAGCCGACGAAAAGAATGTGACGATGAGTCGGCGCAAAATCGCAATAATCATGCGAAAACAAGGTTTAATCGTCCACACACGTAAGAAGTTTAAGAAAGCCAACAGTGCGGCGATTAATGATCCAAAAATAAAGCCAAACCTGCTCAACCAAGTGTGGGTCGGTGACATAACACAAATTAAAACCCAGCAAGGCTGGATGTACTTGGCCACTTATATTGACCTTTACTCAAGAAAAGTGGTTGGCTGGGCATTAGAAACGCATATGCGTTCAGAGCTCATTGAGACCGCGTTAAAAAGAGCTTTATGGAATCGTAAGCCCCCTAAAGGACTGATGGTTCACACGGATCAAGGTAGTCAGTTTATCAGTCACGCTTACCGCAAATTGATGGCTCATTGGGGCATTAAGCAAAGCATGAGTCGGCGGGGAAATTGTTGGGACAATGCGGTTATTGAGAGCTTCTTTAAATCTTTCAAAACAGAAACCGTTTACCAGCTCAAAAAGTTAATCGACCAACAAGAAATGCGTTGGCTAGTTTCGGAATATATGGGGCACTACAACCATATCAGACCACACAGTTCGAATGGTTATATTCCACCTGCCAAATTTGAGAGAATGCGGCTAGACCGACTAAAAGAAATTGAAGAAAATCTAGGTACGAAAAAGTGTTGACACTCCAAGTTCCTGCTTGCACTAATGTGTAAGGTATTAAAAGTGCCCGTCAGCAGCTTTAATAGCTGGCTAAAACTAGACCAGACTGATAAGGCGAGCGAACAAAAAAATAATGCTGACTTAATTAAAGAGGTTTTCGCCACTTTAAAAGGAAATGCAGGCGCTAGGGGTATAAAAGGTTATTTAGCCGACGAAAAGAATGTGACGATGAGTCGGCGCAAAATCGCAATAATCATGCGAAAACAAGGTTTAATTGTCCACACACGTAAGAAGTTTAAGAAAGCCAACAGTGCGGCGATTAATGATCCAAAAATAAAGCCGAACCTGCTCAATCGAGCATTCAAAGTCAGCTACCTCAACCAAGTATGGGTCGGTGACATAACCGGTGTTCGTCAAGATAGTTGTCGTGTTTTTCATCCAATTTTATCCATTCACCCGTTCAAGATTATCCGGGTTTAACGCCACAGCGCCTATCGGTGTCCAGTCGCGCACCTTAGATCGCCAGCGTGCTGGGTTTTTTGCCTTTGCTTGTTCATAAACCTGCCCTCGCTTGGTAAGTATCTGTTTATCCTCACCCCGATAACGCTGCCCTGGCGTCACAAACTTGAGCCGACTGTGCAGGTGCTGCTCGTTGTACCAGCCCATAAAGCTTTGTACCCAACGTCGCGCATGCTCAATATCACTAAACCCCTTCGTGGGCCATTGAGGGACGTATTTGAGTGTTCTAAAAAACGATTCAATATAGGCGTTGTCATTGCTAACCCGAGGGCGGCTAAACGATTGTTGTATCCCCAGTGATTCAAGCTTGGCCCGCAGCGTCATGCTTTTCATGATACTGCCATTGTCACTGTGCAATACCGGCTTGGGTGCGTTAACTAATTTCTGTTTTATAACCGCTTGATTGATCAGCTCAGCCGCGTTGTGACCCGTCTCGGCGGCATGCACTTCCCAACTTACACCGTAGCGACTATAGAGGTCACTCACCATGTACAGATAGAAGTATTGCCCCTTCACTTGACTGGGTAACCAGGTAACATCCCACATCCACACTTGATTGGGTGCAAAGGCGTGATGGGTCACCGGCTGGCGTGATTTTTTTGCAGCTTTAGCACGCCCTCGGTGATGGAGCTGGTCATGGGCTTTGAGAACACGGTAAAAGCTCGATTCACTTGCCAGATATTGCCCCTTATCAGCCAACAGCGGCACGATTTTTGAAGGCGGCAGACTGGCATAGTCAGGCAGGTTCGCTGTTTCAATGATCAATAAACGCTCTTGTTCGCTCAGCGCATGGGATGGACGCAACCGCACAGCAATGGGACGCTGGTCAAACGCTAAGTAGCCTTTACCCTTGGGATACCAGCGCTGTAGGGTGCGCATAGATAGTCCCAGGCATTGACAGGCGGCGCTACGCCGTGCACCGTTGCGAACGGCTTGTTCTATCAGGCCAATAATTACTTGGCGCTGCTGGGGTGTGGTCATTACGCCTCGTCCCCCAACAGCGCGCGGTACTTTTTTTGTAGTACCAACAGTGCGGCCGCTTCAGCCAGCGCTTTTTCTTTGCGACTGAGCTCGGTTTGCAGTTCTTTAATTTTAGCGTGCGCTTGTTTGAGGTCGCTATTGGCGTGTGAGGCTTGGGTAGTGAACTCGTCTTTCCATTGCTTGAGCTGTTCAATAAACAATCCTTTTTGGCGACAGTACTCACTGGTTTCAAGCTGGTTCATTGGCGCGGTTTCAATAATGACCGCCAGCTTGGCTTCATTAGACCAATGCTGTGCGTTATGCGCTTGACTACCGGGCACGGCTAAACCTTGCTGTTTGGCTTGTTTTAACCAGGAGTAGAGGGTTGATTTACCAATCTGCTCTTGTTGCGCAATCAATGACACCGGTTGATTGTGCGGTGGCAATAGTTTTTTGAGTATCGCTTCTTTTCTTTGTGTATTTACGTGCATCATTTTACGTCCTAATCCGCCTACCTGTCTCATTTACTAAAAGCGACAACTATTGTGACACAGGGGGGTTTCAACACTTTAACAAAATGCATGCCTTTTGTCATCATATCAAATAATGTCACATAAAAACACCCATAGCCAGGCCTGGTGGCTGGACTTTAGGCATAAAAAAACCCCGCTTGTGCGGGGTTGGGAGAGTGCTGAGGTGAGTGGCTAATTAGTGGAAATTAAGCTCACCGTCCTCAAGCTCTACATGAATCGTTGAACCTGGGTGGAACTCGCCTTTTAGGATACGTTGCGCCAGCGGGTTTTCCAGCCGTTGCTGAATCACACGCTTGAGCGGACGCGCACAATGCACCGGATCAAATCCGGCTTCGCCGATGACATCCAGTGCCGGAATCGATACATCGAGTTTAATATCCAAATCCGCCAAACGATCACGCAGACGTTGTAGCTGAATATCGGTAATGGCGCGAATTTGCGCTTTACCAAGCGGATGGAACACCACAATGCCGTCAATACGGTTGACAAACTCAGGGCGGAAATGACCACCGACCACTTCCATCACTTGCAACAATATTCTTCCCAATTGAGAATTCATGCTAAGATATTAGTCTATAACTTATTTGGAAGGGATGGCACGACAATGGAAGCAATCATTCAGGATAATCGTTTTTCTGCATTCTTAATCACCCAAGCGGCTAAACGTAAAAAATCGCGTTCAAACCCTTTTATCAGGATCGGTTTTAGCTCCGCAAACAACATGGAAATTGACCAAAATATTCGCTCCAACAAGATACCGCTTGAGGTGATTTCAAAACTTAGCAAAGAGCTAGATTTGAATGAGCAACAGGTTTATTCACTGGTGAATATTTCGAGCTCGACTATTTCAAGACGCAAGAAAGAAGGCAAAGGATTAAAGCCTGACGAAGCGGGAAGAGTTTACCGAATAGCCGCCATTATCTCGCTTGCGGAGTCAACACTGGGTGAACACGAACGTTGTATTCGCTGGCTAAAAACACCGGCTAAATTTTTGGACGGTGCTGTGCCGCTTGAGTTGTTGGAAACCGAAGCCGGAACGGATGAAGTCAGAAAACTCCTCCTAAGAATTGAGCATTCGGTCTATTCGTAATGTTGGTTTATCGTTTAATCAAAGAAAAATACTTGGCTGACCCCTTAAGTGCCGAAGGCGCGGCCAAGGTGGGTGGGCGCTGGAATGCCGAAGGCACGCCCATGCTTTATACCAGCGCCAATGCCGCGACTGCAAAGTTAGAAATCTTGGCAGGTGTGAATGAATATGCCACATTGGCAGAATTTAAGCTGATTTGCATCGAGATTCCAGATGACAATCTATATATGATGAGCGTTGACGAGCTGGTTAATGCTCAAAAAACAATGGAAAGTGCGCTGGCCTGGGATGCCGATATACGCCCGGAACTTACGGTGGACCTAGGTGAAACATGGTTTAACAGCATGGGAACTTTGGCATTAGGTGTACCTTCATCATTAAGCCCTCATGATTACAATATTCTGATCAACACAACGCACCCAGACTTTGAACAAGTCAAAGTACGTAAAGTGACGAATGAAGGAATGGGTCAACGCTTAGCCACACGACATTCAAAGTAGATCGGGTTGGATGGCGACTTATTGCCTAGTGTGGCCTTCCGCCGCCATCAAAGATTTGCAGTTTCAAGTAAAAATTTCGTGCCTTCGCGTCTTGGTGGTTCAAAAATGAATGCTCAACACCCCCTAAGGCTAAGATCATTAAACCGGGCAATAAAGCTTTCTAAACGGCCTAATATCTTAGCGACTCCCCCTTCAACGTCCGACTCAATATTCAATGCCAACACCGGATCATGCAAGGATAAACGCAGCAAGAACCAACCTTGCTCTTCGGCTGATCGACATTGTACGCGAAGTCCTTCAACATTATTTGGCACGAGATGCCAATCCGCTTGTTCGGCGACAAATTGGCTCAGCGCGTCCAACACGCCTTGCCCATAAGCGTGAAAGTTATCTTGTCGGATAACATAGCGCACCTCTTTATCTTCAACCGGTTCTTTAAGCGAAGCAATCAAGTCGCCGAGCGATTGCTGTTGAAGTTTAGCCTTGGCAAGTTCAATCAAGAGTTTGGTGATTAAGTAAGCGCCATCATCGAGAAAATGATTTTCTTTTAAGGCGGCATGGCCGGAGGTTTCAATCGCAAGCGGCGACAAAACCCCTTGTTGATTTAAGCGAATCGCTTCATTAATCACATTTTTATAACCGCGCTTAAAGCGATGATGCTTGCCCTTTAACGCCCCTTCAATAAAGTCCGTCAAACCATCCGACGTTACCGAGTCGGTGACAATGGTTGCACCCGGATGTTGCTGAAGCAGAATCGCGGAAATCAACGCAATTAATCTGTTTCGATTTAATTCCTGCCCCAGATGATCCACCGCCGCACTGCGATCCACGTCCGTATCAAAAATAATCCCGAAATCTGCGTGATGCGCAAGCACCGCATCCCGAATTGATTGCATCGCCGTCGCATCTTCGGGGTTAGGTACATGATTTGGAAAAGCCCCATCCGGGTCTAAAAACTGACTCCCCGTGGTGTCTGCGCCCAAAGGTTTCAGTACACGCTCAACAAAAAATCCCCCCGCCCCATTACCGGCATCAACCAGGATTTTTAACCCGCGCAAAGGTTGCTGATAATCGAGGGGATGCGCAATACCCTCGCGCACCTTTTCGACCAGGCCTGTCGCATAGTCCGCCATAAAATCGAGCTGACTCGCTTGGCTTTCACAAGCCATCGGCGCACAAGTAGCCGCCAGCGTAAGAAGCTGCGTAATATCTTGTTTTTCAAGCCCGCCCTGATCGGTAAAAAACTTAAAACCATTCCGATTAAACGGCAAATGGCTTGCAGTAATCATCATCGCGCCATGAAAACCCGGCTTAGCTTGCGCTTCGTTGACGAGCGTTGACATAAACATCGCCGGAGTGGAAGCCAGACCAAAATCCGTTACCTGTGCCTGACGCGCCAATAATCCTTCGCACACACTTTGAGTTAATAACGGACCGGAAATCCGACTATCACGCCCCACCGAAATACGAAGCTGTGCAAGCGGGATGTTCAACTTTTGACTCAGCCAAAGCGCAAAGGCCTGACCAATACTATTCGCTATATCAGCAGTTAAATTGACCGGCTCGTTTGCGATACCATCTAATGCAATCCCACGAATATCAGAACCATTTTGCAACTTAAGCCATAGATCGGTGTTCATACTGTCTCCAAATAAGGACATTAACATTATGAGATTGATGCCAATTTTAACATCTTGAAATTAAACGAAACGTGTTTAACCACCAGGCCTGGTGATTGCATCCACAACCCAACAACATAGTGCCTAAATGCTTAGACAATAGATTAGTCAGCGTCGGCTAGTTTATAAGTGTGAACAACCTCAATGACAACAAGAATACAGGCTTATGTATGGGCACCTCGAATAACCCTCGATAAATTTTTGCGAGACTTAAAGGCCACTTATTCTAGACGCGACTCGCCGGTCTTAGTCATTCTATGGCCAAGAGTCGTAACAACGAAGAAGTGGTCTTTAAGCCCCGCCCGCAGGGGCTTAGCCAAGTTCGCCAGCTCCGCGTTGCGAACGTTTGCAAGGTCTAGACATTCCTTCACGTTCACGCCTTGATCTGACAAACTTGGTGTTGCCAATCGAAGACAGCGCGCAGCCTGAAAAATTATCAGGGGTTATTCGAGGTGCCCTAATGTTTGAATAACTCCAAAGGATGTTTCCAACCAATCTTGACTCAGATATTTAGAACTCACTCCACTCACCCTTATCATTCGACTTCTTCACTACATTTAACCTTTGGCTTGTTGCAACACTTACTTGCTTATTGGCTTTAACTAAATCTAGCGATTTTGGTTTTTCTTTAGGGCTCAAATCAACGGCTTGATCTCGATTTGTTTTAAAAAACGCCATTTGATCACGAAGCACACCTGACTGCTCAACCGCAGCGGTTGTTTTCTCGACTAATGCCGCGTTCTGCTGTGTCACTTGATCAATCTGGTTTATGACTTCGTGCACCTGACTCACCCCAAGCGCTTGCTCTGATGAGGCATTCGCAATCTGACCAACCATTTGAGTTACAGATTCAATAGATTCATTAATCGAACTTAGCATCTCCCCCGACTTAGAAGCCAACGCCGTTCCCTGATCAATCCGTTGCACACTTTCTTCAATTAAACCTTTAATATCTTTAGCGGCTTCCGCCGACTTTTGTGCCAATGCCCGAACCTCACCGGCTACCACCGCAAAACCACGTCCGTGATCACCAGCTCGCGCAGCCTCTACTGCTGCATTTAATGCCAACAAATTAGTCTGAAATGCAATGCCATCAATTAAACCGACAATATTTGCAATTTTCCGACTGGACTCTTGAATCACACTCATGGCACTAATGGTTTGCTGCATAACAGAACTGCCTTCACTGGCACGTCGCTGCACATCTAATGCAACCGCTTTTACCTCTTGCGCATTTTGCGTGTTAGCCTGTACCGCCGTATTCATCTGATCCATCGTAGAAGAGGTTTGTTCCAACGCTGCCGCTTGCTGCTGAAGCGTTTTATTTAGTGTGCTCACGGCTTGGCTAACCTCGGCTGAAGAATGGCTTACGCTAATGGAAGTATCTAATGCGACACTAATAACCTCGATAAGTTTTGCATTCATCTCCCCAATTGAACGAATAATTTGGGCTATATTTTTATCAAACATTGAAGGCTTGTTCGGATCAATATGATTCTGCATTGCTGCGGTCAAATCCCCTGCCTGAATACTCTTAATCACCGAGGTGGCATCATTAATTACGTTGTCCAACAGCTTCGTACTTGGGCTGGAACCAATATCCGTTGCAAACTTAATCACTTTGACAACTTCATCGTCAGCATTTTTAATCGTGTTATAACTCGCCTCTAACCAAACTTCTTTATCGCCCTTGCCAAAGCGTTGATAGGTTCCCTGATAAAACCGTCCACTGCGAAGATCTTGCCAAAACTGCTCATATTCCGCCGACTTAGCAAAGCGCTTATCCACAAACACACTATGATATTTTCCTTTCAGCTCAGCTAGGCTGTAACCCATTGTTTTACTAAAGTTTTCATTAAAGGTAATGATATTGCCCTGTGGATCAAATTCAATGACTGCCATCACTTTATCAATGGCCTCTATTTTAGCCTTGGCATCAAGTTCTGCATTCACTTGCTGAGTAATATCAGTAGCAAATTTAATCACCTTATACATTTTGCCGCCAGCATCAAAAACAGGGTTATAACTGGCTTCAATCCATATCATTTCACCTGATTTAGTTCTGCGTTTAAAGCGCTTAGAAAAAAAATCTCCCCGATTTATTTTCTCCCAAAAACGCTGATACTCCACTGAGTTCGCCTCTGCTTCAAATACAAATAGCCGATGGTGCTTACCTTGTATTTCCTCAAGGCTGTAACCTAGTGCCGATAGAAAGTTTTTATTCGCCGTCAGGATCTTACCGCTCAAATCAAACTCAATGACTGCAGAAGCGCGATTAAGCGCGTTGAACACTGATCGATATTCAGCAATTTCTTGTGCCTGATCTTTAAGTTGCTGCTTAAATTTTGTACAAAACATACTCACCACTCCCTAGCGAGAACACCACAGATATTAATAAAATAGCTACGCCTACTATCTAAACCCCTTATCAACACTTCAACTTTAAATTATTTAACGGAGCAAGAAACATTTATAGGTAAACAAACTTTACCATAAATATACCTCCCTATAGATAGGCTTTTTCTGGTGGACAATGTGATTGAAGTACAAACAAAAGCGCGAACAGCGTGGATACAAGAAATTTATCTACGCGTCGGTTCAAATGTAAAAAAATACCGCAAAGAAAGAGGGTACTCACAGGTTGCGCTTGCGCATGCGATGGGACATGAATCAGTCGGCGTAGTTTCAACGGCTGAGATTTGGATAAGAGGCAAGCATTTCAACATTGAGCATCTTGCAAAAATTGCCCAAATTTTAGATATTGATATTTGCCTGTTATTTGAAGATGTCAATGCAGTCTGCCAGAGAAATCGCCTTGAATAATTGAATAAATAACTAATATCGTCATTTATGCATAACAGTGGACTTTACTCGCACAGAGAAATAACTACACCATATCATCCCCTGAATTCAGATAATAAACGTAACACCTGAAAATTATAGAAGTGGAGGCCAGCTGTCTTAGAATGGTTAGCTCACACACAAAACATTCAGGTGCCAAAGATGACACGGTTCAGACAGCTGACCCTTGAGGAAAGATACCAGATTCAGATATACAATGCGCAAGGTTTTTCACTTCGCTCAATTGCAAGAACGCTAAAGCGATCCGCTTCAACCATTAGTCGAGAGCTTAGACGCAATGTTGAATGCATAAGCGGTGTGTACCGTGCTGAATTATCCGCTTGATTGAGCAAGGTTTAACGGAGCACCAATGGTCACCGGAACAAATAGTCGGTTACCTTCGCAAACAGGGGTGTAAACTCGTTAGCCATGAATGGATTTACCAACATGTGCTCAAAGATAAAGCACAAGACGGAGAACTTTATAAACACCTTCGCCATAAGGTCGGTAAATATCGGCGGCGTTATGGCAAGCAAGATAAGCGTGGTCGCATTGTTGGGCGTGTCGGTATTGATAAACGCCCAGCGATTGTGGAGAAACGAGCGCGTTTTGGCGATTGGGAATCGGATACGATTCAAGGCAAAGGCTTAGCCTCACTGGTGACGCTAGTTGAACGTAAAACAGGTGTGACACGTATTCGCAAGGTCGCACGTGCTACAGCCGAGTTGACGGCCAAGGCGATGATAGAAGCGTTATCCTGCTTTGTAGTGAAAACCAACACCTCCGATAATGGCAAAGAATTTGCACATCATCACAGGGTCAGCGAAGCGTTAAATTGCCAGTTTTACTTCGCCCAACCCTATCACAGCTGGGAGCGCGGAACGAACGAGAATACCAATGGATTGATTCGACAATATTTCCCCAAAGGCACCGCCTTTGAGGAGATCACAGATGAGCAAATCCAGCAGGTTGAAGATAAACTCAACACCCGACCGAGAAAACGACTAGGGTTCAAGTCACCTTATGAAGTCCTAACGGTGCGGAATTTAAGGGCGGGTGTTGCAATTATTAGTTGAATTCAAGTCCACAAAATCTGAATCACTACCGGAAAAAACGACACATCTCGTGCTCTTGGCGCAGGATGTGCACGATATAAACCTGTTCAAGATCAGAGCTGATGCGATAAAAAATACGACAGGGACTGATTATAAGTTGTCGATAATCCAAGTCCGCCAGTTCGTTTGGTGCTGAACCTATCTCAAGAAAATCAGCCAACAGCCGTGTTTTGCTGAACACAGTTTGTACCAGATTTTTAGCGGCGCTTGGGTTGTCTAGTGCAATATAATCCGCCACGGCATCCAACTCAGCTAACGCCGTTTCTGCCCAAATTACGTCAGCCATTTTTGTAATTTCGCTTCAGCATCGGTTTGTGAAACAACACGGCCTTGTTGAATTGCACGCTCACCACGCGCAATACCTTCTAATAAGCGCAGGCGTTTTTGTTGAAACTCATAATCTTCAACATTGACCAAATAGGCCGCAGGACGACCTTGTTCGGTTATTAACACCGGCTCATGTGTTGCGTTTAAATCCGCCAAAATTTTGGTCGCTTGGCGTTTTAAGGTCGTCACCATTTCTGCTTTCATGCTTAACCTCAAAACCTACAAACAAAGTATCACTATAGTAGCACTTCTAATCACTAAATCACAACCAGGCCTGGTACAAACACCCCATAATACTGAGCGAAGCGAAGTATCTCTGACCAGCCATTAACCATTTTTTAGGATTCGGTTCAAACAATCGGCGCAACCACCAGGCCTGGTGATTGCCTCAAATCCGATTACGCAACAGCTTCATACACAACAAACCCCTTCTTAACACCGCCATTGCTTTATAATCCCCCCATAGGTTAACCCGCCGATTTTGCCCCCTATTCAATTACGCCAAAGGTTTATATGTCATTTGCAAAACTAGGATTAAGTGCGCCTATTTTAAAAGCCGTTACTGAACTGGGCTATAGTCAACCCACCGAAATCCAAAAGCAGGCGATACCGATTATTTTATCCGGTCGCGACCTCATGGCGGCGGCGCAAACCGGCACCGGCAAAACCGCCGCCTTTGTGTTGCCCATTTTGCAAAAACTCAGTGCCGATACCGAAAGCGCACTGCGCGGCCGATCTATCCGTGCGCTAATTTTGACCCCGACGCGCGAACTGGCAGTTCAGGTAGAACTCAATATTGCGCAATACGCCAAGTATCTCAACCTAAGCTCGCTGGTGGTGTATGGCGGCGTTGATTCCCAAGCGCAAAAAGAACAGCTGGAGCAAGGTGTTGATGTTCTGGTCGCCACGCCGGGGCGGTTATTAGATATGGCCTATCAACGTGCGTTGTTTTTTGATGACCTCGAAATTCTGGTGCTTGATGAAGCCGATAGAATGCTGGATATGGGCTTTATCAACGACCTCAATAAAATTATTGATCGCTTGCCGCGCCATCGTCAAAGCTTACTCTTTTCCGCCACGTTAACAGACGATGTGCGTTATTTAGCCGATACCGTTTACGATGACGCCGCCGAAATCACCCTGTCGTCGAATAAAAAAACCGCGCCCAAAATTAACCAGTGGTTAATTACCGTGGACAAGGATCAAAAATCCGCGTTATTGAGTTATTTCATTATTGAACAACAATGGGATCAAGCGCTGATTTTTGTCGAGAAAAAACACTCCGCCGCCAAATTGGTCGAACAACTCGGCAAACGCAGCATTATTGCCGACTCCATTCACAGCGGCCGAAGCCAAGCGATGCGCGAACAGATATTAGGCGAATTTAAATCGGGTAAATTACGTTTTTTAATCGCAACAGGCATTGCCGCGCGTGGGATTGATATTGACGATTTAAGTCGCGTGGTTAATTACGACCTGCCTTATCCGGCGGAAGATTATATTCACCGCATCGGCCGAACAGGTCGTGCCGGTGCGTCCGGTGAAGCCATTTCGTTTGTCTCAAAAGACGACTTTAAAAACCTCTGCGTCATCGAAAGTCTGTTAGGTAAAGTGATTCACCGCAAAGAAGTCGCAAGCTTCCCGGTTAAAAAAATCGTTCCCATCTCAATTTTGAACTACCGCCCTAAACATTGAAACCAGCCAAGCCACCAGGCCTGGTGGTTTGGTTTTTATGCGCGTTGTTCTGTTAAGCGCCCAGAGGCATATTTATGCAAAATACTGGCAATCAAGGTTTGATAAGGCATGCCTTCTTGCAAGGCTTTGCGTTGAATCGCATCCAGATCACGCTGGGCAATACGAATATTGATGCGTTTGTCTTTTTTGACACTCGCCTGAGCAATCGACACCAACTCCGTTTTTCGCTCATCACTTAACACGGATTCAAACTCACCGGATTCAAATGCTGCTAATATTGACTGCTCTTCGTCATCTAAAATCATTGTTTGCTGTTTTTTCATTTGTCTTCTCCTAAATACTTTTTACGCGCTTTGCGGCTTGGAATAATGGTTTTTAGAAAAATCTCTTGCTCATTTTCAATATAAGGAACCAGATAAACATAACCCTCAAGCTCAATCACCATTATTCGCTGATTTGGATACTGTTCTTTATTGGGATGAACAACGTCATCTAGCAATTTGTCCTGTTGCACAGCAAACACCACATCTTCAAAACAAAGTCCTCTTTCCTGAATAAGCAAGGTGTTTTTATCGGAATTCCAATTAAATAACTTCATAGTTTCAACACTTTAACAAAATGCATGCCTTTTGTCATCATATCAAATAATGTCACATAAAAACACCCATAGCCAGGCGGTGTTCGTCAAGATAGTTGTCGTGTTTTTCATCCCATTTTATCCATTCACCCGTTCAAGATTATCCGGGTTTAACGCCACAGCGCCTATCGGTGTCCAGTCGCGCACCTTAGAACGCCAGCGTGCTGGGCTTTTTGCCTTCGCCTGTTCATAAACCTGTGCGCGTTTGGCCAATATTCGCGCATCTTCACCGCGGTAACGCTGCCCTGGCGTCACAAACTTGAGCCGACTGTGCAGGTGCTGCTCGTTGTACCAGCCCATAAAGCTTTGTACCCAACGACGTGCATGCTCAATGTCACTAAACCCCTTCGTGGGCCATTGAGGGACGTATTTGAGTGCTCTAAAGAACGATTCAATATAGGCGTTGTCATTGCTAACCCGAGGACGGCTAAACGATTGTTGAATCCCCAGTGATTCAAGCTTGGCCCGCAGCGTCATGCTTTTCATGATACTGCCATTGTCACTATGAAGTACCGGCTTGGGTGCACCACATAACTTATGCTTAATAACCGCTTGATTCATCAGCTCAGCCGCGTTGTGACCCGTCTCGGCGGCATGCACTTCCCAACTTACACCGTAGCGACTATAGAGGTCACTCACCATGTACAGATAGAAGTATTGCCCCTTCACTTGACTGGGTAACCAGGTAACATCCCACATCCACACTTGATTGGGTGCAAAGGCGTGATGGGTCACCGGCTGGCGTGATTTTTCCGCAGCTTTAGCACGCCCTCGGTGATGGAGCTGGTCATGGGCTTTGAGAACACGGTAAAAGCTCGATTCACTGGCCAGATATTGCCCCTTATCAGCCAACAGCGGCACGATTTTTGAAGGCGGCAGACTGGCATAGTCAGGCTGGTTCACTGTTTCAATGATCAATAAACGCTCTTGTTCGCTCAGCGCATGGGATGGACGCAACCGCACAGCAATGGGACGCTGGTCAAACGCTAAGTAGCCTTTACCCTTGGGATACCAGCGCTGTAGGGTGCGCATAGATAGTCCCAGGCATTGACAGGCGGCGCTACGCCGTGCCCCTTCACGAACGGATTGTTCTATCAGGTCAATAATCTCTTGGCGCTGCTGAGGGGTGGTCATAATGCCTCGTCCCCCAGCAGCGCGCGGTACTTTTTTTGTAGTACCAACAGTGCGGCCGCTTCAGCCAGTGCTTTTTCTTTGCGACTGAGCTCGTTTTGCAGTTCTTTAATTTTAGCGTGCGCTTGTTTTAGTTCGGTGTTTTCTTGTGATGATTGCTTAGTGAGCTCTTCTTTCCATTGCTTGAGCTGTTCAATAAACAATCCTTTTTGGCGACAGTACTCACTGGTTTCAAACTGGTTCATTGGCGCGGTTTCAATAATGACCGCCAACTTGGCTTCATTAGACCAATGCTGTGCGTTATGCGCTTGACTACCGGGCACGGCTAAACCTTGCTGCTTGGCTTGTTTTAACCAGGAGTAGAGGGTTGATTTACCAATCTGCTCTTGTTGCGCAATAAGCGACACCGATTGGTTGTGCGGTGGCAATAGTTTTTTGAGTATCGCTTCTTTTCTTTGTGTATTTACGTGCGTCATTTTACATCCTAATCCGCCTACCTGTCTCGTTTACTAAAAGCGACAACTATTCTGACACAGGGGGTAACACAAATTAAAACCCAGCAAGGCTGGATGTACTTGGCCACTTATATTGACCTTTACTCAAGAAAAGTGGTTGGCTGGGCATTAGAAACGCATATGCGTTCAGAGCTCATTGAGACCGCGTTAAAAAGAGCTTTATGGAATCGTAATCCCCCTAAAGGACTGATGGTTCACACGGATCAAGGTAGTCAGTTTATCAGTCACGCTTACCGCAAATTGATGGCTCATTGGGGCATTAAGCAAAGCATGAGTCGGCGGGGAAATTGTTGGGACAATGCGGTTATTGAGAGCTTCTTTAAATCTTTCAAAACAGAAACCGTTTACCAGCTCAAAAAGTTAATCGACCAACAAGAAATGCGTTGGCTAGTTTCGGAATATATGGGGCACTACAACCATATCAGACCACACAGTTCGAATGGTTATATTCCACCTGCCAAATTCGAGAGAATGCGACTAGACCGACTAAAAGCAATTGAAGAAAATCTAGGTACGAAAAAGTGTTGACACTCCACATTGCTAGTCTGGATCAGCTGGATGCTGACAATCTAAACTTAATGAGAGGCTTTGTTACGGCAAAAGTTGCTGACCATTTAAAAACAGAGCTTGAAGCTTTTGTAAACCATTGCTACATACCTGTTGGTAAAAAGGCGGCTTCGATTGGTAAGGTGTTCAACTCCGATACGAGTCGATCACACCTAGACCTATCATACATCGGCAATCAACATTACTTACTAGGCAAAGGGCTTTATCAATATTGCTCAGAATCAGAGTGTGAATTTAGCATGGCACACACTGAATATAATATGCCCTATGAATTTGCATCGAGGATAACGCCAAAGTTTGACTTAATTCAAAACGTAACACTTCCTGATGGCACAACCACAACTCAAACCATCCTTCCAAGTTGTTATGTGTGGTGGGTCGGTCGTGGTGATTCGGTTTACCCTGCTGGAGACCTGGGATTCTCGGCAAGCAGAATACCCAACGATCATTTGGGGTTAAGAGACCAGCTTTTTATAAGCTCGGATTTTGGTCAAGGTGCCGTTGATCGGGTTAATGTTTTTAATGACTTGAGCTTATCAGCTAGGGATCGATTCAACGATTCTCGCTACAGAGATGCGGTGGTTCATCGTGCACTTATTAATACCTATGAAGGTAGGCTAACAACCCGAACAAGAGCAACAGATGCTGATAGATCAACTACAGATAAGGTTTTAGATCTTGCTGGATTAACTGCTGCGGGCGGTTTAGCTTCTCTAGGCTATGTGTTTTCAAAAATTCTTTATATGGCCTTACCCCCATTTTTAGAGATTACGCATGCCTTATTGAAGCTTGTAGTTATTTTTGGGTCAATGATAGTGATCTTGATTGGCGGTATGAATATTACTGTTGCTCTCAAAACAACGATCTATGTAATGACTGTTTATTCATTTGAAATATTGTGGCATATTCTTGATACCATCAAGGCAAAACTGATACCTTACATTTATGGCGTATCTTCCATATCCGACGTGCCCTCACCCGGGCTGTTACCTGGAGCGGGGGGAAGCTTATTAGGACATGCGATTTTTGAAATCGTTATGGTGCTCTCATACCTTGCTATACCAGGCGTGTTTGTTGCTTATTTGGCGGTGGCGGGGGCTAATAAAGTGGGACAAATCGGCGAAGCAACAGCCGGTAATGTTACTGCTGGGAAAAAATTTTAAATAACTGTGATCAATACATGAATTAACTATAACGGCCTGAGGTATAACGACAGCGATTTTCAAAGTCGTACTGGCTTTTATCTCCGCTTAAAGCTCGGTACTGAATGTGTCTTTCTAGGTCTCGCTCATACTCATAAGCAGAATTGTTAGTAGCTGACTTAGAGCGCCTTCCATCATAGAAAATCACATACAAAATAGCGATCACAGACAGAATCGCAAGCAGTAGATAGTCGAAGAAGAACCAAATAGCCACCAGGCCTGCTACAAGGATAGCTGTAGCCTTAGCAATTAGAGTGAGTAATTTCATGGTGAACTCCTTGGTTCTTTATCAAAAAAAATCTGTTGGGTTTAAATCAGCCACTCTATCTTAGGGCTAATTCAAACCCTTTGCAATATTTTCTAGTTATTTTATCGTAATCAAAGATCGAATTGAGTCTGTTCCAGATTCAGGTGATTGGCTTTGCTATAATCACTCAGTAAGCATCCACCGTTGTGAAACTTAGGCTTGCATTGCAAGCACCCTTGACCGGCCCTCGACTGCGATAGCCGGTAACGATTTCTGATCGTGCAGTCATGTTTACAATTCAATTTCAACCCACAAGGGGATATATCATCCCTTTGTGGGTTCGGTGTATCCCTTTTTCTTAAAAGTCGATCGGTATGATTCAGATACCCAAAACTAATAAATGGCGACAATCGGAGGCCATGGCCAAGACTGTTACTGTTAAAGCTTCTAATAACGCTGACAAGGTTTGGGCATTTGACTGGGCTGGCAGTCAAGATTTGGCATAAGCCAAAAAAGGAAACGGCACCTTTCGATGCCGCACTCACGGAGGTTTTATGAGCAAACCAGAACTTTGCTTCATAATCCTTGCTTTACTATTATACGCACCTGCTGCTTTTTGACAAGTAGCCGGGTAGCATAGTAAGCAAGCGGTGGCCAGCAATGGCCACCCTCCTTTTTACCAACCAATTTAAAACCTCCCATGTTCAAATCCATAGCACTATAGAGTTGCAATCACTTCCCATTTCTCGACGATAAGTTTTATACTCAAATAACATTAGCTGAGAAGTAGCCAATAGGCTACAATATGAGAATGAAATATAATATTTTAACAACTAGCACTTTTGATAAATGGCTTACTAAGCAAAAAGACCGGCAAGCAGTAAAAGCCATAGCTATGCGAATTGCCAGAGCTGAACAAGGTAATTTTGGTGATTGCGAACCTGTTGGCGAAGGTGTTAGTGAAATGCGTATTTTTATTGGCAAAGGCTATCGAATCTATTTCACGATTCGCGGCGAAACCCTTGTGCTACTGTTAAATGGCGGTATCAAAAGCAACAAAAAACAGCAACAAGAAGATATAGCGAAGGCAAAACAAATTCTGTTGGAGATTGATCTATGACTGAGAAACTAAAACCCTTTAACCCGTTCGACTACTTTGAAACTCAAGAAGAGATTAATGCTTATTTAGAAGAATGTTTTCGAGATGAAGATCCTAGCGTATTTGTCAGTGCAATCGGGCATCTAGCTAAACACCATGGCATTGCCGAAGTATCTAAAGCAACGGGGTTAAACCGAGAAAGTCTTTATAAAACTTTCAGTGGCAAGGTGCAGCCCAAGTGGGATACAGTTGCGCGAGTTATGCGAGCATTGCATGTGGATATGAAAGTAGTAGTTTAAAACTTCAATAGCTTGCAAAAATTTCTAGCTATAGCATTTGAGGAGATTCCTATTCCGTCATCCATACAAAGTCTATTGTTTCGTCAAAAAGGGCAATGTTTTTTCTGCCAAAAAGAACTGTCTATTCATAGAGCGGACATAGAACATCTTTTTGCTACATCAAATGGCGGCACTCATGATGACGGTAATTGTGTTGCCGTATGCCGGGGTGCTAATCGCTTAATGGCGAACTTACCACTTAAAGAAAAAATAGCTATATTTCGGGATAGGTTTGTTTGCCCAGAGGAAGTCGGCTTGTCTTATGTTCAAGAAACATCACCCGAACTGGTTAATAACGTCCAGGAAAAAATGAAGATTTATGCTGGCTTGTTAAAAAGCCGAAAATTAAGTCGCCCATCAAGACGTAACAGTTTACTAAATCATTTGTCAAATCAATTTAAACTGGCTCAAGGCGAAGCAGAAGGCATTATTTCTCTTCTAATCGAGGGCGGTGTCTTGCATTTTGATGGTGCTAAAACCGTTTGGCATTTATAAGATCGATTTTGGTGTAATGAAATCCTTGTCTCAAAAACGTATGTTTATGATCCTCTAGCTACCCTCCCCTCTTTTGCCTTTGAAATTGATTGTTTTATGTCTCAAAACTCAATATCATAATCAAAGTCTCATAATTATTTTTAAATTTGAGTTTTGGTACTCAATGTGAGTTTTTGTATGAAAATTGGTTATGCAAGAGTGTCAACACTCCATCAAGACTTAAGTTTGCAGTTAGACGCACTTAATTTAGCCGGTTGCGAATTGATCTATCAAGAAACAGGATCAGGCTCAAAATCCGACCGACCGGAATTAATGAATCTACTCAAAGCAATCAGGCCTGGTGATGAATTGGTTGTATGGAAACTTGATCGACTAAGCCGGTCACTAAAAGATCTCATAAACTTAATTAATGAACTTGAATCAAAAAGCGTTGGGTTCATGTCTATTACTGATCACATTGACACAACCACCCCTGCCGGAAAATTGATGTTTCATATTTTTGGTGCTCTTGCTGAGTTTGAGCGCAACATCATAAAAGAACGCACTATGGCTGGGTTAAATGCTGCCAAATCAAGAGGTCGCCTTGGTGGGCGCCCAAAAAAACTAACACCAAAACAAATACAAATGGCTAAATCTATCCTGAATAACTCCAATAACAAATCGAGTGTTGAAGAAGTTGCTCATCAATTTGGTGTTAGCCGCTCTACTTTATTTAGAGCACTTTCAGAATAGTGGTGCTGCCACCGCAAGGATTAAATCTTATTACATGGAACAAGACTAAAGTAATCAAAATTCTTTACTGGCCCGATGGTGATTGGATATATGCGCATGATATAAGCAATTCATTACTGTTTGAAATTAAGTCAGAAATGTTTAGTGCTATGGAACTACCGGCGAAAATGGATGAAGATCAAATTGACGCTTTTATTAATGAAAAATGCTTGAATTTATAACTCACTGCCTAACATTTAAACAGTTATGCAAAAGTACAAGTAAACTAAGAACTTGGGCACTCGGTTGAGCTATCAAGACAAATTTATCCACAGGAAATGTGGATTAAATTGTACTTGATCAAATCTAACCTGACTGACCCCAACTAGATAGCTATTTTGCACATTATTGAATCACATCTGATGATGCGAATGAGGGTAATTCATACTCTTTTGGGATACCAATTTCATTTTGCCAGTCAAAAAAAGTATCTTCGATTAATTTTACAGTCGCACGCTCGAGTGCCTCAAAATTTTTGTAATGGTTATAAGGGTTAAGGGTCAAAGGGAGCGACCGAGGGCGGTCGCAACGGGAGAGGATGAAAATGGAATGGGTCAAAGGGATGGGGCTCAAGGGACGGGGGGCCTAGGGGATAGGCCCTATCCGTAAGGGCTTGTAAGGGCAACACAAGCACCAGCAGCCAATATCGACATGTAATCATTCTTCCTGGCATACCACGTATCAATCGAGGAATCACTATATGCTCAATTCAGTTTGTCACAAACTGATCATATCGGTCATTGTTATGTGTTGGATGAAAGGCTTTAAATGTGTAGCTTAAACTCCCAATTTTAAATACCCAGTTTGTAGCAATATAGCAAAAATACCCCTCATTTACTTCAAAATCATGCCACTATTGGAGTATAAGGTGCTTAACTGGACACAGATAGGCGCAGTTTCACTTGTACTTGATAACCTTGTTAGATTCATGGATAAAATGAGATGAAAAAAACAACAACCAACATGGCCGCTCTGAGTTACGAATCGTTTTAAGACTTGTGGCGGAGGAATTCAGTCATTATTTACACTTTTAATATTAGTGGCAACGCTACAAAATTGTTCTGAAATAAATCGTTTCCAGTCTGGTGCTGGTCGCGTCATTTCTGCTCTACACAAAATTAAAAT
Organism: Thiomicrospira sp. R3; assembly: GCF_029581415.1. Lineage (GTDB taxonomy): Bacteria > Pseudomonadota > Gammaproteobacteria > Thiomicrospirales > Thiomicrospiraceae > Thiomicrospira. The sequence goes on along the minus strand of NZ_CP121121.1, from coordinate 1,510,160 downwards.
TTCTTTAATGTGCGACAAAAGTTCGTTTGGATTATTTTTTTTCACACTTAGCAGCCCCCTAAAGTCTTTTAAGGCGACAGGAACAATTTGTACATATATTTTTGTGTCATCAGCTAGATACCATTCACCAAGCCTAAAGGTATTAGCAGTGTTTGTATCAATTGTGATAGCCATAAACAAGCCGTATACCTGCTTTCCTAATGGTTCATACTTTTGAACATAATTAGCAACATGCCTTCTTACCGGCTCTCCTTCAGCGGCTTCTTGTCTAGAAGATGTCGTTAAAGTGACCTCAACAACTAGGACAAAATCATAAAACTCAAATATCAGGTCAGATGAACCACTAGCAGCGTGTGAGATTGGTTTAAAGTCTGGATCGACTTTAAAGTTTCTTGATTCCCAAGGGGGGTTAACAATCGAGTTAATTGCCAAAAACGCACGCCACACTACCCATTCAAAATATGCTGGTTTTTCACTGCTCGGAATCTCTATTTCTGAACCATTATCAAGAGTTATGGCTCTTGATCTTGGCTTCATCAGCAAGTCGATATAGGCGATAATTTCTTCAACAGATTCAGCTTGAGCCTTGGCATATTCAAGCTCTCGAATCTTAAATAGTTTAGCCTCTAACTCGTGCCGTTTAGCATTCATAGTCAAAAACTTACTTATTCAGACACTTAAGTTTATTGTCAAGCTCAACAGCGACATTATAAACATCTCCATCCCTAGCTTGAACAAAAGACATGATCTATCTTCATAAGTTGGCGTAAATCTTCAACTAGCTGGCTTGCTAATAGCTGTTCCTTGTCTATGTTGTGTTTTTCATGTTCAGTTTGCATTACAAATCCTTTCAATACTTAAATCTTTGCGTGTGAATATACCACAACCATTTTCAACAATGAAATCCTATTCAGGATCTTCGAATAAGCCCCAATGTCCAGTTCCCTATCAGTAAAACAGTGGTAAGGTAGAGTTTTCCAGTTTTGCTCGATAAGCCGCCGGGGCAGATTACCCAGACTTTCATGAGTACGTTCTTCGTTATAATCTAACCGCCAGAACCAAGCCATCTCTCTCACTTGATCGATCGACTCAAACAGATACGCATTTAAAAACACCTGTCTAAATGAGCCATTAAATCGCTCCACAAAACCATTTTGCTGGGGCTTTCCTGCTTGGATATAAACCAATTTTAAAAAAAAATTTTTCTATCCTTGTAATTCTGCCCGCCTCTTCCCTGCCTGATAGAATCGACAACATCTTAATCATGCTCTAAGAAAAGTGATTTACGCAATGAAAAAGTCGCAGCAACTAATGACGGTGTTCGTCAAGATAGTTGTCGTGTTTTTCATCCCATTTTATCCATTCACCCGTTCAAGATTATCCGGGTTTAACGCCACAGCGCCTATCGGTGTCCAGTTTCGCACCTTAGATCGCCAGCGTGCTGGGTTTTTTGCCTTTGCTTGTTCATAAACCTGCGCTCGCTTGGTAAGTATCTGTTTATCCTCACCCCGATAACGCTGCCCTGGCGTCACAAACTTGAGCCGACTGTGCAGGTGCTGCTCGTTGTACCAGCCCATAAAGCTTTGTACCCAACGACGTGCATGCTCAATATCACTAAACCCCTTTGTAGGCCAATTAGGCACGTATTTGAGTGTTCTAAAGAACGATTCAATATAGGCGTTGTCATTGCTAACCCGAGGACGGCTAAACGATTGTTGAATCCCCAGTGATTCAAGCTTGGCCCGCAGCGTCATGCTTTTCATGATACTGCCATTGTCACTATGAAGTACCGGCTTGGGTGCACCACATAACTTATGCTTAATAACCGCTTGATTCATCAGCTCAGCCGCGTTGTGACCCGTCTCGGCGGCATGCACTTCCCAACTTACACCGTAGCGACTATAGAGGTCACTCACCATGTACAGATAGAAGTATTGCCCCTTCACTTGACTGGGTAACCAGGTAACATCCCACATCCACACTTGATTGGGTGCAAAGGCGTGATGGGTCACCGGCTGGCGTGGTTTTTTTGCAACTTTAGCACGTCCTCGGTGATGGAGCTGGTCATGAGCTTTGAGAACACGGTAAAAGCTCGATTCACTGGCCAGATATTGCCCTTATCCGCCAATAGCGGCACGATTTTTGAAGGCGGCAGACTGGCATAGTCAGGCTGGTTCACTGTTTCAATGATCAATAAACGCTCTTGTTCGCTCAGCGCATGGGATGGACGCAACCGCACAGCAATGGGACGCTGGTCAAACGCTAAGTAGCCTTTACCCTTGGGATACCAGCGCTGTAGGGTGCGCATAGATAGTCCCAGGCATTGACAGGCGGCGCTACGCCGTGCCCCTTCACGAACGGATTGTTCTATCAGGTCAATAATCTCTTGGCGCTGCTGAGGGGTGGTCATAATGCCTCGTCCCCCAGCAGCGCGCGGTACTTTTTTTGTAGTACCAACAGTGCGGCCGCTTCAGCCAGTGCTTTTTCTTTGCGACTGAGCTCGGTTTGCAGTTCTTTAATTTTAGCGTGCGCTTGTTTGAGGTCGCTATTGGCGTGTGAGGCTTGGGTAGTGAACTCGTCTTTCCACTGCTTGAGCTGTTCAATAAACAGGCCTTTTTGGCGGCAGTACTCACTGGTTTCAAGCTGGTTCATTGAGGCGGTTTCAATAATGACCGCCAACTTGGCTTCATTAGACCAATGCTGTGCGTTATGCGCTTGACTACCGGGCACGGCTAAACCTTGCTGTTTGGCTTGTTTTAACCAGGAGTAGAGGGTTGATTTACCAATCTGCTCTTGTTGCGCAATCAATGACACCGGTTGATTGTGCGGTGGCAATAGTTTTTTGAGTATCGCCTCTTTTCTTTGTGTATTTACGTGCGTCATTTTACATCCTAATCCGCCTACCTGTCTCGTTTACTAAAAGCGACAACTATTCTGACACAGGGGGATGATTCAAACAAGCCGGAGAGAGAAAGTTAAGACACTGTGGCATGAGGGGAAATCATGCTCTGAAATTGCCAAATTAACTGATTCAAACATGCCAACTATTATGCGTGACTGCAAAGCTATGAACTTACCATTGAACAAAGAAGAGCGTGCTTGCGTGCAATTGCTGCAAGATATTGACCCTGATCCCGATGCCGACCTTTGGCATTGGGCCACATACCGAAAACCACTTAATCGGTTGGTTTAAATTTTTACCATGGCGCCCTATGTCGCAAAAACAAGCTTTTTAACTACGGAGATAAATATGAAATCCAAATTTTTATTGTTGATAGTGCCGCTTCTTGTTACTTCGCAAATAGTTGCTGCCCAAAATCTACCGTTTGTTGGTGGAGATGTTCCCAATAGATACGGCCCTTATATGGCAGAAGTTGATGTGCTTGAGGTCATAAGAGGAGATCTGATTCGAGTTAGAGATGAGGTGAGTACCTATGAGTTTCACTTGATGAATATCATAACACCTGTATATAACTACCCTGGTATGTGTAACCAGGCATACGGCAAAGAAGCAAAAGAATATCTAAAAAACAAAATTGAGGGTAAGCGTTTAAAAGTTCACCTTTTCCCTCCCTACCATCCTGATGGCAGGGGGATTGTGTATTTAAACGGAGTTGATATAAATATGGAGCTAATCGAAGAAGGTTTGGCCTGGCCTGGTCGCAGCATTGGAGTTGACCACTACTATGAGATTAAAAAGGCTTTTGAACTTTTTAAACACAGAGGAGTTCGTATTTTTTCTGATCCTGACCCGATTAACCCAAACAGATTTATTAATAACGAACAAGATAGAGTGTGTGTTCAATAAAAGTAATATTATCTGCAATCTAACCAATCAGCCCCGCACTTCGGTGTGGATCTTTACATCAAATGATTTGGTATTAAAATCACTTTATGTAAGGATCCACGATGTGGAACTTAGGCTTGCATTGCAAGCACCCTTTGCCGGCCCTCGACTGCGTTAGCCGGTAACGATCTCTGATCGTGCAGTCATGTTTATAATTCCATTTTCAACCCCATGGGGATACATCATCCCCGTGGGGCTTGGTGTATCCCCTTTTCTTTATATCGGAGATACACTTATGAAAATTCAAACTGTGTTTTATAAAACAAACCCAGATAAACCAGGTTTCATGAAGCTGGATCGTTATGCAACGATTCAAGAGATTGAAGACCAGATCCACAGAGTTTTATCTACCCCACTTAAAATAGAAAACTTCAGAGAGCCAAGATTCATAGGAGACCAATTATCAAGTTGTCTTTTTAGTGGCTTGGATTATGAGTGGCTAAGTTGGGATAGAGGTATTCTTGATTGGCGAGCGGATCCAAAATCCACACTAATACCAGAAAATTTTGCTTATAACCTCCATTTCTTGGTTCGGGAAGGCAATTCAGAAGGTATGGTTGTTTCGATGATTCACCTTGCCAATAACGGTAGATTTACCGAAGTATGCTCCATAAAATATCTTGGTTATACCGATAATCAAGTGTACTTAATTGGGAACTCCCTATCAAAAGCACTAAGACAAGGCTACTAATTGATTCAATTAATAGCTAAACTTGTCACAAATTACTTAAGGAATCTTAAATGAAAACTTTAAAAGTGTTTACGGCCATTATGCTTGCGGTATCTGTCTCTAGTTGCATGGCCACATCAAAAAAACCGTTAAATATTTCAGATGATGATTGGTCAGCCATGTCAGATGAAATGAAGCTATACGCTTATGAGCGCCAAGCGCAGCTTGATGCACAATACAACGCTGAACTTAAAAAACAACCATCAGTAACAACACCTGTTATGCCTCAGCCAGAGGCAGGCTCAACTGATGTTTACGGTCAGCGAGTGCAATGCACATTGAACGGCGAAGCTAGAATCGGTGGTAAATGGCGCAAAGCCGAGCCCTTTGGGTTCGATATTGGTCGCGCTGAGAGCGTAGATTTTGACATTTACTCAGGCAACAATAGCAGCTTTGGTAGCGCGACTTTTGATGGTGTAAATGTTCAAGCTTGTGGTACAGCTAACTTACCTAGTTACTGTGTCCGTCTTGCGGCAACAGCGCATCAGCTTGATCGAGGCGGTATCAGTCAAAGCGTTTCATCAAGCCACTTTTTTCGCGGCGAGATGACATGCTCACTTGCTAATAGACCAACACGTCGATAATCTATGAATGCACCTCTTAAAGAGGTGCTATCATCCTTCCATCTATTTCTAATTTCAAAATAACTTTTTTTATTTTTTGTTTTACTCATTACATACCCACGGTTTTGTGACAATTACCCAAAAATAAGTTTTGAACCACTTAGGGATAAGGTATGCCACACAATTTAGTCCACGTTTCATTCGCTACCCACCGAGTCATTAAGTTTTTAGATGGAGCCTATGAGTTTGGGCCAACTATTTATTACCAATCTGTATCTGATATTGAAGATGGTTTACGACTTTTTGAGGCCGTTGTTTCACAACTTTGTAATGAAAACCTCAATGCCGCACTTAAAAGAATTGAATTACTTCCTAACAAAAAACGAATTACGATCAAGCCTTTTGAGCTTAAAACTATTTCAGAACTAGATGATCAGCAATGGAGTGCTGTTAAGCACGCCTATCAAAGCACAAAAGATCAATATGTCTATCAATAATCCGAGAGTTAGGGAAATCATGAATCATCTAAATGATATTTATGATGGATCTCAGGCCTGCATTGGGGACGAATTTAATTTTTTTGCTATGGCACAACAGATAAGTCTTTGTGCAATTGGTTTACAGTTTGAAGAGTTGACACCGTTGGTTGCAAAACATTTATACGAGTCCGGTTGTTTTTCTGTAAAAGTATATGACACGCAAACAAAAGAGAGCTGGGATCCAATGAGATTGAGATTTTCAGAATTTGCCGCAACGCGCTCAAAATTGTCGGCCTACATTGATTTTGAATCTACTAAAAGTCTTGATGATATTAAAAAATGGCTGAATAGCTTTGAGGCGCATTCATGCTAAACACGCTTATAAAACGCTTAAAAAACAATAATCTTAGTCCTGTTAAAGCGGATAGCGTATTTCAAGGACGTTATTTAAAGCGTTTACCGGTCGAGCGTTTACTTCATTCCTACCGAGATCAACTGGATGACATAAAAGTCTTAACCGGCGTGCCCGACAAACACTTTGAGTATTTGTATCTTACCCCCCTTAAAACCTATGTTAGTTTTATGCAATTAGCGCCGGCCAGTGAATCACATCATCATTCAGAGCATGGCGGGATGATAGCGCATACCCTAGAGGTCATAGTTAATGCTTTAAGACTCAGACGAGGGCAGATCCTACCAACGGGCGTACCGCCAGAGGAAATTGAACACCGCAAAGACATTTGGACATTTGTTGTATTTGTTTGTGCTCTACTGCACGACGCCGGAAAGCTCATTTCAGATGTTGAATTTCATAATGAAAAAGGAGAAGCTTGGAATCTGCTATCTACTATGCCACCACCTTCACTGTACCGGGTTATTTATAACGCCGGTCGCCGACACAAATTTCATGAAAAACTGGCTTCATTTGCACTATATAAGATATTCAACCAAGATCATATCAACTGGATTATGACGGATGATGAGGCCTGGTATGCATTGGTGAATTATCTGACAGCAAATTACACAGAAGCATCCGTCATAGCAGAAATTATCCAGAAAGCCGATCAAGCCAGTGTAGTTGCAAACCTGGGGGGCAACGTTAATGATGTCATTAAGCGACCAGTGCAAGCCTTGAGCTTGCCAGAACGGATGCTGAAGTCGCTTCAACAGCTACTTGAAGAAAATGCCATTGGAGTTAACAAACAAGGAGCCATTGGTTATGTTGACGGTGACTATGTGTATTTCACTGTTAAGCCAATGCTGGATAAGGTAAAAGAAAAAATGCGGGATCAAGGTCTATCTATTCCAGCCTCAAACAATACCTTAATGGGTGAACTGCAACAATCGAATATCGTCGAGTCTAACGGAGACAAAGCAACCTTTAAGGTGCGAGTCAATGTGGGTAATTGGCAGCAAGACTTCAGTGTATTGAAAATCCATGTAATGAAAGCATGGCCAGAAAAGCGACCGGCAACCAACGACACCATCCAGGTTGTGCAAATTAATGAAGACGGTGAGGTTGTGACCTCACATGATGCCTCTAATGAAAAGCACTCTGCCCTCCCCGCCCAACCATCCTCAACCTTACCAAAAATCGAGCAGGCCCCTAAACAAAACCAGACTGATCAAACACTTTCGCCCGATCAGTCCAAGAATGCACAGCCGATAAAAAGTGAACCAAACAATTGCGACATAAATGCTGACGTAAAGCAGTCAAATCCAATTGTTGAGCCATTAGATGATTTTGCAGAGTTAGACGATGTAATGGGGCATAAACCTCAGTCTGATCATGGTCTTCCAGGTAATTATGAAGATCTATCCGATATTGATCCTCATGATGACATTGATAGTGATACGGAAGCTTGGTCGCCTGCAATGGCAACTAATGACATTGAATATAAAAGTGAAATCGTTAGTGCTTCAAACAAAAAGCCCAAAAAAGAACAGCAAAGTCCAGAGAACGACGTTAAAAATCGTAATAGTTTAATGAACGAGGTTAAAAATCAGATTGCCGATGGCTCTAAAAACTTCGTAAATAAATACAACGATGAAGTTTTAGACACTCAAATCAACTTTGCAGACCTAGATGATCCTGGGGCTCAATTTATTGGTTGGTTAAAATCAGGTTTAAAAACGGGGGCAATTCCCCTCAATATTCCAGGCGGTGCTGCTCATTTTGTTGATGAAGGTTTGTTTCTAGTCTCCCCTCAAATTTTTAGAACATTTCAAGCGGAAACTGGCGTTGGTTGGTCACAAGCGCAACGTTCTGTTACTAAGTCCAGCCGAAAGATTAATCTTAAAACTCCGAAAGGTGAAAACATGTTCACCTACGAAATTTTATCAAAAACAGGGCGAACAAAAGACATAGGTAGAATAAAGGGGATATTAATACCCAGCCCTTCAAAAAAATTAGGCATAACGATTAAAGAAATAAATACAAAAATGAATATTGTTGAGTAGTAAATTTTTACATAAATACTCTTAACTTTTTGGCTGTTATACATAAAAATGCGGTTCCACTTTATGACAAATAAAAAAAAGGAAATCGCACAAATGAATCAAGTTCATACTGACAACATGGATAACCTTCTAACTTCACAATTAGCTAAACTGGTTGGCGCTAATAAACCTCGAATGCTTTTTGATGATGCCGTGCAAAAATTCATATCAGAATCAAATAACAAAGATGAGATCGGCGAACTTCATTTATTCAAGGTTATAACCCCCTACTTCAAAGGAATGTATCTCGATCAAATTACTAGACAAGACATAAACAGACTAATTGAGGGCAGAAAAGCAGATGGGGTGTCCAATACAACTATAAATCGTGCGCTACAAAAAATTAGAGCGTTATTAAGGCGTGCAGCCATTGAATGGGACGTGTTGTGTGATGTACCCCATATCAAGCTACTAAAAGAACCAAGGTTGAGAGTTAGATGGCTCACTAAAGCAGAAGCTAGTAGGTTGGTATCCGTACTTCCAAGCCATCTTTCAGCAATGATGCAATTTACCCTGGAAACAGGTTTAAGAGAATCTAACGTAACGCTATTGGAGTGGCGACAAATAGACCTTGAATTCGCATATTAAGTGCAATCTCATTTAAGCCGCTAATAAATCAACCGCTTTTCCTAAAAACAGCTCAACAGGTTGCTTTCCTTCTCGTGTTTTTCGGGGGCGAGTGTTGAGCCGGTACATAACAAAATCTATTTGCTCTTGGGTAACTTCATTAAAGTCGGTTCCCTTTGGGAAATACTGGCGGATGAGGCCGTTGGTGTTTTCATTTATGCCTCTTTCCCAAGATGAGTAAGGGTGTGCAAAGTAGATCTTTGCGTTTAATTCTTTTGCCATACGTTCGTGGTCGGCAAATTCTAAACCATTGTCATAGGTTATGGTATGAATCTGCTCGGCCATAGGCTTGAGAACTTTTATGGCTCTATCTGCAAGGTCACTGGCATTCTTGCCCATAAGCTTGACGATAATTGTATAGAGCGTTTTTCTTTCAACCAATGTATAAATCGCGCTTTTTCGGTCTTTGCCGATAATGGTGTCACCTTCCCAGTCGCCAATTCGGCTTTTTTCATCGACAATCTCTGGGCGCTCGTCAATGCTAACCGCATTCTTGATTCTTCCACGTCGATCATAACTTCCATAGCGCTTTCTATGCGTTTTGTGTAAGTGCCTAAGGTGTTGATACAGTGTGCCTTGTTGCTTTTTATCGGCCAGAACCATGCGATAGATTGTTTCATGATGCAACCTTACAATGTCGTTTTTTTCAAGGTAGAAACAGACCTGATCTGGACTAAGCTCCTGTTGAATTAATATCTTCACCTTGTCCTTAATGGCCTCTGTGAGCTTAATGGCTTTTAGGGCAGCACCTCTTCGTTCTACACTAAATTGATTGGCCTGCTTAGGCCGGTATCCTCGCATCCCTGTATTGCGCTTTATTTCGCGCCCAATGGTTGAGGGGTGAGGTTCTAAGTGCGAAGCAATTTCTTTTTGTGACAAGCCTATTTTCAAATAGGCTTGTATTTGGTATCGTTCATCAATGGTCAACTGTTTATAGTTCATTGCAATTTCCTGTGGTAAGAAAATTAGCATTCTATTTCAGTTGGCCTTTTTTCTTACAAGTTAATTGCACTTGTTATGCGAATTCAAGGACCTTAAAAACAGGGTAATTTATATTGAGGGCGATGATGTTTTAAAAAGTGAAAAATCATTTGCCGTCCCTCTTTCAGAAAAAACCATGTCAATCCTTATGCAACAGCGAGGAAAACATATTGCGCGAGTGTTTACCTATAAAGGTAGGCCCGTTAGACGAGCTAATGGACGTGCGTTTAGAAAAGCACTACAACAAGTCAACATAGAGGATTTTAGATGGCATGATCTACGCCATACATGGGCCACCTGGCACGTTCAAAAAGGCACCCCACTTCACGTACTACAAGAACTAGGTGGCTGGCAAAATATCAACATGGTCAAACGCTATGCTCACTATGACCACAAATTTTTACAACAGTGGGTGCAGTGATTAACTTATAGGATAAGCTGGTGGCCAAGTGTCATCAGTTAAGAGATAAATTAGAAAGGAGTTCTTGTGCTAGACAAAAAAAGTTAGATAATTTACTATTGCACTGTATTTATCATATAGGCAAGTTTTAATTAACCAAATTACAGAAATAAAAAACCCCAAGACCTTATTTGAAGAGTAGGCGTCTTGGGGTTTCCAGAGAGTCTAAGTTGACTAAAACTTAGGGAACTGCATTTCTGCATGGTTTAATTTTAATGATGCATGCTCTTTTATTCAAGCACTTTTGCATCATTAACATTTAAAATTGGTAGCGGGGGCAGGATTTGAACCTACGACCTTCGGGTTATGAGCCCGACGAGCTACCAGACTGCTCCACCCCGCGTTAATCTGATGTGCGTATTATACTCAGGGAGAGCTTTAACGCAAGTCTTTTTTAACTTAATTTTGAACTTTAAGTTTTTCACGACGATCTAAATACATTTTAAGGTTATAGCGGTAGATAAAACCTGGAAAAGAAAAGATCATAAACAAAAATAAGTTAACAACGTAAAACTCCCACTCTTGTGGTGCAATATTCCCCATTGCAGTATGTTCCAAAAGAAAAGCAAGGCCACCCATAATCAGAAAATACACAAACCACTCAATAACACCTACAATAAACGTCTTTTGTTTTGGTAGCGATAAAAAAATAAATAAACGATTTCCAAATATCCAAGGAATGTTAGCCAGCACTATCGCTGTAAACAATAAAACCCAAACAGCTTGCTCTAAACTCATAAATGCTTTACCTGATTAAAAAGGCGCTTAATTATGCGCCTATATTTAAAAGAAAAATGACCCTGTGTTTACATTAACAAGCTGTTATATGCAACGGTCATTAACCATGCGGGCATTATCCCTAGCACCAATAGTGAAAGTGAATAGACTGAAACGGCAACTGACATTTCTTTAGTTGATGCAGCTAGTGGCGTGTCTTGCTCCGCAGTATCAAAGTACATCACTTTAATAACACGCAGGTAATAGAACGCACCAGCAATCGCTGTAATCACACCGATAATAGCCAACCATGTAAAGCCTGCAGCTATAACCTCTTCAAGTACTACCAGTTTGGCATAGAAACCAATGAAAGGTGGAACACCCGCCATTGAGAACATAATTATCAACATCATAGCTGCTAACCATGGATTACGCTTATTCATACCAGCGAAATCCTTAATTTGATCAAATTCCAAACCTTTTCGACTCAATGCGAGAATCATACCAAAGGCTGCAACACTCGTAATAGCATAAACAAGCACATAGAACATGGCTGCTGAATAACCTTCAGGAGTAGCCGCAATAAATCCTAGAAGCAAGAAACCTATATGCGCTATGCCTGAATAAGCGAGTAGACGTTTGAAGTTAGTTTGAGCAAGTGCAATCACCGTACCTACAACCATCGATAGAATAGCCATAATAACCAGCAACTGCTGCCAATCCACAACCAGGCCTGGCATACCATCTACTAATAAACGGTAAACAATTGCAAAGGCGGCAATTTTAGGCGCAGCAGCAATAAACAGAGTAACCGCTGTAGGCGCACCATCATAAACATCAGGCACCCACATGTGAAATGGAACCGCGCCAAGTTTAAACCCTAGCCCTATCACAATAAACACCACACCAAAAGCCAGAACCGTAGAGTTGGCTTTACCTGCTTCAATCACCGCTTTTACTTCAGGGATCGTAAGTGTACCGGTCGCGCCATAAATCATTGACAGGCCATAGAGCAACAGACCGGTTGCCAATGCACCAAGAACAAAGTATTTAATCGCGGCTTCAGTGGCTTTTGATGAGTCACGTTGCATTGCAATCATCGCATACATCGCTAATGACATGATTTCTAAACCAACAAACAAGGTAATGAAGTTATAGGCAGAAACCATAACAAACATACCTAAAACGGCGAACAAGCCTAATGTAAAAAATTCGCCTTGGTAAAAATCATTGTTTTTGAGGTATTCCTTTGAAAACAAAAACACACCTATAGAAACAATAACAATAAAAATCTTTAAAACATCTGCAAAGGCATCACGTACGAAGCTTTCGTTGAAAGTAACCGTTGTTTCTGAGGTAAAACTAAACAATATAAGCAAGCCTACAATTACTAATGTGGCTTGCGTTGCATAATAGGTCGCATATTTATAGCGCTCAGACCAAAAAGTATCTGCAATCAAGATAAATGAGGTCAAAGCTAACAGCACCATTTCTGGAACTGCGGGGGTAAAATCTGGAATAACAAAATTCATAGTTTTAACTCACCTTATCTTTAATACAGTTTTGATGTTGTTGCTTGAATCAGTAGATTGTCGACTGAGGCATGCATAACTTCAAGTAGAGGGTTTGGCCATACACCCAGCAGCACTATAGCAAAGGCTAAAATCGACATTATAATAAATTCGCGACGATTTAAATCCTGAAGCTTCGCCACATTTTCATTAGCAACCTCACCAAAAAATACTCTCTTAACCATCCACAGGGTATAGGCTGCACCAACAATAAGTGATGTAGCCGCTAACACGCCCCACCAAACATTGGCTTTAAAGGCACTTAGGATAACCATAAATTCGCCTACAAACCCAGAGGTTCCAGGTAGACCAGCATTCGCCATTGCGAACAAAACGGCAAAGAACGTAAACCATGGCATGGTATTAACTACCCCACCGTAGGCTCCTATCTCACGAGTGTGCATACGATCATACAACACGCCGATTGCAAGGAACATCGCGCCTGAGATAAATCCATGAGAAATCATTTGCACCATGGCTCCTTCCATACCAAGGGCCGCGCCCTCAACGGAGCCTGTATTGCGCACAATGGCATAGACCACAAACATACCGAGTGTAACAAAGCCCATGTGTGCAATCGAAGAATAGGCCACCAATTTCTTCATGTCAGATTGTATTAACGCTATAAAACCTATGTAAACAATTGCGATTAAAGACAGGGCAATAACCAAAAGGTCGAGCGTCATCGCGGCATCAGGCGTAATAGGTAAACTAAAGCGAACGAACCCATACCCACCCATTTTAAGCATAATTGCCGCTAGGACAACTGAGCCAGCCGTTGGAGCTTCAACATGAGCATCGGGCAACCAAGTATGCACGGGAAACATAGGAATTTTAACGGCGAATGCAATCAAAAATGCTAAGAAGATTAAGATCTGTGCAGTCATTCCAATCGGCATTGTATGGAAATCAAGAATTGAAAAACTACCGCTTTGGAAATACATATACAAGAATGCAATCAACATGAACACAGAACCAAGGAAAGTGTACAGGAAGAATTTCATTGTTGCATAAACACGGCGTGGACCACCCCAAACACCAATAACTATAAACATTGGGATAAGTAATGCTTCCCAAAATACATAAAATAAAATTGAATCTAAGGCTGCGAAAACACCGATCATTAAACCTTGCATGATCATGAATGCACCCATGTATTGCTCAACACGCACCTTAATCACAGACCAAGCAGAAGCTATGACCAAAATCTGAGTAAAGGTGGTTAGTAAAATCAGCGGCATGGATAAACCATCAACACCCAAGAAATACTCAATGTTGTATTGTGGTATCCAGCTTAACCGCTCAACAAACTGCATTGCTGAAGTTGTAGTGTCAAACGCAAAATAAAGTGGCAAAGACAATATGAAGGTTAAAATGGCACCGCCAAGTGAAAACCACTTAGCGAATGCTGGATTGTTGCGACCAGCAAAAAGCACAATCAAACCAACCATGATCGGTAACCAAATAAGTGTACTAAGTATTGGATAGCCTAAAGACATGTAATCGTTTTCCTTTTCTTATTATGCTCTAATTACCAAAGCGCCCAGATCAATAGACCTAATAGACCAAAAATCATCACAAACGCATAATGATACATATAACCGGTTTGTGATTCGCGCATCATCTTAGCAAGCGCGGATACTTTGTTTACAGTGCCATTAACCATACCCGTATCAATAATTCGCATATCTACAGATTTCCAGAAAAAGTGGCCTAGACGTTTTGATCCGTTAACAAACACTATTTCATTTAGACGATCAAAGCCGTATGCGTTTTCTAAAACATAGTTACCTCGTGTACATTTGCTACTGATCCATGCAGGAATATCTGGTCGCTTCATATAGAAAAACCATGCTAGAGCTACGCCAGCAAAAGCAAGCCATACAGGAAGCGACATAAAGCCATGGATAATAAACCCTATAATTCCGTCATAGTATTTATCATAAACGCTTGCCAACACATCTTGCCCAGGAAGCACATGAATCGAATCTGCAAAATAACTCCCCGATAGAATTGGCTGAATCATAAACAGACCCAAGAATACTGACGGAATAGCAAGCAAGATTAATGGAATAGTTACAACTTTTGGTGATTCGTGTATCTTGTGAGACCTTACGTAATCACTCTCATTACCGTGGAACACCAAGAAGAACATCCTGAAACTATAGAAGGCGGTTATAAATACACCCATTAATAATAATGTGTAGGCGAAGGTTGATCCAGCAATCTCACTTTCACCGACTGCAAGTAAAATAGAATCTTTTGAAAAGAAACCTGCAAATCCAGGGAAACCAATTAAGGCAAGCGAGCCTAACAGCATGGCCCAATAGGTAATAGGCATGTGCCTCTTCAAACCACCCATTTGACGAATGTCTTGAATATGATGCATAGCGATAATGACTGAACCTGCCGCTAAAAACAGTAAGGCTTTAAAGAATGCATGTGTCAACACATGGAACATGCTCGCTGCATAGGCAGAAGCACCCAACGCTGCTGTCATATAACCAAGCTGTGATAGGGTTGAATAAGCCACTACACGCTTAATATCATTTTGAATAATACCCAATAAACCCATCATAAATGCAGTTAAGGCACCAACCACCAAAATGAATTGTAAAGCAGCTTCAGACATTTCATACGCAGGCGACAAACGTGCAACCATGAAAATACCCGCAGTAACCATGGTAGCTGCATGGATCAAAGCTGAAATCGGTGTCGGGCCTTCCATGGACTCGGGAAGCCAAACATGTAATGGCATCTGAGCTGATTTACCCATTGCACCAATGAATAGCAAAATAACCATAACCGTAATGACCGACCACTCTACACCCGGAATAAAGCTCATCATGGTATGTTCATGCTCAGCAAGCTTATCAAAGAACTCTTGATAATCCATGGTACCAAAATAGACAAATACCATTGCTATACCAAGAATAAAACCAAAGTCACCGACACGATTAACTAAGAAGGCCTTGAGGTTAGCAACCACTGCTGACTCACGTTTCATATAGAAACCAATCAACAGATACGAAACTAAACCTACCGCTTCCCAACCAAAAAATAACTGTAGGAAGTTGTTTGCCATTACTAATGACAACATCGAGAAGGTAAATAACGACAAGTAACTAAAGAACCTCTGATAGTAAGGATTATCATGATCATAATCCTCATCATGTTCCATATAGCCTATGGTGTAGATATGAACCATCAAGGACACAAAGGTCACTACTAGCATCATGGTGGCAGATAGCCTGTCTATTAAAAACCCTATTTCGAAGCGAATGCCATCACTAACCATCCAAGTATAAAGTGCTGCATTATAGGTTTCAGCACCATTAAATATATAATGATAAAACACATATGCAGACAATATAGTTGAAACAGCAACGCTTGCAATTGTTACGCTGTGTGCGCCTTTACGCCCAATTTGACGCCCAAACAAGCCTGCTGCCGCTGCACCAAATAGCGGTGCAAGCATTATAATTGTAAGAATTAGATGTAAATTACTCATGCGTCCTTACCCTTTTAATGAGCCAAGATCATCAACATTGATGCTCTTACGATTTCGAAATACAAGAACGATAATGGCCAAGCCAATCGCTGCCTCAGCTGCTGCAACAGTCAGAATAAAGAAAACAAATATCTGACCAGTTATATCATTCAAAAAGTAAGAAAACGCTACCAAGTTGGTATTTACTGCAAGCAACATAAGTTCAATCGACATCAATAAAATAATGACGTTTTTACGATTAAGGAAAATACCAGCCATACTCAAGGTGAAGAGTATCGCACTAAAAATTAAATAATCTGACAGTGCAACCATTATTCATCTTCCTCTTTTTTCTTAGTAACTTGAACTTCTCTAACTGGCTGCATCTTAATCATCTCTAAACGATCACGTGCTTGGGTTTTAACCTGTTTGTCAATGTTCTGGTATTTAACTTCATGGGGAGCACGACGACGAATAGTCAGCGCAATTGCAGCAACAATCCCAACCAACAACAATACGGCGGATAATATAAATGCATAAACATGAACAGTATAAAGCTCCAGGCCAATCATGGTTGTATTGCTATGACCTGCGGCATGTTGAATTGGCTCCCCAGTCACTTGCAAACCAAAATTATTTGGGCCTAGTACCATATACATCAAAGCAAAAATGCCGAGTGCGGCTAATACACCGATAGGTAAATACCGAATAAAACCTTCTTTAAGCTTAACAATGTTGATGTCCAACATCATTACCACAAACAAAAAGAGCACCATAACCGCACCTGCATAGACTAGGATAAGCACTATACCTAAAAATTCAGCTTGTGCTGTAATCCAAACCCCTGCGGTAGCGATAAAAGCTAATACCAGCCAAAGTGCCGCTTTTACAGGGTTATTTACTAAAATCATCATCAGTGATGATATTACAGCTATGCCCGCTAAAATATAAAAAACAAGTTGTTCAAAAGTCATAAAACAAGATTCCTAGGTAAGGTTAGCGATATTTCGCATCGGCAGCACGATCCGCAGCGATTTGGGTCTCATGCTTATCCCCAAAGGCTAGAAGTTTATCCTTTGTCATTATGTTTTCACCACGGTTGTAGAAATCGTATTCGAAAACACGGGTTTCAACAATGGCATCAACGGGGCATGCTTCTTCACAAAACCCACAATAGATACATTTAAACATATCAATATCATAACGTGTCGTACGTCTAGAACCATCATCACGCTCTTGTGCTTCGATGGTTATCGCATTGGCAGGGCAAACGGCCTCACACAGTTTGCAAGCTATACAACGTTCTTCACCGTTAGCATAGCGACGCAATGCATGGTGCCCACGAAAACGAGGGGACATTGGGGTTTTTTCTTCAGGGTAACGAACCGTTATTTTCTTTTTAAAGAAATACTTACCTGTGACCGCAAGGCCCTTAAAAAGCTCTACAAGCCCAAACGTCTTTACTTGGTGTTTAATAAATCCAATCATGCTTCACCTCTATCAATTAAACCATGGGCCAATGCTAAAGTAGTGCATCACACCGACAACAAATACCCAAGCAATCGTCAAGGGGATTAATACCTTCCATCCAAGACGCATCACCTGATCATAACGATAGCGAGGGAATGTAGCTCTAAACCACAAGAACAAAAACAAAAGAAAAGCAACCTTTAAGAACAGCCATATAAAACCAGGTATCCATGAGGTTAATGGATCGAGTAATGGTATATTTTCAAATGGCGAATACCAGCCACCCAGAAACATAATAGCTGTCATAAAAGAGATAAGCACCATCATTGCATATTCAGCTAACATAAATACGCCAAATCCCATTGATGAATACTCAACATGAAAACCAGCTACAATTTCAGCCTCGCCTTCGACAACATCAAAGGGGGTACGGTTGGTTTCAGCTAATCCTGAAATAAAATAAACAGCTAACATAGGTAACAACGGGATCCAATACCAATTCCAAAAACCACCTTGTTGTCCATGCACAATTTCAGTTAGGTTCATACTTCCTGCAACCATTAAAACCGTAACCAATGCAAAACCCATTGCAATTTCATAGGAAACTTTCTGAGCAGAAGCCCTTAGGGCTCCTAAAAAGGCGTATTTTGAATTGGAAGCCCAACCAGCAATAATGACACCGTAAACAACAATAGACGTAACGGCCAAAACATACATTACACCTACATTAATATCCGATACCACTACCCCTTCATCAAAAGGGATAACAGCCCAAGCTGCAACAACGGGTGCAAGAGCTAATACGGGGGCAATAATAAATAAAAACAGGTTAGATTGTTTTGGCCGTATAAACTCTTTCATTATGAGCTTAAGTGCATCAGCAAAGGGCTGTAAGATTCCGTATGGACCTACACGATTTGGTCCCATACGTAACTGCATAAAGCCAATTACCTTACGCTCAGCAAGTGTTAAAAATGCAACCGTAATCATAATTGGTAACACAACAATAACTACCTGCAAAACAAGTGTTATTAATATAGCCAACCAATCCCATAAGAAAATGCTTAGCCAGCCTTGTAAAGCATTAAACATACTGTTTTCCTTTAATTAGATTGATTGGTTTGTTGAGCATCCGGTGTAGCTTGTAATGCTAGCGAACGTCTAACTAATGGATCAACACTATAACATTTCACCAGCCCCGAACAAGAATCGGCCCCTTTTGTTAAATCGTAATCCATCATTTTATGATTAGGCTTAGACAACTCAAGATTTAATTCTTTAATTTCGGTTAGAACTTCTGCCGTATTTACATAATCAAAGCCATCAATATCCAACATATTCCCTAACACTCGAATTATTTTCCAAAGTGGTTTAGCTTCACCTTTTGAATTTGCAAGCAACTTAAAGCTCTGCCAATCATTTTGTATATTGATTAGGGTACCTGCATTTTCAGCAAAAATAGCAATCGGTAACATTAGATCACAATAGCTTCGCTGTAACTCAGAATCAAATGCCGTGAAGTTAATAACCAATTCAGCCTGCTCCATCGCCTGCTGTGCTTTATCAGATAACAAACAATCGACATCAGGCTCTACACCCACATTAATAAATACTTTCTTACCGCTGCTCAACCAATCAGTCAAATTCGACTCATTACCCTCTAGTAATAGATTTGCACCAACTGTATTTGAAAACGCTGGCAAATCATTAAAGGATGCACCGACAAGCTCAGATAGCTCCAAGCCAAGCTTTAAAAGCAATCCATAATTACTATCCGATTGAGCAGATAAACCGAACATTATCGCTGCATTTTCAGCTTTTATTAGCGAGTTAGCGATAGCCTTATGCTGATCATTAACATCTATAGAAGACAACCAGGCCTGGTCAGCACTTTCTGTTAATGTAATCGCAGCCTTTAATACCGCTGCTAGATTCATGACTAATTGGTTAGTATCAATCTGATTTTCAACACATAAGTTGTAGTCCAAGCCGGGTGGATTGATTACATTAACATCGCAACCAGATAGCTGAGCTTTGCGGATACGATTGTTTAACAGAGGCAGATCTTTACGTAAATGCCCACCAACAACTAAAAGGGAATTTAAATCTTCAACTTCCGTCAAATCTATAGCTAATGATTGGTTAATACCATACTGATCTGCAGAAAAATCTTGTTGACGCAATCTATGTTCGATATTTTTTATACCTAATGCACTCGCTAGCTTTTTGACTAGATATATTTCTTCTAAAGTAGCATTAGGTGACAACAAAATAGCCACTTGTTCTGGCGTAGCTAAATAAGGTTTCAGCTTTTCGATTAAATTTTCCAGCGCCAACTGCCAATCCATTGGTTGCCAATTAGAGTCTACCTTAACAATCGGCTGTAAAAGTCGATCAGAAGAATTTAGCGCATCACAAGAAAAGCGATCACGATCTGAAATCCAAGTTTCATTAATAGCTTCATTTTCACGCGGCACAACACGCATAACCTCACCATTTCGAGTATGAACAAAAATATTTGATCCAATACTGTCGTGTGGGGCAACACTAGGATGCGCTTTTAATTCCCAAGACCTAGCCTTGTAACGGAAAGGTTTATTTGTCAATGCACCAACCGGACATAGGTCTATCATATTACCAGACAACTCAGATCCTATTGATTTTTCAATATAGGTTCCTATCTCCATCCATTCACTGCGACCCGTTACACCAAGCTCTTTAAGACCCGCAATTTCTTGACCAAAGCGTACGCAACGTGTGCAATGGATACAACGGGTCATGTCTGTCTGAATTAAAGAACCTACGTTACGGTCACCAACTATTCGTTTTGCTTCAGAATAACGCGAGACGTCGTCTCCGTAGTCCATCGCAACATCTTGAAGCTCACACTCCCCACCTTGATCACAAATTGGGCAGTCCAACGGGTGATTAATGAGTAAAAATTCCATTACAGCTTTTTGCGCAGCGATAGCTTTTGGTGAGCGTGTATTAACTTTCATACCATCGGTTACAGGGGTGGCGCAAGCAGGCACCGCTTTCCAAGCCCCTTCAACATCCACCAAGCACATGCGGCAATTTGCAGCAATAGATAGTTTTTTGTGATAACAAAAACGAGGTATAGAAATAGCAGCGCTATCGGCAACATCAATCAGCATATCACCTTCACGCGCTTCTACAACCTGACCATTAATCTCGACTTTTACCATAATTAATTAACCTAATATTCATCGCTTATCTATTAAGCGCGGTCGAAAATACTACATCCGTGATCAATATAATGACGGAACTCATGTTCAAAATGTTGCAAGAAGCTTGCTACCGGGATCGCCGCCGCATCTCCTAATCCACAAATAACGCGTCCTGTAATTTTTTCGGACACATCCTTAAGTGTTTCAATATCTTCAGGCCTACCCTTTCCTTGACGAATTCGTTTTACAACACGATACATCCAACCTGTACCTTCTCGACATGGCGTGCATTGACCACAAGACTCATCATAATAAAACCAAGTTAGGCGCTCTAATGATTTAACCATATCAGTATGGTCATCCATTACAATTACAGAACCCGCGCCCAAAAAAGAACCTGCCTTAGCAATAGAGTCATAATCCATATTCATATTGAGGGCTTTATCTGCAGGCAAAACGGCGGTCGATGACCCGCCTGGAATAACAGCCTTAAGTGTACGCCCCTTCCAAACACCACCTGCAAGTTCAAGTAGATCTTTAAAAGGCGTACCCATCGGAATTTCATAGTTAGCTGGTTTTTCCAAATGACCTGACATACAAAATAACTTGGTACCCCCGGCACCAGGTACACCTATTTTAGAAAACCAATCACCACCCTTAGCTAAAATCATTGGAATGGATGCTAGAGTTTCGGTATTGTTAATTGTTGTAGGCTTACCGTATAAACCATAACTTGCTGGAAAAGGCGGTTTAAACCTAGGTTGCCCTTTTTTACCTTCTATTGACTCTAGTAAGGCTGTTTCTTCTCCACAAATATAGGCGCCTGCACCTTGGTGCGTATTAAGGTCAAAATCCCAGCCGGAACCTAAGATATTCTTGCCAAGCATACCTGCTTCATGTGCTTGCATAATGGCTCGTGTAAAACGATCATAGGGCTCCCAAAATTCACCACGAATATAGTTATAACCCACACTGGCTCCAATCACATAACCAGCTATAGCCATACCCTCAATTAATTGATGTGGATTGTAACGCATAATATCTCTGTCTTTACAAGTACCTGGCTCACTCTCATCTGAGTTACACACGATATACTTTTGACCCGCAGAGTGGCGATTCATAAAGCTCCACTTTAAACCCGTCGGGAACCCTGCTCCACCACGGCCTCTCAAATTAGACACCTTGAGCTCATCAATAATTTCTTGAGGACTTAGCTCACCAGCGAGTACCTGCTTCCAAACTTGATAGCCACCTTGGGAAATATAAGTTTCAATATCCCATGAGTTTTCCAAGTGATTATTGCGATAACAGCATAAATTTAATTCAACCATCTGATCACTCCAAGCTATCTAGGATTTCATCTAAGCGTTGCTCAGTGAGGTTTTCATAAAATGTTTTGTCAATTTGCATCATAGGCGCATTTACACAAGCACCAAGGCATTCAACTTTTTTAATAGAAAACCTGCCATCTGGAGTAACTTCCCCGACATCAACGTCTAGTTTGTTTTTCAGATACTCTAGTAAATCATCACTTCCACGCAGCATACAAGAAATATTGGTGCATAAACAAATTTTGTGACGACCAACAGGATTATGCTCAAAGTTCGAATAAAACGTAGCTACTTCATAAACAGTAATAGGTGTCATTGCAAGATAATTGGCAACCTGGTCCATTAATTCTTTAGTTAAATGCCCACCATTTACCTCTTGCACAATACGCAAAGATGGGATAACCGCTGATTGTTTCTGGTCTTCTGGATAACGTGCTAACCAACGATCAATTCTTCTCTTCACATCACCCTGGATAATATTATCTAACTCTAACAAACTCATCGGTCTATCTCCCCAAACACTATATCCTGAGTACCAATAATCGTAACTACGTCTGCAATCATATGACCTCTAGCCATTTCATCCAATGCAGCTAAGTGAGGAAAACCAGGTGCACGCACCTTAAGGCGGTAAGGTTTGTTAGCGCCATCAGAAACCATATAGATACCAAACTCACCCTTTGGATGCTCCACCGCACTATAAACTTCACCCTTAGGCAAGATAAAGCCTTCAGTAAACAGCTTAAAATGGTGAATAAGTGCCTCCATGTTAGTTTTAACATCCACACGGGAAGGGGGGGTGACTTTATGGTCTTTTGCCATAACTGGACCCGGATTGTTTTTCAACCATTCGACGCACTGCTTAATAATTTTGTTAGATTCACGCATCTCAGCAACACGAACTAAATATCGATCGTAACTATCGCCTGTTTTACCCACCGGAATATCAAAATCTAACCGATCATAGACCTCATAGGGTTGTTTTTTACGCAAATCCCAAGCTATACCTGAACCACGCAGCATCGGACCTGTAAACCCAAGCTGTAGCGCACGATCTGGAGAAACAATACCTATATCCACAGTTCTTTGCTTCCAAATACGATTATCAGTAAGCAGCGTTTCATATTCGTCAATATAACCCGGAAAACGCTGAGTGAACGCTTCTATAAACTCTAATAGCGTACCCTCGCGGGTTTCGTTTAATTTATCTAAATCTCGACCCTGATGCCATTTAGATTTTTCATACTTAGGCATAGTATCTGGCAAATCACGATACACACCGCCAGGCCGGTAATAAGTAGCATGCATGCGTGCACCCGATACCGCTTCATAACAATCCATTAGATCTTCTCGTTCGCGGAATGCATAAAGGAATACAGTCATTGCACCAATATCTAGCGCATGCGCACCCAACCACATTAAGTGGTTTAGAACTCTTGTTATTTCGTCAAACATTACACGTATATACTGAGCACGCTCAGGGACTTCAACAGCCAACAGCTTTTCTATCGACATAACATAGGCATGTTCGTTGGACATCATTGAAACATAGTCAAGCCGATCCATATAGCCGATCGATTGAATATAGGGTTTATACTCAGCTAATTTTTCAGTACCTCGATGCAACAAACCGATATGTGGATCAGAACGAACAACAGTTTCTCCATCAAGCTCAAGAACAAGGCGTAATACACCATGAGCAGAGGGATGCTGAGGACCAAAATTAAGAGTATAGTTGCGAATTTCTGGCATAGCTATTCTTTCCTTCTCAGCAATTAATGGCGAATGACACGTGGCACATTCACTCTATTCTCTATTGTAACCGGCTCATAAACCACACGGCCTTTTACAGCGTCATAACGCATTTCTACATGACCAATAAGTGGAAAGTCTTTGCGTAATGGATGTCCCACAAATCCATAATCAGTAAGTATGCGACGCAAATCTGGATGATCAGAAAACAAAATCCCAAATAAATCAAATGCTTCACGCTCGAACCAGTTGGCTGAACTCCAAACACTAACAACAGAATCCACAAGTGGCTGCTGTGTATCTTCAGGGTAAACCTTTACACGAATACGGTTATTATTAGCAACTGATAACAAGTGATAAATTACAGCAAAACGACGTGGCTGATACAGCTCGGCCTCTGATTCATTCTGATCAAAGTCAAAAACACCACGGCTAAACCCACTGTTACATGCCTGAGCACTCTCCCAGTTAGCTTTACCAAAGCTGAGATAATCAACACCACATAAATCAATAAGTATTTCAAAACCCAATTCAGCTTTTAATTGACTTAATATGTTTTTTGATTCTGCAGGTGTAACCTCAATAGTTAACTCATCAAACTCTATTTCAGAAGAACATAAATGCGGTCCAAAATGAGCGTCAACCTTATTTTTTAAATCTAATACAGATTGTTTCATATGCGCTACCGTGATCTGTAAACAAAACTATCTTGCAATAGTATTTGTACGTCGAATTTTATTTTGAAGTTGAATAATGCCATAGAGTAGAGCCTCTGCTGTAGGTGGGCAACCCGGAACGTAAACATCTACGGGAACAATCCGATCACAGCCTCGTACCACAGAGTAAGAATAATGGTAGTAACCACCACCATTTGCACACGAACCCATGGAAATAACCCAGCGGGGTTCTGCCATTTGGTCGTACACTTTTCGTAAGGCTGGTGCCATCTTATTAACTAGAGTGCCTGCAACAATCATTACATCTGATTGACGAGGACTAGGGCGAAAGATTATGCCAAAACGATCAAGATCATAACGCGATGCACCCGCATGCATCATTTCTACAGCACAACAAGCTAAACCAAACGTCATTGGCCAAAGCGAACCAGTACGTGCCCAGTTTATTAATTTATCAGCTGAAGTCGTTACAACCCCTTCTTTTAATACGCCTTCTATTCCCATTCCAGCGCTCCTTTTCTCCATTCATAAATAAACCCTACAACAAGCAAAGACAAAAAAACACCCATCGATAGCAAGCCGAAAAGACCTATTTCACTCAAAACTATGGCCCAAGGGAACAGGAAAGCAATTTCTAAATCAAAAATAATAAACAGAATGGCGACGAGATAAAAACGAACGTCAAATTGCATTCGAGAATCTTCAAAGGCCTCGAAACCACATTCATAAGGTGAATTCTTCTGAGCATCTGGTTTATTAGGCGCAAGTACAAAACTCAGCAGTAATGGCCCAACCCCAAACAAAACACCAAGAACAATAAAAACCAGGATAGGTAAATAATTTTCTAGCATAGGTTTCCACCTTTTCTAGGATTAAAAACCCGGCAAAAGCCAGGTTAAAAAAATGGTGCCGATGGCCGGACTCGAACCGGCACAGCTTGCGCCACTACCCCCTCAAGATAGCGTGTCTACCAATTTCACCACATCGGCTATTAAATATTAATTCGGCACAACCGGAACATCAGAACGAACATTATCCCCTTTTGAAGGCACTTGCTGCTCTGTTACAACACTCTGATAGCCTCTTGCATCTTTACTTGCAATATAGGCCAAACTTAAGCTTGTTATAAAAAACAAAGTCGCTAATACAGCTGTGGTACGTGACAAGAAGGTTGCCGTACCACGGCTGCCAAAAAATGATTGAGATGAACCACCAAAACTGGCACCTGCATCCGCGCCTTTACCGTGCTGAATCAAAACCAAAACAATCAACACAAACGCGATAACAATATGTATCGCTAACACTATTCCGAACATGCTTCACCTGCAGCCTTACATATCGCTAAAAAATCACTTGCAACTAAAGAAGCACCGCCAATTAGTCCGCCATCAATATCAGGCTGGCTAAATAAAACTGCTGCATTATCTGGTTTTACACTTCCACCATACTGAATAATCAAGTTAGCAGCAACAACTGGATCTCGTTGAGCAATTAGGCTTCTAATAAATGCATGTGCATTTTGCGCCTGCTCAGGACTCGCTGTTTTGCCTGTACCGATCGCCCAAACGGGTTCATAAGCGATAACTATATTCTTAAATGCACCTACACCGACGCGATCAATTACGGCTTCTAACTGCCTAGCAACAACTTTTTCAGTTACATTTGATTCACGCTCTTCTAGTGTCTCACCAACACAAAGCAAAGGAATTAACCCTGCCTGTGCTATTAGGTCAACTTTTTCGGCTACAACTGAGTCAGTTTCCCCATAAAGACTTCTGCGTTCAGAATGCCCTACGATGATATATTCACAGCCAACATCCTTGACCATGTCAACAGATGTTTCACCTGTATAAGCACCTTGGCCAGACACGTTCGCTACATTCTGTGCACCGACCTTAATTGAGCTACCTAACAACTTGGTTTTTACTGTTTCAAGATAAATAGAGGGGGGGCAAACCGCAACCTCGACCGCTTTTAAAGCATCTTCATTTACCTGTAAATCAGATAATAAGGAGTCAATCATAGCTTTCGAGCCATGCATTTTCCAGTTCCCAGCAACAAATGGTTTTCTCACTAATCCGATCTCCGAGTCAAAACTGCGCTAATATTAGCGACTTTAAAACAAAAAAACAACATTGACAAATTTATGAAAAGTAAATCCTAACATTTTCTGCCAGCATTTCTACCAGCCTTGTAGCAACTTCTTCGCACCTGCTTTCAACCATAACCCTTACCAATGCCTCTGTTCCTGATGGGCGAATTAATATTCTAATATCTTGATTATACTCAGATTCCATCTCAGCCACCATGCTTGACAAGCTTGGCGATTCAGCAATATTAAATGGTTTAGTTATTGCTACATTTAAAAGCTTCATTGGAAACTTTTCTAGTTTGAGATCTAAATCATTTAATGTCGATTCATTCCTAACAAGAACGGCTAAAACCTGAAGTGCAGCCACAATACCATCACCTGTTGATGATTTATCTAGACACAGGATGTGCCCTGAGCCTTCTGCACCTAGCAACCAGCCCCGTTGTTTAAGCTCTTGCATTACATATTTATCACCGACATTAGCACGCACAAACATCAAGCCCTTTTCGACTATGGCATTTTCTATCGATCTATTAGTCATCAAGGTACCCACCACACCTGGTTGGCTAGAATAGCTTTCAGTTGCTAACAAATACAGCAGGTCGTCTCCATCAAGCACCTCACCCAAGGAGTCAACCATCATTAACCTGTCACCATCGCCATCTAATGCAATACCAATATCAGCATTAACCTCGATTACCTTTGCCTTTAAAGCTGACAAATCTGTTGCGCCGCATCCCTGGTTAATATTTAACCCATTCGGCTGATCACCGATAACAGTGACTTTGGCACCCAGCTCTTTAAAAACTAATGGTGCAACCTGATACGCCGCCCCATGAGCACAGTCAACAACTAAATGAAGCCCATCTAGTTTCTTTTTCTCTCGATACGTGCTCTTACAAAACTCAACATAACGCCCTGGGGCATCATTTATCCGCATAGCTCGCCCAAGAGATTCAAGCTGAGTAATATCTGCAGAAACAACCATTTCTTGATCAAAAGCAGCCTCAATAGCCATTTCCATTTCGTCTGAAATCTTTAAACCCCGCCCATCAAAGAACTTCACACCATTATCATAATGCGGATTATGTGAGGCACTAATAACAACACCTAGGTCAGCATGAAAGGTCTGTGTTAAATAGGCAACAGCCGGTGTTGGCATAGGGCCTAATAACATCACATCCACGCCAGCATAAATAAAACCTGACTCTAAAGCTGATTCAAACATATAGCCAGAAACACGGGTATCCTTACCAATCATCACCTTGGAGCCACCCTGGGATTTCAGCACACTCCCCACCGCCCAGCCCAACTTTAACATTTGATCAGGACTCATTAAGCCCTTACCGACACGGTTGCGTATTCCATCAGTTCCAAAGTATTTCTTAATCACTCTTAAACCCTGTTTAATTTTCTTGTTAATGCGCCAAGCAGAGTAAAAGCTTGCCTCGTTTCTTTGACATCATGAACGCGAACAATTTTGACACCCTGCTCAACCGCCAAAATAGCAGCAATGACACTTGGCAGCAAGCGTTGATCTACAGGAAGATCATCTAATATTTGACCCAACATTGACTTTCTAGATACGCCAATTAGCAATGGATATCCAAGCTTTTTTAATTCAGATAAACTTTTAAATAACGCTAAATTATGCTGCAATTGTTTACCAAATCCAAAACCTGGATCCAGCACAATACGACCCGTAGCAATACCCGCTTGCAAACAAACATCGACTCTGTGCTTTAAAAAGCTAGCGACCTCACTCACAACATCATAATAAGCTGGAGATTGTTGCATAGTCTGCGGCTGGCCTTGCTTGTGCATTAAACACACATAAGCGCAAGAACTTGACACTAAAGCCAATGCTTGTGGATCCTGCAATGCATTTATGTCGTTAACCATTGCGACATTACGCATCAGAACTTGTCGCATAACCCCTGGCTTAGACGTGTCAACAGAGATAGGTAAATCTGTTAAGGACTGAACCAACTCAATAGCTGGCAAGACTCGATCCAACTCCATTTGTTCTGTAACACTGACAGAACCAGGCCTGGTTGATTCACCACCAATATCAATAATATCAGCACCATCATTAACCATCGACTGAATTCGACTTACAAGCAAATCCTTACTCGTGTAGCGACCACCATCCGAAAATGAATCTGGCGTAACATTTAATACACCCATTATGAGTGGCTGCTGCTGATTTAGTAGAGTGTCCATAAGGATCCAATAAAAAACCTGCCTAATTTACAACTAGACAGGTTAGAAAATAGTAATCAGTTAAGCTTTGGTTCTGCTGCATTAGAATCGACTCCACCTCCAGTAAGATCATCTTCAACCAGTGAATCAGGGTCTAATGACTTTTCTGCAGCTTCTGCCCCCTTAGAACCTGGCTCCATCCAATCTTTGGGCTCACCGGGTTCGCGGCCTTCCATAATATTTTTAATTTGATCAGCATCAATCGTTTCATATTGCATAAGTGCTTCAGCCATTATTTCAAGCTTGTCTTTATGCTTAGTTAATATATCAGTTGAACGATTATAATTAACATCAATTAAACGTCTTACTTCGCTATCAATTAGCTTTGCTGTTTCACCTGAAACAGATGATGTTTTAGAAGTACTGCCTAAAAAACTTTGCTCTTCTTCCTCGTAAAGCAATGGGCCCAGTTTTTCAGAAAGCCCCCACTTCATGACCATGCTACGTGCAAGTTTAGTTGCGCGTTCAATGTCGTTACTAGCCCCTGTAGTAACAGCATCTGCGCCAAAAATCATTTCCTCAGCAATTCGACCACCATACAAGCTCGATAACTGACTCTCTAGCTTCCGTTTACTGTAACTCCATGAGTCTTCAACGGGTAAATACATGGTCACACCCAATGCACGCCCGCGTGGAATAATACTTACCTTATAGACAGGATCATGTTCAGGTACAAGATAACCAACAATTGCGTGACCCGCTTCATGATAAGCTGTTAAACGCTTTTCAGATTCACTCATCACCATACTCTTGCGCTCAACGCCCATTAGAATCTTATCTTTAGCACGCTCAAAATGATTCTGAGTCACTGAACGCTCACCTAGTCTTGCAGCGAACAATGCCGCTTCATTTACCAGGTTTGCAAGATCAGCACCTGAAAAACCAGGCGTACCACGGGCAATTAATGCTGGCTTTACATCTTCAGCGACCGGTACCTTTCTAATGTGCACTTTAAGAATCTGTTCACGCCCACGAACATCAGGCAAGCCGACTGTAACCTGGCGATCAAAACGACCTGGTCTTAACAAGGCTGGATCGAGCACATCAGGGCGGTTAGTGGCGGCTATTACAATAATACCCTCATTACCTTCAAACCCATCCATTTCAACTAGCATCTGATTTAGCGTTTGTTCACGCTCATCATTGCCACCGCCCATACCAACACCACGACTACGACCTACTGCATCTATCTCATCGATAAAGATAATACAGGGTGAATGAGCTTTAGCCTGCTCAAACATATCTCTTACACGTGAAGCTCCTACACCAACAAACATTTCAACAAAATCCGAGCCCGAAATAGTAAAGAAAGGAACTTTGGCCTCGCCAGCAATGGCTTTTGCCAATAGAGTTTTGCCCGTACCTGGAGGCCCTACCATTAAAACACCGCGTGGAATCTTACCACCTAAATTTTGATATTTCTCTGGATCACGTAAAAAGTCGACTAGTTCAGAAACTTCTTCTTTCGCTTCATCTGCACCTGCTACATCATCAAAATTAACCTTTACCTGGTCTTCAGAAAGCATACGCGCTTTACTTTTTCCAAACGACATAGGCCCACCTTTGCCGCCTAATCCCCCTCCCATTGAACGCATGAAGAAAATCCAGATAGCAATTAAGAGCAGCATAGGGAACCATGAAATGAAAATCTGCATCAATAAACTTTGTTTTTCAGGGGGCTGAGAGCTTACAGTAACTCTATTTTGCAATAAATCACCCATCAGACCTGGATCACCCGGATTATAAGTAGTGAATGCATCACCATTAGCGTAAACACCTCTAATAGTAGCACCTTCAATATTTACACGACTCACTTGACCTTCACGTACTTGGTCTATAAATCTGGAATAATCCAATCGAGTTGATGTTTGATTATTTGATGAACCAAAATGATTAAACAGCGACATTAGCACCAGCGCTACCGCTGCCCAGATCAACATATTTTTTAGCATATCGTTTTTCATTACGTTCCCTAAACCCCTTGTAGCCCGAAATTATTTTAAAGTTTTAACAAATAGTATTTTATAGATAATAACACGCTCTTTAAAAAGGCGCAAAAATCTCCGATTGCTATTTTTTCCCTACACCTAGCAAATAGATCTCTTTACTGCGTGCACGTGATGCTTTTGGCTTACGCGTTAACGCCTTGATGTATTTTGATTTGACATCATTAAGCAATTTTTCATAACCCTCACCCTGGAAGACCTTCATAAGTACATTTCCGCCAGGTTTCAAGACTTGTTCGGCCAATTCAAGCGTTAACTCAACTAAATGCATCGCTCTTGGAATATCTACCGCTTTATTACCACTCATATTTGGTGCCATATCCGACATCACCAAATCAACCTCACGGCCTGCCAGCGCATCTAAAAGTTGTTGATAAACATCATCCTCACGAAAATCTCCTTGAATAAATTGAACACCCGCATAAGGCTCAACGGGTAATATATCCAAAGCAAAAACTCGCCCTTCCTGACCAATTTGCTGTGCGGCCCATTGTGACCAACCACCTGGTGCCGCACCTAGATCGACTACCGTCATGCCCGACTTAAAAAGCTGATCCTTCTCATCCAACTCTTGCAACTTATAAATAGCACGTGATCGCCACCCTTCCTTTTGCGCTTTTAATACATAAGGATCATCAAAATGCTCTTGTAACCAACGCGAACTTGATTTTGTTCGTCCCATAAGTGTAATTTACCTGAGTTTTAGTTCATCGAAAAGCGATGTTTTCAATTAAAATAAGGTTTTTCAAACCTGAGAGCATTTTATGAAAGCCACAAACTCCATTACAAACAACCAAAAGAAATTTTTACGAGGCATTGCTCACGGACTCAGTCCGATGATTATTATTGGCTCGCAAGGTATAACAGACAACCTTATGGCTGAGCTTGAAAAAACACTCAAACATCATGAAATCTTAAAAGTTAAAATTGCAGCAGGGGAGCGTGAAGACCGCAAGGAAGTAATTGACTTCATTATCAAGGCAACACGTGCTCAACTAGTACACAGTGTGGGTAAGATGTTTGTTATCTATCGAGCACGTGCAAAAGACCCCCAATTAGAGCTGCCTAAAAACTAAGCAAGCCAAATAAATACCCTACTTAATTAACTCCGCAGGTTATTTAGGCCTCGCGCTAAATCTTGCTTAATATCCTCTATTCCTTCAAGCCCTACCGAAATCCTCACTAGGTTTTCGGTAATGCCTGCTGCTTCACGCTCAACAGGGTCAACACGAGAATGCGTGGTGCTGGCTGGATGCGTAATACTCGTTTTAACATCCCCTAAGTTTGCAGTAATAGATAACATTTTGGTCGAATCAATGACTGACCAAGCCTGCTGACGCCCACCTTTCACCCTAAAACTTAATAAGGCACCTGCTGCGCGTTGCTGTTGTTGAGCCAAGTCATATTGTGGATGCGATGCCAAGCCAGGATAAAATACACGTTCTACGGCTGGATGCTCACTCAACCACTCTGCCAGTTGTTGTGCACGAATAGAATGGGCCTCCATTCTTAAAGCTAGTGTTTCTAACCCTTTTATAAACACCCAAGCATTGAACGGACTCATACTTGGACCCGCCGTTCGAATTACACCACGAATCTCTTCGCCAACAGTCGCTTCAGAACCAACAATAGCCCCGCCCAAGCATCGCCCTTGACCATCTAAAAACTTGGTTGCGGAATGAATAACAATATCCGCACCTTGCTTCAAGGGTTGTTGAAAAATAGGCGTACAGAAACAATTATCTACCACTAGCAGCGCACCCTGCTGCCTTGCTAGTTTACTTAACCTAGCAATATCGGCTATTTCAGTTAATGGGTTTGAAGGGGTTTCTAAAAACAATGCTTTGGTGTTAGGTTGAATCGCATTCGACCAGGCCTGGTAATCAGTCTGAGGTACGAATGAAATTTCTATCCCAAACTTTTTTAGGTATTTATTAAATAAAACCTTGGTGGTACCGAAAATACTTGCTGATGAAACCAAATGATCACCCGCTGTTAAGGTACCCATAAAACAAGCCAATATCGCCGCCATGCCCGAAGCAGTTGCCACACAGGCTTCCCCGCCTTCAAGTAGGGCGAGTTTATTTTCAAAAGTACGAACCGTTGGGTTAGTAAATCGTGAATAAACATTACCAGGCACTTCACCACTGAATCGATCCGCAGCCTGTTGCGCTGAATCGTACACATAGCTTGACGTTGGAAATATCGCTTCACTATTTTCTTGTTCGTGTGTGCGTTCGTAACCCGCACGAATAGCCAATGTTTCTAAACAAAACTGTTCCAAAATACGCTCCTAGTCTGCGTTATTATGCAAACCAACCACCTCAGGGGCCGAGTTTTTGTGATTGGCTTTACTCTGGTCGTTGCGAAGACTCGCAATGGCTTCCAGATACTCCTGAGTAATATCACCCGTCACATATTCACCACTAAAACACGAGGTATCAAAGCTTGAGATATGCTCAGTACCCGCACCAACCGCATCAATTAAATCATCCAAATCCTGATAAATAAGCTTATCAGCACCAATATAAGCGGCAATTTCCTCAACGCTACGGTTATTTGCCACTAACTCAGATGCGGCTGGCATATCAATGCCATAAACATATGGATAGCGCACGGGGGGAGCGGCTGAAGCAAAATACACCTTGTTGGCACCTGCATCGCGGGCCATTTGAACAATCTCGCCAGATGTGGTGCCCCTAACAATCGAATCATCCACTAATAATACATTCTTACCTTCAAACTCAAGATCAATCGCATTTAGCTTTTGACGAACAGATTTTTTTCGCTGCTGTTGTCCAGGCATAATAAATGTTCGACCAATATAGCGGTTCTTAATAAACCCTTCACGGTAGGGTTTATTGAGCATAGAGGCAAGCTGTAGGGCTGAAGTTCGACTGGTATCAGGGATAGGTATAACCACATCAATATCATGATCAGCCCATTCCCGCTGAATTTTTTCTGCCATTTTCTCGCCCATTCTTAGTCGAGCCTTGTAAACAGAAATGTCATCAATCATAGAGTCAGGTCGGGCAAAATAAACAAATTCAAAAATACATGGGCTATAACGAGGATTATCATGACATTGTTTAAAGAAAATCTCACCATTTTGTTTCACGACAACCGCTTCTCCTGGCGCAAGGTCGCGGAACCGTTCAAAGCCTAAACCATCAAGTGCTACGCTCTCAGAAGCTACCATATAATCGGTGCCTTTAGCAGTCTCACGTTTACCCACAATCACTGGACGCAATGCAAAAGGATCACGAAAAGCAAACAAGCCAACACCCGATACTAACCCTATCGCAGCATAGCCACCCCGAACACGCTGATGCACACGTCCAATAGCGCTAAAAATGTCATCTTGATCAACAAACAGCTTTTGTTTTTGCATCAGTTCATGGGCAAATACATTAAGCAACACCTCTGAGTCAGAATCTGTATTTAAATGACGTTGATCTTGTTGATATATTTCCTTGCTTAACTGTTCCGCATTCGTCAAGTTGCCATTATGCCCCATCACGATACCATAGGGTGAATTGACATAAAAAGGCTGCGCCTCAGAACTTGAAGCTGACCCAGCTGTCGGATAACGGACATGACCTATACCAATAGAACCGTGCAAATCGCGCATATGACGAGTGCGGAATACATCTTTAACCAACCCATTATCCTTACGTTGATAAAAACGCCCTTGTTCATAGGTAACAATTCCTGCCGCATCCTGACCTCGATGCTGCAGAATCGTTAATGCATCATAAAGCTCCTGATTAACAGGTTCGCCACTTGCTGAAACAATACCTACTATGCCACACATGTTTTACACTCGCTAAAATAACTTTAAAATTTCTCATCCCAATAGATTTGGGATAAGGACGATTATACCCAACAAAACTCTCGACTTTAATCTCACGATTTATCGAACTTTAACAATCAACGCATCCACTGAAAACTCTGCATCCAACTCTTTTTTTGCTAACTCTGCTGCGCTTAAGCTATCGAAAGGTCCTACTCTAAGAGAATAAAGGCGACGCTCTTGGTTAGAAAAGTCGCCAATGGTTACCTGATACCTACCTTCCAACTGATTAAAAACACGATGCGCTGATTGAATATTTCCATAAGAAGCCACTCGAACTAACCATTGACCAGTAGGATTAACTTGGTTAAACCCATTTGAAACTAGAGAAGGCTCAGTACCAACCTTGTCTGACTCCTTATGAGCTGATTGTTGCTTAGAGGCTCGCTGATGTTCCGCTGCATGGCCAGCTAACCCTTGCGTTTGCATCGTCTTTTCATCAGCCGTTAATCCTTGAAGCGAAAAAATATCTTTCATTTCTGAAAAATCAACGGGGGAAGCGTACCAGCTAGGCACCAAAATAATTAATAAACTCAGCCAAATAATAGCACCGGTTACTCTATGCTTGGTTAACTCATCCACCCAGCCGCTCCATAGCTTGAGAGACAGTGATAAACGAACCATAAACTAAAATATGTTTAGCAGGTGTGTTTTTTGCCAAAATAATGGCCTCATCCATCTGCTCAGCGCACTGAATATTTGACCTAGCTATACCTGATTGAGTTAAACAACCTACAAGCGTACCAACCGAACTTGCCCTTGGCACACCCAAATCCACCACAATCCATTGACTAACAAAAGGCTTAATCTGTTCAACCATAGGCAACAAGTCTTTATCCGCCAAACCTGAAAAAATAGCCAACTCTGGTTTTTCGGGTTGTTGGGCTAAATAATTGGCCAGCATTTTCACTGATTGAGGGTTATGTGCAACATCAAACAACCAGGCCTGGTTATTTAACACCAAGGTTTGTAGCCGACCAGGGTTTGTAACACCTTGTAAACCTTGATTTATTGCACTCAAGGTTACAACAAGTTTCGATTGCATTTTCAACAAAGCCACTACACCTGCTGCGTTTTGCAATTGAAAATCGCCTTTCAAAGAAGGTTTACTAAACACAAAGCTTTGCCCAGTTGATTTAAACTCAACGCCATCCAATGAGGCGCAGAAACTATAATCTCTTCCCGGCAGTTTCAAGTTTGCTTCAATCGCATCGGCATGTTTAATGACTGATTCAGGTGGCGATGGATCGGAGCAAATAGCCAGTGCGTTTTTACGCATCACGCCTGCTTTCTCATAACCAATTTTTTCTCTGTCGGTTCCTAACCAATCACTATGATCAATATCAATCGATGTTAATAAACAAGCATTCGCATCCACAATATTAACAGCATCTAAGCGTCCTCCCAGGCCAACCTCAAGAAT
This sequence comes from Thiomicrospira sp. R3, assembly GCF_029581415.1. Taxonomy (GTDB): domain Bacteria; phylum Pseudomonadota; class Gammaproteobacteria; order Thiomicrospirales; family Thiomicrospiraceae; genus Thiomicrospira. The sequence goes on along the minus strand of NZ_CP121121.1, from coordinate 1,474,142 downwards.
CGCAACATCTAATTCAGTTTGATTAAAAACAACCAGGCCTGCTAGGGTTGCAAATTCAAAATAGGTTAGACTGGTTTCTTTTCTAGCTTGTTCGATTAACTCAAACGCATTAGTAATCTGAGTATCATCGACCTCTATACCGTTAATTTTTATTCGCTCATTAAAGCGAAGAACATGCGGAGAAGTATAAGAGCCAACCCTGTAACCAGACGCTAATAAAATCGACTCCAACATGGCTACAGAAGAACCTTTACCGTTCGTCCCCGCTACGATAATCACATAAGGCGCAGGTTGCAGCACAGCCAAATCTAACCCCACCTTTCGCACACGCTCAAGACCAAGATCAATTTCTTTACTATGCAAACCAGATAGCCTGTCCAGCCAAGCGGCAAGCGTTTGAGGATAAATCATAATTTACTCTATTGTTTTAGTAATATTCGACAAATTGATGCTAGCTCCTTGGCCATATTGTGACGGTGAATAATTCTATCAATAGCACCATGCTCCAAAAGGAACTCGCTGCGCTGGAAGCCTTCTGGTAGCTTTTCACGAACAGTTTGCTCAATAACACGAGGGCCGGCAAAACCTATTAGCGCCTTGGGTTCCGCCACATTTAAGTCACCCAACATGGCAAAACTGGCGGATACGCCACCCATTGTCGGGTCTGTCAAAACTGAAACATAGGGCAACCCTTGCGCACGTAATCGCCCCAAAGCCGCACTGGTTTTAGCCATCTGCATCAACGAAAACATAGCTTCTTGCATCCGAGCACCGCCACTAGCAGAAAAACAAATCAAAGGACAGCGACGCTCAATGGCCTCATTAACTGCGCGAACAAACTTCTCCCCAACCACAGAGCCCATTGACCCCCCCATAAACTGGAACTCAAATGCCGCCGCGACCACTTCTAAACCCTCAATCTTCCCAACCTGAACAATAAGTGCATCTCGTTCACCTGTTGTTTTTTGAGCAATAGAAATACGATCTTTATATTTCTTCTGGTCTTTAAATTTAAGTGCATCAACCGGTGAAACGGAAGCGGCAATTTCAAGGCTAGAGCCTTCGTCAAAAAAAGCCTCCAAACGACGGCGAGCTGTTAAGCGCATGTGATGGTCGCACTTGGGGCAAACATCTTGATTGCGGTTAACTTCAGAGCGATACAATACACTTTCACATTTTGGACACTTAATCCACAACCCCTCAGGAACATTTTTTTTACGTTCAGTTACCTGTTTAATGCTGGGCAGAATTTTTTCAAACCAACTCATTGTTATCTCCTTGGTCTGCGCGTGCAATCGATTGTTTAAATAACTGCATTTGATCCGTTAATGCTTGTTTTATGGCTTCTGGGTCCTGGTGATGTTGCTCAACTAAACCCACTAAAGCAGAACCAATTATGACCGCATCACCAATTTTCGCCATATTAAAAGCTGACTCAGCATCACGAATTCCAAAACCGATTCCGACAGGTAAACCAACTTTGTGTTTTAACTTACTCACCTGAGTAGCCACCTCAACTGTATTAACCGTACCTTTGCCTGTTACCCCTTTTAAAGATACATAATAAACAAAGCCACTACCCAATTGATTAACCGCCTCTAGACGCGACTCCGGGGTGGTTGGGGATACCAAAAATATACGTTCTAAATCATGTGCTTTTAAAGCTTGTGCGTATCCCTCAGACTCATCTGGGGGCATATCGACAGTAAGGACACCGTCAACCCCAGCAGCTTGAGCTTGCTGAGCAAAACGCTCAAACCCCATTGCTTCAACAGGATTTAAATATCCCATCAAAATAACAGGCGTGTCAGAATCGCTGTCTCTAAATGCTTTAACCATAGCCAACACTTGCTTCAAGCTCACCTTATGCGCTAAAGCGCGCTCAACAGCTTTTTGAATAACGGGGCCATCAGCCATCGGATCAGAAAAAGGTACACCCAACTCAATTAAGTTCGCACCTTGTGCAACGAGCAAGTGCATCAACTCAACCGTTAAGTTAGGATGAGGATCACCTGCAGTGATGTAAGGAATCAATGCAGTTTGATTCTGTTGCTTTAATAACGCTAAGCGATGCGAAATTCGATTCGTTTTATTCATAATTAAAACTCAAACCCTTCTATTTTAGCGATAGTATTCATGTCCTTATCCCCACGCCCAGATAAATTAACAATAATTGTTTGATCCTTACTCATCGTGGGAGCCAGTTTAGTAACATAAGCCAAGGCATGACTAGTTTCTAAAGCTGGAATAATACCTTCTAATTGAGTTAGATCACGCCAACCTTGCATGGCCTCGTCATCATTAATCGCAACAAACTTTGCACGCCCTATATCTTTTAGCCAGGCCAATTCAGGTCCAACGCCTGGATAGTCTAAGCCTGCCGAAATAGAGTGTGTACCCATAATCTGCCCATTCTCGTCTTGCATTAAATAGGTTCGATTACCATGAAGCACACCCGGCTTACCTTTACATAATGGTGCAGCATGCTCACCCGTCTCTAAACCATGCCCGCCTGCTTCAACGCCAATAATACGCACGGACTCATCAGGTAAAAATGCATGGAACAGTCCCATTGCATTCGAACCACCACCCACGCAAGCAACTACCACATCGGGCAATCTTCCCTCTTCTTTTTCAAGATGCTGCTGTCTCGCTTCACAGCCTATAATTGATTGGAAATCACGCACAATCATCGGATAAGGGTGAGGACCCGCAACGGTTCCAATTATATAAAACGTATCATCAACATTTGTTACCCAATCACGCATCGCTTCGTTCAACGCATCTTTTAATGTACGTGTTCCAGATTCCACAGCCACAACCTGTGCACCTAGCATTTTCATGCGAGCGACATTCGGCGCTTGACGCACAACATCATCCGCTCCCATGTAAACGACGCACTCCAAACCTAAACGCGCTGCAACGGTGGCACTAGCTACTCCATGCTGCCCCGCACCTGTTTCGGCTATTATCCGCGTTTTACCTAGGTGCTTGGCCAGCAGAGCTTGACCAATCGTATTGTTTATTTTGTGCGCACCCGTATGGTTCAAGTCTTCACGTTTTAAATATATTTTTGCGCCGCCGAGTTTATCACTCCAACGCTGAGCATAATAAAGAGGTGATGGGCGACCAACATAGTCTTGATAATCCGTAGCGAGCTCTTTAAGAAAATCAGGATCAGCTTTTAACGCATGATACTGCTGCTTTAACTCTTCCAGCGGTGCCATCAATGTTTCTGGTGCAAATACACCCCCATAAGGACCAAAATGACCTTTATCATCTGGAAATTGTGAAAAATCTATAGTCATTGAACACTCTTGTCATTATGCATACGCAGCACATTAGGCATGCGCTTGGTTAATAAATTGCTGAACTTTTTCAGCTGACTTAATCCCTTTACTGGCCTCAACTCCACCACTCACATCTACCGCCCACACACCCGTGAGCTGAATGGCTTGTGCAACATTATCCGGTGTAAGCCCACCCGCTAAAATAAGCGGCATTATAAAGTTGCTTGGCACCCACTGCCAATTGAACATTTCGCCCGTACCACCTGGAACACCTGGCTTATAAGTATCAAGCAATAACCCCTTTGCATCATGATAAGTTTCTGCCAAGGCGGACAAATCAGTGGTGGATTGCATAGCAATCGCCTTAATATACGGTCGTGAGAACTGACGACAAAATGCTGCCGATTCTTGTCCATGAAACTGCAAAAGATCAACCTTAACCTCGTTGATTACCTGCTCAACCAAATCAACGTGCGGATCAACAAATAAAGCCGTTGTAGTCACAAAAGCAGGAAGGTTTTTGACAAGCTGAACAGCCTCAGCGACGGACACTGATCGCGGGCTCGGTGGGTAAAACACTAAACCTAGGGCATCAGCACCGGCATTAGCCGCCGCTAAAACATCATCTACTCGGGTAATACCACAAATTTTTACACGTGTTCTATATGTCATTGCCAAAGTACCTCATTAGGCTGCGTTATTGGCAAACCAAATTCACTGGGGTAAAACGCATTTACAAAATATAAACCTGAGGCAGCAGCAGTTACCGTTGCTTGAGTACGATCTTTAAGGGCTAATAACGTTTCAACCCAAGATGGATCAGCCTGCCCTCGACCAATCTGCACTAAGGTGCCCGCAATATTTCTCACCATATGGTGTAAAAACGCATTCGCTTTGATATCAATAAATACAAAATCGCCCCGCCTTGTCACCCTTACCATCTGCACCTCTCGTCTTGGGTGAGATGCCTGACATTCAGAGGCGCGAAATGAAGAAAAATCTTGTTCCCCAAGTAACAATTGAGCGGCTTGATGCATTTTATTAACATCCAAAGGATGTCGCTCCCAAGTTACTCGACCCGTTAAAATAGCACAAGGTGTGGGTCGGTTAAAAATCACATATCGATATTGACGTGCTACTGCACTAAAGCGCGCATGAAAATGCTTATCAACGGTTGTGACCCAACTTATTCTAACATCGTCAGGCAAGCGCGTATTTGTTCCTTCAAGCCAAGCGTTTATCGGCCTTTCTACCGATGATTCAAAATGCACTACCTGCCCCACAGCATTAACCCCCGTGTCGGTGCGACCAGCACAAAAAACCTCCACAGGTTGATTAGCAATAAAACCAAGCGCTTTTTCTATCTGAGCTTGTACTGACGAACAATGATGCTGCTTCTGCCAACCGCAATAGGCTTGACCTAAATACTCTACACCTAAAGCTAACTTTGTCATTGATTAAAGATACTTCTCAATCAATACCTCAGCAATTTGAACCGTATTGGTCGCTGCACCTTTTCTTACATTATCAGCAACAACCCAAATATTAAGTCCTTTTTCACACGAAATATCCTCGCGGATTCGCCCGATATAAACAGGGTTTGTATCTGCTGCATCACTCACTGCCGTTGGGTATCCGCCCTCTTTATGCTCATCAATAACAACCAGGCCTGGTGCTTTTTCAAACAAATCACGTGCTTGCTGTGCTGTTATTTTTTGTTTTGTTTCGATATGAACCGCTTCACTATGTCCAAAAAACACGGGGACACGTACCGCTGTTGGATTTACTTTAATTAGATCATCACCCAATATTTTCTTGGTCTCCCAAACCATTTTCATTTCTTCTTTGGTATAACCATTTTCCATAAATACATCTATTTGTGGAATACAGTTAAACGCAATCTGTTTAGGATAAACCTCACACTCGACAGGTTTTAAGTTCAGAATGCTTGCTGTCTGTTTTGCTAACTCCTCAATCGCTTCTTTTCCTGTTCCAGACACGGCTTGATAAGTAGCGACATTGATGCGCTCAATACCTACCGCATCATAAATAGGCTTTAGCGCTACAAGCATTTGTATTGTTGAGCAATTCGGACTAGCGATAATTCCACGTGCCTTATAGCCAGCAATGGCTTCAGGGTTAACCTCAGGTACAACCAGAGGAACATCATCATCATAACGAAACTGTGAGGTGTTATCGACAACAACACAACCTGCAGCCGCTGCTTTTGGGGCATAAATTGCAGATACACTTGCGCCAGGTGAGAATAAACCAATTTGCACTTGTGAGAAGTCAAAGGTTTCTAAATCTTGTACAGCAACCCACTCCCCATTAAATTCAATTTTCTTACCGGCAGAGCGGCTACTGGCTAGCGGATAAATTTTACCGACAGGAAAATTACGCTCCTCAAGAACCTTCATAATGGTTTCGCCAACAGCACCCGTTGCGCCTACAACAGCTATATCATATTTTTTAATCATCTATTTAACCTATTTATTTCTGTCTGTTTTCAATTCAAGTTGCTCGACTTTAGTCATCGGCTCCAAACCAGGTGTCTCTCCTTGATCCATCGATTGACCAATAAACCGTCCTCCTGACTCTATAGTTAAAGCCCCCGTAACCAAATCCCCTATAAAACATCCACCCTCTAATATTTCAAGTGAGTTACAGTGGACCTTGCCCTCTAAATGCCCACTTAAAAAAATAGTTTTCGCACAAGTCAATCCGCTAACACGCCCCATCTTACCTATTGAAACATCACTCGTTGACTGCAAATGCCCTTCTAACTTACCATCAATGTGTAACGAGCTTTCAAGATTAATTTCACCGTTTATGGTGCAATCTTGAGCGATAATTGTTTTTCCACTTTTTCGACCTGATTTCTGATCACCTGACTTAAAGAACCCCATGGTACCCCCTCAACTTTATCGAAAATACTATCGTAATCATCAACCGCCCATCTGACAAAAGGAGCCGGGTTAAGCTTGCGCTGCACAAAAATCACTTCATAGTGAAGGTGAGGACCTGTTGATACGCCTGTGGTTCCTATACCACCCAGCAAATCACCTTTTTTTACAAACTCACCCGCCTTTACGTTTAAATTATGTAAATGACCATAGAAGGTTTTAAAACCAAAGTCATGACTGAGGATGACCAGATTCCCATAGCCGCTCGCCTGGTGATAACCTGAATATTCAACAACACCATCTGCCGTTGCTATAACCGGATCACCCTGCTTTCCACGGTAATCTATTCCATTATGAAACTCTCTAGTACCCCTCACAGGATGGGTTCGCCAACCAAACCCGCTCGACACACCTTGAAAGTGACCTACTGGAAGGCCATTGGGGATTCGCTCTAGCATTATTTGTTTTTCTAGCGTAGTGAGTTGAACGAGCTTAACACGATCTTCTATAGCATCTTCAGGCTCACGCTCAACACCCATCAACTCTTCTAAACCCTGTAAGGTTTGATCCAAGAATGTAAGCTGCTGAACTTTGCGCTCCAGCTCAGTCGAAAGTGTTGCATACTCATCCATAAGCCTTGCGTAGTCTTGTTGCCGGGTTTCTAACGTCCTTAAAAATGAACTTTCTGCTGCTTGCCTGCTCTGCTCTATATCCACCACTTCTTTGCTTAACCACCAAATACTAAAAGAAGCGATCAAAACAAAACCCGCCAGCCCTAACAACATGACACCAAAATATTTCTTAAATATATTCCCAAACGAATAGTGGCGTGAACCATGCACGTCAGTAATCGTAATCGTGAAATGTTGCCTTGAGGCCATAGTATTAAACGCCAGCTAATGCATCAACAACAGCTTGACCCATTTCAGAGGTTGAGGCTTTTTTCATTCCTTGAGAATAAATATCACCGGTTCTAAGCCCCTGATCCAATACATGACTCACTGCTTTTTCAATTTTAATAGCCAAATCTTCCCGGCCTAAGCTATAACGCAACATCATCGCAGCTGAAAGGATTGTTGCTAAAGGATTCGCTAGGTTTTGCCCTGCTATATCTGGGGCTGAGCCGTGACTCGGTTCATACATACCTTTATTGTTTGCATCCAATGATGCTGAGGGCAGCATACCTATTGACCCGGTTAACATTGATGCCTCATCAGACAAAATATCACCAAACATATTTCCCGTCACTACAACATCGAACTGCTTTGGATTTCTAACTAATTGCATGGCCGCATTGTCAACATACATGTGACTCAGCTCAACCTCAGGATAGTCTTTTGACAATTCCGTCATCACTTCTCGCCACAACTCTGTCACTTCAAGTACGTTAGCCTTATCCACTGAACAGACTTTTTTATTACGCTTCATAGCAGCTTGAAACGCAACATGACCAATGCGTTTAATTTCTGACTCAGCATAAACATAGGTGTTATAACCCTGACGCTCACCATTGTCTAAGGTACGAATACCTCGTGGCTGGCCAAAATAAATCCCACCCGTCAACTCGCGAACAATAAGAATATCCAGGCCTGAAACTACGTCTGCTTTTAGGGTTGATGCTTCAGCCAGCTGAGGGTACAAAAAGGCTGGGCGCAAGTTTGCAAACAGCTGCAAGTTCGAACGCAAACCAAGCAATCCCTTTTCAGGACGCACTGAAATATCTAATGATTCCCACTTATAACCCCCTACGGCACCTAATAAAATTGCATCAGCCTCTTTCGCTGCCTGCAAGGTTGGTTCGGGTAACGGGTGACCCACAGCATCATAACCGGCGCCACCAACTAGCCCTTCCGTCATCTCAATATCAAGACCATGATTCGCTTTTAGCGCTTCCAGAACCTTAACTGCTTCTGCAACAATCTCTGGACCAATGCCATCACCCGGTAACAACAATACATTTTTTGCCATCTCTCTATCCTAACTTAGTTGTCCGCAAATAACCAAGGTGCCTGCTGGCGACGCTTAGTTTCATAATTTCTAATATCTTGCTGGTGAACCAACGTTAAGCCTATATCATCCAACCCGTTAAGCAAGCAGTGGCGCCTAAATGAGTCTACCTCAAATGCAATTTCATGCTTATCGGCCGTTGTGAGTACCTGCCTTTCAAGATCAACATCCAGTTTATAACCTACATTCGTCTCAACTTGCTTAAATAGCTGATCCACCACTTCTTCGGTTAATACAATCGGCAAAATGCCATTTTTAAAGCAGTTATTAAAAAAAATATCCGCGAAGCTTGGTGCAATCACCACATCAAAACCATAATCTTTTAATGCCCAAGGAGCATGTTCACGGCTTGAACCACAACCAAAATTCTCGCGCGCCAGCAGAATCTTTGCGCCCTGATAACGTGGTTGATTTAACACAAAATCCGGGTTAAGTGGACGGTTTGAAGAATCCTGCCCAGGCTCACCTACATCCATATAACGCCACTCATCAAACAAATTTGGCCCAAATCCACTGCGTTTTATCGACTTTAAAAACTGTTTGGGAATAATCGCATCCGTGTCAACATTCGCTCGATCTAAAGGCGCAACAATTGCATTAAGTCTATTAAATTGCGTTAAGCTCATACCGCCACCCCCATTAACTCACGCACATCGGTAAAATGACCTGCTACCGCGGCGGCAGCGGCCATCTGTGGGCTGACAAGATGGGTGCGACCTCCTGCACCTTGGCGTCCTTCGAAATTACGGTTAGAGGTAGAGGCACAATGTTTTTTCGCAGGCAACCGATCTGCATTCATCGCCAAACACATTGAACAACCTGGGTTTCTCCATTCAAAACCAGCCTGTATAAATATTTTATCCAACCCCTCAGCTTCCGCTTGCTGCTTAACCAAACCCGAACCTGGAACAGCTAGCGCTTGCTCAACATTAGCCGCAACCTTCCGCCCCTTTAAAACCTCAGCGGCTGCACGCAAATCTTCAATTCGAGAATTAGTACAGGACCCAATAAAAACGTAATCGATTTTAATGTCCTTAATCGGCATATTAGCTTGCAAACCCATATAATCTAGCGCACGCTGGATACCCGAAGACTTAACCGGATCGGCTTCATGACTTGGATCGGGCACACGACCATTAATATCCACCACCATTTCAGGTGACGTACCCCAGGTGACTTGAGGCTGGATACAGGAACCATCAAGCTCTACAACCTTGTCAAAAATGGCATCTTCATCAGACGTTAAGGTTGACCAGTAGTCAACAGCTGCTTGCCAATAGTCTTGCTTAGGTGCAAATGTTCGGCCCTTGACGTACTCGATAGTTTTGCTATCAACGGCAACCAGGCCTGCTCTTGCCCCCGCCTCAATCGCCATGTTACAAACAGTCATCCGGCCTTCTATTGACATATCACGCATCACCTGTCCACCAAACTCAATGGCACAACCTGTTCCACCCGCTGTACCAATTTTGCCAATAATGGCCAGTACAACATCTTTTGGGCCAACACCCGGCTGAAGATATCCATCGACACGAACAAGCATGTTTTTCATTTTTTTCTGAATCAAACACTGGGTTGCAAGTACATGCTCTACCTCAGATGTACCTATGCCGTGTGCCAATGCACCCAGTGCGCCATGAGTTGAAGTATGTGAATCACCACATACGACCGTCGTACCCGGCAAAGTAGCACCGGATTCCGGGCCAACGACATGAACAATACCCTGACGTGGGTCACCCATGCCATACTCTGTAATCCCAAACTCACGGGTATTGCTATTGAGCGTTTGTACTTGAATGCGTGATATTGGATCTTCAATACCTTCAACACCACCAACAAGACTGGTAGTAGGCACATTATGATCAGGGGTCGCAAGATTAGCATCTATACGCCAAGGCTTTCTTGCTGCCAGCCGCAAGCCTTCAAAAGCTTGGGGAGAGGTAACTTCATGTAAAAGCTGACGATCAATATAAATTAAAGCCGTGCCGTCTTCTTCTTGACGCACCACATGATCATCCCATAACTTATCGTAAAGTGTCTTGCCTGCCATAATCATCCTATTACTCAATTCAATTATTATGCATTTTATTATCTACCTATTATTCTAGGTTTTTTTATAAATATCTTAAAATTATATCATTTCAGGCCCTTCATAACCTAGTAAAATACATCCTTCATTGTCAGCCAATAAAATTAAACACCAAAGCTAAAACCTATGAGCTATCAGATAAAAGAAGTATTCTATTCATTACAAGGTGAAGGTGTCCACACTGGGCGCCCTGCCATTTTCTGCCGATTTAGTCAGTGTAATTTATGGAGTGGACGCGAGCAAGATCGCCAAGATGCAATTTGTCAATTTTGTGATACCGACTTCATTGGTACAGACGGTCAAAATGGGGGACGCTTCAACTCAGCCGATGCGCTAAGTCAACACCTTTTTTCTTTTTGGCCAAAGACTACTAGCCAAGCCCCGTTTGTCGTACTTACCGGTGGCGAGCCTTTATTACAGATTGACCAGGCTCTTATTGAAAGCCTGCACCAACATGGCTTTTATATCGCTATAGAAACCAACGGCACCAAGCAACCTCCAGAAAAAATAGACTGGATTTGTGTAAGCCCCAAGGCTGGCGCTCCTTGGCTTCTGACCGAGGGCGATGAGTTAAAATTAGTTTACCCGCAACCAGGGCTAATGCCCGACAAGATCAAACTAAAAGGATTCAAACACTACTACCTGCAGCCGATGGATGGCATTCATCAACAACACAACCTTAAACAAGCTATTACTTACTGCCTAAGGCATCCTGAGTGGAAACTTAGTTTACAAACACACAAAATAATGAATATTGACTAACCAGCACCCTTAAGCTGGCCTGCTTACACTAATATCTAAGGATAAATGAATGTGGAATGAAAAATATAATCGAGATGACTTTTTATATGGCACTGAACCAAACGACTTTTTAAGAGTAGCCAGCCTTATACTTCCAGAAAACGCCCGTCTTTTGAGCCTCGCAGAAGGTGAAGGACGAAATGCCTGCTATTTAGCTCAACAAGGTCATCAAGTCACCGCTGTTGACGCCTCAGATATTGGTTTAGAAAAAACCAATATCTTGGCAGAGATCAAATGCGTGAAGATTACAACAGAATTGGCGGATCTAAGCACATTCGACTTAGGAGTTGAACAATGGGATGGAATTATCGCTATTTTCTGTCACCTCCCTCCAGAACTCAGAACCAACCTCGCGAAAAGAATCATCAAAGCACTCAAGCCTGGTGGTTTTTATATTTCAGAGGTCTATGCTAAAAACCAGCTGCAACACAATACCGGCGGCCCAAAAGACCGCAATCTTCTGGTTGACTTAAGCGAAATACAACAAGACATGCCGCAGTTAAACTGGGTTCATGCTAAACAATTAGAACGAGATATAGTAGAAGGTACAGGTCACACAGGCATAGGCTGGGTAAGCCAAGTTATCGGCCAAAAACCCGCTTAACACGCTAAAGCTGGCGCCCTGTTTTATCGACCATGATAATAACGCGCCGGTTTAAAGAGCGACCATAAGCATTGTCATTCGGCGCGATAGCTTCATTATCAGCCCTTCCCTCTATTGTCACCAGGTTTTTATCAACCCCCATGTAAATAAAAGTACGCCCAACGGTAGCTGCACGCGAGGCTGACAACTCCCAATTAGAAGGAAACTGCAGGGTATTTATTGGAACACTATCGGTATACCCGGTGATTCTTATCGCTTGACCACGCCCGGCTAAAGTTTCTCCAAGTAACTCAAGTTGAATACGAGTGCGCTCATTGATGGTTGCGCGCCCACTTTCAAAAAAACTATCAGAGCGCAAAGTAATTTTGGTATGTGTAGGCGTATCTTCTATATCAATATTCTTTGGATCTACCTGTGCCAAAGCTTGCTGTATCTCTTCGATCGATGCGACTGGTTTTAAATCCAGCGGATTTAAATCAGAACCCAGCATACTTGCATTTTTCTGTTCTATACTCGAGGTTTTTTCACCAAGCAATGAATCTACAAATGCTTCTCTATCGGCCGGATCTACCACTGAGATTAGCCACATGACCAAAAAAAACACCATCAAGACTGTCATGAGATCAGCCAGCGCTATCTTCCACGAACCTCCATGTGCCCCGCCTTCATCATGGCCTGAACCCCTTCGGCGAGCCATTAGCCTTTAGCCCAGTTCATATTAAACTCTTGGTAATTCATATTCAGGCGGAATGCGCTGACGCGCTATTTCGATAGCCAAGCTAGGCGAAACTCCATTGGAGTAAGCATCAAGATAAGCAGCAATCATTTCAAGCAAGGCACGCTCTTGACGATTCATCACCTCTAAAAAATGGGTAAAAGGTGCAACAAACGCAAAGGCCAAAAAAATACCCATTAAGGTACCAACCAGTGCAGCACCAACAGACTGGCCTATTAACCCAACATCCATTTCACCGCCAAGTAATGTCATGGTCATAATAACACCCATAATAGCTGCGATTATCCCAAAACCTGGCAGCCAATCAGCAATCTTACCCGTCGCCTTTGGAACCTCCATTCTTGAGTTATATATCCCATCAACTTGCTCAATCAAATGAGACTCAAAATCTTGACTTTGTGGTGGATTAAGCAAAAGATAACTAAAGTTATCAACGATAAATTTTTTTAAAACGCGATGCTTTAAAACCCTCGGATACTTACTAAAAATTGGGCTCGACTCAGGCGTAAAAATATGCTTCTCAAGGGTTAAAACCCCACTAGCTCGCCCAGTTCTAACTAGCTCATCCAACACACCCAGCGCCTCTGCATAGAGTTGTTTATTTACAGGTTCACCACCAAATACTCGCCCAATGCTTGCAACCGTGGCTAACCAAACATGCATAGGCGCCGAAAGCATAAAAGCTCCCAAAGCAATCCCCAAAATAACCACTAGCTCAGCGGGATGCCAAATAGCAGCCAAATTGCCACCCATCAGCATAAAACCACCGAGGAAGCTCAAAAAAACAATAACAATTCCGAAAGGTTTGGCTAGTACACTCATTTAACTTATTTAACTCATTTCTTTTTTATGCTGACACTACTCAGCTAAACGTATAGTGCCAACTTCTTTTAAGGTTCTCGGTAAAGGAACACCGCGCTTAGCACGTTCAGACAAGGCTTCTTCCAAAGAAAGAGCACTAAATGTCTTAACATACCCACCTGCCACAAACTCAAGCTTTGTACCCGCCGCACAACTAAATACTGCATTCACGCGATCGCCTTTGGCTAACTGGATTAGTTTATTACCCTTCCCTCTTGATAACTGCGAAAGCTCATTCGCTGGAAAAACTAACATCCTAGGTTCGGACGTTACCACTATAACCCAACCCTCTTCAACTAATTTACAAGGTGCTAAAACTTGAGCATTACTCGATAAAGTTATAACCGACTTTCCTGACTTGGTTTTGGAAATTAAACTATCGTACTCGGTTACAAATCCATAACCCGAACTTGAAGCCAGCAGGATTTTCTCACCTGACTCACCCATTAGCAATTGTTTAATAACCGCCCCTGCTGGCAAGGTAAGTCGCCCGGACAAGGGTTCACCATGGCTTCTAGCAGAGGGTAGGCTATGACCGACTAAACTATAGGCTCTACCTGTAGTGTCAAAAAACACAGTCATTTGGCGCGACTGCCCTTTCACTTGTGCAGCAAACCCATCGCCTGACTTGTAAACAAGCTGTTGACCATCAACATCATGACCTCTTGCTGCTCTTACCCACCCATTTTCTGACAATACCACCGTAATCGGTTCTGAAGGCAACAAGTCCTGCTCACTCATCGCCTGAGCAGATAACACCTTGACCAGCGGAGAACGTCTACCATCCCCATAGGTTTTGGCATCAGCAATCAGTTCTTTTTTAACCTGGGTCTTAAGCCTAATTTCACTCGATAAAATTAACTCAAGCCTATTTCGCTCGCTATCCAATTCACTTTGTTCAGCACGAATCTTTACTTCTTCCAGTTTTGCCAAATGGCGCAACTTTAACTCAAGGATGGCTTCAGCTTGAATTTCAGTAAGATTAAAGCGCGACATTAACACCGGTTTAGGCTTTTCTTCTTCACGAATAATCGCGATAACTTCATCAATACTAAGGAAAGCAACTAATAGACCATCAAGTATATGCAAACGATCCAAAACCTTATCTAAACGATATTGCAAACGCCGCCGTACAGTTTCAACTCGATAAATCAGCCACTCGTGCAACATACCCGATAACGACTTAACTTGCGGGCGGCCGTTTAAACCAATTACATTCAAATTAACCCGATAACTTCGCTCCAAATCAGTCGTTGCAAACAGATGTAGCATTGTGATTTCAATGTCCACTCGCTTTGAGCGCATTTCAATCACCAGCCGAGTTGAATGTTGATGATCTGACTCGTCACGCAGGTCTACAACCATGGGTAATTTCTTTGCCCGCATTTGCATGGCAATTTGTTCTAAAACTTTAGTAGCTGAAACCTGAAAAGGCAAAGCGGTAATAACCACATTTACGCCATCTTCAACTTCATAGGCTGCACGTTGCCGGATAGAGCCATGGCCTGTCTTATAAATTTTCTTAATTTCTTCATGGGGGGTAATAACAAGGGCATGATTTGGATAATCAGGCCCTGGAATCAAATCGAACAATTCATCATCTGAGATTTTAGGTCTTTCTAATAATGCCACGCACGCATTAACTATCTCAACTAAATTATGAGGAGGAATATCCGTGGCCATCCCCACCGCAATTCCCGATGTACCATTCAATAAAATATGCGGTAGCCTAGCGGGCAAAACTTGAGGCTCAACAAGCGTTCCATCAAAGTTTGGAACCCAGTCAACCGTACCCTGATCAACCTCTTCAAGCAAGGCTTGAGCGAACTTAGACAACCTTGATTCCGTATAACGCATCGCTGCGAATGATTTAGGGTCATCAATTGACCCCCAGTTTCCTTGCCCATCAACCAGCGGATAACGGAACGAAAAATTCTGTGCCATCAAAACCATGGCTTCATAACAGGCGCTGTCACCATGTGGGTGAAATTTACCTAATACGTCACCCACCGTTCTTGCCGATTTTTTGTATTTTGAGCTCGCCTTTAATCCCAATTCAGACATAGCATAGATAATGCGACGCTGGACTGGCTTTAACCCATCACCTAAATGCGGCAGTGCACGATCCAAAATAACGTACATTGCATAATCAAGATACGCCTTTTCAGTAAATTGAGCGACAGATTGCTGCTCTATTCCATCATAGTTTATTAGATTCTTAGACACGGTTAGCCTTTGTTAGGTACATTATTAATCTTTTGACATTTTTCCAATAGCACAACTAACAAACGACTTTGCTTTCGCACCCACAGCATTCAAACCTTCCACAGACCCTTCTTCAGGATAACCTAAAGATAAAAGTAACGACTTAATCTCAGCTAAACGAGTTTGTGTTGAATCAAACGTTAAAGTACCTTGTTCATAATCAACCACCGCATTCGTGACATCATCAAACTGCGATAGTTTTGATATAATAGTTTTAACACAGCCACCACATTTTATGTTTTCCAATTTAAGCGTATGTACCATTTCTAATCCTAAAATTTAATGAGTTAAAACATGAGACCACCTTCAAACACCTCTAGCTCGGGTGTAGAAAAACCCAGACCCAAACGAGCCAATCTAGACAAACCTGCCACACTCATTGTTCACACAACCCTAACACCCATACGTGTGGTAAATATATCCACAACGGGTGTCGGCGTAATAAGCTCACAAAATTTACCACCAAAAACCATAACAGCAATCAGACTAAGTTTATATTTTTACAACGAATTGACTGAACTAACCCTACAGGCAAAAGTAGTGCATTCAACCCCAGTTCAGCATGACTACCTTGTTGGACTTGCCTTATTTGACGTCAACCCATTTACACTTCGTGTTATAAACCAGTTTGTTATGCTTAACACTTAAAGCGAATCGCGATTTGAGCGAATTCGCCAGCTTTTTTTTTCAATAATCTGCTTTGCCGTTTTAAATGATTTTATTTTCTTTACTGGCTTTTGTAAAAGCAAGTTATTAGGAAAAACCAGAATATTATTGTCCTGATCTATAAGATGCATCTGAAATAGTCCGATTTCAGATATCTCTCCTTTAACCGAATTCACTCCATCAATAATTTCAATTTTATCGCCAACCTTGGCAGGAAAATTAAAAAATACAATAACACCTGATGTCAGGTTGCTTAATATTGACCACTGCGCAAACAATGC
The DNA here is from genome assembly GCF_029581415.1 of Thiomicrospira sp. R3. Lineage (GTDB taxonomy): Bacteria > Pseudomonadota > Gammaproteobacteria > Thiomicrospirales > Thiomicrospiraceae > Thiomicrospira. The sequence continues at coordinate 1,457,636 of NZ_CP121121.1, read as the reverse complement.
AACACCCAGAACGGCCAGCACTGAAGTCGTAACAACCCAAAGGCCGCGGTAATCAACTCCCCATATCATTGAAATAACCAATACCAGGATGGACGCTAACATAATTTTTAGCAACCACACGATTTGCTCAACTCGATTTTGGTGTTTTTTGTGTTCAACAGCCCAGTTTCTAATAAAAGCTGAGCCGACTTTCAAAATAAAAACAAAACCAACAACACTCATTACAGCAAACAATAGCTGAAACAACCAACGATATTCAGCGAACACTAGCGC